>NZ_JAAKVA010000001.1:0-790420 GCF_049175415.1 Aeromonas sp. 600527 | reverse complement strand
GACTGGAGCGGGGTTGTGAATGGCAACGTGGCGGGGACCACGGACGAGGGCGGGGCAGACAACAAGCCCTTCACCGTGACCGTCAATGCGACCAACGACGCGCCCATGCTGACCGTTTCGGATCTGCGCATATCTGAAGAGGGTTTGCTTGGAGCCAATCCGGATAACTCACCCAATCCGAGCGATACCACTGATAGCACATCCGCAGAGGCCACGGCAGGTGTGACGGATATCGACAGTAGTGCCTTTACCTTCACTCTCTCTGCACCATCAGGCTTGAGCTCCGGTGGGCAGCCTGTTGTGTGGAGCGGTATGGGATCTACAACCCTGGTAGGTTCTGTGGGAGGTAATCCTGTTATTCAAGTTTCTGTGGATCTCACAGGCAAATATACAGTCACCTTGTTGGGCCCTGTCGACCATGCGTTTGGAGACGATCAGGAAGGATTGAAGACATTTACCTTCAATCTGTCGGTCAGCGACGGTGACTTGAGTGATACCAAGCAGGTCAACGTGGTGATTGAAGACGATATGCCCGTGATTACCGGCATTGAAAGTCTGGAGGTGATGAATGTCGCCGCCATCACCACCGGTGGGCTGTTTGGCGTTTCTTTCGGTGCAGATGGTCCCCTGGCTACCGGTGGATTGAAATTGACCGGATGGCCTGATTTGGTAGGGATCACCGAGACCTTGTCAGCAGATGGCAAGACTCTGGTGGCTACTATCGATGACAGCGGGCTGCCACCTAAAGTGTTCTATACCTTGACACTCAATGAGAACAATACCTACAGCTTCAATTTGGTTACACCCCAGCCAACGCAAACATTTGCGATCGGCTCACAGTTTGGTGCCGGTGGGCCGGTCGAGACTATCGGGGTGACTGCTGGCGGCATTGGAGTTCTGTTTGATGGTTTGCTGTTCAATGGCAGTGTGAACAACCCCCAGAATCTGCCGAGCGGTGATCTGGATGATCTTAATCCGAACAATAACGGGTTCGGGATCAAGAATGGCAATCTGGACAATAACGAAGGGTTCAAGGTATCCACCACAACGGCTGTTGACGGGCTCTCTTTCAATGTCTATGGGGTCGGTAACACCAATACCAGCACCATACAGTGGGTAGCTTATGCCGCCGATGGAGTGACCGTCATTGACTCCGGCGAGCTTGTCCTGTCGGGACTCAAAGGAGCTATGCAGTTGGCCAGCATAGAACCAGATGGAGAGTTCAGTCAGCTCTATGTGCGCTTTGTGCTGGATGGCAATGACTCGGTGCGCATCGAAAACTTCGGGGTGATAGACAAGATAACTCCCCCCGACATTGAACTCGACTTCAGCGCTACCTTGACGGACGGTGATGGCGATCAGGCCAGCGCCAACTTCACCGTATCGGTCAATAGCAATGAGCCCCCTGTTGCCTCAAACATTCTGGTGGTTGGCAGCAATACCTCGGATATCCCAGACAGTACGGGGACGCCGACGACCGGGGATGATCACAAGGTACCCAACTCGGATGGTAGTGTTGATGGTGTTGTGGCTGGCGGTGCAGGTCACGATATTCTGGTAGGAGATGTGGGTGGTACCACCACCAATTTCATTCCAGGTCAGAACTACAATATCGCCCTCCTGGTCGACGTATCTGGCAGCATGGCTGGGGCCCGCCTGAGCATGCTCAAGGCATCCCTGACCCATCTGGCCAATCAGCTTAAGGAGCATGATGGCGAGATCAATGTCACCTTGATCAGTTTTGCCACCAATGCCAGTGAACGAGTGACCATTGTAGGTCTGGACGCCAGCAACGTGATCAATCTGACCAATGCCATTGATGCCCTGGTTGCCAACGGCGGGACCAACTATGAGGCAGCCTTCAATCAGGCCGTGCAGTGGTTCAACAACGGCACTCAGGCAGATCCCGACTATGAGAATCTGACCTTCTTCGTCACGGATGGCAATCCGACCTACTACATCAACGACAGCAATCAGGTTGCCGGTCCGGGCGATAGCACGACCTACACGGTGATCAAGGAGTCTGTCGATGCGTTTGAATCGCTAAGTGGCATCAGTCAGGTCAATGCCATCGGGGTAACCAGCAGCGTCAACCAGGAACTGCTCAAGTTCTTTGACAACACAACGGAAACCGGCTCACAGTTCTACTCTGCCGGCAGTTACCTTGATTTGGCTACTTTTGGTTCTGGAGGCAGTGGCATCAATGCGGCTGCTGGCTGGGTGCGTAGCGGTGATCAACAGGGAACGCACACGGTTACCGACGGTTATTTGCGAATCCGTGAGGATCGCACAAATTCCGATACGGATCGCACTGTGCTGGCGCTGGCCGTGGCCAATGCGATCCAGATTTCAGCTGCGCAAGCCGGAGCAAGCCTGCAGTTCCAGTACGCATTGAGTTCTGTCAATGCGAGTGACAGCTTCACATGGAAACTTGTAAGGCTGAATGGCGGGGTCTGGGATCTGGCCAACCCTCTGCAAAGCGGTACTGTCACAGGTATCAGTAATTCTGGTACTACCTCTTCCAGCACCATTACTACCAATGGGTTGGAGGTTGGGCAATACGGGTTTGTGTTTGAGCTGCTCGATAGCTCCAGCTCACGGACTGCTGAAGTGCGGATAGACAACATCCGGATCGAGCAGGGATTCAACGCCCCGATTGGAGAGGCCCAGATTGTGACCAGTGCAGAGCAGCTGACGGCAGCTCTGACCGAGGGGGATCAGATCACTGTGTTGCTGGGGGCTGGCAATGATGTAGTCGATGGCGGTGCAGGCAATGACATCCTGTTTGGTGATGTGCTCAATACAGACGCACTGGCTACCCAGCTTGGTTTGAGTCTGCCAGTTGGCTCCGGTTGGCTGGTTTTTGAAACCTTGGAAACCAATCATGGCTGGACGCGAGCACAGACTGTGGATTACATCCGAACCCATCTTACCGAGCTGAGTGAGGAGAGTGGTCGTAGTGGCGGCAATGACACTCTGTCAGGAGGCAGTGGCAATGACCTTCTCTTCGGTCAGGAAGGGAGCGATATCCTCGATGGGGGTGATGGAGATGATTACTTGGATGGTGGATCAGGAAATGACTCTCTGATTGGGGGCGCGGGCAACGATATCCTGATCGGTGGGCTGGGGAGTGACATCCTGCTCGGCGGTCTGGGAAGCGATATCATGACCGGGGGGGCTGGCAGCGATACCTTCAAGTGGCTGGCTGGGGATGTGGGGGGGACCGATGTGATCAAGGACTTCACCACTGGAACTGGAGGAGATGTGCTGGATATCAGTGAGTTGCTCACTGGCGAACATGCCAGTAAGGAGTCGCTAGATGCCTATCTCACTTTCACCAGCGGTCCGGGTACTGGCAAGTCTACGCTCACGATCGACCTTGATGGCGCGGGTAGTGGCACAACGACCCATGTTATCCAGTTTGACAACATCGATCTGACGCTGGGAGGTACACGTAATGATCAGACTATCATTGAAGACCTGTTGAATCAGGGCAATCTGAAGGTCGATCCGTAACCTTGTCTCGGGGCCGGGCTGGCCTGGCCCCTGTTTTTTCTCAAGGTGGATGGATAAGATAGCGGCTGTAGAGGAGAGGGTAATCATGCAGTCATTCAACTGGGTCGACATTGATGGCATCCGTTATAGCTGGGATGGACAGGGGAATATTACCTGCGCAGGCCAGTTTGGCTATCAGGCCTCGATCGCGGGAGACAGGCTGGATGGGATGGAGATAGAGAATGATGCCGGAGATGTAGCCGGATCACTCTATGTTGATTTTGCCTCTGCATCTATTTCCTATGTGCCCTTGATGGGGGCCGAGTCAGCTCAGAACATGATTCTGGTTGGCCATGATCTGGGGCAGCAGGAGTATCCATTGAGCAGTTTTCATGCTCCTTTGTTGCAGGATTTGCTGGGCCAGTCAGATACCATTGCTTGGTCCACAGAGGGATATCGCGGTGAAGGCCGTGACTGTAGCGCAGGGGGACAGGGACATGTTCTGTCGTGGGATTCCTTCCATTTTGATGATGAGGTGCTGGTCTGTGGTGCGACATCACCACTGGATAAAGTAGAGCAGACCCCAGATACCGGCAGCGTGGTCACCATCAGTCTCGATTTGACCAATCAGATACTGGATCAGCTCCCGCCCTTGCACGATATATGAATCCATTGGCTGCACGGGCATAATGACCTCAATCTTTCCGATAGAGGTTTTTTCTATGTGGCGTCCCCTTCTTACTCTTTCCGCTCTGATTGTCAGTGCTCCGGTGCTGGCGATTGAAGTTCCGCAAGCGCCCCATCTGGTGGTGAGTGGTTATGCTGAACAGAAGACCGAGCCCGATATGCTCACCCTCAATGTGGCTGTGAGTGCGTTGGACAAGCAGGGCCTCAAGGCCAAGCAGCAGGTTGATACCAAGGTGGCCGCCTTTTTTAGCAAGCTGGAAGGGTTGGGCATCAAGCGCAACGATGTCGAAGCTGGTAACCTGATGGTCTCGCCGGAATATCAGTATGGTGATAACAAAAAGCCGGTCTTGCTGGGGTACCGTGCCCAGCGACAATTGGCGGTGAAGCTCTATCAGCTCGACAAGTTGAGCCCCTTGATGGACACCGCACTCAAAGCTGGGTTGGAGTCCGTATCCCAGATTGAATACGGGTTGAAATCTCCACAGGTTATCAAGGAACAGGCTCGACTTAATGCCGTTGAGGATGCAAAAATCAAGGCTGAATCTCTGGCCAAGGCATTCGGGATGAAGCTTGGCAAGGTGTACAGCGTGGAGTATCGCAACACATCGCCCATCACCGGCTATAGTCGCAACTTCAAGATGGCACAACCCATGGCAATGGCGGCTGCTCCGGTGCCGGATATGGCGGATAGCAGTTATCAGCAACAGCAGATTACGGTCATTGACAATATCGAGGCTGTTTTCCTGCTGGAGTAACCCCTTCCCTCTTCAGCAGATGAACACTGTAGTGGGACAGAGCCATAAAAAATCCGGCCAATGTGCCGGATTTTCATTTTACAAGTCAGAGATCGAGTTTATGGACAGGGTACGGGAGTGAAGGAGTGATCTCCCAGGCAACGCCAACCCATTTCCGCTCCTCTCATTTGCCAGAGATTATCGCTGCGATAAAGAGTCAGAATATAGAGCATGTCGCTTTTGCCTCCATCGAGCGCAACCGAGAGCACCAAGTCATTATCCAGTTGCTGTGCATGGATGCGACTGGGGATGTCGCTATGGCCGACAAAACGGAGCGCTACCTCACGGTAGTCATTGACCCATTTTTGATGTTGCTCGCTCGCCTGACGTATCTGCTGGTTGAACTGCTGCACTGGCGCCGAGGCTAGTCGTCCAAAAACGGCTTGTGCTTCGGCATGTGCTGCTGTCACGTTCGCCAGGAGGAGAGTGGTAAGCATACCGATTTTGTACATGAGAATATCCGGCTAACAACGACTGCTTCTATGACAACAGAAAAGCCCATTTGGTTCAACGCACAACCCACGGAGGCATATGTCCCTGTGGGTGTGCTTTTTCAGTTGCGTTGCAGCGAGAAGGTGGGCAGTGACAGGTGCCAGTAGATGGCTGCCACCCGCAAACCGAATACGGCCGTCATGCAGATGAGCATGGCTGTTACCCTGTCCATGTTTGCCTCTAGGGCCAGAGTGTAGAGGATTCCACCCAGAATACAGGCTGTTGCATAGATCTCTTTTTGCAGCACCATAGGCACTTCACGTGCCAATACATCCCGGATCATGCCGCCAGCTACTCCAGTCATGGTCCCCATCAGCACCGCGATTAGCCCCGAGGTGCCAAAATTGAGAGCTTTTTGGGCTCCGATCACCGTAAAGAGAGCCAGCCCGAATGCATCTGCGACGGGCAGTACATACCAGGGCATTCTTCGGGGCAGTTTGACCATCCACATCCCGATCAGCGCCGTTGCAATGACCACCCAGATATAGAGAGGATCCCGAACCCAGAACACCGGTGTTGCTCCCAGGATCATGTCACGTATGGTGCCACCGCCTATGGCGGTAACTGCGGCTAATACCATGACACCAAACCCGTCCATTCTGAGCCGGCCCGCCACCAGAACCCCTGAAAACGCGAATACCGCAGTACCAAACATGTCGCTGATGTAAACAATCTGCTCAACCAGTGTCTGCATGGAAAACAACTCACGCCAAATTGTTGATGGGGCCGCGATTTTAGGGGCTGGAGAGCCCAATCGCCAACTGTGCTCGACAAAATTGAGAGTCGACACCGCTTTTTTCTCGCATCATGGACAGGGAGGGGCTCGAGTGTGCCTGTTTACCTCCTTGTTGGAGGAGGGGCGCGATGAGTTTCTGCCACGTTTTAGTGGGCGTTTTTTTCCTTAAGTTTATCCCCGACCTGTCGATATATAGGGTAAGCGGCGTTAATGCGATGAAGCGTTGAAAAAAATGCTAAAGACATCCAAAAACGAGCCGTTAAATAAGACGCATCGGGCACAGAAAATAATAAAGCCTGAGCAAATAGAAGAGTAAATTTAATAGCTTAGGAGAATAGTCATGGGCCTTTATATCAACACTAACGTTTCATCACTCAACGCTCAGCGTAACCTGATGAATACGACAAAATCACTGGATACATCCTACACCCGACTGGCATCCGGTCTGCGTATCAACAGTGCCAAAGATGATGCTGCCGGTCTGCAAATCTCAAACCGATTGACCTCCCAGATCAACGGTCTGGATCAGGGTAACCGTAATGCCAACGATGGCATCTCTGTGGCGCAGACTGCTGAAGGGGCCATGGAGGAGATCACCTCCATGCTGCAACGGATGCGGACGCTGGCTCAACAATCAGCTAATGGCTCTAATAATACTGATGACCGAACCGCGTTGCAGCAAGAGTATACCCAGTTGATGACAGAAATTGACAGGGTAGCCAAAGATACCACTTTTGGTGGTCAAACCTTGCTTAATGGTGGTTATGTTGGCTCTTTCCAGGTGGGGGCTGATGCTGGTCAAACAATTACTTTCAGGATGACCACCGCTTTTAGTATCTCCGGTATGGCATCGGCTACGAAAGGTAATGCTACGGTAACAACAACTACAACGGGTGAGCCCTATTCGATAGCGAAAAATGCGAGCGGGACAGTGACGACCACAAGCATTGGTACTATTACCACAGCCAAAGATGCACAATCCGCCATGGCTAACCTTGACTACATGATCAAGGTGGTGGACAGCAAGCGTGCGGAACTGGGTGCTGTGCAGAACCGGTTTGATTCAACTATTCGCAACCAAGCGAACGTCTCTGAAAACGTCAGTGCTGCGCGTTCACGTATTCGTGATGCGGACTTCGCCACCGAGACTGCAAACCTGACCAAGCAGAACATTTTGCAACAGGCTGCCTCGACAATCCTGTCACAGGCGAACCAGCGTCCCCAGTCAGCCCTTTCGTTGCTGCAGGGCTAACAAAAGAAAACAGGGCGGTTGTTCAGGCCGCCCTGGTCAAGAGATGGAACAAAGGGGTGTTCGGTTCGCACTCTGTTCTATCGGGAGAGATATAATTCTCTACTAGTAATGCCAAGTGTTGTCCAGCTGTTCAGTTCTGTCACGCTTGGTCATATTCTCCTGAGCATATGCTCATCTTTAGGCCGGTTTACCGGCCTCTTTTTATTGTGTCGCCAAATTGACGTCACTCTACACAACCTAAGCACAAACCGTGCCACATACATAATTCGGTCATGCCATCCGGCAATTCCTCTCTCTCCTCTTATGCTGTGTTGGCCATCTGGCTTTTCCTTGCCATATACCGGAGAAAAATTGCCGCGTTAGGCAACAATTTTCCTAAAGCTTGTCTCTGTACTGCCGTTAAACAAAGTGAAGCAATCGAGGGGTGTTCGGAATCCAACGTTTGCACTACTGCGGGTGACCTGTCCGTTCAAACAGACACCCGCCAGAAGGATCAGGCTTGTTCAACCTGTTCTTCTAACGGTGGGATGCCGCTTTGCTGGCGCAACCCGCAGTCGCATGTTCTTCGGGAGAATATTTTATGGCTATGTACATTAACACCAACGTTTCATCACTGAACGCCCAGCGTAACCTGATGAACACCAACAAGTCGCTGGACACCTCCTATACCAGGTTGGCATCCGGTCTTCGTATCAATACAGCCAAGGATGATGCTGCCGGTTTGCAGATTTCTAACCGTTTGACTTCACAGGTTAACGGGTTGGATCAAGGTAACCGTAACGCTAACGATGGTATTTCAGTAGCACAAACTGCAGAAGGTGCGATGGATGAAGTGACCACCATGTTGCAACGGATGCGCACTTTGGCTCAGCAATCGGCGAACGGTTCAAACAACACGGATGATCGTGTTGCTTTGCAGCAGGAATATGACCAACTGACGACTGAGATAAATCGTATCTCTGGCGATACCACTTTTGGTGGTCAAAAGCTGCTTGATGGTACTTATAAGGGGTCCTTCCAGGTCGGTGCAGATGCAGGACAAACAATTACCTTCAAGATGACATCGGCTTTCACCATCAAGGGTATTGCATCTGCGACAAAAGGAAGTGCAACAGTCACGACCACTACCACAGGTGAGCCGTATACGATTGGCAAAGCAACTTCAGCAGTTACTACAACTAGTGTCAGCAGTATTAAAACCGCTAAAGATGCTCAGACAGCCATGGCCAACCTTGATTTCATGATCAAGGCTGTGGACAGCAAACGGGCAGAGCTGGGTGCTGTGCAGAACCGGTTTGACTCCACCATTCGCAACCAGTCCAACGTCTCTGAGAACCTGAGCGCAGCTCGTTCCCGTATCCGTGACGCAGACTTTGCGACCGAGACAGCCAACCTGACCAAGCAGAACATTTTGCAGCAGGCCGCCTCCAGCATCCTGGCCCAAGCCAACCAAAGACCGCAATCAGCCCTGTCCCTGTTGGGTTAACAGGCTGTGATGAGATAAAAAAGGAGCGACGATATGGCCAATGAAATTGGAATTCCGTCATCGGTCACTCCTTCTTCTCTTCAGTCAAGTAGCAAGAGCGGCCAATCGGCCGCTCAAGTGCTATCTGGCACAGCAGAAGAGCAGCGGGGGGCGGCCAAGGATATTGAAAAGCAACAGGGACTGCCTGAGCAGGAGAAGGCGGGCAAGCCGAAGATTTCAGACAAGGAAATTGAGAAAGGGGTACAAAACTTGCAAGAGTTCAGTCAGTTGCAAGGATGGACCGTCAATTTTAGTGTCGAAAAGGAACTGGAGCAGGTTGTTATCAAGGTAATGGATGCCAATACCAAATCAATGATCCGTCAGATACCAAGCGAAGAGTTGCTGGCTATCAGCAAACGAATCCAGGATCTCCGCGAAGGGGATGTGATTGGTGGCGGCTCCCGAGTCGGGTTATTGCTTGATAAAGAGATTTAATAGTTACGTTTGCGAGGAGAGTGAGTATGGCCACTATTACGTCTGCTGGTGCGGGCTCTGGACTGGACTTGGAGTCTGTCATCGCTGCAAGTGTTGATGCCAAGAAAGCGCAGCTTTTGCAGCCAATTACCACCAAAAAGACCAACGCCCAGATCACTCTCTCAGGGGTAGGACAGCTGAAGTCAGCAATCGCGACTTTTGTCACCACTCTGAAGGCGATGTCAAAGGATGATGCGTTTAACAAACGTGCGATAAACATCACCCAGGATAAAGATAATCCGGTCCTGAAGGTGGAGAGTAAGAGCGGCGCTTCAAACGGGCAATATGACATCAGTGTCGAAAAATTGGCGAAGACCAGCAAATTTGAAGGCAGTTTCGCCTCTTCGACCACATCTATGATCACTCAAGATGGCACCCTGACATTTAAGGCTGGCGACAAGACCTTTGATGTAGATGTTAAAGCAGGAGATTCACTCCAGTCCATTCGCAAGCGCATCAACAATGATAGTGACAACTTTGGTCTTAGCGTCAATATCATGAATACCTCCGATGGCAAGGCGGCACTTGTGATTGACTCTGGTGTCAGTGGAACAGGTAAGGATCTGCAGATAACCGGCAGTACACCAGAGCTGGCTGACAATTTCATCTCCAAGCTGACCCAGAAGCAACAAGCCCGTGATGCTGAGATAAGCGTGGATGGCAATAAATTGACCAGTTCGACCAACACCTTCGATGGCACCATTGTGGGTCTCAAAATTACGGTGTTGAAAGAGTCTGATAGCACCACTACCACGAGCCCGAGTGATGGTACCGTGACGACCACTTACACGCCAAACAGAGTGGATGTGACGACAGACAAGGCTGGCATCAAGACCATGGTGCAGAGCTTTATCGATGGCTATAACGCTCTGGTGAAGAAGAGCAACGATCTGGGCAAACGCAGCTCTATCGTAGCCGGCGTCAGTCAGAATGATGGTGGCGCCTTGGCGGGGGATGCAACGACCAAGGCAGTGACCAACCTGATGAGTGGCACCGTCACTGAGCCTTCGAACAACTCCTCAACCTTCTCGACCATCTTTCAGTTGGGGGTCAAGATGGACAACAAGGGAGTGCTCTCACTTGATTCGACGAAATTCGATGAAGCGGTCGAGAAGAACTTCGACCAGGTAGTGGCTGTGTTTGGTGGCAAGGACGGAGTTGCTGGTAAGTTGGCTAGCCAGCTTGAGACCTACTCCAAGACAGGGGGGCTACTTGCCAAGCGGGAAGAGACGCTCAATTCGGACCTGCGTGATGTCAACCGCAAACAATCAGATGTTGCGGCGCAGCTCACCAAATATGAAGAGACGTTGAGGGCCCGCTACGGCAGTCTGGATACCTTGCTGGCCAAGATGAACAAGTCTGCCTCCTATCTCAACCTGCTCAATACCAACACCAAAACCAGTTAATTTGTAGTCAGGAGCGGTGTCTCATATGTATCGAAAAACGATCAAGGCCTATACAACCCAGAGTTTGCAGTCTGAGCTGGCTGTGGCGGATCCCTATCGCGTGATCCAGTTGTTGATGCAAGGGTGTCTCGAGCGTCTCGCTCAGGCCCGCGGTGCAGTCGAGCGTCGCGATTTCGAGGGTAAGTCCCAATCTATCTCCAAGACGCTGGCCATTATCAATGGTCTGCAAGATTCACTTGATCTCTCTTATGGCAAGGTACCCGAAGATCTGTTCGCACTTTATGACTATATGAAAGTGCGCATGATGGATGCCAGCCGTGACATGGATGTAGGCGCTATTGATGAGGTTATGAACCTCATGCTGACGGTCAAGAGCGGTTGGGATGCCATCCCTGTCGATGAGCGCGACAAGGCGCTGGCACAGCAAAAGGTAGGCAGACCGGCATGAATGAGGTCAACGACACTTCTGTGTCAGCCTTGATGAGACTGGGCGAACAGTTGCAGTCTCTACTGGTACAAGGTGAGCTGGTTGCTGCAGAACAGCTGGCTGAACGTTATCTGCATGATCTGGAAGAGGTGTTCGGGTCACTGCCTCGGGAAGAGGCAATCAATGTGGAACAGCGGCAGGCACTGCTGCAGTTCCAGCTTATTCATGATTGGGTGGGTCAGGAAAAGCAGCAGGCTGAAGCACAATTACGACAATTCTCCCAGGCTGGACGTGCATCCGGTCTCTACAAGCTGAATGCAGGTTAGTTTGACATGGATATCCATCACAAAATTCATGATGTAGAAAGTGAACTGGCACGCCTGGCTCTGCAAAAGCAGCAGGAAGCCGCCATGCTGGAAGTACTCCCTGTTCGTTATGATCTCAATATGGCTGCATTTGCCAAATTCATGCCCGCCATTCATGACTTTTTCAAAGCATACCAGCCTGCCAGGCCTTTTCGTTTCTTCTGTAATGAAAATGGCGTTCCCAATATTCTGTGGCTTGACGAGGGCGTCTCGCTTTATGGGGACGATCCATTTAGCGAGGTTCAGTCGCAGATTGCCGAGGTCATTGAACAAAGCGTTTTGCAGTGCATCGATTTTGTGCCTCAGTGGTATATTGACGGCCAAATCCATATCAAATACAACAATGAAATCTCCAAATTAAAAGAGAAGTCAGCGCTGGAAGGATTGCGTCTCAACGCGGCATTACATTCCGATATTCCTCTGGCACTGATGTATGGCATTGGTTTGGGCTACCAGCTCGGTTGCTTGTATGAACAGTGCAAGATCAAGAATCTGTTTGCTTTTGAGCCTGATCTTGACATGTTTTATGCCTCGCTTTTCTGCTTTGACTGGCATCAGCTGCTCGCCTACATGGATGAGGAGTCGATCAGCCTTCATCTCTTTATCGGTGTTGACGAGCAATTACTGGTCGCTGACATGATGGAGGCGCTGCATCGCAAGGGCGCATTCTGGTCGGCAAGCTATTTCTCCTTCTGCCATTACCACTCTCCCAAGCTAGACGCCTTGATAACACAGGTAGAAAGGGAGTTTTATCTGCTTAAGACGGGGTGGGGGTTCTTTGATGACAACATCTATGCACTTGCCCATAGCCACACCCATCTGCAAGATGGCACCCCCTTTTTGAAACGCTGGCGGGATAGCCGCCCCTTCGAACAGGTCCCGGTCTTTGTGGTTGGCAATGGTCCCTCACTGGATCAGAGCATCGAGTTCATCCGGCAGCATCAGCAGCAGGCCATCATCATCGCATGTGGTACGGCGGTCAGTGCGCTGTATAAAGCTGGCGTCAAACCGGATATCTACGTTGCAGTGGAGCGAACTAAAAGCTCTGCGGATTTTCTGAATATTCTCAATGCCGATGACTTTATCAAGGATACGGTGTTTCTGAGCGTTGATGTCATCCATCCTGAATGCAAGCGTTTTTTTCGCAAAACAGGATTGGCATTCAAGCCCAATGAGCCGATGTTCTCCATGCTGATTAGCGCGTTTGGTCAGGCATTCGAGTACGATAATATCGAATTTTCCAATCCGTTCGTTGGTAATACCGGCCTCAATTATGCGGCCTTGCTTGGCTTCAAGCAGGTGTATTTGTTTGGTATCGACAATGGCTATAAAACAGCCGGACAGCATCACTCCAGCCTGAGTCTCTATTACAACGACAAGCAAGAGGCTAAATACCAGGAAAACTTAAAGAATACTTTCCCGGCACCGGGTAACTTTGGCGACGAAGTGCGTATCAACCATCTATTTGGACTGGCCATTCATAATATGGCCCGTGTATTGCGTGATTATCCCGAGATGCAGTGCGTCAACAGTAGTGACGGCGCTTATATCGAAGGGGCGATCCCTCGCCGTGTTGAATCGTTGCAACCAGAATGGCCGGTACTTGACAAGATCGCACTCATGGATGAAGTGATGGCGACTTGTTTCCAGCCTTTTGACATGGCCAGTTTTGATTTTGCCGCTGCGTTGCAGGTGCCGCTGTTCGTTGAGCTTGTGGACAAGTTCCGTGATGACTGGCGCCAGGTAGCCTGTGAGCACAACGCGGTGCTGGCTATGATGCAACGCCATCACGACTATCTGCTTTATCTGTTGATGAGCCGCGAATCCCATCTCTATCGGGTCTTGATCGGTTCAATGAACTATTTCTACGCCAATATCATCAGCCTGATGATGTCGCAGGTGACAGCAGAACCCGAGGTACTGGCGGTCAAGATAAAAGAGGCGCAGGCAATCCTGGAGTTATTTTTCGAGGACAGCAAAGTGATGTATGCCGATGCGTTCGATGGCCATGATACCACCTACTTTACCGGCCTGGATGTGTTCAAGCGCTAGTCCTTGAATCGGATGGGGATGACTCTGTTCATCTCCATTCCCTAACAGTATGATATAGAAGTATTTAATCCTTTCAGGTGCATATATGGCCACCCTTTCCCTGGCATCCACCGCATTTCTCATGCCCGGTAATGTGGCATGGGCTCCTTTGGCCCGACATGCACAGTTGCAATTTTGTCCTCAAGGTCAATGGCAGCCGATGGCCGCTTGTGACGGACATCTGGTGCTCTGGTTTTGGGAGCAACTGCTGACCGACAGCGAATGCCAGCATTGGTACACCTTGGCTGAACCCGCATTGTCCGAGACCATCGACACCTGGTTGGAAGCATTGCTCTCGCCACTGCGGGGGCTCCCTCATCTTTATCTCGGTGCCTGTTCACTGCAAGGCGGCGGTGTGAGTAGCGCTCTTCATCCCTGGATGATGCAGCTGGATGTCTGCTTTACCCGAGCGCTTGCACGTCACCACATTAGGGATTTGGGGCTGGGTCGCTGGCTCTCTGAGCAGGGGCGAGCCCATTGTGTGGACGAGCGTAATCGTTACCTTCTTTCTTGTCCTCTCTCGATGCACGGCTTGACCAGCCTTGCCGACTGGATTGCCGCGCGTTGGATGCTTGATCAGGCGCCAATACGCAAGGTGCTGGTGCTCGATTGTGACAATACCCTGTGGGGGGGGGTAGTGGGTGAAGAGGGGTTGACTGGCCTTTACCTTGGTCAGGACGGTCTCGGCAAACTCTATCAGTCGTTTCAGGATGCGGCGCTTTACTGGTATCAGCGCGGCGTGTTGTTGGCATTGTGCTCTAAAAACGAGCCTGCAGATGTTTGGCTGGTGTTTGAGCAGCATGGCGCCATGAGACTCAAAAGGCGAAATATTGCAGCATCTGCCATTGGTTGGGGCTCTAAATCTCAAGGTTTGCGACATATTGCTGCCAGCCTCAATCTGGGGCTTGAGGCCTTGGTCTTCTGGGATGATTCCCCCCTGGAAAGGGCTGAAGTTCGCCATGCCCTGCCACAAGTCGATGTCATTGAACCACCAGCAGATATTTGGGCATGGCCTACAACCTTGCTCACTTATGGGGGGTTCTCGCGCATCTTCAGTGGTGATGACGCTCTTCGTCAGGCCTCCTATCTGGCATTGGCAGACGCCGCCCGGTTACGTAGCGAGGTTGGCAGTGAACAACATTTTCTCGCCTCCTTGTCGTTGCGTGCGGCGATACAGCCGTTGGCGATGGATAACCTTGCTCGTGCCGAGCAGATCATCCATAAAACCAACCAGTTTAATCTCTCCTGTCAGCGATATGAGGCGAGCGAGCTCAAACGGCTGGCGCAGTTTGGCTGGTGCTGGCTAGTGTCGTTGCAGGATCGCTTTGCCGATCATGGCTTGGTTGGCTTGGTGCTGATCATAAACATCACGCCCAAACTGGCATTGCTCGATACGCTGGCTCTGAGTTGCAGAGTGTTGTCCAGAGGACTCGAATATTGGTTACTGGATAGAGTCTCGGCTGCATTGCGCGAGGCGGGGATCGAGCGTCTGGTTATTGGCTCGAATCGTTGTGCACGTAATGAACCTGCGCTGACATGGTTGGCATCCCTGCCGTTGACCCCCTGTGATAATCCGGATCCCGCCCGTTTTTCCCATGAGCATTACCATAGTCTGGCGCTCGAACAGCTGAATTTGCCTTTTTTGGAGTTTTATCACCATGACTGATCTCTTCACTCTGTTGGAACAGCAGTTTCCTTCTGCAACCGTCACGCGAGACGACTATCAGTTGGGACTTGGGGCCTTTCCGGAATGGGATTCGCTCGGCCATTTCAATTTTCTGTTACTGGTTGAACAGACGTTCTCGGTACGCTTCGAGCCTGAAGAGCTGGCGACGATGAAACAGCTTCAGGATATTCGTGAGGCGCTGTTGCGGCGTGGTCTTGTGCTGTGATTGAAGCTCTCTCTCATGTTCTTGGCTCCCTTGGGATCGCGCGAGGGAGCGCTATAATGGTTCACTCTGACGCCATGGCTGTGGCCCAGTTTCCAGGACGGGGCAATGAAGCCGGCATACATGCTTTTTGGCTCGGAATGCAGGAGTGGCTTGGAAACGAGGGCACTCTGCTGGTGCCAACATTCACGTATAGCCTGACTCGTCAGACCTGTTTCGACAGGGCGACGTCTCCCAGTGAAGTGGGCCTGATGACGGAGCTGTTTCGCACTCTGCCAGGGGTTGCGCGGACCCGCGATCCTATCTTCAGCGTTGCGGTATGGGGAGCGGGGCGTGACCAGGTGGTTGCAGCAGGGGGTCATGACTGCTTTGGTGAAGAGAGCCCCTTCGCCTGGTTGGCGGCTCACGATGGCTGGATTGCCGGTTTTGCCTGTCATCCCGATCGCATTACCTTCACCCACTATGTCGAGCAGCAACTAGGTGTCGATTATCGCTTTATGAAACGTTTTGAGGGGGATGTCCGCGAGCAGGGAATGGTGCGCCCCTGGTATTGTGACTACTTTGTGCGAAGACTCGATCTGGCCAGCGAGATAGATCTTTCCCGTCTGGTTGAAGCCCTTAAAAATCAGGACAAATGGCACCAGGGGTTATTTGGCCGGTTACCTGTCTGGGCAGTTCGCTGCGCCGACTTTGCCGCGGTGGCAAAAGAGCTGATCGCTGTCCACCCCCATGCGCTTATCAGGGAGGGGAGATGAAACTGCACCATATTGGACTGGTGGTGGCCGAACTGGATCTTGGCGTACGTTATTGCGGCGAGACCCTCGGGCTTTCCCGCTTTAGCGAGCCGGTGCTCGATCCGTTGCAGCGGGTGCATATCTGTTTTGCTTATGATGATGCGGGGATTTGCTATGAACTGATTGCACCGGCCAGTGATGATAGCCCCGTCAGTCAGGCGCTACGTACCCGTCATAACCTGCTCAATCATCTGGCTTATGAGGTGGCAGACCTGGCAATGGCTGCCGAAAAACTGCGGGCCCAGCGTCATCTTCCCCTAGGGCCCAGCCAGCCGGCCATCGCGTTTGGCGGCGCCCACGTCCAGTTTTTCCTGAGCCCCCTTGGCCACATTGTCGAATTGATCGAGGCACCCACCCCATGAGTTTTCTACCCAAGAGCGGCTATCTGCCCACCGACTGGGACGACCAGGCACAGGTCGGTGAACAGCTGCATCGACTGCTCACCCTGCTGTTTCCGCTCAACCGCAGCCTGACCGGGGACGGGGTTCGACAGTCGTTGGCCCTGTGGCGCGAGCACTGCCTGCCCGGGCTGCAGATCCATGAAGTGGCCAGCGGCACCGAGTGTTTCGACTGGACCGTGCCTGACGAGTGGAACGTGCGGGAGGCTTACATAGTGGGGCCGGATGGACGCAGGGTGGTGGATTTCCAGGACCACAACCTGCATCTGGTCGGTTACTCGGAGCCGGTGCGCTGCACCCTCTCACTGGCCGAGCTGCAGCCCCATCTTCACTCTCTGCCCGAGCAGCCGGACGCCATTCCCTATGTGACCTCCTACTACAAGCGCCGCTGGGGCTTCTGTCTGCCCCATCGGCTGCGAGAGGCGCTGCCGGAGGGGGAATATCAGGTGGTGATCGATGCCACCCTGGCACCGGGCTCGCTCACCTATGGCGACTGGGTGCTGCCGGGGGAGAGCGAGCAGGAGATCCTGCTGTCGAGCTACACCTGCCACCCCTCCATGGCCAACAACGAGCTCTCCGGCCCCTGCGTTGGCGTCTTCCTGATGGCCTGGCTGGCGTCACTGCCAACACGTCGCTACAGCTACCGGCTGATGCTGGTCCCTGAAACCCTGGGGGCCATCGTCTATCTCTCCCGCCATCTGGACCAGCTCAAGCAGCGTACTCTGGCCGGGTTCAATCTGACCTGCCTTGGCGATGATCGTGGCTACTCCTTCCTGCCTTCCCGCCAGGGCAACACGCTGGCGGATCGCATCGGTCGCCATGTGCTCGGCCATCTGGCACCGGGCTATAAAGCCTACAGCTTCCTGGAGCGGGGCTCCAACGAGCGGCAGCTGTGCGCGCCCGGCATCGATCTGCCGGTCACCTCGGTGATGCGCAGCCGATACGGCTGTTATGCCGAGTACCACACCTCGCTCGATGACCTCTCGCTGGTGACGCCGGCCGGTCTGGCGGGCGGCTTCATGGCGCTGCGCCGGGCCATCGAGTGTCTGGAGCTGGACGAGCGCTGCGAGGTCACCGTGCTGGGCGAACCCCAGCTCGGCAAGCGGGGGCTCTACCCGGATTTGTCGACCCGCTATTCGGGCTGGCAGGTGCGGGAGATGATGAATCTGCTGGCCTACAGCGACGGCAAGCTGACCCTGTTCGAGATCGCCGAGACCATAGGGGCGCCGTTCTGGCGGGTGGAGCCGCTGGCGCGGATGCTGCTGGAGGCCGGGCTGCTGCGTCGCCTCAGCCCGCAACCGGACTACTCGATCACCAGATAGGCCGGTCCCGGGTTGTGCGGGGTGCGACGGATGGCGTAGCGATCCAGCCCCAGCACCTCCTTGAGGGCCAGGGTCTCCCCCGGGAAGGCGGGCCAGTTGAGCTCATCGAATGCCAGCACCGATCCCTTGGTCAGGTGCGGCTTGATGAGCTCGAGGCAGCGGCGGGTCGGCTCGTAGAGATCAAAGTCAAAATAGGCCAGCGCAACCATGGTCTCCGGCTGACGAGCCAGATAGGCCGGCAGCGTCTCGGTCACATCTCCCTTCACCAGCTCATGCTTGACGATATGGTCCAGCGGACTTTCCGCCTCATGGGCGGCGAGCAGCCGGGCCAGATGCTGCTCATAGCCCGGCGTCACCCCGTAGGCACCGGGCTGGATGGCGGCGTCGCTGCCATCTTGCGGGGCGTGGGAAGGGAAGCCGCTGAAGGTATCGAACCCCACCAGCTTGCGGTTGTAGTTGTAGGGTTCATACATGCCGCGAAACGAGGAGAAGAGCGCCAGGTTCTGACCCCAGCGGGTGCCGAAATCCATGATGACGCCGTGGACCGGCACGATCTTCTGATACAGCTCGTGCATGAACAGGATGCGGGAGAGCGACTGGCGCTTGAGGTAGAGGCCCAGGTTGTTCTGCAACTCGGCCGCGGGCAGCGGGCTGGTGTGCAGCAACTCGCTGAAGGTCTGGCGGCGTGACAGCTCTTCATCGGAGGCGTTGGAAATGGCCTTGATCATCAATGGTCTCCTGTGGTGGTGTCGCCGGCCGGGGTCGACAGGCAGTGCACCACTTCATATTCGAGGTAGTCGGCCAGCCCCAGCCAGTCCTGGCGTTCCTGGCACTGCAGCAGGGCGGCTACCAGTCCGGGCGGCAGGTTGCCCTGCTCGGTGAGCACCTCTTGCAGCAGTTCCGGCAGTGCCTGACTCGCGGCGACCGACTGCCCCAGCCGAAACTGGTGCGCCAGGGCGGTGAGACGGGTGATCTGGCCGTTTTTCATTGCACGTACTCCGGGTGATAGTGGCAGCCGGCGATCTCCGCCCCCTCTCTGCTGCAGTTCCAGAATTGCACCTCGGGGTGGCGCGCTATGTAGCGCTCGAGCTCGGTGCGGTAGGCGGAAAAGTTCGGATTGGTCTTGACCCGCCGGCCATGGCCGTCGAGGGCCCAGCTGAGTGCCAGCGCGGCGCTGGGGCCGAGGGCACCGTCGGCCCAGCCCGAGTGGGTGAGCTCGCCGGGAAAGGCGAAGTCGGTGCCCAGCAGGATGACCTGGTGGCAACCCATCTGCACGGCGAGATCCACGGCTGGATGAATGACGCTGCCGCCCGAGTGCAGCACGCCTTTGGGGAGCGTCTGCCGCAGTTGCTGATACATGGGGCTGCGGGAGTAGGCGGTCTTGCGCGGCCCCTGCCAGGCCAGCAGGGCTGCCGTGGGAACCGTGGGGTAATAGACCAGGGTGGTCTGGGCCGACTGGGCGGCGGGCAGCCGGTTGCCGTGGATGGCGTCATCGATGGTGACGACGATGTCGGGCCGGATACCGTGGCTGAGCAAAAACGCCAGCGCGGTATCGACGCTGATCAGCAGGTAATCCTGCCGACGGCGCTGCAACTGGGCCTGCAGGGTGGCCAGGTTGTGCTGCAGGGTTGGGCCACTCGCCACGATCAGCGCCTGCTTGCCCTGAGCCAGACCGAACAGGGAGGCCACATCGCCGTCGCCGGCCAGGAGATCGCGGTTTTCGGCCAGCCGCCGGGTGATGTCGGGGTGCTCGGCGTCGAACCTAGCCCGGGCGAACGGCAAGTCGATTTCACTCACCAGCCGGTCGCGGATGCGGGCGGCGGCATCTTCCACCAGCAGCAGCTCGGGCGGCAGGGCGAAGAAGGGCAGCCGCACCTCCCCTTCGTCGCCGGCCATCATCAGCTCGACCCTGGGGTCAGTCAGCCAGTCCTGCTGGTCTAGCAGCCGCAGTACCAGGGCAAACAGGGCGCCATTCATGATCTTCACTTCCAGCCGCTTGAGGCTGCTGCGCCCCAGCAGAGCGCGCGGCAGATCGCCGAGCCCGGTGCCGTAGAGGTGCAGCACCGGCTGCTCGGGCAGGCTGGCGGCCTGCTGCTCGGCTTCTTTCACCCGATCGTGCCGGCTGGTGAGCTGGATGCCGTGGAGGCTTAGGGTGGAGCCGAGCCCTTCGGTCAGCTCGGCCGGCAGGCTTTCAACGTCCTGTGCCAGCAAGCGGGGCCAGAGGGCGGGCCAGCGCTGGCTGATGAGCCTGCCGTGCTGGTTGAAGAGATCATCACTCATCGTTATCTATCCACTCCCAGCTCAGCGGTTGATTGGCACTCAGGCTGCGGTTGACCCGCTTGCCGATGAGCCGATCGTAATCGGCCGGGGGCAGGCCGAGGGCGGGGCGCACCGACTTGATATGCGCTGCGGTGAGCTGCTCGCCGGCGGCCATCTCCTTGACCAGATAGAGGGAGCGGCGAAACGCGCGGTTACCCTGTTCACTGGCGGTGAGCTGGTAATCTGCCACACCGAGGGCGGCATGAGCGGTATTGACCGAGGCTACCAGTTCGGTAAGTTCAGCCGGTTCCATGGAGAAGGCGCAATCCGGTCCGCCGTCGGCGCGGGCCAGGGTGAAGTGTTTCTCGATCAGGGTGGCCCCGAGCGCGGTGGCGGCGATGGCGGTGGCAGAGCCGAGGGTGTGATCGGAGAGCCCCACCTCGACCCCGAAGCGCTGGCGCAACATGGGGATGGTACGCAGGTTGTACTCGGCTTCCGGCGCCGGATAGCCGCTGACACAGTGCAGCAGGGCCAGCTGGCCGTTGCCATGCTTGAGCGCAATATCGACCGCGGCGGCGATCTCGGCCTCGTTCGCCATGCCGGTGGACATGATAAGCGGCTTGCCGGTCTGGGCGGCGTAGCGGATGAGGGGCAGATCCACCAGCTCGAAGGAGGCGATCTTGTAGGCCGGGCAGTCGAGGGATTCCAGCAGATCCACCGCACTGAAGTCGAACGGACTGCTGAAGACCGTCAGCCCCAGCTCGCGCCCTTTGGCAAACAGTGCTTGGTGCCACTCCCAGGGGGTGTGCGCCCACTCGTAAAGGTCGTACAGGTTGCGACCATCCCAGAGGCCGCCGTGGATCTGGAACTCGGGCCGATCACTGTTGAGGGTGATGGTGTCGGGCCGGTAGGTCTGCAGCTTGACCGCACTGGCCCCGGCTTCCCTGGCGGCGGTCATGATGGCCAGTGCGCGATCCAGGTTGCCGTTGTGGTTGGCCGACAGCTCGGCGATCACGTAGGGAGCCTGCGCCGGGCCGATGGATTGATGGGCGATCTGCATCTGTGTTCAGACTCCTGTGCCAAGTTGCCAGCCTTGCGGCGCCAACTGCCAGGGGGCAGGGGGCGCTATCTGCGGTGGCTCGGCAAGATAGAGGGGAAATTGGGAGAAAATTGTTTGCAAGCGATGTGCCAGCTCTTGCCACTCCGCTGGTTGCAGTGGCCGGGTGGCCTGCCATGTCAGCCGCTGGCCGTTCAGGGTCAGGGTGAGCAGCGGGCGGTCATCATGGCGTAGTTGCCACTGCTGGCCATCTGGTAACAGCTGATAATCCGATTGTTGCTGCAACCAGGCGGTGAGCCGATCCAGCCCCAGCCCGTCCACCTGCTGCTGGCCGCGGCGGCGGTAGTCGTCTGACTGTTGTTCAAGCCGTTGTAGAACCTGCAGCAGCCGCTCAGGCTCGGCCAGCTCGCTCAGGGTCAGCCGCTCGGCCAGCTGAAAGCGGGCGATCACCTGGTCGTTGAACTGCTGGTTGTCGACGATGGGCACCGCCAGGGTCGGCAGGCCGAGACAGGCCCGCTCCCAGGTCATGCCGCCGGCGGCGCCGATGGCGAAGTCGTGCCGGCTCATCAGGTCGGCCATCTGGTCGCTCTGGCGCAGCAGCACAAGGTCGAGGTCGGCCAGTTCGGCCACTCTCTGTTCCAGCTCGGGCCAGAAGGGATTGGCACCGCCCGCCACCAGAGTCCAGCGTATGGTGCGGGTCCAGGACAGCCGGGCCAGGCTGTTGAGGGTGATGAGGCAGGCGCCGGCCGGGTCGGCGCCGCCAAAGCAGACAAGCCCCCGTCGCCACTGACTGGCGTGTTGCCGAGCCAGCCGGCGATAGGCGGGGCGCAGCAGGGCATAGTCGGTGCCCAGCAGCAGCCGGCAATCGGCTGGGGTGAGCGGCTGGTAATCGGCGGTGCGGCGCAAGGGGCCCTGATCCAGCAGTAGCTGGCAGTGGTGCGGTCGGTCGGCCAGATCATCGATCACCAGCACGCGGCGGCAGTGGGCGGCCAGCTGGGTTTCGAGCCGCTGGTCAATCTGGTAGTGATCAAACACTAGCCAATCGGGCTGCAAGCCAGGCAACGGGCCAGCGGCGTCCAGCGCGCTCAGGGGATGATGGTGATGGGGCCGCAGCAACGACAGCAGGTGCGCCGGCAGATCGTGGCAGAGGAAGTGGCACTCGGCCCCGGCGGCGTGCAGCCGATCGGCGATGGCCAGGCAACGCATCAGGTGGCCCAGCCCGATCTCGGCGCCGGCGTCGAGCCGGAAGGCAACCCTAAACGTCATCTTGGGCCAGCACTTGATAGAGCAGTTCGGCCAGGTGCCAATCTTCCGGCGTGTCGATGTCGACTACCCTGTGCCTCGGCAGTATGTGGCCGATCCCTTCCCCGCCCACCGGGCTGATCCCCCCCAGCCAGGCAGCCCGCGTCCCCCAATAGAACTGGCCGGCATCCTGATAGGCAGGCTCCAGATCCTGAGAGCGTTTCGCCATCTGCTCCGGCCAGAACGGCGTGACCCTGCCTTGCGCGTCCATGCGCACCGCCCGCTGGATCGGGAAGCCGAATTCGGCCACCGTGTAGACGAAGGGAGCCTTGCTTGCGATCAGCCGCTGATAGGCGGCCTTCAGGCCATCGGCTTGGATAAGCGGGACCGTGGCATAGATGCAGCAGTAGTGCTCTGCCTGGATGCCTAACTGATCGAGCCGCTGGATAGTGTCGATCACCACAGGGGTGGTACCTGTGTGATCATCGGCGAGGCTTGCAGGCCGAAGAAATGGCACTTCCGCGCCCAGTTGACGAGCAACTTCGGCAATCTCCTCATCATCGGTGGAGACCACCACCTTGTTAAAACAGCCTGATTGTTGCGCCGCCAGGATGGCATAGGCGAGCATGGGCTGGCCACAAAAGGGGCGGATATTCTTGCGTGGAATGCGTTTGCTGCCACCCCGGGCCGGGATAATGGCGATGGCCATGATGGGCTCTCTCTGCTGGATTAATGACTGGCCAAAGCCAGGATAATCGATGACAACTCTTTGATTATTTTTGATATTATACTGGTTTTTCTGCTTGTATTATCGATTTTTGCTACGGAATGGCAGCAGTGTGGTCGATAAGAGAGACGGGTCATGGAACTGGATGGCGTTGAAGATGAGTTATGGCGTTGAGCTACGCCCGATAGCGCTGTGGGATCTTCCTGCTTTGCGGCGTTGGCGCAATCAGGATGAGGTGCGAATGCAGATGGTATCCCAGACGCGTATTTCACCGCGGCAACAGCGCCAATGGTTTGCCGCCACCCGTGAGCGGCGGGATCAGCAGCACTGGGTGCTCTGGTGCAAGGGCGTGCGAGCGGGTTACGTCAATCTGAAAGGTGAGTCTCAGGGCGAGCTGCAGGGTCAGGCGATCGCCGATGCGGGGCTCTATCTGGGCAACTCAACCGTGCGGCATCCCATGTTGGCCGTTGCTGCTGCCTTATCCCAGCTTGATCAGGGTTTTGATGAGTTGCATATCGGTTGTATTCGCACTCTGGTTCGGGAGAACAATCGCTCTGCCCTACGCTTGAATGAACAACTGGGTTATAGCCAGATAGGACAAGAGAACGGATTTTTTGCATTGGAACTGCTGCCGGCGAATTACTATGCCGCCCGTGAGCGGCTACGGAGATTTTTCAGATGACAATCGCATTGGAACAGGTTTTTGCCGAGGCGCTGGGTATTGATATCGGCAGCGTCAGCGATGGGTTGGCCTACAACAGCATCCCGCAGTGGGATTCTGTCGCCCACATGGGGCTGATTGCCCAGTTGGAGGATAACTACGGCGTGTTGCTCGACACCGATGACATTATCGACATGAGTTCAGTCGCCAAGGCACGCGAGATCCTGGTCAAGTACGGGGTCGCTTTCTGATGCAGGGGCTGTTGCAGGGCAAGCGGGTGTTGATCACCGGTGCCGGGCGTGGCATCGGTCTTGCCATCGCCCGTCAGTTTGCCTCTCAGGGGGCTGAACTGTGGCTGGGAGGCCGTGATGAGGTGACGATGAGCCAGCTGGCGACCACGATTGGTACCGAGTTTGGCGTGCCCTGCCAGCCTCTCTGTTTTGATGTGGCTGACCCGTCGGCGGTCAAGCAGGCCTTTCAACAACTTTTTACCCAGAGCCGATCGCTGGATGTGCTGGTCAACAATGCCGGCATGCTGGAAGAGGCGTTATTGGGGATGGCTAACCAGACCCATCTGCAAAAGACATTCAGCAACAATACCTTTAGCGTGATCTACTGCAGCCAGTATGCCGCCCGCCTGATGCGGCGCAGTGGTGGTGGCAGCATCATCAATCTCGCCTCCCTGATGGGGCAGGTGGGGGCCGCCGGGCTAAGCTGCTATGCCGGCAGCAAGGCGGCGGTGATCGGTATTACCCAGTCACTGGCCAAGGAGCTGGCCGCCAGCCAGATCCGGGTCAATGCCATTGCCCCCGGGTTTATCGATACCGATATGGCGCATGCTATCCCGCAAGAGAAGTTTGCCGAGCGGGTGGCCAGCATCGCCATGGGACGGATTGGCACGCCAGATGAAGTGGCCAAAGTGGCCCTGTTTCTCGCGTCCGACTTGTCGAGCTATGTGACCGGGCAGGTGATTGGGGTCGATGGGGGGATGGTGATTTGAACCGGCCTGATTTGCTGGCCCATCTGGTTGAGGGTAACAGCGAGCCCGCCTGGCGAGACCCGCAAGAGGGGTGGCTCAGTTATGGTGAGCTGGCTCGGCGTGTGGCGCAGTTGGCCACCATCTATCCTGCTGGCCGCCATTTGGTCTACCTGCCATTTGTGACGTCTACCATGCATCTGCTGCACTACTTGCTGGCCCTGCGGGATGGCCACGCCATCATGCTGGCCGATCCTGCACAGGATGCCCGGTTGCACCATGAGCAGTGCCAGCGCTTTGGTGTTAGTCTGCGGGTATTAGAGGATGGGGCAGTTGCGCATCTTGGCGATGCGCCTTCACTTCACCCTGAGCTGGCCATGCTGCTGCCCACGTCGGGCAGCACGGGGTCCTGCAAATGGGTGAGATTGTCGCGAACCAATCTTGATGCCAATGCCGCGGCCATCGCCGAATACTTGGCGCTGAACGGGCGTGAGCGCGCCATCACCTCGTTGCCACTTTTTTACTCCTTCGGTATGTCGGTGCTCAACAGCCATCTTTTGGCTGGCGCCTCGCTGGTTTCATGTACTGCCAGTCCCCTTGAGCGCCACTTCTGGGATGAGGTAAATCGCCATCAGGTCACCAGCGTGGCAGGGGTACCCTTTACCTTTCAGATGCTAAACCGCTTGCGTTTTGACTGGGCCCGCTATCCCAGCCTGATGACACTGACCCAGGCGGGAGGACGACTTGAGCCAGCACTGGCAAAGCAATTTGCCGAACAGGCAGCTGCGCTGGGACGCCGTTTTTTCGTGATGTATGGCCAGACCGAAGCGGCACCACGCATCGCCTGGCTGGCGCACGATGAAGTGATGATTGCCCCGGATGCCATCGGCCGTGCCGTACCGGGCGGGCGTCTCTCTCTGCGTCATGAGCCCGGCTTTCCCGACGGGGAAGGGGAGTTAGTCTACCAAGGGCCAAACGTGATGCTGGGCTATGCGGAGCTCCCTGAAGATCTGGCTCGGGGGCGTGATATGGATGCGCTCTTTACTGGCGATCTGGCTCGTTGTGATGAGGCGGGCCGATTCTATTTGACCGGACGGCTCAACCGTTTCCTGAAGCTGTTTGGCAAACGGGTGAGCTTGGCTGAAGTGGAAGCCTGGTTGCAGGGGAGGGGCTATTCCTGCGCTGCGACCGGCATCGATGATCGCCTGCTGGTAGCCATCGAGGCAGACGCGTGCCCCAGTGATGCACTACAGCTGGAGCTGGCCCGCTGGCTGATGGTGCCGCCATCAAGCGTTCGCATTTATCGGCATCATTTGCCACGACGCAGCAATATGAAGATTGATTATCCTGCCCTGTTAACACAACTGGAGCAGCTATGAACAGGCTGTTTGATGCGCCGGTTTTCGGGCTGCCCCAACAGGAAAAAAGTGGGCTGCTCCTTGCTCGCCTGAATGAATTGACGCAGCGCCATGCGCAGGGGTGTCCAGCTTTTGCCAATATTCTGTCGGCGTTTGGTTGGGGGCAGGCTTCGACTTATCAAGAGCTTCCCTATCTGGCCGCCCGCTTGTTCAAATTGGACCAATGGCAGAGTGTGCCGCAAGAAGACGTGTTCAAGGTGCTCACCTCCTCTGGCACTACCGGAACGCCGTCACGCATTGTGCTGGATCGGGATACCGCCGCGTTACAGAGCAAGGTGCTGGTGAAGATCCTGCAAGAGTTTGTCGGCAAGCAACGGTTGCCCATGCTGCTGGTGGAGCAGCCTGCCCTGATTCAAAACCGCAGCGGCTTTTCAGCCCGCGGAGCCGGTGCGCTGGGCCTCTCCTTCCTTGGCCGTGACCATACCTATGCTCTCGATGAGCAGATGCGGCCCAACTGGCCGGTCATCGAGGCGTTTTGTGACAAATATGCGGGCCAGCCGGTCCTGTTGTTCGGCTTTACCTTCATGGTATGGCAATGTTTGCTGGAACCGCTGCGTGAGCGCGGTCTGCAATTGCAGCTGACGCAGGGCACGCTTTTTCACAGCGGTGGCTGGAAGAAGCTGCAACACCTCGCGGTGGATAATCCTGCCTTCAAGCAGCGCTGCCATGAACAGCTGGGGCTGAAGCGGGTGCATAACTTCTACGGCATGGTGGAGCAGGTGGGGTCGGTGTTTGTCGAGTGTGAGCAGGGCCATCTGCACGCCCCCCTTTTTGCCGATCTGCTGGTGCGGGATCCGCTGACTCATCGACCACTCGGGGTCGGCCAGCCAGGCTTGTTGCAGGTGATCTCCGCCATTCCCCAAAGTTATCCCGGCCACAGTTTGCTCAGCGAGGATCTTGGTGTGCTGCTGGGGGAGGATGATTGCCCCTGCGGCCGTCGTGGCCGTTATTTTCAGGTATCAGGACGTCAGCAAGGCGCAGAGGTGAGGGGATGCAGCGACACTTTCCAGTGAGCCGGTCAGATGTAGAAGATGCCGTGTGGCAAGCGGGGCCAGAGGTTGCTTTCGCGGCTCCCGTCAGCGGCTGGCAAGGTTTTGTCACTCGCCCGCTGCCAAGCTTTGCGCCCGTCATCTGCGATTTTGTGGCTGCGCTCTCTGCACGTCTGCTGAAGGAGGGGCGAGAGAGCCCGGATCTGGCCGCCTTTGGCTTTTGGTTGCGGCCACGCCAGATTGAGGTACAGCACAAACGCATGGCAGGGCGTGCACCCTTGGGGATGGTTTTTCATCTGGTCCCCTCCAACGTGCCGACCGTTGCATTCTACTCCTGGATCATGGCGCTGCTGATGGGCAATGCGTCCGTGGTACGTCTCTCATCGCGCATCGACCCGGTGCAAGAGGCTATGTTGGCCATCCTGAACGAGCTCTTCTCTCTGCCCGAGTGGCAAGAGATTGCCTCCCGTACCCGTTTTATCCGCTATGACCACGACGAGGGCATCACCGCCTGGCTGTCGGCCCGGTGTCGGCTTCGTATTATCTGGGGAGGTGATGAAACCATCAGCCGGGTACGGGCTATTCCGCTCTCACCCCGCGCTCAGGAAATCGTGTTTCCGGATCGCCGCTCCATGGCGGTGTTGGATAGCCAATGGCTCGCCAACCTGGATGCTGCTGCGTGGCGGCAAGTGGTCGCGGCTTTGCAACAAGACTTTACCCGTTTCAATCAACAAGCCTGCGCCTCACCCACCACCATTTGCTGGCTGGGCACTCCCACCAGTGCGTTGCGCCGTTGTCTGCTTGAAGGGATCTTCGCTCCATTTGCAGATAATCCCTCCCTGATGATGGAACGCCTTATCAATAGTCAACAAAATGCCGCCCATGATGGCCAGATGAAGCTGGAGACCTTTTCTGGCGTCACCTTATTGACTCCCACCGCCTCTTTGCGGCTTGCACACATCGGAGGAGGTACAGTCGCCGAATTTGTTGCCGATAACCTTGATGAGTTGCTGCTACAGCCTTGGGATATGCAGACTTGTGTCTGGGTTGGCCCGGATAAAACGCAGCTTGAGCATGCGCTCCTGGTATCGCCAGGCTGTCGTATCGATAGGGTGGCAAGTCCGGGACAAGCGCTGGCATTCGAATGGCTCTGGGACGGCATCGACATGCTGGTGGCCTGCAGCCGTCAGCTTGCCCGCATTGAATAGTGGATTCCAGGTCACATAAATCAAGTCATATCAATCAATTAGCTTGGTCAGGCACAGCTCTTGCAGTAATTATTGTGATGAAGGGCAGGAAAGGTTGACAGAGACCGTGCGGTAGCCTTGTCCATTTTCTTTGTTTTGCTTCTTTTTTACTCAAATCCTGGGTTTCCTTATGAAAATCAGCGTACTGGTGCCGGTATACAACCTCGGGCGCTTCATTGAACCTTGCCTGCTTAGCCTGCTGGAACAAAAAACGGATTTCGAATTCGAGGTGATCGCCATTGATGACGGCTCGAGCGATGACTCCTGGGCCATTATGCAGCGGTTGGCGTCACAGTGGCCTCGGCTACGGGCACTCCAGAACGCGCAAAATATGGGGTTGGCTAAAACCCAGAAACGCTTGTTGAGAGAGGCGGACGGTGAATATATCGCCTATGTCGACGGGGATGATCTGGCTCTGCCGGGCAAGCTGCAGCGTCAGGCCGACTATCTGGACGCACACCCCGGCTGCACCCTTTGCTATCACGAGGCGGAGATGTTTGATGATGAGACCGATGCGCGCATCAAGCTCTTCACCCGCGATTACTACAACGCCCGTTACCTCGAATCCGTGATGACGCGGGAGGCACTTATTCGCTTCGGGGTATTCGTCAATGCCAGTTCCATTATGTTTCGCCGTTATGAAGGGATGGAGAACGCCATCGATGAGGGGTGCAAGATCATCCTCGATTATCCCTGGCACATCTTGAACCTCTCCCACAATCCGGGGACGCTGGATTGTATCCCCGAATTATTGGGCCGCTATCGCTTCCATACCCAGAGTTTTGGCGGGCAAACCCGCAAGTCGACTGAACGTCGTGAACAGTCGCTGCGCGATCTGCTGCGTGCCTGTGACAATGCGGCTGCGTTTGGCGCTGATCCCGTGGTCATTGCTCAGGGGCGTGCCCATCACTACTACTCTGCCGCTCTCTACTTTTTGCGGCAGGATGATGTCGCCCGCTTCACGCAGCTTATCGAGCAGTCGGTCGATGCTGTGGCCAGGCTAGCCCCCGGTTGGTTCTTCGATGAACGACATCAGTTGGCATGGGCAGAGCGGGCCCATCCCGCGCGTGTCATGCAGCAACTGTTTGGAGATAGAGCGTGAGCTATCAGGCGATCGTCATCGGCGCCGGGCTTTCGGGCGCCGTCATGGCTGAACGAATGGCCAGCCAGCTTGGCTGGAAGGTGCTGGTGCTGGAACAGCGCGACCATATCGGTGGCAACTGTTTCGACGAGTATGATAAGCATGGCGTGCTGATCCATCGCTATGGGCCGCACCTCTTCCATACCGACAGCAAGGAAGTGTGGGATTACCTGTCGCAGTTTACCGAGTGGTTGCCTTACGAGCATCGGGTGCTGTCACGTATCGACGGGCAACTGGTGCCTATCCCGTTCAACCTGACCAGCATCGAGCGCTGTTTCCCCGCAGACAAGGCCGGCGCCATGATTGAGGCCCTGCGTACTCGGTTTGGTGATGGTGCCAGAGTGCCGATTCTGGAGCTGCGCAAAGAGCAGCATCCCCTGCTGGGTGAACTGGCGGATTTCATCTATCAGAAGGCTTTCGTCAACTACACCAGCAAACAGTGGGGTGTGCCGCCCGAGCAGATCTCCCCCGAGGTGACGGCGCGGGTACCCGTGGTGGTGAGTCGGGATGATCGCTACTTCACCGATCCCTGGCAAGCGGTGCCGGCCGCAGGCTATACCGCCATGTTTGAGCGCATGTTCGCGCACCCGTTGATTGACGTGAAGCTGTCTACCCCCATGGCACAGCATGTCAGGCTGGATTGGCAGCAGAAGTTGGTGTGGTTGGATGGTGCACTTTTCGATGGTCCACTGATCTATACAGGTATGCTGGATCAGTTGATGCCGGCGGAAGGGAATTGCTTGCCATACCGCTCACTGCGTTTTGAACATCGCCATCTGGCGCAAGAGCAATTTCAACCTGTCACCACCGTCAATTATCCGAATGAAGAAGCCTTCACCCGGATCACCGAGTTCAAGCATTTCAGTGGGCAGGTGCATCCCGGTACCAGCATAGTGTACGAATATCCCTGTGACTATCAGCCAGAGCAGGGGCTGGAGCCTTACTACCCGTTGTTTACCGACGCAGCCAAACAGAACTATCAGGCTTGCCGCGATGAATTGGCCCAGTTCCCGCAACTAATTGCGCTGGGCCGCCTTGCCGAGTATCGCTATTTCGATATGGATGATGCGGTGAGTAATGCATTAAATATTTTTGGTAAAAATATTGAGAAAATACCAAGTAACCCCTTGGTTTCGGTCATTATGTCTGTTCATAACTGTGCTAATTATATCGAAGATGCGCTAGATAGCATATTGAAGCAGACCTATAAGAATCTGGAAATAATAATATTTGATGACGGATCAACTGATGAAACTGGAACCGTCATTGGCAGGATGGCAGCAAAAGACAGTCGAATCCTTCATTATCACCGGCGGCAGCAGGGAATAGCCAATTGTCTGAACGAAGCGCTATTGCTAGCTCGGGGAGAATTTATAGCCAGGATGGATGGGGATGATATTTCGTTACCAGAGCGGATAGAGAAACAGATGGCGTTTTTACACGAACATCCGCATATAGATCTGGTGGGGTGTTGGCTCAAACTGTTCGGTGCCCGTGATGAGGTATGGCATTACCGACCTTATGATAACTTTATCAAAAATGCGATTCTGCTATTTAGTAATGGAGTTGGACACAACGCGATTCTGGTGCGTGCTGATGTTTACAAGCGTTTTCGATATGACCCCGAATTTACGGATGTTGAAGATACCGAGTTGTGGACCAGAATGGCTATCAGCAAGCCCGAAGTTCGTTTCGCCAACTTGCGTGAGGTGTTGGTGCTGTATCGTATTCATGGCGCCCAATCGTCCATATTGCGCAAAGTCAGACAACGAGAGCTTTACCGGCGTATTGTCAGCAAGTATCTGGATTCGCTAGGTGTTTCAGCTACTGAGCAAGATATGGAGGCTCATGAATGGCTGGTGGATCAACCGACTAACTTGTCGGATTCGCAGCTATATCGCTTGGCCAATTGGCTGAACCATATTGCGGTACTCAAGCATAGTGCGCTGCCAGATGAGTATGGTGTATTGGCCGAGCGCTGGCATCAACTGTGTCAAAAGAACCGAGCCCGCCTAGATATTTATAAGCGCTATCACGCAGAGTTCGATATTTGCTGGCTTCCACCGATGTCTGCGTAATGAAGGGAAGATGGACATGGTCGTTAAAAACATCCCCCCAGGATCAGAGATAGCTATGGTTGGGGGTTGCCATGAGATTTGAGATCGTCGGTCGGCAAGGGGTCTGCTCATTATCTATTGCTGAGCTGCCTTCATCAGGGTACCTGTTGGCTGGTATGGGAAATTACAGTCAACTGATCCTGCAACGGTTACAAGAGATGCAGCGTCCACTGCCTGTTGCCCTGATCGATACCATGACGAGCGATTGTTCGGAAAAGTTCGGTCTTCCGGTGATCGATATGACGCAGGCGAGCCAGCATGATCTGAGCATCATCATTGGTTCTTCTCCCTATGACTATGAGCAGGAGGTGATGGCCAAATTGCGGCGACATGGCTGTCATAGGCTGGTGGCTCTTGAGCCGGAAGAGATCCTGCCACCCTTACTTGATCCTTTGGCCGATTCGTTGGCCGATACAGAGACTTGGCCGGTGTTGTTACTTGTCTGCATGTTGGATCACCATGTTCAGCAGTTGGCTAGTCTTATGATTTGGCTACATCAGCGGCAGATTTTGTGCAGAGTAGTCCGCTCTTATGATGCGCATGCGATTATGGCTATTCCCCCTTCACGCCTACTTGGCGCCATCATCTGGAATGGTACACCGGCCTACTATGACAGCGTAAAACAGTATCTTCAGGATATGGGGAAGCAATATCTCTATGCCGAACTGGGTTTTTTCCCGCAAAGGGAGCATGTTTATCTCGATAGACAAGGCGTCAACCTGGGGCGATGCATGGGGCTAATGCCATGCCAGAAAGATGACGCTGAGCAGGAGTTGGTGAGAGTGAGGGAACGGCTTCTGGGCGGGCGCCTATGGGTTCCTGGGGATGCTGTTCTTGTGCCTTTACAGATTGCTACTGACACCAATGTGCGTCTCTATTCCAACTATGGAGACAAAATGCAGCAGTTTATTGACGATGTAATCCGCGATTACGGAAACGAACGACTGCTCTTTAAGCCCCACCCGTTGGATCCTCTGGGAGACACATATGATTTTCATGGCCGTGAAATTGTTAGTGGCGATTTCATGACGCTGGCGCTATCGAGCAAGTTTATTTGCGGTATCAACTCCAGCACTCTGTTTGAGGCTCGTCTGGTTGGAATTCCTGTGCACTTTTACGGTCGTTCATTGTTAAGCGAGTGTCCCGATGAGCAAGAGGTGATGCTGCAAATGGTTCAAAACCAGTTCCGGGTTGATGGGAGCGATTTAGTACGAAAAATCGGGCCTTACATGCAGCAGTTTGGAATTGAAATATAACGATGTTTATTCAATATCGGACAGTTAAAGGATGTATAAAATGAGAACGCTGGTGGTAACCCGTGCAACCTGTGGGCAGGTCACTCTGCGGGTCGAGGGACAGTCCGAGGTGAGTTGTCCGATCCCTGAAATTGCACATCAGTTGGATAGCGAGTTTGAGTTGATCCAAGTACTGGATTTGCAATTTTTGACCAGTATGGAAGCAGATACACTGTTAACACGTCTAGTCGATAAACTTGCAGTTAATGGTCACTTACAGGTTACGGTCCCCGATCTGGATTACGTCGTGGGCCAATGGCTACAGGCTGAGTGGGATGAAGGGACTTTACGCGATGTGACCTCAGTCGCTCGTCAGAGCTTCGCCGGGCTCTTTGGCCCCCAGCACGATGGTAATCCCATGCTACCGGGCTATTCGACGCATTATTCGGGCTGCAACAAGTCTGGTTATAATAGTAAACGACTGGCTTTTTTGCTTGCCCGCCAGGGGTTGGTTGACATCAACATCGTGACTGATGATACCCACCTATTACAGGCTTCGGCTCGGCAGTCGATGGTGCGTGGTGAGCGACAAGTGGCACCGGATTTGCGTAATATCCGCCAGGACCACCTGAATCGTTATCGGTTCGCGGCAGAGTGCCTACGCGCAGCTATGCCACAACGAGTGCTCGATTTGGCATGCGGGATCGGCTACGGCAGCCAACTGCTGGCTAACCAGCTTAATTGTCAGGTCACCTCCGTCGATATTGAACCCGAAGCGCTTGCTTATGCGCGAAAACACTATAGTTCTCCGAAGATTACTCATCTGTGTGCCGATGCTAGAACTCTGCAGCTGGATTCAGCTTCCTTTGATGCGGTTGTCTGTTTTGAAACCATTGAGCATGTGACGTTTGATGAAGCCCTACTGGGTCAGTTTCATGAATGGCTACGTGCTGGGGGCAAGCTAGTGATGTCGACGCCGAACGAGAGTGTCATGCCTTTTAGTGCCGCACAATTTCCCTATCACGTGAAGCACTATACCTATGCCGAATTGGAGTCGATGCTGACGCGCTGTGGTTTCCGCCTCCAGCAAGTCAGCAAGCAGCAAAACCTCCAGAATCCAGAGATTGTTCCTGGCAGCGATGGCTGTTTCATGATCGTTATCGCGGAAAAGGTGTGAGGTCGGGATGAGCGCAGCATTTGTGCGGTTTAGTATTATTATTCCGGTCTATAACCGGGATGAGCCGTTACAGCGGGCGCTGGATTCACTTTCTCGGCAAACATTCGGAAACTTTGAGGTCATCATAATCGATGATGGTTCAACTCCCGAGTTTGGTGAGCGAATACAAGCTTTAGTGACCACTTTATCTGATTCTCGCTTTTCGCTGATCTGCTACCAGCCTAACCGAAATGGCGCTTATGCGCGTAATCGTGGCATCGAGGTTGCTCGAGGCGAGTATCTATGTTTTTTGGATTCGGATGATGAGTGGTTACCGGAGAAACTGGAGCGCATCGACCAGATATTAGCGATTGAGCCACATTGGCAGGTGATTCATCATCCGTATCAGAACGTGAGCCATGGTGAGCGTAGTGCACCCTTTCCTCGGGAGGCCCGCCGCACCGATGAGAGCGTTGCTGAATACTCGTTCTGTACTAATCGTGTCGGGGGTATTCAATCGAGCTGTCTCATCGTCAAGCGTGAACTCGCGCAGAGGGTACGTTTCAATGACAAGTTGCGAGGGCATCAGGACTGGGATTTTGCATTGCGGCTTGGCGCAGAAACGGATCGCTTCTTGTTTATCGATCAGGTGTTGACGCTGCGTCATGTCGCTGACGCAGCGACTGGCATGGTGTCCCGTTCTCTTGACTACGCATACTCGTTGGCCTTTCTACGTGAGAACCAACACTATTTTTCATGGCAAGCTCAGGCCGGGTATGCGGCCCATATCTTGTTACCTAAAAAAATGACAGCTAATGTTCAAGCATTTAATCGCTATGAATGGCTGGCTATGCTGTTTTACCCAATTTTGATCGGAAACTGGAAAATAAAACAGCTGCATCTACATTGGCGCTGTATACGGTTGGTTTTGTGGTGTCGCTGGCACAACAAAAAGAATATTGCGTTAATGGGATGCAATGATTACACATGCTTTTTTATCAAAAACTATGCTTCGTATTTATCAATTCAAAGACTGATTGATAAAAATAAGCATGGAGAGTATTTTTATGGTTGGAGTGTATTTTCCGTGAAAGATCTCGCTCCAGTATTATGGGAAAGTTTAGATTGCGTGGTAACTATGACTGATAAACATCATGAAAGCATGAGTGGTGATATAAAGGTATATGCAGAAAATATACCTGTTGTTGCTTTTTGATGAATTTTATTGTCACTTTTATGCCCTTGCATGATTAAGCCATTGCGGCGGAATTTTAATTATGGTGGTTAATTGATAATGAACAAGCTTCTGGTTTTTAGAACTCATCTTCTTCCATATTCTGAAACATTTGTCTTGGCTCAGGTTTGTCATTTGAAACGTTGGCATGCAGCCATCTTGGGAGAGGTCAGATTAGATAACGGCTTGTCGCTTCAGGGGCTGGAGGTTGATACGTTGCTGAAAAACGAGGAGCATTATAAAAATTTATCAATGAACCGGGCTGTAAATGAATTTGTTCGTTCGTCCCTGTTGTCAAAGGCTAATTCATTTAAGAATGCCGGTTATAAGCTAATTCATGCGCATTTTGCTGTCGATGCACTGCGCGTTTATCCATTAGCTAAGGAAATGGATGTTCCGTTGGTTGTAACACTACATGGTTATGATATTAATAGAAATCATGATTGGTGGCAGAATGGGCTCGGTGGTCGGAGCATGATTACTTATCCCGAAGAACTGGTGAAAATGTCCACAGACCCCAAAGTAAGGTTTATTGCCGTCTCAAAGGCTATCCATCAGAGAGCCATAGAGTTTGGTATATCTCCATCCAAAGTGACCCATATCCCGATAGGGGTGGATGTTTCGTATGCTGAAAAATTTAATCTTAAGTTCAAACAGCACAACAAGGAAGTTATATTTGTTGGTAGACTGACAGAAAATAAAGGCTGTATTTTTTTGTTAAGGGCCATGCGCATCTTGCAAAAAAGGATTGATGGTGTGCATCTGCGAATCATCGGTGATGGTCCTCTGCGTAATGGATTGGAAGAATTTGCCAAAATATACAATCTAAATGTTTCTTTTTTAGGCGTGCTACCTAGTGCTAATGTGATGAGAGAAATATCAGAGTCAAAGGTTTTATGCTTGCCCAGTATCACTATCGGTAATGGGGAATCGGAGGCATTCGGGTTGGTTTTGTTGGAGGCTCAGAGTTTAGGGGTGCCTGTCATCACATCATCCAGAGGGGGGAAGGGGGAGGGACTGATTCATGGGGAGACCGGATATGCGTTTGATGAAAGAGATGATAAATCGTTAGCAGAATATTTATATCGGCTTCTGATGGATGATGAGCTAGCCCATGCCATGGGGAAAAAAGGGTATGCTTTTGTAAAGAATAACTTTGACATCGTCAGGCAGACCGAAATTCTAGAGTCATTTTATGATGACGTTGTTAGTGAGTTTAATCGGGGGTGATATGGAGGAGTTTAATTCAAAACTATATTGGGAAAAAAGATATGCAACTGGTGGAAATTCTGGCGCTGGTTCATATGAAAAATTTGCCGAGTTCAAATCTGCAGTATTGAACGAATTCGTAAAGGTTAACAATATTGATAGCGTTATCGAACTTGGGTGTGGCGATGGGAATCAATTGTCGTATGCAGATTATAATTTCTATATAGGTGTTGACGTCAGTCCGTCAGCTATAAACATCTGTAAGCAAAAATTCATAAATGATGTAAGAAAAAGTTTTTTAATCTCTGATGAGCTGAAAGAACATCGGGCAGATTTGGCTATATCGCTTGATGTAATATTTCATTTAGTTGAGGATGTTGTGTTCTTTAATTACATGAAACAGCTTTTTAGTGTAGCAGATAAATATGTTGTTATATATTCTAGCAATACGGATGATAACGAGTCATCCCCGAAGCATATTAAGCATCGAAACATTGAAAAATATATTTCCGGGCATTTCCCGAATTGGTTGCAGACTAATAAAATAAATAATATATATCCATATACAGGAGACCATTTAACTGGTTCGTTCTCGGACTTTTACATCTACCAACGTAGATGAGTTTGTTTTCCATTTGCACAGATTTAAATCTTATCAAAGTTAAATGGTGGTTGAAAGATGCCAAAATTCAAATGCTATGTTGGTGTTCCTGTTTTCAACGAAGAAAAATATATAGAGCAGACTCTACTTTCTTTAATTAGGCAAGATGAAGACAATGTTTGCTTTCACGTGTCTGATAATTGTTCAACCGACAATACATGGAACATTATCAATGATATCTGTGCTCGCGATAAACGATTTATCCTGACTAGGCAAGAGAAAAATGTAGGTGCATTTGAAAACTTCAAACAGTTATATGATATTTCTGACTCACAATATTTTATGTGGCTTGGGGGGCATGACTATATTTCGGATGGTTACCTGTCTGCGATGAAAGAAACCCTCGATCATGATGAATCACTGTCAATGGCATTTGGTATACCACATAAGATCCTGGATGGCATCGATTATGGTCGAATGGAAAAGGCTATCCATACGTTTTCAAAAAGACGAATTGCTCGTTTTCTTCAAGCGACAAAAAACATAACTCTGTGTGCTATGTGTCAGGCTTTATTTAGACGAGAACTTTTGCAAAACTTTGATTTCAGAATGAAGCTTGGTGCGGATTTCGTAATGATTTGTCACTTGCTTTGGTATGGAAATATTAAATTTGTTGAAGGGCATAAATATTATGCCCGCTTTTTTTCTGCAACGTCGGAAACCTCGGATGAGCGAGTTACTGGTCAAAAAGATATATATTTGAGTAATTATGATTTCATCATTTACCAGTTAGATTCATTAGCTAATTTATATGATGGAGACCCGCGAATAAAGCAATATCTAGAATATGAAATCATCCATGCCTTGCAGCAATACCGAGGTATACATAGCCTGATGATTAACGATGATCGGTGAAAATAATGAAAGCAATTATTCTAGCGGGTGGTTTAGGCACCCGGATCAGCGAAGAGTCTCATCTTCGACCTAAACCCATGATTGAAATTGGTGGTAAACCGATCCTTTGGCATATTATGAAAATATATTCTCACTATGGTGTTAATGATTTTATAATATGCCTTGGTTATAAAGGCTATGTGATAAAAGAATACTTCGCAAATTATTTTTTACATATGTCTGATGTCACGTTTGATATGCCGAATAATCGAATGGAGGTCCATCATAACCATGTAGAACCCTGGCGAGTGACATTAGTCGACACCGGTGAAGATACGCTTACAGGTGGACGATTGCGGCGTGTCGAAGAGTATGTGAAAGGTGAATCGGCTTTTTGCTTTACCTATGGTGATGGTCTCAGCAATATTGATATTGGAAAACTGATAGAGTTTCACCATAGCCACGGCAAGCTGGCGACTGTTACCGCTGTTTCACCGCCAGGTCGTTATGGGGCTTTGACTCGAGACGGAAATTTGGTGACAGGTTTTTCTGAAAAACCGCGCGGTGATGGGGGCCTGATTAATGGCGGTTTTTTTGTGCTTTCTCCTGACGTGTTCAAGTTGTTGGATAGCGACCACTGTAGCTGGGAAGGAGAACCTTTGGTTGAGTTGGCCGATATGTCGCAGTTGATGTCATTTGAGCATCAAGGTTTTTGGCAGCCGATGGATACGTTGCGCGAGAAAAATCAACTGGAGGAGCTATGGGCCAGTCACAAGGCTCCCTGGAGGGTTTGGGAATGAGACGAGGTCTCGATGCATCCTTTTGGTCAGGAAAGAGAGTGCTCGTTACCGGGCATACAGGGTTTAAGGGGAGTTGGCTGACTATATGGTTGCATCGCCTCGGGGCGGATGTGACGGGAATTAGCTTGCTGCCCCATTCAACGCCAAATCTGTTCGAGGCTGCAGAGGTTGCGAAGATATGTCGACACCATATTTGTGATGTCTGTGCACCGGAACATTTCGTGCCACTGGTTCAGGAATCGCAACCTGAAGTGGTATTCCATCTGGCGGCGCAGTCATTAGTGCGCGAGGGGTATCGTGAGCCTGCGCGGACATTTGAAACCAATTTGATGGGGTCTGTTTATCTATTAGAAGCGCTCCGTACGTTGGATTCGGTTAAGAGCGTTGTCATGGTGACCACGGATAAAGTCTATTACAACCAGGAGTCCATCTGGCCGTATCGCGAGACCGACCTATTGGGAGGACATGATCCCTATAGTGCGAGTAAGGCGGCCAGCGAACTGGTTATTACCAGTTATCGTGATGCTTTTCTGGCAGCACGAGGCGTTGCGATTGCAACCGCGCGAGCAGGCAATGTTATCGGTGGAGGGGACTGGTCCGTCGATCGTTTGATTCCTGACGCAATACGGGCCTGGCAAGGCGGTCAGACTTTATCCATTCGGCGCCCTGAGGCTGTTCGGCCGTGGCAGCATGTCTTGGAGCCTGTTGCTGCCTATATGGTGTTGGCACAACGTCTGTATCAAGAGCCTCGGTTGGCGGGGGCTTATAACTTTGGTCCAGATAGCCGGGATGCTGCGAGTGTGGCGCAGGTGGTGGATTTGGCGGCTTTAAGTTATGGGCTCAGTCATAAGGCTTGGCGTTTGGTGGGTGAACCAGGCCCTCATGAGACCAGTTGGCTGGCGCTGGAGACAGCCAAGGCGCGACATACTCTGAACATTTCACCTCGGTGGTCATTGCCACAGGCCGTTGAGAAGACCATGTCTTGGTATCGCGACTGGTATCAGGGGGGGAGGGCCCGAGACTTGTGTGAGCAACAAATTAAAGCCTACGAGGCTCAGCCATGAATCGTTTTACCCTATTGTCAGAGCCGCTTGGTGCCAGATTGTTGCAGCGTGAAGTGCATGGTGACTCACGCGGTGCTTTGAGCAGACTCTTCTGTGTCGAAGAGTTGTTTGTGCTGGGGTGGGGGGCATGCGTGGCACAGGTCAATCTGACATGTACGTCCCGTTGCGGCACTGTCCGTGGTCTTCACTTCCAATATCCACCGCATGCCGAGAAAAAGTTGGTGACTTGTACTCGAGGTCGGGTTTGGGACGTAATTGTCGACATTCGGGCTGGTTCACCGACTTTTCTGATGTGGCATGCGGAGGAGCTTTCGGGTGATAACCATCGTTCTTTGCTGATTCCAGAAGGATTTGCGCACGGTTTTCAGGCTCTGAGTGATGATGTCGAAATGCTTTATTGTCATTCGGCAGCCTATGTTGCAGCAGCAGAAGGAGGACTCGATCCGTTGGATCCGTATCTTCAGATTTCATGGCCGATGCCGATAACAGAAATCTCCGCACGAGATCGCCAGCATTCTGCATTAAACGACAGTTTTCAGGGAGTGATAGTTAGATGAGATGCCGACACTGCGGTACCCTGCTGGTCCATCGTTTTCTCGATCTGGGCTTTGCTCCGCCATCGAATGCCTATCTGTCTGCCAGCGATCTCTCCCGACCAGAAGTAACCTACCCATTACGCTTGTGCGTGTGTGACCGGTGCTGGCTGGTACAAACGGAGGATTTTGCTTCGGCAGATCAGCTTTTTTGTGCAGATTATGCATATTTTTCAAGTACATCGACCAGCTGGTTAGCTCATGCAGCCCGTTATTGTGCGCGTATGATTGACGAATTGTCTCTTACGTCCAAGAGTCATGTGGTTGAGATTGCAGCCAACGATGGGTATTTGCTGAAGAACTTTGTCGCCGCAGAGATTCCTTGCCTAGGAGTGGAACCTACCGCTGGTACTGCCGCTGCGGCTGAATCGCTGGATATTCCGATTATCCGGGAGTTTTTTGGTTCCGAGTTAGCTCAACAAATGAGAGGAAAAGGACAAGGGGCGGATCTACTGATCGGTAATAATGTTCTAGCTCATGTGCCGGATATCAATGATTTTTGTCGTGGCTTGAAGTATCTGCTTAATCCTGGTGGAACGCTGACGCTGGAGTTTCCTCATCTGCTGCAATTACTGCTGCAGGTTCAGTTTGATACGGTTTATCACGAGCATTTTTCGTATCTGTCGCTGCAGACGGTGCAGCGGATGTTGGCTTCGGTTGGCCTGAGAGTGTTTCATGTCGAGTCATTAGCGACCCATGGTGGAAGTTTACGGGTATTTGCCTGTCATGCCGATGAACAACGACCGGATACTCTGGCTGTCGCAGATTGTTTGTATCAGGAGGCTGTAGCTGGATTACATCAGTTGAACCTCTATCTGGAATTTCAAGCGCATGTGGACAGAGTAAAAAATTCACTACTTTCTTTCTTATTAACACAGTATCAAGCGGGGAAGACGGTGGCAGCCTATGGTGCTGCTGCTAAAGGCAATACATTGTTGAACTATGCCGGTATTCGTCCAGATCTGCTGCCCTATGTTTGCGATGCAGCCGGCTCGAAACAGGGGCGATTTATGCCTGGCAGCCATATTCCAATCTTGTCGCCAGAAGTACTGATGGCTAATCCACCAGATTTTGTCCTGATTTTACCTTGGAATTTGGCTGATGAAATCAGCCATCAATTGGCGCACCTGAGGGCAGCAGGAACTCGTTTTGTCGTTGCGGTTCCTCATCTGGAGTTCCTATGAGTGAGCGTATCTTATATACCAAACCATCTATCACCGAGCTAGAAATTGGCTACGCCACAGATGCGGCGACTAACGGATGGGGTGAGCGCTGTTACGAATATATTGACCGCTTTGAACTGCTTTTTCGTGACTATTTGGGGGTGAAATATGCGATTGCCACGTCAAGTTGTACCGGCGCCTTGCATATGGGGATGGCTGCGTTAGGAATAGGTGCTGGCGATGAAGTAATATTGGCTGATAGCAACTGGATTGCCAGTGTTGCACCCGTCGTCCATCTGGGGGCGACGCCTGTTTTTGTCGATATCTTGCCGGACTCTTGGTGCCTTGATCCTGAATTGGTTGAGGCGGCAATTACGCCACGCACCAAGGCCATCCTAGCAGTACATCTGTATGGTAATCTCTGCCATATGGATCAGTTGTTGGCTATTGGTGAGAGATATGGCATTCCGGTGATTGAAGATGCCGCTGAGGCGATTGGCTCTGTGTATCACGGACGGCGAGCTGGCTCCATGGGTTGTTTTGGTGCTTTCTCATTCCATGGAACCAAAACCCTGACTACTGGGGAGGGCGGCATGTTTGTTACCAACGATGCTGACCTCTATGAACGTGTGTTAACGCTCAGCAACCACGGCCGGGCTCGTGGACAGACTCGTCAGTTCTGGCCTGACGTTGTGGGTTATAAATACAAGATGTCGAACATTCAGGCTGCGATTGGCTGTGGCCAGATGGAACGAATCGAAGAGTTAGTTTCGCGGAAGAGATATATTTTAGATTGCTATCGGCGTGAATTATTGTGTGTCGATGGAGTCAAAATGAATCCAGAACCGAGCGGTACGATTAACGGTGCCTGGATGCCAACTATTCTGATTGAAAAATCAGGTTCGGAGGCAGTTGAACAGCTGAAATTTAAATTCAGCACTGAAAATATAGATGCGCGAGTATTTTTTCATCCATTGTCATCTCTGCCCATGTTCATGCAAAATAACTGTAATGCTCTCGCGAAATTTATATCTAAAAGTGCGCTAAATCTTCCAAGCTATCATGATATGAGCGATGAATCTCTAGAGAAAATCATCAAAATCATTCGTTCCGTGCTGAAGAGTAATTAGAGAGATGAATAATCAAAAAATTAGTCAGTTGTTATGTGAACACTATTCAAATACATTCATTAAGCATGGCCGAAACTCCAAAGGGGTTGATTGGGGTGATAATAAAAAAGGTCATTTATTGCGCCTTGAGAAAATGCTGAATGTCATAGATGTGACTAGTGTTTCAACCGCCAGCTCAATCTTGGATGTCGGCTGCGGATATGGAAGTTTGCTTGAGTTGATCAGACAAAAAAAAATGCCCGTAAAATACACTGGAATCGATATCAGTTTGCCCATGATTAATTCAGCAAAGAGCCTCCATCCTAACGATGAATGGAGGTGTATTGATATATTGAATGATTCGTGTTCTGGGCAATATGATTATGTCGTTTGCAATGGTATTTTGACGCAAAAACTGAATGTCAGTCATAAACTAATGGATCGCTATGCTCATGAACTAATAAAAAAAATGTTTAGCTTGTGTCGTGTTGGGATTGCCTTCAATGTCATGACAACCCATGTTAACTTTCAAGTTGATAATTTGTATTACCGAAACCCGGCGGAATTGCTCGCCTGGTGTATGAGTGAGTTATCATCGAAAGTTAGAATTGATCATTCTTATCCTTTATTCGAATACACTATTTATTTATATCGGGATGTGGATAATAAAGATAAGGATTGTGATATGAAATATAATTCGGCGATAAGTTCAGTATGATGCGGCTTGGTATTATTGCTTCAAGCGGTGGTTCTGTATTCGCGACAGGCATTAACTTGCTAAAGTCGTGTGGCTATGAAGTATCTGCATATGTGGTTACGGATCGTGAATGTGGGATAGAAAGAGCCTGTGACGAGTTAGGTGTCTCTTACACTAGAATAATTGATAATGATAATGTTGGCTTTTCATGTAAAGCCAGCCAGTGGTTATTTTTTGAAAATAATGTCGACTGGGTTTGTCTTTTTTTTACCAGGCTGATCAGCTCGTCGATATATTCATTTAAACCGTGCATAAATATACATCCTTCTTTGTTGCCTGCGTTTCCTGGATTTAACTCTCTGCAGCGGGCCTTTGAAAAAAAGGTCCGATTTGTTGGCGCAACAGCTCACTTTGTTGATGGAAGTACGGATGGTGGCGAGCTCGTGGCTCAAGTGGTTGGCTCTGTAGTCAATATGCATGATATACAGCAATTAGAGCGGCTCTCTTTTGCGCAGAAGCTATATATATTTCTTGTTTTGTGTGAGTCAGTACTTCTGGATGGCGTTAGTTATTTATACAAGTCTAAAGACAACTTAAACACATACCCCGCGCATTCATGGAACAGCCAGTCTCTCAGGAGTAAAAAATTAGCAGATGCCTTCGAAGACTTTTTGAAAAGTGAGAAAATATATTGGATACGGTAATGGTCGATAACAAACGAGTTGTCATATCACAATCCATGTACTTCCCATGGGTTGGATTGCTTGAGCAAATCCGTCTAGCTGATATTTTTGTACACTATGATGATGTTCAGTTTTCTCGTGGTTTTTTCAACCGTGTACAAATTAAAACGTCAAGAGGCATTGTCTGGATGACTGTTCCTCTAAAAAAACATCATCAGAAAGAAAAAATAAATGAAATAGAAATTGACAACTCAATAGATTGGCAAAGACAACACAAAATCCTTCTCAAGGAGGCATTTTCATTTGCTCCCTATTGCCAAGATGTTATGGATATTGTAGATGGAGTTTTCTCTTTACCCTGTAATACATTAAATGACCTATCAAGACGTTCGACTATCGCATTGGCCGAGTACTTTGAACTCGTTCCATCCACTATTTTTTATGAATCTAGCCAATTAAATGTGTCCGGCAATAGCACTGACAGATTACTTGGAATTGTTAAAAGACTTGGTGGAAATATATATGTCACTGGGCACGGTGCTAAAAATTACTTAAACCATGAGCAATTTTTAACATCTGGTATTTCTGTTGAATATATGAACTATCAGAAAGCAGCATACCCCCAATTATTCGGAAACTTTACTCCTTACGTGTCAGCTCTTGATCTGATTGCAAATTGTGGGGCTCATGGGAAAAAATTTATCCATTCTGGAACTATACCTTGGCAGGAGTTTGCTGATGAATCATAATGATCTATTCAAAGAAGAAGTTGAGACAAATATTCGCTCTCTCGCGTCAGATATGGATCTACAAGCTTTATCAAGGATCTGGATTAGGGAGATAGCCCCCCATAAATGGTCATATAACTTTCGATGGATGGGAAGGCCTGCTATACAGTTTCCGAATGACGCATGGGCAATGCAGGAGTTGATTTGGGAAATACGTCCAGATCTTATTATTGAGACCGGCATTGCTCATGGTGGATCACTTATATTTAGTGCTTCGATGCTGGCACAACTAGATTTGTGCGAAGCCATTGAACGTGATGAAAAATTTGATGCTAAACGATCAGAACGGAAAGTCATTGGAATTGATATTGATATTCGGAGTCATAATCGAGAAGCGATTGAAAAACATCCAATGTCATCAAGGATTCACATGATTCAAGGATCAAGTACGGATGAAAAGGTGATTTCTGAAGTCAGAGAGCTTGCACGGAAATATAACAGAGTACTCGTTTGTCTAGATAGCAACCATACGCATGACCATGTTCTTGCCGAGTTAAACGCGTATGCATCATTGGTCAGCGTCGGTAGTTACTGTGTTGTATTTGATACCATCATTGAAGATATGCCAGATAGTCTGTTTCCAGACCGACCGTGGGGGAAAGGTAATAATCCTAAAACAGCTGTTTTCGAGTTTATGAAAAACTGCTCTGATTTTTGTATCGACGAGAATATTGCCCATAAGCTGCTTATAACTGTAGCTCCAAGTGGATTTTTGAAGCGACTCAAATAATCAGCGACACTACAACATCAGATATAAAATACAGGAGCTATATGTATAAAAGAATTTATTTCGACATTTCTGGGGTTTGTAATGCACACTGTCGATATTGTGTGAGTGGTAAAGATTCAATATCTGGCTCTGAACATCGTAAGCAGGGAAAGTTTATCGATATTGATACCTTTTCTGGGGCCATCACTCATATGCTGAGCAAAAAAATAATTGCTCCTGACTGTGAAGTTATTCTATATAGCTGGGGGGAGCCATTCTTACACAAAGATCTAAAAATGATAATAGATATTTTAAATCGCAATGAGCTATTTTATAGCCTCAGTACTAATGCATCTATATGTATATCATTTAATGAGGAACAGATATCTCGTCTAAAAAATATAACCTTTTCAATGCCTGGCTTTAGTCAGGACTCATACGATAGGATTCATGGTTTCAAATTTGACAGGATCAAAAACAATATCTCTGATATGGTTTTATCTCTTCGTTCTAGTCGCTATACAGGCCCCATAAATCTTGCTTATCATATATACAAGTTTAATCTGCATGAAATAAGCTTGGCAGCAAATTTTGCAAAGGAAGTTTGCATAAATTTCGTTCCGTCACTTGCATATTTAAATGGTTACAACATGTTTCGCCACTTTCTGACAAAGGCTATGAAACCTAACCAAATTGAGGTGATTTCGACGGAAGTTTTCACAGAACATCTGGGGAAGATGCAGCGACAAAGACCTACCGATTATATTTGCCCACAATTCGAACGACTTTCGATCGATGAAAGCTGCAATGTACTTATGTGTTGCGGGATGGAAAAAACATGTGGCGATAGGGGACTCGTTGGTGATTTATTTAAGATGGATTTCAACGACATCCAAGAACGAAAGAGAGAGATGACCATTTGTGATGAATGTACATCCCTTGCTATTGATTATATAGGCCATAATTCGATTGGGATTATTGATTTCCTCAGGCTGTATGGCGAGTTGTTCAGCATTGTTGATTACGATAGCAACGAGAAACAGATGGGGGGGGATATATATGTGTATGGCACGGGTGAAACTGCCGATGCCTTATTTGGCTCATTTTTGAACAATAAATTGTTTAATGTGAATGGTGTAATTCATGGGCAGTCTGTAGAAAAAAATATATTTTTTAGAGGTCATAAAGTTGAAAATATTGATGTGCTAAAAAATAATCCAAGTCAAAAAGTATTAATAGCTTCGTTGTCATCCAAGTCAATCGATGAGATATATCATATGCTTCGTCGTGAATTTAAAATAACTAACCCTATTATAAAATTCGAAATCAACATATAGTTTTCATATTTTTGATGGTATTCGACTTATTTGGATTTGATATTTTTCAAATGGTATATGACCTTCTCCTGTTGCTTGGTCAAATCGGGATAGATAGGGATTGATATACTTTGTTGATAAAATATTTCGGATGTTGGGTTTTTTTTGATTACCATATGGTGAAATGGTTGAGAATAGATTGGCATGTAGTGCACATTAACTCCGAGTCCTGCAGAACGCAGTTGTTCAAAAAAAACCTTTCGATCATCTGCGGGTATCTTTATTACAAACAGATGCCATGCCGAGAGACGCCCCTCTCGGTTGGCTAGGATCTCAAGCCCCAGGCTAGGCAGTTTGGCCTGATAACGTGCGGCAATGGTGCGGCGCTTGGTCAGAAATTCCTCCAAGCGTACCATCTGGCTCACCCCCAGTGCAGCCTGAATGTCGGTCATGCGGTAGTTGAAGCCGAGCATCTGCTGCTCGTAGTACCAGGGGCCATCCGGTTCATTGATGAAGTCTTCCGGTTCGCGGGTGATGCCGTGGCTGCGGAGCATGCGCATCGTCTTGGCGAGCACAGGGTCGTTGGTCATGGCCATCCCCCCTTCACCGGTGGTGATGATCTTCACCGGGTGGAAGCTGAAAACGGTTATATCGCTGTAGCGACCATTACCGGTTGGTTCATCGTGATAGCGAGCTCCCAAGGCGTGGCAGGCATCTTCGATGATCCGAAAGCCATACTCTTGTCCCAGGCGGCGGATCTCCTGCATGTCGCAGGGGAGGCCGGCAAAGTGCACCGGGATAACGACTTTGGGCAACTTACCCGCCGCTTTAGCAACAATTAGTTTCTTTTCCAGCTCCAAGGCGCACATGTTGCCGGTATCTGGCTCAATATCGACGAAGTCGACTTGTGCACCGCAGTAGAGAGCACAGTTGGCGGATGCAACAAAGCTGATGGGGGATGTCCAGACCCAGTCGCCGGGGCCAACGCCAAGTGCCAGACAGGCGATATGCAGTGCTGCTGTACCTGAATTGACCGCAACCCCGAATTTAGCGCCACAGTAATCGGCTACTGCTTGCTCAAAGCGGGGGACAACGGGCCCCTGGGTCAGAAAGTCGGACTTGAGAACATCCACAACAGCATCGATATCTGCCTGGCTGATGGATTGGCGGCCATAAGGGATCATTCAGCACTCCCCTTTTGGTTCATTTTCAAAAGCTGTTCAATGGTAAAAAAGTGAGGGTTGCTGCGAGAGTTATATTCGAAGCCCTGTTCTACCATTTTTCCTTTTTCGCCCGCCGCTGTTTTGGAGAAATCGTTGTTGCGATTATTGAAGTTGATGGTTGGGCCAATCACGAAGAAGTCATCAAACTCGAAGGTGTGATAAGAGTCATCGGCAGGACACATCACTTCATGGAGCTTCTCTCCCGGACGAATACCGATGATCTTGTGTGGCAGGTGAGGGGCCATGGCGCTGGCGAGCTCGGTAATACGGACCGATGGCAATTTTGGAACAAAAATCTCTCCTCCTTTCATGCGGCCAAAATTGTCCAGCACGAAATCCACCCCTTGCTGCAAGGTGATCCAGAAACGCGTCATCTCCTCATGGGTGATGGGCAACGCATCTGCACCCTGGTCAATCAGCTTCTGGAAGAAGGGGACGACAGAGCCGCGAGAACCCACCACGTTACCGTAACGAACCACTGCAAAACGGGTGGGATCCTGCCCCGCGATATTGTTTGCTGCCACGAAGAGCTTGTCTGATGCCAGTTTGGTGGCACCGTAGAGATTGATTGGATTGGCAGCTTTGTCAGTGGAGAGGGCAATAACTTTTTTGACTTGATTGAGCAAAGCGGCCTGGATGACGTTCTCAGCACCATGGATATTGGTCTTAATACACTCCATGGGGTTGTATTCAGCGGCTGGAACCTGTTTCAGTGCTGCTGCATGAACCACGTAATCGACGCCACGCATTGCCATGGTGAGCCGGTTGGCGTCTCGGACATCACCGATAAAATAGCGCATGCAGGGGTCGTTAAACTCCTGCTGCATCTCGAACTGTTTCAGTTCGTCACGAGAATAGATGATGAGCCGTTTCGGCTTATAACGTTCCAGTACTGTCTTGACCAATCGTTGGCCAAACGAGCCGGTGCCACCTGTGATCAGTAGCGTTTTATCGTTGAACATTGTGGGCATCTCGTCATAAAAACAGTAGATGAATCATATGCTAGCAAATAAAGTACCAGCTTTTTTGGCAAAGAGTGTGATCCATTCACAAAAACAGTTTTAAAGATTTGGGCGCACCAGACCACCTCGGATTGGCTCGCATTAGTAGAGCTTTATCAAGATGTGCTGGAGCTCTGCGTGCTTAGCTGAATAGCTTGGCAAACCTCTTCAACCCCCTTGAGGGCTCTTGGGGTGAAGCGGTGCAGTTCATCCGAGTTGATTAAATCGAGTCGTTGATGCTGCACCGCATTGAGATTGGGCCACTTCTGCCAGTGACGCAGGGCGTCAGGATCTTGACTCCCTGCCAGGATCAGCGCGGGGTTCGCTCTGATCACCTGTTCCATGTCCACTTGAGGGTAGGGGGTCTTGGCATTCGCCATGACGTTGATCCCGCCGCAGAATTCGATGGCCTGAGCAGGCCAGGCATTGCCACTGACGCTGGTGAGCGGAGGGTACCAGAGCTGGTAGAACACCTTGACGCCGGTTGGTTGGCCATAGCGCTGTTGTAGCTCATGCAGGCGTGCCAGATAGCGCTCGGCGGCCTCGTTAGCACTCTTTTCCACACCCAGCAATTTGCCCAGCGCCCGCATCTCGGTGGCCAGCGATGCAAAATCGGTAGGCTCCGAGTAGAAGATCGGGATCCCGAGCTGTTCCAGCGGGGCCAGCATGCGAGACTGGGCCGAGCGCCAGCCGAGGATCAAGTCCGGCTTTTGCGCCAGCACTGCCTCGACATTGATGCTGCGATAATTCGCTACCTTTGGCTTGGTTTTGACCTCGGCTGGGTAGTCGGATGCATCGTCAATGGCCACCAGTTTGTCGCCGGCACCGATGTCATAAAGCAGTTCGGTCAGGTGAGGAACAACGCTCACCACCCGGGTCGGTGTGGCGGCAAGCAGGGCACCGGGCAACCAGGCAAGCAGCACGCAGGGCAGCCAGACAGCCAAGCGCAACACTCTACCCATGAAATAACCCCGCTACCGTGACAACCAGCGCCAGTATCAACCAGCCCCAGCCGCACCCTTGCAGAATGTTGAGCACCTTGCGCGGTGTCTCGCTATCTGGATCAGCACCAGTGCCGATGACGGGCCAACGCTGGAGAGCCCCCTGATAGTAGCGAGGGCCACCAAGTCGGATCCGGCACTTGTCTACCAGCAGAGTGAGCAGCATCCCCATGGCGGGATAGGGCCAGAGCGCGCCACTGCGCAGCAGCTGTGCTGCCTGTTTGAGACGGCTTGCCAGCAGTGGCAGCCCCAGCAGCAAAATGACGGAGGCATTGAGCACCTGATAGAGGGCACTGGCGGCGTGACCAAAGTGGTCGAAGGCGGGGTCTTTGCGACTCCAGCTCTGATTCATCAGCTGTACCAGCCGCCAGAGCAGGGCGCCCTGTACGCCAGCCAGGGCATATCCCAGCAGCGGGCCAGCCCATTGGCCGACCAGACGCAGGGCGCTGCTCTCCGTCACCGCTTTGGCGAGCCCCATGGCCGAGAGTTTGCCTGTCTCCCGTTTGAGCCAGGGGGCGGACTGCAATCGTGCCAGCGGCAGGGTCTCCTGGGTGGCGAGCGAGCGGGTGGCATGGGCGAGTTCGCGCAGCGGGCGGGATTCGAGCATCAGCAGCAGGAACAGCAGGTCGAAGATCGGCTCGCTCAGGGCCAGATTGCGTAATGACCAGAGCCCGGCGGCGCAGGGTACCCAGACCACCAGCATCGCCAGCATACCTGCTTGTAGCTGCTGGCGTGGCGTGCCATCGGGTCTGTGTACCTTGTGCCCCAGCCGGGTCAGCAGGGGCGTGACGGCCGAAAGACGCAGATGGGATGGCCACGGGATCACCGCCTCCAGCAGGGCTGCCCCCACCAGAATGGCCGCCGTCGTCGAGAGGAGGGCGTCGGCCATCAAATCAAGCGAGCCGGTCTCGCTCACAGTTTGCCGAGCATCTTGATAATCACTTCGGCGGAGTGCTTGCCGGCCACTTCGATGAAGGCATCGAAGGATTCAACCTGTTCCTTGCCAGCGATATCGGACATGGCGCGCACCACCAGATAGGGCACGTTGAACATGTGGCACACCTGACCGATGGCGGCACCTTCCATCTCGACCGCCAGCATCTGCGGGAAGTCGGCGCGAGCCTTGGCGATGGCGTCCGGTTTGCACATGAACTGATCGCCGGTACAGATAAGGCCGACCTTGGTCTGGTGCTTGCCCTGTTCGGCGATGCAATCCTGAGCGACCGCGATGAGCTTCTCGTCGCAGGGGAAGGCGGCAGGTTGCTGCGCCATCTGGCCCATCTCGTAACCAAAGGCGGTTACATCTACATCGTGGAAACGCATCTCGCTGGCGATCACCACATCACCGATGTGCAGGTCCTGGGCAAAGCCGCCCGCAGAGCCGGTATTGATGACGCAGTCGGGGGCGAATTTTTCCAGCAGCAGGCTGGTGGCCACGCTGGCGGCGACCTTACCGATACCGGAGCGGGTCAGGATCACCTCTTTGCCTGCCAGCATCCCTTGATAGAACTCGCAGCCGCCCAGTTGCAGGGTGGTGGGGTTGCTCATCTGGCTGCGCAGCAGGGCAACTTCTTGCTCCATGGCGCCGATAATACCTACTTTCATTGCTGACCTCGTCTTGATAGCCGTGTGGCTGAATTTAAGTTGCTGTAGATCATAACAAAAGATGGCGTCGGCGCCGAGAGGCACAAGCGAAAGGAGAGATGAAGCGCGGCGCTCCATATGGGAGCGCCGCAGGTGACAAAAAGCATTGATGAGGAGGGGCGAGGGCCTTTAGCCGAGCGCGGTATCGAGGGTCATCATCAGGGCAAAGCCTGCCATCAGACCGAGGGTGGCATAGGTCTGGTGACCGTTGCGGTGGGTCTCCGGGATCACCTCGTGCGAGACCACAAACAACATGGCGCCGGCGGCGAGCCCAAGTCCGATGGGGTAGGCGATGGCAAGGCCGCTGGAGAGCCCCACTCCGAGCAGGGCGCCAACCGGTTCGAGCAGGCCGCTGGCGATGGCAACCAGCACCGCCACCGAGGGGCGAAAACCGGCGGCGCACATGGCCAGCGCTACCGCCAGTCCTTCGGGAATATCCTGCAGTGCGATGGCGGTGGTGAGCGGCAGCCCCACCGACATATCCCCCTGCGAGAAGCTGACCCCGATGGCCATCCCCTCCGGCAGGTTGTGCAGGGCGATGGCAAAGACGAACAGCCAGACCCGGGAGCAGCTCTCGTGGCCGGGGCCGCAGGGGCCGGTTTTGTCATGTTCGTGCGGGGTGAACTGATCCAGTCCCAGCATCAACAGCACCCCGAGGGTCATGCCGACCACCACCACAGCGGCGGCGCTAAAGCCGTTGCCGGTGATCCCCTCGGCGGCCTCCAGCCCCGGCAGCAGCAGGGAGAAGGCACTGGCCGCCAGCATCATGCCGGCGGCAAAGCCCAGCATGGTGTCCTCTACCTTTTGTGGTACCGAGCGCAGAAACAGAGCGGGCAGGGCGCCAATGGCGGTGGCGGCAAACCCGGCGGCACCACCGATCAGGCCGTAGCGCACGCCGCTGGTCACCTCGCCGGTAGCGAGCATGATGAGACTCTGCAACAGCAGCAACAAGACGGCAACCAGCGCGATAAAGAGACCGAGAGCAGTGAGTGGCCGGCTTTGCATCTGGCTGCGCAGTTGCTGCGACCAGGATAACGGGGGAAGGGCAGAGAGATGGTCCATGGCATGGCCTCAAGGTGAGCAAAGCGGATAATGGCATTACATCCACTTGGCCGCCCCTTGTCCATGCCTGCAAGGCGATTGCCACTATCTGAAAATCTGGAAATAGTTTATCCAAGCAACCACATGGGAACTCTTATCGGAAGCCAAAGGCGGGGGCAAGAGGGGGTCTGCAAATGACTGAGGTGGATGTTGAGTGGCAAGTGGGGATGCATCGCTAACTCTTTTAAATCAGCTGTAGATGTCTGCCTTGGTGTTCGGATAACAGAGACAAAAAAACCGGCTTGCGCCGGTTTTTTTGTCTTGGTGAATGCTGGGGAGCTGGCTTATTTGGCCAGGGACTCCGGCAGCTCTTCACGGATTTTGCCGAGCATCTCTTTCAACACACGCGGGTTGGCAACCACGATATTGCCTGAGTTTTCGTAGTTATGACCACCGACGAAGTCGGTGACGATGGCGCCAGCTTCTTTGGCCAGCAGTTCACCAGCAGCGGTGTCCCAGGGTTTCAGGCCAATTTCCCAGAAACCGTCGACGCGACCGGCAGCCACGTAGGCCAGATCCAGTGCAGCAGAGCCGGAGCGACGGATGTCAGCACACTCGATGAACATGCTCTGGAACATCTTCAGGTACGGCTCGATGTGGTGCTTCTGCTTGTAGGGGAAACCGGTGGCCAGTACGGTGCCAGCCAGCTCTTTGGCTTTGCCGACACGGATACGGTAGCCGTTCAGCTGGGCGCCGCTACCACGGGTAGCAGTAAACAGTTCGTCACGGATCGGATCGTAAACAACGGCTTGTTCTGTTTTGCCTTTCACACGCAGGGCGATGGATACGGCAAAGTGTGGAATGCCTTTGACAAGGTTGGTCGTGCCATCCAGCGGGTCAATGATCCATTGGTAGTCCGGATTGGTACCGGCAATCTCACCAGACTCTTCAGCAACAATGCTGTGCTCCGGGTAAGATTTTTTGATGGTGTGAATGATGGCCGCTTCAGCTTCACGGTCAACGTTGGTCACGAAGTCATTGCTGCCTTTTTGGATAGCCTCAATATTCTCGGGCTGGGAGAAGGCTTTTACTACAACTTGACCGGCGTTGCGCGCAGCGCGCACGGCGATATTCAGCATCGGATGCATAGGTTCACCACTGGATGTTAAAGAACGGGAGACAAAAGGACGCGGTATAGTACCAGTATTTTGTGCGATGGCAACTGTTATCACCCTACGACCAATTGATTGTGACTGCCAGATCTGACGGCTCCAATATAGACCAGATCTGCGCTAGTCTTATCCCGGCAGCCGGATACAGGCTGTCATGAGCATAGGGATATGAGCCATGAATTTGTCATTAGTGAGTCAAAACGTGTCTGGCGCCAGTGAAGGTCTGCTGGCCATTTTGCGGTCATCACCCGAGTATGGTGACCATTTTGCCCACATCAGCGTGACGCCACTGACCGAGTGGCAACCGGCCAAGGCTGAAGCGGCGATCCTGCTGATCGATGGCGATACCCCCTGGCAGGATGCCGGGTTTATCCGTGGCGAAGACGATGCCATCGGATTGCCGGTACTGCCGCTGTTGATCCGCAAGGGGGACAAGGATCTCACCATCTGCGGCCCCGATGTGCGCGACCCCCGTTTCTACTTTGTCTCCAACGGCATCGTGCTGGAGGAGTCAGAGCTGGCAGACCCCTCGTGTAGCCGAGTGCTGTTGCGCAAGCTGGAGTCCTACTTCCCGCTGCTTTCCCGCCTGATCATGCTGCGCCAGCGCAAGCCGGTCGCCATGATCAACTAATATTTACCATTGCCAGAGCGCACCAGCGGCGCACTGTGGCCTTGTGTGGCCTACGGTGCGCCGCTTTTTAATGGTCTGGAGCCGGTCACTTGTTGCAAGATGAGGCGGCTATGGTGTTGCACCCTGTTCCAACCGTGCAATCTGGCTATGACCAACAAGGAGTGAATCATGATCGACTTTTACACCGCCGCGACCCCCAATGGTTTCAAAGTGGCGATTGCCCTCGAAGAGCTGGGTTTGCCCTATCGGGTCATTCCTCTCGATTTGTCTGCATTGGATCAGAAGAAGCCCGAGTTTCTCGCCATCAACCCAAATGGCCGTATTCCGGCTATCGTCGATCGGGATAACGACGATTTCGCCGTATTCGAGTCGGGCGCCATCCTTATCTATCTGGCGGAGAAGGCGGGCAAATTGTTGCCGGCCGATCCCAAGCGCCGCTCTCAGGCCATTCAGTGGTTGATGTTCCAGATGGGCGGGGTTGGACCCATGATGGGGCAGGCCAATGTCTTCTACCGCTACTTCCCCGAGAAGATCTCCGCCGCCATCGAACGCTACCAGAAGGAGGGGCGCCGCCTGTTCGAGGTGCTCGATAGCCATCTGGCTCATCACGAATATCTGGCGGACGAGTACAGCATTGCCGATATCGCCACCTGGCCCTGGGTGCGGATTTATGACTGGAGCGGCATCTCCATCGAGGGGTTACCCCATCTGCAAGCCTGGATGGATCGGATGGCCGAGAAGCCTGCCTGCCAGAAGGGGATCACCATACCGCCGCGCAAAGAGCAGCCGGATGAGCTGATCAAGCAGGCACAACAGATGGTAACACGTTGATTTTTAACCTCAGACGGGGTGTATTGCCCCGTAATATTAGAAAAACTAAGGCAAGCCGATTATAAAGATTCGTTCGTTTTCTGTGAGCTGAATCACTATGATGCCCCCATACCACCAAGCGTCCTGTGCGGTGGTCTGGCGGGCTCCCCGCCTACTGTTTCCAACACTGTTTTTGATTGCATCACAGCCTCTGTGATCAGATTCCTCTGGGCCATTTTGTGCCAGAGGGCGGCAGCATTTTTTCGATTTTTTGGGACTGATATGGATCGGCACAGTTTTTATCCGTTGTTTTTACTGACCATTTTGATGGTCGCTGTGGGCCAGATGACCCAGACCCTCTATGTCCCCTCCATTCCCATGATGGCGGGAGACTTCAATGTGGCCTCGGGCCAGCTGCAGGCGGTGATGGCCTGCTACCTGATCCCCTATGGCCTCTCCCAGTTTGTCTACGGGCCGCTGTCGGATCGCATCGGTCGTCGTCCGGTGCTGATCGTCGGCATGATGGTGTTTCTGGTGGGCACCCTGATCATTCAGGTCATCCCCCATTTTGCCGCCTTGCTGGTGGGCAGCTTTATTCAAGGATTGGGTACCGGTGCCGGTGGCGCCATGAGCCGTACCGTGATGCGCGATCGCTACAACGGTGCCGAGCTCAACCGCGCCAACAGTCTGGTCAGCATGGGGGTGATCTTCTCCCCGCTGCTGGCACCGGTGCTGGGCGGCTGGCTGACCGAGCTGTTCAACTGGCGTGCCGGTTACTGGTTCCTGTTCGGTTTTGGTGCTGTAGCAACCCTGGCGATCATGGCCTGGTTTGGTGAGACGCTGCCTGCTGCTGCACGTCAGCCGCTGCGCGTCGGTGCTGCCTATCGCCATGTACTGGGCAACCCCAAGTTTCAGGGCAACCTGCTCTGCCTGATGGCGACCTTTGCCGGATTGGCGGTATTCGAGGCAGCAGCCGGTGTGCTGCTCGGCGATGTGCTGAAACTGAGCGCCCGTACCGTGAGCGTGCTGTTCGTGCTGCCGCTGCCCGGCTATCTGTTCGGGGCCTGGCTCTCTGCCAAGCTGAGCTTCCGTTTGACTCAGGGCAAACTGATGCGGCTTGGCATCGCCTTTCTGGCGCTCGGCTCCCTCATCATTCTGGTGCCGGGGCTGTTCGGGGTGGTGAGTGCTGCCTCGCTGGTCGGTGGTGCGGCCGTCTACTTCATCGGTAGCGGTATTCTCTACCCGACCGCCACCTCCTGCGCCATCGAGCCCTTCCCGGGTCAGGCCGGCACCGCGGGGGCCATTCTCGGCGGGATGCAGAATCTGGGGGCGGGCGTGGTGACCCTGCTGGCCGCCGGTTTCCCGATGACTGGACAGGTGACCCTGGGGGCCATTATGACCCTGATGGTGCTGATCGTGGCGCTGAGCTTTGTCTGGTTGCGCCACCACGGCTCGCCGCACGAGCAGATGGCGATTTGATGCCCGCGCTTGTTCTCTGAAAGCCCGCCTTCTGGCGGGCTTTTTCTTTGCCAGAACCGGATGAGGTTTACCGCTTGGCCTGCATCAAGGCGCGTTTGCCGGTTCACCTTCAGCCACCAGTTCAAGAAAGGCGCGCATGGCGGGGGTGATGCTCTGCTGGCAGAGCGGGCGAGGCCGGCGCTGACGATGGCCCAGCCCAGCCCAGCCGATGGCGTACGGCGCTGACCAGATGGAACAGCGAGTCGGTCTCCAGTACCACGTTGAGCGAGGTTCCCCCCTGCTCGGCGGCGCGATCCAGATACTGACGAAATTGCATGGTGCGGCTGGGCAGCACCAATGGCTGTTGCTGTAGTTCAGCAAGCGCAATGTCGCCGCTGTGCGGGTACAGATCCGCTTCGTCACGGTTCATCAGCACCGCCATCTGGTTGGCGCCTTGCGGGTAGACATGAAAGGCGCGCCGGCCAGCTCCGCCGGCGGGTTCATCAAATCCCAGTCCGATATCGCACTGATGCAGCTCCAGCTGTGATAGCAGGGCTTCGTTGCTGAGCACCGACAGGCGAATGACGATGTCGGGATAGCGCTGCTTGCAGCGGGCGATAAACGGCATGATGTCTAGATTGGACTGGGGCACGATGCCGATGCGCAGGGTGCCGGATAGCTCGCCCTGAAACAGCGCCAGCTCCTGCTTGAGCGCCTCCTGTTCCAGCAACATTCGTTCGGCATACTGGCGTACCAGCTCGCCGGCCTCGGTCAGGGCGACAAACTGGCTGGTGCGTACCACCAGATCGGTGCCGACACTCTTTTCCAGCGCGGTAATGCTGGCCGAGAGGGTGGGTTGGGTGATGTGGCAGGCTTTGGCCGCTTTGGCAAAATGCCGGTGTTTGGCCAGCTCGTGAAAGTAGTGAAGTTGCTTGATGTTCATCTGGTTGTAGTGGAGGCAGTGGAACCGGCTATTGAAGAATTAATTAATTGAAAAAACATCTTCGATAGAATAACTCTATCAGGATATAGATTTATTTCATTGGTTTTGCGTCAGTCGCCTCTCTAAACTTGAATGCAGTTTGCATTTTTAGGCCAACCTGCATGCCTGCCCATTCTCCCGTCGCAACCCCCGCCAACTTGCCGTCACTGGATCATCTGGTAGAGGAGGTAGCCGTCGCCATCAACATCAATGGCATCAACCATGCGGTGATGATGGCGACCCCGGACGATCTCGACGACTTTGCCGTCGGCTTTCTGTTTGGCGAGGGGATTATCCGGCATAACCACGAAGTCCACGACATCCAGGTTGCGCCAGCCGAACAGGGTATTGTACTGGATATGACCATCGCCAACCGCTCTCTGGCCGCCCTGACCGAGCACAAGCGCCGGTTGACCGGGGTGACCGGCTGCGGCATCTGCGGCGTAGCGGCGGTAGAGCAGGCGTTGCCCGCTCTGTCGGTGTTGCCGCTGACGCCGCCGCTGGATGCCGAGGGCCGGATCCTCCACTGCCGGGAAGATATCGGGCGCCACAATGCTCTCGACAATGCTGCTGCGTCAACACAGTGCGTGCGACACCCTGGTGGTGACCAGCCGTTGCGGTAGCGAGCTGGTGCAAAAAGCCGCCCGCTTTGGTGCCCGTCATCTCATCTGTCTGGCATCGCCCAGCCAGCTGGCGGTCAGGCTGGCCCTCAAATACAACCTCAACGTCGTTCATATTCCCAAGTTTGATCCCCCGGTCAGCTATTCGAGCTATCGCCCGGCGGATCCCATCGGAGAGTGCCATGAGTCATATTGAAAAGCCCGCCAAAGCCGGCGGTTTTTCGTCCCTGCAATCCACCATGAAACAGGTGCTGCGCAGCCAGAAGACCCGTCAGAACATCAAGAACCTGCTGCGGGTCAACCAGACCGACGGTTTCGACTGCCCGGGGTGTGCCTGGGGTGACAACGACCACGGTACCTTCCAGTTTTGTGAAAACGGCGCCAAGGCGGTGGCATGGGAGTCTACCGGCAAGACGGTAGGGGCCGAGTTTTTCGCCGCCCACTCGGTGCGCCAGCTGGCTACCCAGAGCGACTACTGGCTCGAGTATCAGGGGCGGCTGACCGAGCCGATGCGCTACAACCCGGCGACCGATCACTACGAGCCGATAAACTGGGACGACGCCTTTGCCCTGATTGCCGACACCCTCAAGGGGCTTGCCAGCCCGGATGAGGTGGAGTTCTACACTTCGGGGCGTGCCAGCAACGAGGCCTCTTATCTTTATCAGCTGTTTGGCCGCCTGTTTGGTACCAACAACTTCCCCGACTGCTCCAACATGTGCCACGAGGCGAGCGGGGTGGCGCTGATCCAGTCGGTCGGCATCGGCAAGGGGACTGTGGTGCTGGATGACTTTGACCAGGCCGATGCGGTGTTCGTCTATGGACAGAATCCGGGTACCAACCACCCGCGCATGATGAATGCCCTGCGCCAGGCGGCGCGCGGCGGCTGCAAGATCGTCAGCTTCAACAACTTGAAAGAGGTGGCGCTGGAGCGCTTCGCCAGCCCGCAGAGCCCGCTGGAGCTGCTGACTCCGGCTGCCACCACCATCAGCCACCAATACCTGACGCCGAAACTGGGTGGCGACATGGCCGCCATCCGCGGCATGGCCAAGTACATCCTGGAAGAGGCGCCGGAGGCGGTGGATCGCGACTTTATCGCCCGCCACACCCGCCACTTTGCCGAGTACGAGGCGCAGGTGCGTGCCACCGACTGGGCCATGATCGAGCAGCAATCCGGCCTGACCCGCGCCGACATCGTGCAGGCTGCCCGGGTCTTTGCCGCCAGCCAGCGCATTATCAGTTGCTGGGCCATGGGGGTGACCCAGCACCTGCACTCGGTTGATACCATTCGCGAAATCGTCAACCTGCACCTGATGCGTGGCCAGATTGGCAAGCTGGGTGCGGGGCTCTGTCCGGTTCGGGGTCACAGCAACGTGCAGGGCAACCGCACCATGGGGATCAACGAAAAGCCCACCGCCGCCTTTATCGACCGGCTCGAGCATCACCTGCAGGTGAGCCTGCCACGGGCCCGCGGCCACAATGTCTATGAGGCGCTCAAGGCGCTGCACGAAGGCAAGAGCAAAGTACTCATCTGCTTGGGCGGCAACCTGGCTGCAGCTGCGCCCGATACCGACTTCACCTATGGGGCGATGAAAAAGGCAGAGCTCAACGTGCAGATCAGCACCAAGCTCAACCGCAGCCATCTGCAGGTGGGCAATGCAGCGCTGATCCTGCCCTGCCTCGGCCGTACCGAGCTCGATATCCAGCGCAGCGGCAACCAGAAAATCACGGTGGAGGACACCTTCAGCATGGTGCACGCCTCGACCGGCGCAGCCGAGCCGGTGTCGCCCCTCTGCCTCTCCGAGACCGACATAGTGGCGCGGATGGCTCATGCCACCGTGGGCAGCGAGCGGGTCGACTGGCTGGTTCTGCGCGATGACTATGCCCGTATTCGCGAGCTCATCGAGCAGACCATCGCCGGCTTTGCCGATTTCAATGCCCGCATCCAGCAGCCGTGCGGTTTTCATCTCGATAACTCCGCGGCGCTATTGACCTGGAATACCGCCAGCGGCAGCGCCGAGTTTCGCGCCAGTACCCTACCGCAATCAGTGTTGCCGGAGTGTACCCGCCATGCCGAACAGATGGCGGATCAGCCGGTACTGCTGCTGCAGAGCCTGCGCTCTCACGATCAGTACAACACTACTATCTACGGCATGGACGATCGCTATCGCGGCATCAAGGGCCAGCGCAACGTGGTGTTCATGAACGAGGCTGATGCTCGCCAGCTTGGCTTTGCCGAAGGGGATCGGGTTGACATGGCGGCCATCTGCAACGATGGGCGCGAGCGTAGCGTGACAGGTTTTGTGGTGGTGATCTACGAGATCCCGCGTGGCAACATCGCGGCCTACTATCCGGAGACGAACCCGCTGGTGCCTATCGACAGTATCGGCGCCGGTTCGTTTACCCCCACCTCCAAGTCCATTCCGGTGCTGGTGACAGCCTCCCGCCAGCCGAAGAACCTGTTGCTGGTCAAATAGAAGCGCTAACGCGACTGGCTGCGCTAACACAGCATGCACTGTGAATGCGGTGATGCCCCGGGTGAGCTTGTCATCCGGGGCATTTTTTCAGCTCTGAAAGGGGTAGGGGGCGTTAATCATCAGGCAAAGAAAAAGCCCGTCACGCTGGTGACGGGCTTTTGCTGTTGGTACCCCGAGATGCCGTTGCCGGTTTGGGCCCTTGAACCGTCGGTTCAAGGCGGGGATCGGATCTGACCGCAGGCTTCTCGGTCGTGCCGAGCATGCGCAATAGCCAGAAGGCAGATCCCCTGTTTGGTATGAATATCGGCTCGGGGACTTGAACCGGCTGACAAACATCCCAGGGAATTTTAAAACGGTTTGCGATTAGGGCTGCTGCCCCTCTTCGCTGGAATCACCATATTGTCCGTGCTCGATCAGGGCCGCTTCGATGGTGCGCTGCAGCATCTTGATCCGCTTGTCCATGGTCTCAGAGTATTGGTGGTTCTTCTCTTTTTCAAGGCAGAGCTCATGACAGAAATTGAGCGCCGCCATGATAGCCAATTGCTCGTTGCTGGAGACTTTGGAACGTTGACGCAGGTCGATCAACTTGTCGGTCAGCTGCTCGGCGGCCTGGCGCAGGGCATCCTGTTGTCCCAAGGGACAGGATACCTTGTAGGGACGTCCCAAAATGACGATTTCTACGGCCTCTGTGCTCATGCCTTCCTCAATACGGCGGAGCTGATTTCCGCCTTTATCCACGTGGACAACTGGGCGGGACTATATAGCGCAGATGCATAAGTTTCAAGGCCTTGCTGGCTCTGCAAGAGGGAGAATGCTAGGATCCTGACCATTAATTCTGCAAATTTGACTGAACTTTGAGCGGATCCTCGATGAGCAAAACGAACCCCCTTAAATATGCGGCAGTGGCCGACATCATGGAACAACATGAGCTGATGGCCAGCGCAGTAGAGGCCCATGGTGTGATCTGCGGTCTGGTGTGCGGCGGTGTGGCACTGGACGACAAGAGTTGGGTGCCCCATTTTAACGATCTGGTGAACGACGGTTTTGGCCTGCCGGCCCCGGTGCGCCAGGTGATGACCGATCTTTATCACAATGTGGTCGAGAGCTTGATGGCCCAGAAAGGCGTCGAGCTGCTGCTGCCAAGTGATGATGCCCCCCTTGATGAGCGCATCGATTCGCTGGTGGACTGGTCACAGGCGTTTCTGGCCGGTTTCGGCGTGGTGCAGCAGGAGCTCTCCCGCGCGTCGGAAGAGCTGCAGGAGATGATCCAGGATATCGCCAGCATCACTCAGGTCTCTGCCGAGTTCGATCAGGAAGATGACGAGAACGAAGCCTCCTTCCTGGTGCTCTACGAACACGTCAAGCTGGGGGTCATGATGGCCTTCGAAGAGTTTGGCAAGCGCCCCGATACCCCGAGCGCGCCGCCGACCCTTCATTGAGGTGCGGGTCAACGCGACCCTTACTGAATCTGCAAGAGCGCCTGATGGCGCTCTTTTTTATGGCGCTGTTGTGGCTAACCCTGTGAGGCACAACCGGTTTTTTGCCGGTGACCTCGCATTCGGCCTGCGGCTTTGTGATAGCATGAGGCCACCTTTTTCACTTCTTCCTCTCTGCTTATGTCTCAATCTGATGTGCGACAGGTCGATGTCACCCTGGTCGGCGGTGGAATGAGCGGTGCCGTGCTGGCCCTCTCGCTGGCAGCCCTGCTTCGATCCGATGGCTCCCCCCTCGAGATCCTGCTGCTGGAGGCAAGCGTCCCCGAACAGCACACCCATTCAGGGTTCGACGCCCGCGCCATTGCGCTCTCGGCCGGTACCTGTGATGCGCTGTTGCGACGCGGACTCTGGCCGCTGTTTGCCCCCCATTGCGCCCCCATTACCCAGATCCATGTCTCGGATCGGGGCCACTTCGGTCAGGCTCGCCTGTCGGCTGCCGAATACGGTCTGCCCGCGCTGGGCCAGGTGATCGAGCTTGCATCCGCTGGCAAGGAGCTGCAACGGGCGATGGCGGCCTCTCCCAATATCCGGGTCTGTTGTCCGGCACGGGTGAGCGAGATTGTGCCCGATGAGGAGAAGGTGACCCTCACCCTTGAGAGCGGTGAACAGATTGAGACCCGCCTGCTGGTGGCGGCAGACGGCGGCAACTCCTTTGTGCGTCAGCACTTCAAGTTGCCGGTGACCCGCCACGACTTTGAGCAGAGCGCCATCATCGCCACCGTTAAAACCCGGCAGGATCCGGCGGGCCGTGCCTTCGAGCGCTTTACCGAGAGCGGGCCGCTGGCGTTGCTGCCGATGCAGGGCGGCCTCTCTTCGTTGGTGTGGAGTGTCAGACGGGACGAGGTCGATGAGCTGATGGCGCTCGATGATGCCGCCTTCCTTGCCCGCTTGCAGCAGGCCTTTGGCTGGCGACTCGGTCGCTTCGAGCGATGTGGTGTGCGTAACGTCTATCCGCTCATTCTGACCGGCTGCGACTACCCGCTGGCCCAGCGCACCGTGCTGGTCGGTAATGCCGCCCACGCCTTGCACCCGATTGCCGGACAGGGCTTCAACCTCGGGATGCGGGATCTCGACCTGCTTACCGGCGCCGTAGCCAAGGCGTTGGCAGAGGGGGAGGATATCGGCAGCTTCAAGGTACTGAGTGGCTACTGGCAGCAGCGTCAGCGCGATCAGGAGCAGACCGTCTGGCTCACCTCTTCGCTGGCCCAGCTCTTCTCCAATGGTCACGATCCGCTGGTGGCGGGGCGCAATCTGGCGCTCACCCTGATGGGGCGATTCCCGTGCCTCAAGGCGCCGCTTGCCTCGCGCACCTTGGGCTTTGTCGCTGATGTGTGCGGCAACTAGCCAGCACTTGTTGAGTGGAACCTCTTGACCACCATTCGTTGATCAAAACCTATTGAATAAAGAGGTGATGCCTGCGGGCGTCCCCTCGCTGGCCAGCCGGTCAGCCCTGAAAGGATGAGATGATGCAGATGCAAAATGTGGATGTGGTGATTGTCGGTGGCGGCATGGTGGGGCTGGGGCTCGCTGCGGCCCTGAAACATAGCGCCCTCAAGGTGCTGGTGGTGGAGGGGCAATTGCCCGACCCGCAGTTGGGGGAGGTGGCCGACAACCGGGTCAGTGCCCTGAGCCTGGCCAGCCAGCAGATCCTGCGCCATGTCGGCGCCTGGGACGGCATTGAAGCGCGTCGCCTGCAGGCCTACGACAAGATGGCGGTGTGGGAGCAGGACAGTTTTGGCCATATCGACTTCGATGCCGCCAGCCTGCGTCAGGCCAACCTCGGCCACATCGTCGAGAATCGGGTGATCCAGCTGGCGCTGCTTGAGGCAATGGAAGGTGCCAGCAATATCCAGTTGCTGACCCCCGCCAGAGCCAAGAGCCTGCAGAGCGGCCCGGCGGGCGCCCTGCTGCTCCTTGAAGATGGTCAGGCCATCTCGGCCAAACTGGTGGTAGCCGCCGATGGCGCTCACTCCTGGGTGCGCCGTCAGGCTGATATCCCGCTCACCAGCTGGGATTACGGTCACCACGCCCTGGTGGCGACGGTGCGCTGCGCCGAACCCCATGAAGCTGTTGCTCGCCAGATCTTCACCCCGGATGGCCCGCTCGCCTTTTTGCCGCTGTGGCAAGAGAACCTCTGTTCCATCGTCTGGTCGCTGCCTGCGGCCCGCGCCGAGGCGCTCTGCGCCTGCGATGACGAGCAGTTCAATCGCCAGCTTACTGCCGCCTTCGACGCTCGGCTCGGTCTGTGCAAGGTGGAGGGGCCGCGCAGCGCCATTCCCCTCACTGCCCGCTATGCCCGCGACTTTGCTCGCGAGCGGTTGGTGCTGGTGGGGGATGCAGCTCATACCATCCACCCCCTGGCGGGGCAGGGGGTCAACCTTGGCCTGCTGGATGCTGCCGCGCTGGCGGAGCAGATCTTGCAAAATCATGCCGCGGGCGAGGATATCGGCCTGCTCGCCAACCTGCGCAGCTACGAGCGCTGGCGTAAGAGCGAAGCGGCTCGCATGCTTGCTGCGATGGAAGGGCTCAAACGGCTGTTCAGCGGGGCCAACCCGCTCAAGAAGCTGGTGCGGGGCGTGGGATTGCGCGCGGCCAATCTGCTGACGCCCTTCAAGGAGGGGGTGATCCGCGCCGCCATGGGGCTGGAGGGAGAGTTGCCCGCATTGGCCCGTCCTGACTGGGTCGTTGTGGCGACCAAGGGCAGTGCCATGCAGGCCAAGGGTGAAAAAAACTAATATTACTCGCCGTTTTTGACAACAAAAGTAATCCGACAAGGCTGATGACCCGTTTTGGGTGTCAGCCTTTAATTTTGCTCTGGAGCGAAACGTTTTTCTGCAAATTGTGACGAAACGGTAAAAATCAAAATTTAATCTCGCCTGAGTCGGCTTATAGCTGTTTTTATCACTGCATTTATCTTAGTGTCTGGAGTCAGTTTTACAGGAGAGGATTAGTTTTTTTTGAGCGGCACGCTCGCCTGCTTATCATATAATCCGCTCCGTTCAAGGAATCCCTCTTGCCTGGCAAGGGCAGGAGCGAGCACACACTTTTGGATCCGGTCGCTTTTTGCTGTACGTAGTGCAGTCAGAGCGGTGGCGCGGGTCGCAAGGGTGGTCGCCAAAGCGAAAAGGCTTTTTGCTAAGGAAAGAATGCGATGATCCAGACTACTGTACTGCATCCCAAACACCTGGAAGCCGGCGCCAAGATGGTGGACTTCCACGGTTGGGAAATGCCCATCAACTACGGCTCCCAGCTGGAAGAGCACCACGTGGTGCGCAGCGATGCCGGTATGTTCGATGTCTCCCACATGACCATCGTCGATTTGACCGGCGAACGGGTCAAAGCCTTTCTGCAACACCTGCTGGCCAATGACGTGGCCAAACTCACCGTCTCCGGCAAGGCCCTCTACAGCGGCATGCTCAACCCGGAAGGCGGCGTGATCGATGACCTCATCACCTATTACCTGACCGATACCTTCTACCGACTGGTGGTCAACTCTGCCACCCGCGAGAAGGACCTGGCCTGGATCCGCCATCACGCCATCGATTTCGATGTCACCGTGACCGAGCGTCCCGAGCTTGCAATGATCGCGGTGCAGGGGCCCAACGCCAAGCTCAAGGTGGCTACCGTGCTGAGCGCCGCCCAGCGCACTGCCGTGGTGGGGATGAAGCCCTTCTTCGGCGTGCAGGCTGGCGATCTCTTTATCGCCACCACCGGCTACACCGGCGAGGATGGTTATGAAATCGTGGTGCCGCAAGAGAAAGCCTGCGAGCTGTGGCAGGCACTGCTGGATAATGGCGTGGCCCCGTGTGGTCTCGGTGCCCGCGATACCCTGCGCCTCGAAGCGGGCATGAACCTCTACGGTCAGGATATGGACGAGTCAGTCTCTCCGCTCGCCGCCAACATGGCCTGGACCATCGCCTGGGAGCCGAGCGATCGCAACTTCATCGGCCGCGACGTGCTGGAAGCGCAGAAAGCGGCGGGCAACCAGCCCAAGCTGGTGGGTCTGGTGATGGAAGAGAAAGGGGTGCTGCGTGCCGGTATGCCCGTTACCTTCACCGCGGCAAACGGTGAGAAGCGGGAAGGTGTGATCACCTCCGGCTCTTTCTCTCCCACCCTGGGCTACAGTATTGCCCTGGCGCGGGTGCCCCGTGATATCGGTGAGCTGGCCGAGGTGGAGATCCGCAAGAAGCTGGTCACCGTGAAGGTCACCAAGCCCGCTTTCGTCCGTAACGGCCAGAAGCTGGTTTAACATCGTCTTGGGGGAGGGCTGTGCCTCCCCCCATCCCTTTTCATATTCGTTTTTAAACGCGACTCAAAGATCAAAGGAAGCACAAATGAGCCATATCCCGAGCGAACTGAAATATGCCACTTCCCACGAGTGGATCCGTGTTGAAGCCAACGGCGAGGCCGTGGTCGGTATCACCGAGCACGCCCAGGAGCTGCTGGGTGACATGGTGTTTGTCGAGCTGCCGGAAGTGGGCAAGCAGGTCAGTGCCGGTGACGACTGCGCCGTGGCCGAGTCGGTCAAGGCGGCCTCCGACATCTACAGCCCGGTGAGCGGCGAGATCATTGCCGTCAACGAAGAGCTGGAAGGGAGCCCCGAGCTGGTCAACTCCGATCCCTACAGCGCTGGCTGGCTGTTCCGCATCAAGCTCGATGACGAGAGCGAGCTGGCCAACCTGCTGGATGCCGAAGGCTACCAGAACGTGGTGGACGAAGAGTAATGCCCCGGGCCCTGCCAACACAGCAGGGCCCCTTTGTATGACAGCCAGCCGGGCAAGCACCGGCCGGTGGAAGGGTGAAGTCGCCCGCGCCTGCCGTTTGCCAGCCTAGGTGCCTAGGGGGCAAACGGGCCGGTCCGCAACAAGGCGATCCCCTCTTGATGCTGCCGTAGCATCTGGTGCCGCACCCTGTCTGCGGGACCCAGAACATGAGTGGAGTCGGTATCAGCCGACGATCAGGAACATCAGGTCTTGGTTATCAGGATGTCATGCCAGGACTTATTTATCAGGAAATAGGGAAATGACCCAGTCACTGTTTGCACTCGAGCAAAAAACCGATTTTGTCCGCCGCCATATCGGCCCGGGCGAGGAAGAGCTGCGCCAACTGCTGGCGACCGTTGGGGCCGAAAGCCTGGACGATTTGATTGAACAGACCGTGCCCGCCGCCATTCGCCTGCCGGGCCCGCTCGGCATCGGTGCCGGCATGACCGAAGTAGAGGCGCTGGCCAAGCTCAGGGGCTATGCCGCCCAGAACAAGATTGCCAAGAGCTATATCGGCATGGGCTATCACGATACCCATGTGCCCCACGTCATTTTGCGCAACGTGCTGGAAAACCCGGGCTGGTATACCGCCTACACCCCGTACCAGCCCGAGCTGGCGCAGGGCCGTCTCGAAGCCCTGCTCAACTTCCAGCAGCTGACGCTGGATCTCACCGGCATGGATCTGGCCAGTGCCTCCCTGTTGGATGAAGCGACCGCCGCCGCCGAGGCGATGGCGCTGGCCAAGCGGATGGCCAAGTCAAAATCCAACCTCTTCTTCGTGGCCGATGATGTGCACCCGCAGGTGATCGACGTGGTCAAGGAGCGCGCGGTTCACTTCGGTTTCGACGTGGCGGTTGGCGCCGCGAGCGATGCGGTGAGCGAAGAGGTGTTTGGTGCCCTGTTCCAGTACCCCACCACCACAGGTGAGGTGAAAGATCTGCGTGCCCTGATTGCCGCGGTACAGGCCCAGAAAGGACTGGCCTGCGTCAGCGCCGATCTGCTCTCCCTGCTGCTGCTCAAATCCCCAGGCGAGCTGGGGGCCGACGTGGTGTTGGGCTCCGCCCAGCGCTTTGGTGTGCCCATGGGCTACGGTGGCCCCCACGCCGCCTTCTTCGCCACCCGCGATGCCTACAAGCGCTCCATGCCGGGCCGCATTATCGGCGTTTCCAAGGATGCCCGTGGCAAGGCCGCGCTGCGTATGGCGATGCAGACCCGCGAGCAGCATATCCGCCGCGAGAAGGCCAACTCCAACATCTGTACCGCACAAGTGCTGCTGGCCAACATGGCAAGCTTCTACGCCGTCTACCACGGCCCGGTAGGGCTGAAAACCATCGCCTCCCGCGTGCACCGTCTCACCACCATTCTGGCGCTCGGCCTCAAGGCCAAGGGTGTGGCCCTCAAGCATGCCAGCTGGTTCGATACCCTGACCGTGCAGAGCGCTGACAAGGCCGCGCTGATCGCCAAGGCCGAGGGGCTCGGCATCAACCTGCGTGCAGACCTAGATGGCGCAGTAGGGGTGTCACTCTCTGAAACCACCACCCGCGCTGATGTGGCCGAGCTGTTCGAGCTCTTCCTCGGTCAAGGTCACGGGCTCGATATCGAGGCCCTCGACAAGGCGGCTCAGGCTCATCATGCCATCCCGCAGGATCTGCTGCGCACCGATGCCGTGCTGACCCACGAGGTGTTCAACAAGTACCACTCCGAAACCGAGATGCTGCGTTATATCCACCGTCTCGAAGCCAAGGATCTGGCGCTCAACTACGCCATGATCTCCTTGGGCTCTTGCACCATGAAGCTCAATGCTACCGCCGAGATGATCCCGGTGACCTGGCCCGAGTTTGGCAAGTTGCACCCGTTCGCGCCGCTGGCGCAGGCCAAGGGCTATCAGCTGCTGCTGGCTGATCTTGAAAACTGGCTGGTGAAGGTGACCGGTTACGATGCGGTCTGCATGCAGCCCAACTCCGGGGCGCAGGGCGAGTACGCTGGTCTCTTGGCCATCAAGAAGTACCACGAATCCCGCGGCGAGGGGCATCGCGACATCTGCCTCATTCCGGCTTCTGCCCATGGTACCAACCCGGCCTCTGCCCAGATGGCGGGGCTCAAGGTGATCGTCACCGCCTGTGACAAGTCCGGCAACGTAGATCTCGACGATCTGCGCGCCAAGGCGGCCGAGGCGGGGGATCAACTCTCCTGCCTGATGGTGACCTACCCCTCCACCCACGGGGTGTATGAGGAGACCATCAAGGAGGTGTGCGACATCGTTCACCAGCACGGTGGTCAGGTCTATCTGGATGGCGCCAACATGAACGCGCAAGTCGGGTTGACGGCACCGGGCTTTATCGGGGCGGACGTCTCTCACCTCAACCTGCACAAGACCTTCGCCATCCCTCACGGCGGTGGCGGCCCGGGCATGGGCCCCATCGGCGTGAAGAAACACCTGGCGCCGTTCGTGGCCGGCCATGCCGTGGTCAAGACCGACAAGGAGAGCCGCAACAACGGCGCCGTGTCGGCCGCACCGTTCGGCTCGGCCAGCATCCTGCCCATCAGCTGGATGTATATCGCCATGCTGGGTGATGAGGGGCTGAAGAAATCCACTCAGGTGGCCATCCTCAACGCCAACTATCTGGCCAAGAAGCTGGGTGACTCCTTCCCGGTGCTCTACTCCGGTCGTAACGGTCGTGTCGCCCACGAGTGCATTCTGGATATCCGCCCGCTCAAGGAGGCCTCCGGCATCAGCGAGATGGACGTGGCCAAGCGGCTGATGGACTACGGTTTCCACGCACCGACCATGAGCTTCCCGGTCGCGGGTACCCTGATGGTCGAGCCGACCGAGTCGGAATCCAAGCGCGAGCTGGACCGCTTCGTCGAGGCGATGACTTCCATCCGCGCCGAGATTGCCAAGGTGCAGGAGGGGCAGTGGAGCCTCACCGACAATCCGCTGGTCCATGCACCGCACACTCAGGATGACGTGATGGATGCAGAGTGGAATCGTGGCTACAGCCGCGCCGAGGCGGTCTTCCCGTCCAACGCCGTGCGTGCCGCCAAACTGTGGCCGTCAGTCAACCGCATCGACGACGTCTACGGCGATCGCAACCTGTTCTGCTCCTGCATCCCGACCGAGGAATACGCCAAGTAAAGGCGTGTTCAGAATCGCGTACTAAACAATACTAAACAACAGGGCCACCCAAACGGGTGGCCCTTTTTATATGTCATCTGATTGCTACGGCTATCCAAAGGTCCGGCTTAAGTCCTTGAGCTGGCTCGCTTTGGTCTGCAAGTTGGCGCTGGTTTCACTGACCTGATCGATTTTGAGGCTATTATCGTGAGAGAGCGAGGATATCTGGTTGATATTGCGGCTGATCTCCTCGATGACCGCTTGTTGCTCGGTAGCTGCGGCGGTTATCTGGTTGGAAAAATCAGAGACCTTGTCTATCTCGACCACAACCTGATTGAGGTTGCCGGTACTTGCCTGGGTGGTGGCGAGGCAGGCGTTGGTTCTGGTCACATTGAGATGCATCATCTCTTTCCATTCCCCCAGGGTTTGCTGGATATGGCCAATGCTGTTCTGGATTTGCTCTGTCGCCTTATGGGTTCTGGTCGAAAGGCTGCGTACCTCGTCTGCCACCACCGCAAAGCCGCGCCCCTGATCGCCAGCCCGCGCAGCTTCGATGGAGGCATTGAGCGCCAGCAGGTTGGTTTGATCCGCAATACCGCGAATTTCGCTCATTATGCTGCCGATACGCTCGGATTCACTTGCCAGTTCGACGGCTGACTGAAAGGCTTGCTCCGCCTGGGTTGCCAGCGCCGACATTTCTTCTCCCGCTTCCGAAAGCTGCTCGCTGGTGGTGATGCAGTGGCTGCGGGCCTCTTCGATCTGGTGGCTGCTGTCCTGAATGTTGCGGCTAATCTCTTCGGCAGCCGATGCCATCTGGGTGACTGCGGTGGCGACTTGCTGAATTTGCATATCCTGTGCGGAGATATCCTGGCTGGCCAATGCTGCCGAACCGCTCAAGTTGTTGGCCATGGCGTTGAGCGAGACAGTCGTGTCATCGACCCTTCCCAGCACGGTACGGATTCTGGCTTGCCACAGCTTGATATGGAAATCGGCAATGCTATGGGGTGCATCCCCCGAGAAGATGAGGCGGCTAATGCTGTCGTAGTCTTGCTCGAGCTGCTGCAAGTATCGCGGCGTGCGGAAGAGAGAATTACGGTTGAACCAGATGGCGGTCAACAGGGGAATGATGATCCAGAGCGCTTGCAGTGGTGGGAGTAGCCAGCCTGCGCTGATAACACAAACTAACAGCAGGGGGATGGTCATCATGGTTGGCGTGATCAGGCGCTGTCCCATGTGAATGGCAGAGCCGGTTTCGCGGGCTTTAAGAGCCTTGTACATCTTGCTGGCCCGCTCTTTGTGCTCCGCAGTGGGGCGACAACGGACGGATTGATAACCAACCATCTTGCCATCTTCATAAATCGGGGTGACGTAGGCATCTACCCAGTAATAGCGACCATCTTTGCAGCGGTTCTTTACCATGCCTCGCCATGGCTTGCCCGCCTTCAGGTGGGCCCAGAGATCGGCAAATGCTGCTTTGGGCATGTCGGGGTGGCGCACCAGGTTGTGATGCTGCCCCAGCATCTCTTCCAGACGATAGCCTGCCACCTGACAGAATGCCGGATTGGCATAGGTGATGTCCCCTTTGAGATCGGTCGTCGATACCAACTGCACATTATCGGTAAATTCAACCTCGGTATCTGTGGTGTGAAGTGTACTGGTTACCATGTTCAGGCTCCGGTTTTGCCATAACGGAATGCTTCGCCTGAGTATGGCAGAGGATGTTCATTTATTGTGTTGTTACACATTAACTCTTGTGCTACTGCGTGGGGACGGGACGGGTCTCACATTTTTACAGCGCGGTTTGGCGAGGAAAGGCAAGCCAAGTAACATGGCGTGACTTATGGCTGTGCAGCGAGACAGGTAACGCAATGAAGTTGGATGCGATTTTATGGGATTATGACGGTACTCTGGTCAATTCGGTGCCGAAGAATATCGATATCACCAAGCAGATCCTGGCTGAGGTCGCCCCCCATCTGACCGGAGAACATCTGCCGCGCTATCTGCGCAGCGAAGCGGAGTATCACCATGCCAATCACTCCGCCAAGAACTGGCAGGCGCTCTATATGGATTACTACGGTTTGTCGCGGGACGAGATGGTGCTGGCTGGCAGTCTGTGGGCCAAGCATCAGGAGATGAACCGGACCGAGGTGCGTTTTTTTGCGGGGCTGGAGGCGGTGATTGACCATTTCTCTGCCATTCCCCAAGGAATTTGTTCGCAGAACTCCCAAAAGAACATTCGCCGGGTACTGGAGCAGCATGGCGTGAACAGCCTGTTCAAGGCTGTGGTCGGCTATGATGACGTGCCCGGACAGCAGCAAAAACCTCATCCTTTCGGTGGCCTCAAATGTCTGGAGTCTATCTTCGGCCCAGCCAGGTGCCAGTCGCTGATCTATATCGGTGACCATGAAGCGGATGTGCAGTTTGCCCGTCATTTGCAAAGGGCGCTTGGCGAGCAGAGCCGTGTGATCTCGGTGGCTGTCGCCTATAGCTGCGCGACCCCGGAGCGCTGGGAACACCAACCCGACCATATCGCCCGTGACGTCGAGGATCTGCTCCCCATTATCGGGCAATATCTGTAACGCCGGTTGCAGATTGTCGTACGGAACATGCAAAACGCCGATCAGTTGATCGGCGTTTTGTCTATGGGATGCCTGATGGTTTCACACTCTGCTGGCTTAACACCCTGTCTGTTTAATGATGGGCGACTTAAAACAACAGTTGCGTCAGGTAGCCCATCAGGATCGCCATACCGAGTATCACGGTAAGGAAGGCCGCAATCATCGGGGTTCTGAACATGGATTTGAGCAGGATCACCTCGGTCAGACTGGCACCGGCACTGCCGATGATCAGCGCCATGACGGCGCCCATTCCCATCCCTTTGCCCAGCAGTACCGACGCCAGCGGGATCACGGCCTCGGCGCGGATGTAGAGCGGGATCCCGACGATGGCGCTGAATGGAATGGCCAGCGGGTTGTCGGCGCCAGCATGGGCGGCGATCCACTCGGCCGGAATAAAACCGTAAATAAACGAGCCGATGAGCACCCCCAGCAGCAGGAAGGGCAATACCGTTTTGAACTGCTGCCAGGCATCGATGCGAGCTTTGACCCAGGCGGTGGGGAGCTGTGGCGCTCTGGTCAGGGCAGCCGTGCCATCGCCGCAGCAGGGGAGGGTAGCCTGTTCTGCCATCTCTGGTTGCGGAGCCGGGCAGCACGCCGTCCCCTTGAGTTGTTTGATTGCGCGAATGGTACCGCGTTGGTTGTCACTGCAATTTGTTTGAGTTGTGGCGCGGGTCGCCGGGCCACAGTCGCTACCGCAAGAGGGGGTGGCCTCTTTGGGGTCGATGACGTGGCGCTCGAACCCGAGCCTGTCGAGCAGCATGCTCGCCATGACGGAGACGCTGGCGGCGATCACGGCGTAGAGCAGGGTCACTTTCCAGCCGAAGGTGGCCCACATCAAGCCGACGATGATGGGGTTCAGCAGTGGCGAAATAAACAGGAAGGTGAGGGTGGGGCCAAAGCCAGCTTTGGCCGAGAGCAGCCCTCTCAGCATGGGGATGGTGGAGCAGCTGCAAAAGGGGGTGACGGCACCGAGCAGGGCCGAGAGCAGATAGCCCTTGCCATGGCGCGCCCCCAGCATCCGCTGGATCTTCTCGTCGGGGATCTTCTGGCGGATCAGGCTGACCCCGGCGCTAATGACCAGAAACAGCACCGACAGCTCGACAGCCAGAAACAGGAACATCTGGGCTGCATCGGTCAGCATGGTTAACCACTCATTCATTGTCGTATCCTCACTTGGTTTCTATATTTCCAAAATAATCGAAATGAATGGCCGGTCAAGATATTTCTGGTATTATCGAAATATCAAATTTGTGGAGGGCGCAGAGATGCAACTGGAAGAGGTCGCCAAGGCATTGAAAGAGCTGGGTCATCCGACCCGGCTGTTTATCTTCAAACATCTGGTCAAGGCGGGAGAGCAGGGGCTGCCGGTGGGGGAGCTGCAAAAGCAGCTGGCGATCCCCGCTTCTACCCTCAGCCACCATATCGCGGCGCTGGTCTCGGTGGGGCTGGTGAAGCAAAACCGGGAGAGTCGCACCCTGCTTTGCGTCTCTCAATACGCGGTGTTGGAGGAGATCATCGCCTTTTTCCGTGATGAGTGTTGCGTCAATAGCCCGGAGCATCGGCAAGATCAAAGGCAAGAGCTGCCTTCCTGAGGGCTATGGCTGCTAGTAGTGCGGTCAGTTGCGCTGAGCGCAATAAAAAACGCCGATCATGTGATCGGCGTTTTGCATTGTTTTTCTCAGCTACGGGCATTAACCCAGATTGGCTGCGACCTTGCTTTGGGCTTGTCCCTTGCGCTTGATGACAAAGCCAATGCCCAGTACCACCAGCCAGGCGGGGATCAGTTCGACTGAGATGCGGAAATCGGGGGTCATGTACATGATCACCAGGATACCAGCCATGAACGCGAGGCAGAGGTAGTTGCCGAAGGGATACCAGAACGCCTTGAACTTGGGCTGGACGCCTTCTGCGACCTTGGCCTTGCGGAACTTGAGGTGCGCGAGGCTGATCATCGCCCAGTTGATCACCAGTGCGGAGACCACCAGCGCCATCAGCAGGCCGAACGCCTTGCCCGGCATCAGGTAGTTGATCAGCACGCAGAGCAGGGTGGCGATGGCCGAGACCGAGAGGGCAACCAGTGGCACGCCGCTCTTGTTGGTCTTGAGCAGGGCTTTCGGGCCGTTGCCCTGTTTGGCCAGACCGAACAGCATCCGGCTGTTGCAGTAGACGCAGCTGTTGTAGACCGACAGTGCCGCTGTCAGCACCACGATGTTGAGTACGGTGGCGACCAGATTGCTGTCCAGAGCGTGGAAAATCATCACGAACGGGCTGCCGCCTTCCACCACTTTACCCCAGGGATAGAGGGACATCAGGATAGCCAGGGCGCCGATGTAGAAGATGAGGATGCGGTAGATCACCTGATTGGTGGCCTTGGGAATGCTCTTCTCTGGGTTGTCCGCTTCGGCGGCGGTAATGCCCACCAGCTCCAGACCGCCGAAGGAGAACATGATCACCGCCATCGCCATCACCAGACCGCTGATGCCGTTGGGGAAGAAGCCCCCTTGTGCCCACAGGTTGGTGACGCTCGCCTCGGGTCCGCCGGCACCGGAGAGGAGCAGATAGCCGCCAAAGCCAATCATGCCGATGATGGCGACCACCTTGATGATGGCGAACCAGAACTCCATTTCGCCAAACGCTTTGACGTTGGAGAGGTTGATGGCGTTGATCAGCACGAAGAAGAAGGCTGCCGACATCCAGGTCGGGATCTCGGGCCACCAGTACTGGACATAGATGCCCACCGCGGTCAGCTCGGCCATGCTCACCAGCACGTAGAGCACCCAGTAGTTCCAGCCGGACGCAAAACCGGCAAACTCGCCCCAGTATTTGTAGGCAAAGTGGCTGAAGGAGCCGGCTACCGGCTCTTCCACCACCATTTCACCGAGCTGGCGCATGATCAGGAAGGCGATAAAGCCACCGATGGCATACCCCAGCAGGACTGAGGGGCCTGCCATCTTGATGGTTTGGGCAATGCCCAGAAAGAGGCCGGTGCCGATGGCGCCGCCCAAAGCAATCAACTGAATGTGGCGGTTTTTAAGGCCGCGCTTCAGCTCCTCACCGTCTTGTTTCAAATCCATGGGTCTGTCCTTACGTCTCTGTTGTCTCTGGTCGGTGTTGGGCTCATCCTGAGCAGGCCGCAGTGCGTAGCCAAAACCTGACGAAAGCTGTATTTATTTCGTTACGCCATGCCATTTTCAATTTTTAGTGTTGGCTGGCAACCGAAGCAGAATAGTGATAATCCGCCATGAATGCACCTGTTTTCCATCTCTAATGGCCGTGTTTTGTACCAAAGGCAGCTTTTTCATGATCTGAAGAGGCTTCTTGGTAGTTTTTGGTTGATGTTTGTGCAATCGAATTCTGTTTTATTGACATTTTGTCTTGTTGGTGTGCTTTTGTGGTGCCAAGCCACAAATGGATGCAAATGATGCCAAACAAGCGAGAGTACAGGTAAGAGTGCAGGGAGTTGGAGTACAGAAAGCGCGAAAGCGTGCTGCAACAAAGGGTTGCCCGGGGGGGGCTGGTGACGCTCTGGCTGGCGATAGCTGCCAGTCCGCTGCTGTTGCTGGTGGTCGCCACCATGCTGCTGGGTTGGCTGTTACTCGGTGATCAGGGATTGCTGCACTACTGGCAGTCGCTGTTGCTGGTTGGTGGGGTAACGGGGGCGCTCGTTGGCGGCTGGCTGGCGGAGCGGGTTCGCCTGCGCCACGGTTTGCTGGCCTTCTATGCCCGGTTGATGAACAACCCTGAGCTCAATCGTTAGTTAACGCTGGCTGTTTGCCGAGCGCAGCAGAACGGAATCGAATAGCAGCTAACTGGCAGCGGGTGACAAGGGCACAACGGCAAGGTCGACAAGAAGAGGGATAAGCATTTGTGGTGCTTATCCCTTTTTTATCCATGCTTTTCACTGTCATCTATGTGAATCGCAGTTAGCAACAGCTGACTTTCGCCGAGACACTGTAACTTTTATCTTTTGTTGATGCCGATAGCTGTCAAGCTGGATTAACAGAGCTGGCGGCGCAGACCGGTCGCCTCGAGGACCTTGGCGCTGATCTCCTCCACCGAGTGGGAGCTGGTATCGAGGAAGCGTATCGCCTCCTGGCGAAACAGCCTCTCCACGCAGGCCAGCTCCTGCTCGCACTGTTCGATGGAGGAGTAGCGGCTGTTAGCGCGGCGCTGGTTACGGATCTCGTGCAGCCGCTGCGGCGCTATGGTGAGGCCAAACAGCTTGTGACGGTTGGCCTTGAGGGGGGCGGGCAGCTCCAGCATCCCCATGTCCTGCTCGATAAAGGGGTAGTTGGCGGCGCGAATGCCAAACTGCAGCGCCAGATAGAGGCTGGTGGGGGTCTTGCCGCAGCGGGAGACCCCGATCAGGATGATGTCCGCCTCATCGTACTCTTTGGTGGTGATGCCATCGTCGTTGGCCAGTGCGAAGTTGACCGCCTCGATGCGATCGTCATAGAGCTTGCGATTCTCCATACCGTGGGTGCGGTGGAGGCGGGGCTCGGCTTTTACCCCCAGCTCCTGCTCCAGCGGGCTGACGAAGGTATTGAGAAAGTCGTGGCCGCACGCCTCCGATTTCAGTACCTCTTCCCGTACCAGCGGGTCGACGATGGTGTGAAACAGGATGGGGCGTACCCCGGTCTGGCGGAACTGCTCGTCGATCCGCATCCGTACCTGACGGGCTTTCTCCAGTGTCTCCACAAAGGGGATAGTGATCTGCTCGAAGGCCAGCGGAAACTGGCTCAGTACCGCGTGGCCGAACACTTCGGCGGTGATGGCGGTGCCGTCTGAAACATAAAATACGGTGTGCACGTAGGGCTCCTGTGATACCGCGGGTGGGATCGCATGGGGTAAAGGGTGAGAAGTATCTCCCGAAACCATATCAGTTTTGTCAACCAGTCTGCTGTGCCCAAGTTGTGAAGTGGCTTGCAAACCTGAATCGTTATCTTTTTGTGTCGCCATTGTAGAATGTTCCGGTCATTCGACCATCCCCAATGCTTGCTCGGGGATTTTTTTGAAAACCAATAGAAAACGTTTTCATGGTCGTTGGCAACAGAAGAAACAGACAATAACGCACCTGACTTACCCATAACCTCATCGATTAAATCGGGCGCACGAGGTGCTATGGCATCGGTGCCCACCAACCTGGAGACATCCAAGTGCAACAGTACGTGCTCTGGTACGAACAACTCGGAATGCAGGACGTAGAACGAGTTGGCGGCAAGAACGCATCCCTTGGCGAGATGATCAGCAACCTCTCTGGCGCCGGCGTATCCGTGCCGGGGGGCTTTGCCACCACCGCCTTTGCGTTTCACGAGTTTCTGGAGTCAAGCGGCCTCAACGGCAAGATCCACCATCTTCTCGACAATCTGGACGTGGACGATATCGCCGCCCTCAACCGGGCCGGTCAGCAGATCCGCGACTGGGTGATCGAAGCCCCGTTCCAGCCCGAGCTGGAGCAGGCGATCCGGGTTGCCTATGAAAAGTTGAGTGCAGGAGTCGAGGCCTCGTTTGCGGTGCGATCCTCCGCCACCGCCGAGGATATGCCGGACGCCTCCTTTGCCGGTCAGCAGGAGACCTTCCTCAACGTACGTGGCATTGATGCCGTCATGACGGCGGTCAAGCATGTGTTTGCTTCCCTGTTCAACGATCGCGCCATCTCCTATCGGGTGCATCAGGGCTATGACCACAAGGGCGTTGCCCTCTCGGCCGGGGTGCAGCGGATGGTGCGTTCCGATCTCGCCGCCTCCGGCGTCATGTTTACTCTGGATACCGAGTCCGGCTTCAACGACGTGGTTTTTATCACCGGGGCCCATGGTCTTGGCGAGATGGTGGTGCAAGGGGCGGTCAACCCGGACGAGTTCTATGTGCACAAGCCGACCCTCAAGGGGGGGCGCCCGGCGGTGGTGCGCAAGACCCTCGGCTCCAAGCTTATCAAGATGACCTATTCGGACGATGCCGGTCACGGCCGTCAGGTGAAGATTGTCGACACCGATGAGGCCGAGCGCAGCCGCTTCTGCATCAGCGATGAGGAGGTGATGGCGCTGGCGAAACAGGCCCTTATCATCGAGCAGCACTATGGCCGCCCGATGGATATCGAGTGGGCTAAGGATGGTCAGGATGGCCAGCTCTATATCGTGCAGGCTCGCCCGGAAACCGTGCGCAGCCGTCAGGAGGCCAACACCCTCGAGCGTTTTGCACTCAAGCAAGCGGGTAAGGTGTTGATCGAGGGGCGTGCCATCGGCCACAAGATTGGCGCGGGCCCGGCGCGGGTCATCTCCTCCATCAGCCAGATGGACGAGGTGCAACCCGGCGACGTGCTGGTGACTGATATGACCGATCCGGACTGGGAGCCCATCATGAAGCGGGCCTCCGCCATCGTCACCAACCGTGGCGGCCGCACCTGCCATGCTGCCATTATCGCCCGCGAGCTGGGCATTCCGGCAGTGGTGGGCTGTGGCAACGCCACCGACCATATTCAGCCGGGCCAGCGGATCACCGTCTCCTGCGCGGAAGGGGATACCGGTTTTATCTATGACGGCGAGCTGGACTTCGATGTGGCAGTGACCGAGGTGGGCAATATGCCACGCCTGCCCATCAAGATCATGATGAACGTCGGCAACCCGGACAGGGCGTTCGACTTTGCCCAGTTGCCTAATGCTGGCGTAGGACTGGCACGCCTTGAATTCATCATCAACCGGATGATCGGCGTGCACCCCAAGGCCTTGCTGGAGTTTGACCAGCAAACCCCAGAGCTGCAGGCCTCCATCGGCAAGATGATCGCCGGTTACGACAGCCCGCGGGAGTTCTATGTGGCCAAGCTGACCGAGGGGATCGCCACTCTGGGGGCCGCCTTCTGGCCGGAGCGGGTGATCGTGCGGATGTCGGACTTCAAGTCCAACGAGTACGCCAATCTGGTGGGCGGTCGTGGCTACGAGCCCCACGAGGAGAACCCGATGATCGGTTTTCGTGGCGCATCCCGCTACATCGCCGACAGCTTCCGCCCCTGCTTTGCCCTCGAGTGCGAGGCGATCAAGCGGGTGCGCGATGTGATGGGATTGACCAACGTCGAGGTGATGATCCCCTTCGTGCGCACCGTGGGCGAGGCGGAGCAGGTGATCGACATCCTGGCCGAGAACGGTCTGCGCCGTGGCGAGCGGGGGCTCAAGGTGATCATGATGTGCGAGATCCCGAGCAATGCCCTCTTGGCAGACAAGTTCCTCGAACACGTGGACGGCTTCTCCATCGGTTCCAACGACATGACCCAGCTGACCCTTGGGCTGGATCGGGACTCGGGGCTGATTGCCCACCTGTTCGACGAGCGCAACGAGGCGGTCAAGGCACTGCTGTCGATGGCGATTCAGGCCGCGCGCAAGGCGGGCAAGTACGTGGGGATCTGCGGTCAGGGGCCATCTGATCACCCGGACTTTGCCGCCTGGCTGGTGGAGCAGGGGATCGATTCGGTGTCTCTCAACCCCGATACCGTGGTCGATACCTGGCTCTATCTGGCGGAGCAGCATGGTGCCAAGTAAGTCACTATCGACATGAGTGATTAGAAAGGGGGGCCTAATGGCCCCCTTTTGATCGATATTATCTTATGTTTTGCCCTTGGGCTTATTCCACCAGGCTCATGCCGGGGATCTGGCGCCAGTAGCCGTTGCAGTCACTTCCTTGCTGCAAGGAGAGGGGAGCCTGGCCCTGCCGGTTGACTTTGAAGCGGGCCAGCATCACCAGCGTCTCCATCCCTTGCGGCGAAAGCCTGACCACATCTACCAGACCTTCCATACCAGCCAGCTCGTTACCCAGGTTGTAGCAGTAACCGGACTGGGTCTGGATCCCGTTGAGATTGAACACCCGCTGCCCCTCGCGGCTGTTGGCCAGTCGTCCGGTGGGGTAGTTGATGCAGGCGAGCTCGCAGTTGTCTTTCGGTTTGTCAAGGGAGCGGGCGGTGAAGCAGCGCGCCGAGTAGGCGAGCGGCAGATGGCCGTAGGCAAACACCTCCACCTCAAATTGGTCGCGCAGGGGGCCCAGATCCTGATTGAGCTGGATCAGCCAGTCACGGGAGAGCTCCACCGGCATGACCCAGCGTTTCATCCCCTGTTTGAGCAACATGCGCAGCACATCGGCGTTATAGGCGTTGATGGCGGGACCACAGACGAAGGGGATCCCTGCCTCCCTGGCGAGTTGCACTGTACCGAGATCGTTGGCTTCGACCATAAGATCGCCATTGTCGACCAGTCGCTTCACCTCCTTGAGCTCGGAAGGGGCGGAGATAAGGGCGAGGGTCGAGAGCACCACCTGCTTGCCGGAGCTGGCCACCTGACGGGCCAGTGCAATCCAGTCATCGACTTTGAGTTCGCGCCGCTTGCTGCAGACTGTCTCCCCCAGATAGATGATGTCGGCCTGACTGTCGGCAGCGGCATGGTAAAAAGCTTCGGTATCGGCTTTGGGCCAGTAGAAGAGCAGAGGCCCGAGAGAAAATTGCATGGGTGGACTCCTTATTGCCACTGACGATGGTAGGCACCGAGGGTAGTCTGGCTACCTTCGGAGACGCGGGCGAGCTGGGCATCCCACTCAGCTTTAACCTGATAGGCCTCGGGATTGGCCTGATAGGCATCGATGGCTGCACGCCAGACCCGGGTCACTTGCTCCACATAGGCGGGGCTGCGCTGGCGCCCTTCAATCTTGACCGACTGGATCCCGGTCTTGAAGAGCTCGGGCAGGAGACCCAGGGTATTGAGACTGGTGGGCTCTTCCAGCGCGTGGTAGGTCTGGCCATCCACGTCGAAACGCCCCTTGCACAGGGTCGGATAGCCAGCATTTTCGCCCGGGCCATAGCGGTCGATCAGCACCTCGTTGAGCCGCGACTCGAGACCATTCGGGGTCTCTTCCCAACGGACGAACTTGGCCGGTGAGCAGGCGCCGACGGTGTTGGGACTCTCGCCAGTCATGTAGGAGGAGAGATAGCAGCGCCCCTCGGCCATGATGCAGAGGCTGCCAAAAGCGAATACCTCAAGGCCAACATCGGTCTCGCGGGCCAGCTGCTTGACCTGATGCATGGAGAGCACCCGGGGCAGCACCACCCGTGTGACATTGAATTGCTGCTGATAGAAGCGAATGGCGGCGGCATTGGTGGCGCTGGCCTGCACCGAGACATGGAGTTCCATCTCGGGGTAGTGGCGGCTGGCATATTCCAGCACGGCGAGATCGGCGATGATTAACGCATCGGCGCCGAGGGCCACCCCGCGATCAACCGCCTGTTTCCATCGAGTATCGGCCCCGGGATGGGCAAAGGTATTGATGGCAATATGCAGCTTGCGACCATGTTGATGCACATAATCTACCGCCTTCTCCAGTTTGCTGTCGGTAAAGTTGAGACCGGCAAAGTGGCGGGCATTGGTGTCATCCTTGAAACCGATATAAACGGCATCGGCCCCGTTATCCACGGCGGTTTTCAGTGCCGGCAAACTGCCTGCCGGACAGAGTAATTCCATTGGTACGCTCCGAGAGTGCATATGAAGGGCAAACGAGCCCTGATTGTATGCAGCCATGCACTCCCGCTTTTTGACCTGAGGCAGCTTTGTGTGGCTTTACCCTTCTTGAGGTAACCCTGCACAAGTTTGATTTCCAACAGGATCTTGACACTCTCCCTGTGTTTGAATGCGCAAAAAAGGGAGTCTATCGTGTTTCAACAACTGCAACGCCGCCTGGTCGAACAGGCTCCGCGCTTCTTGCGCCATCCCCTCAAGCTGGTTCCCTTCAATCTGCAAAAGCAGCTGATGGAGAGTTTGCTGGCCCGGGTTTTCAAAGAGGCTATCGAAGATGGCGATTTCGAGTTTCTGGCAGACAAGTGGCTGAAAGTCGAAGTCTCTGATCTGGAGCTGTGCTGGTTTATCAGTGAGCAGAATGGCCAGCTGGTGGTGGCTCGCGAGTGTGACAAGGCCGATGTCTGCTTCAGCGGTACCGCCAACGACCTGATCCTGATTGCCGGTCGCAAAGAGGATCCGGATTCGCTCTTTTTCCAGCGCAAGCTGAAGATAGAAGGGGATACCGAACTGGGCCTTGAGGTGAAAAACCTGATGGACAGTCTGGATCTCGATGGCTTGCCAAGCCTGATGAAGTATCCCCTGATGGATCTGGCGACGTTTATCGAACGGGCCCGTACCGCGTCAGCGCAGGCTCCGGTGCAGACGGCGCCGGGCGGGATCCCGTCTTAAGTGGACAATCACCCCATGGGCATGGCGACGATAATGGTGCCGTGCCCAGAGGCAACGACAGGCCCACAGACAGGGCACCAAGGCGATGAGTGCCGCAGGGGCGGGCAGCTGTGACATGGCTAGCCCCGCAGCCAGCCAGATGAAGGGCTGCGCTTCATACAGCCACTCCGGCTGTAGCCAGCGTTTGCTCGGAAAGATAATCAGATCGGTACGTCGGTAGCTGGAGCGCATCATCCAGGTCACCGCTCCGGCGATAAACAGTAAGGCTCCTGCAAACCAGAGCAGGGGCTGATCACTCAACGTAATAATGGCAATGGCTGCCAGCAGGTAGAGGCTGGGCAATCTCTCATAGATAAAGGGAGGAAGCATGGCGCGGTGTCTCCTGTGCCGTTTATCGGATATCCATCAAGTTTAGTCCCCCCCTCTCACTTCCCTCATGCTGGTTTGTTATACAAACGGGTGGTTTTGTTCTGAAATGGCTCGGCTTTTACGGTGCCAACATCGTGTTCTCTTATGTTACAATTGCGCGCCATTTTTGACTGAAGATTGACTGGGCATGTTGGATCAGATTCGTATCGTTTTGGTAAACACCTCTCATACCGGCAACATGGGGTCTGCGGCACGTGCCATGAAGACCATGGGGTTGACCCAGCTGGTATTGGTTGATCCGCAAGCCTTGCCGGATGACAATGCCTTCGCCCTGGCGGCTGGTGCCAGCGATGTGCTTGCCAATGCCCGTATCGTCCCGACACTGGATGACGCGATCGCCGATTGTGGTCTGGTGATTGGCACCAGCGCCCGCTCGCGAACCCTGAGCTGGCCTATGCTCGATCCCCGTGAGGCCGGCGAAAAGTCGGTGGTCGAGGGGATGCAGCACCCGGTTGCGCTGGTGTTTGGTCGTGAACGCACCGGTCTCACTAATGACGAGTTGCAAAAGTGCCACTACCACGTGGCCATTCCGGCCAATCCTGATTACAGCTCCCTCAATCTGGCCATGGCGGTGCAGACCCTCTGTTACGAAGTGCGGATGCGCTGGCTGCAGGGGCAGGCCGCCGAGCCTGAAGAGGAGATGGCCTATCCGAGTGCCGCCCAGCTGGAAGGGTTTTATCAGCACCTGGAACAAACCCTGATGAAGACCGGTTTTATTGCCGATGACCATCCGGGTCATGTGATGAGCAAGCTGCGTCGCCTGTTCAATCGAGCTCGGCCGGAAGCTGCTGAGCTCAACATTCTGCGCGGTATTCTGACCTCGGTGCAGAAAGCGCGCATACCGGATTAATCCGACTGATTTACTCAACCATATACTTGACTGATTTGGTCGGGTATGTGACCATGTGCCCCATTAAATTGCTTCGCAAGACGGTAAGGCACATGAGACTGACTTCAAAAGGACGTTACGCTGTAACCGCCATGCTCGACGTGGCGCTGCATGCAGAGCAGGGGCCCGTCCCCCTTGCCGATATTTCCGAGCGCCAGGGCATCTCGTTGTCCTATCTCGAGCAGCTCTTTGCCCGCCTGCGCAAACATGGTCTGGTGAGCAGCGTGCGTGGCCCAGGCGGTGGTTATCGCCTCGGGTTGGCCCCAGGCGAGATTTCGGTTGGTCAGGTGATCACCGCGGTCGATGAGTCGGTCGATGCCACCAAGTGCCTCGGCAAGGGCGGCTGCCACGGTGGTACCCAGTGTCTGACTCACTCCCTGTGGCGCGACCTGAGTGAGCGGATCTCCAGCTTCCTCGGGGATATCACGCTGGCCGAGCTGGTACGCCAGGCCGATGTGCGCCGCATTGCCGGCAAGCAAGATGAACAAATGAAGACCGTGTTGTCCCTGGTTGATCGGGCAGAACACGGCGATGTGAGCTTGAAAGTCCAACTATAAACGTGCTTTCCACAGCGGGACTCTGTATGACCCGGACTGTGACGGAGAAAAACATGAAACTGCCTATTTACCTTGATTATTCGGCAACCTGTCCGGTGGACCCGCGTGTCGCAGAAAAAATGATGCAGTGTCTCACCATGGATGGCCTGTTCGGCAATCCGGCTTCCCGTTCTCACCGCTTTGGCTGGCAAGCCGAAGAGGCGGTGGATCTGGCCCGTAATCAAGTGGCAGATCTGATCGGTGCCGATCCCCGCGAGATCGTCTTCACTTCCGGTGCGACCGAATCCAATAACCTGGCCATCAAGGGTGTTGCCCACTTCTATGCCAGCAAGGGCAAGCACATCATCACCTCCAAGACCGAACACAAGGCGGTGCTCGATACCTGTCGCCAGCTGGAGCGTGAAGGGTTCGAGGTGACCTATCTTGAGCCGATGCCCAACGGCCTGTTCACTATCGAGATGATCGAGAATGCCATGCGTGATGACACCATCTTGGTCAGCATCATGCATGTGAACAACGAAATCGGTGTGGTTCAGAACATTGCCGCCATCGGCGAGTTGTGCCGTTCCCGCAAGATCCTGCTGCACGTGGATGCCGTTCAGAGTGTGGGCAAGATCCCGGTAGATGTGGAAGCACTGAAAGTGGATCTGCTCTCCGTCTCAGCACACAAGGTGTATGGTCCGAAAGGGATCGGTGCGCTGTTTGTTCGCCGCAAACCCCGCGTTCGTCTGGAAGCCCAGATGCATGGCGGTGGCCACGAGCGCGGCATGCGTTCCGGTACTCTGCCGACCCACCAGATCGTCGGGATGGGCGAAGCTTTCCGCATCGCCAAAGAAGAGATGGTGAGTGAAGGCGAGCGTATCTTGGCACTGCGCCAGCGTCTGTGGAATGGCATCAAGGATATTGAAGCCGTCTACATCAATGGCGATCTTGAGCAGCGTGTTCCGGGCAACCTCAACGTCAGCTTTGCCTATGTGGAAGGGGAATCCCTCATCATGGCGCTGAAAGATTTGGCGGTCTCTTCCGGTTCGGCCTGTACCTCCGCCAGCCTGGAACCTTCCTATGTGCTGCGCGCACTGGGCCTGAACGACGAGCTGGCACACAGCTCCATCCGTTTCAGCATGGGTCGCTTCACCACCGAGGAAGAGATTGACTACGCGGTCAAGCTTATTCGTGACTCCATCGGTCGTCTGCGTGAGATGTCCCCTCTGTGGGAGATGTACAAAGACGGCGTCGATCTGAACACGGTCGAATGGGCTCATCACTGATCTATTTGGTTAGTGAGCAACAGAATTAGCAGGAGTGAGATATGGCTTACAGTGAAAAAGTAATCGACCACTACGAGAATCCTCGCAACGTCGGTGGTTTCGACAAGAATGATCCCAGCGTTGCAACCGGCATGGTCGGTGCGCCCGCCTGTGGCGACGTGATGAAGCTGCAACTGAAGATCAGCGACGAAGGCATCATCGAAGATGCCAAGTTCAAGACCTACGGCTGCGGTTCCGCCATCGCCTCCAGCTCCCTGGTAACCGAATGGGTCAAGGGCAAGACCCTGGACGAAGCGGCTGGCATCAAGAACACAGATATCGCTGAAGAGTTGGCCCTGCCACCGGTGAAGATCCACTGCTCCATTCTGGCTGAGGACGCCATCAAGGCCGCCATCGCCGATTACAAGCAGAAGAAAGGTCTCTAAGCGCCGGAGAGCAGTATGGCTATTACCATGACAGATGCCGCCGCGGCACGGGTTTCCTCTTTTCTGGCTAACCGGGGCAAGGGCATTGGCCTGCGCCTCGGCGTCAAAACCACAGGCTGCTCCGGTCTTGCCTACGTGCTTGAGTTCGTTGATGAACTGACCGATGAGGATCAGGTGTTCGAGCAGCAGGGCGTCAAGATTATTGTTGATGCCAAGAGCCTGATCCATCTGGATGGCACCGAGCTGGATTTCGTCAAGGAGGGCCTCAACGAGGGCTTCCAGTTCAACAATCCCAATGCCAAAGGCGAGTGTGGTTGTGGCGAAAGCTTCAGTGTCTGAGATGTTTGACGTGAATGATCTTTCGTCTGTTGTTGAACGGGTCAGATATGCGTAGTTCAACAATACCTTCTCATGCGCCAAAGGCGAGTGTGGTTGCGGCGAAAGCTTCAGTGTCTGAGATGTTTGACGTCAATGATCCTTCGTCTGTGGTTGAGCGGGTCGCCCATGACCCGTTCAACCACATCTCATTTGCCAGGGGCGAGTGAGGTTGTGGCGAACGTTTCCAAGAGGTTTGCATGAATCATTTCGAGCTGTTTGGGCTGGTTGAAGGCTTCGAGCTCGATACCCGTCAGTTGGCTGATACCTACCGCCAGCTGCAAACCCAATTCCATCCTGATCGTTTTGCCACCGCCCCCGAACGGGAGCAGCTGGCTGCGGTGCAACGTGCCGCCCAGATCAACGAAGCATTCACCACCCTCAAGGCGCCGCTACGCCGTGCAGAATATCTGCTCTCCCTGCGTGGCACTGATATCCGTGGTGAACAGCAGACCCTGCAAGATACCGCATTTCTGATGCAGCAGCTGGAGTGGCGCGAGCGTCTGGCCGATCTGAAAGATGACGCCGACCCTGAGCGCGCCATCAAGGATTTTCGCAGTGAGATCAGGCATGATCACCAGATGTTGATGCAGCAGCTGACCGAGTCTCTTGCCGCCGGTAAAGATCTTGTTGCCGCTGATTGCGTTCGCAAACTCAAGTTTGTCGACAAGCTCCTTGAAGAGCTGGAACGATTCGAAGACTCGCTTCTCGAGTCTTGATCCTTTAACGCTGGAAGTTTCATTACCCATGGCATTACTGCAAATCGCCGAACCCGGCCAGAGCGCTGTTCCTCATCAGCACAAACGTGCCGTCGGCATCGATCTCGGCACCACCAACTCTCTCGTCGCTGCGGTTCGCAGCGGTCACGCCGATACCCTTTGCGATGAGCAAGGGCGCGACCTGCTCCCGTCGGTGGTGCACTATCAAAGCGACGCTATTCGAGTCGGAATTGATGCCAAGCGCGAAGCGGCACTCGATCCTCACAACACCATCGTCTCGGTCAAACGGATGATGGGCAAGGCGCTGGCCGATATCGATACCCGCCAGCAGCCTTACCAGTTTGTTGCCGCCGACAATGGCATGCCGCAACTGCAAACCCGTCAGGGGCTGGTCAATCCGGTGCAGGTCTCGGCCGAAATTCTCAAAAAGCTGGCCGAGCGTGGCGCCCAGACTCTCGGGGGCGATCTCGATGGCGTGGTCATTACCGTGCCGGCCTATTTCGATGATGCCCAGCGTCAGGGCACCAAGGATGCCGCCCGTCTGGCTGGTCTGCACGTGCTGCGCCTGCTCAACGAGCCGACTGCGGCCGCGATTGCCTATGGCCTTGACTCCGGTCAGGAAGGGGTGATCGCGGTTTACGATCTGGGGGGCGGTACCTTCGATATCTCTATCCTGCGTCTGCATCGCGGTGTGTTTGAAGTGATGGCGACCGGCGGTGATTCCGCCCTCGGCGGTGATGACTTCGATCACCTGCTGGCGGACTGGATCAAGGAACAGGCGGGCCTCACCGGTGAGCTGGATGCCCATCTGCAGCGCGAGCTGCTGGATGTGGCCGCTGCCGTCAAGCACGGTCTGACCGATGCCGAGCAGGTGGCGTGCACCTTTGCGGGCTGGCAGGGTTCAGTGAGCCGTAGCCAGTTTGATGAGCTCATCACCCCGCTGGTGAAACGGACCTTGCTGGCTTGTCGCCGCGCCCTGCGCGATGCGGGCCTTGAGCAGGTGGAAGTGCTGGAAGTGGTGATGGTTGGTGGCTCCACCAGGGTGCCGCTGGTGCGCGAACTGGTGGGCGAGTTCTTCCAGCGCACGCCGTTGACCAGCATCGATCCGGACAAGGTGGTCGCCATCGGCGCCGCCATCCAGGCCGATATTCTGGTGGGCAACAAGCCCGATGCCGAGATGCTGTTGCTGGACGTTATCCCCCTGTCGCTGGGTCTGGAGACCATGGGTGGCCTCGCCGAGAAGGTGATCCCGCGCAACACCACCATTCCGGTTGCCCGCGCCCAGGAGTTCACCACCTTCAAGGATGGTCAGACCGCCATGGCCATTCACGTGGTACAGGGTGAGCGCGAGTTGGTCGCCGATTGCCGCTCCCTGGCACGCTTTACCCTGACCGGTATTCCGCCGATGGCCGCCGGTGCCGCCCATATTCGCGTCACCTTCCAGGTGGATGCGGATGGTCTGCTCTCGGTGAGCGCCATGGAGAAATCCTCCGGCGTGCAGGCCGAGATCCAGGTCAAGCCCTCTTACGGGCTGGCGGAGCAGGATATCCTCAACATGCTGAGTGCCTCCATCGAGAACGCCCAGCAGGATATGGATGCCCGCATGCTGGCCGAGCAGCAGGTTGAAGCCGATCGGGTGGTCGAGAGTCTCAATGCGGCGCTTGCCGCCGATGGTGATGCCCTGCTCAATGCAGCCGAGCGTGCCGAGATTGATGCCGCCATCGCCCATCTGCTGATCATGCGCAACAGCGGCGCAACCCATCAAATCAAAGAAGCCATTGAGGCAGCCGATGCTGTCAGTGGCGAGTTTGCAGCCCGCCGGATGGATGCTTCCATCCGCAAGGTGCTGACCGGACAAAACGTCAACAAGGTGTAATATGCCAAAACTGATCATTCTTCCTCATCCCTTACTCTGTCCGGATGGCGCCGCCCTCGAGGGGCAAAGCGGCGAGACCATTCTGGATGTGGCGCTGCGCAATGGTATCGAAATCGAGCATGCCTGCGAGAAATCCTGTGCCTGCACTACCTGCCACTGCGTGGTGCGCGAGGGCTTTGACTCGCTCGAGCCAAGCGACGAGCTGGAAGACGACATGCTGGACAAGGCGTGGGGGTTGGAGCCGGAATCCCGTCTCAGCTGCCAGGCAAAACTGGCGGACGAGGATCTGGTGGTGGAATTGCCCAAGTACACCCTGAACCTTGCCTCTGAACGCCATTAATTACACATGAGTGAATTGCACGTGCAGCATCCTGTGGTGCTTCAGTGATATGGTGGAAGGCCGTGACCCTCGGGGGCACGGCCTTTTTTGTATTCGTTATTCTCTCTTTGCTAATAAGCTCTTTCCCATAAAGAGTGCTTATACATAGTGCCAGTAAAAAGGAAGCAAACACGATGGCTGACATGATGAAGGTAGCGTTATCCACCCAGGCTGCGGCTACCTATTGGGGCGAGGGCGCCCAGCTCAGTTTCAATGGCGACGAGGCACTGATCCATCTCGGTGCCGCCGGTCAGGAGAAGGATGTCCTGCGCACCGTTCAGCGCGCTGCCCGTCGCCTCGAATCGAGCGGGATCAAGCGGGTGACGCTGGCTGGAGAGGGGTGGGATCTGGAGCGTCGCTACGCGTTCGCCCAGGGGTTCTACGCCGCCAAGGGAGCCCGTGAACTGGATTTCGGCCAGCAGAGCGACGCGGACGCCCGTGAACTGAATGCGCTGCTCAAGGCTGCTCGCTGGGTACGTGACATCACCAATGGCTGTCCGGAAGAGATCTACCCCATGAGTCTGGCGGAATCGGCCCTGTTGCTTATTCGTGGTCTGGCCGGGGATCAGGTTACTGCCCGCATCACCGCCGGTGAAGCGCTACGTGAGTCTGGCCATATCGGGATCTGGTCGGTTGGCCGTGGCAGCGAGCGCGAGCCTGTGCTGCTGGAGCTAGACTACAACCCGACCGGTGATCGCCATGCGCCCGTGGTGGCGGCGCTGGTGGGCAAGGGGATCACTTTTGATTCTGGCGGCTACTCCATGAAGTCCTCTGACAACATGCTGCCGATGAAGTCCGACATGGGCGGCGCCGCCATGGTCACCGGCGCGCTGGCGCTGGCCATCAGCCGCGGTTTGAACCAGCGGGTGAAGCTCATTCTCTGCTGCGCCGAGAACCTGGTCTCCGGCCACGCTTTCAAGCTGGGCGACATCCTTACCTACAAAAACGGCATTTCGGTCGAGATCCAGAACACCGATGCGGAAGGGCGTCTGGTGCTGGCCGATGGCCTGATGGCGGCCTCCGACAGCGGTGCAGCTTTTATCCTTGACGCAGCCACCCTGACCGGCGCCGCCAAGATGGCGCTGGGGCGCGACTACAATGCGGTGTTTGCCCTCGATGAGACCGAGCAGCAGCGCGCACTGGCCGCCGCCAAGGTGGAAAACGAGCAGGCGTGGGCGCTGCCGCTGGAGCCCTGGCATGCCAGCCAGCTCACCTCGGCCTTTGCCGATCTGGGCAACGTCGCCTCAGCCGAAGGCACGGCCGGTGCCACCACGGCTGCTGCGTTCCTTTCCCGTTTCGTACGTGATGAGGGCAAGGGTTGGGTGCACCTGGATCTGGCGGCCTCTTATCAGAAATCGGGTAACGATCTCTGGGCAACCGGCGCCAAGGGGCACGGTCTGCGCACCATCGCCCGCTGGCTGCAGGAGGTGACCGCATGAATGTCTGGTTAAGTCGTGAATTTGCACCGGCCGAGTGGGGGGAGGGGGCGCTGCTCTCTCACCGTGCCGACGGCATGGTGATCCATCTGGTGACGGCCAATCCGCTGCTCGATATCCAGCAGGCGGCCCGTCGCCTCTGCCAGCAAGGGATCCAGAAAGTGACCCTGGCTGGTCATTGGGAGCGTGAACAGCAGTGGGCATTTGCACAAGGGCTGCAAACCCCCAAGGCGGAGGTGCAACTGCAGTGGGCCATGTCCTCGGAAGAGGACCGAGAGGAGCTGGAAGCGCGCTGGCTCTGTGGCCGCTGGGTGCGCGAGATGACCAATGCCACCCCGGAGCAGTTGGGCCCGCTGGAGCTGGCGGTGGAAGCGGCCTCCTTTATTACCGAGCTGGCGCCGGACAAGGTGAGTCATCGCATTTTGAAAGGCGAAGCGCTGCAACAGGCGGGCTGGGTCGGCCTCTATCAGGTGGGCCGCGGCAGTGCGCGCGAACCGGTATTGCTGGAGCTCGACTTCAACCCGGGACGTGACCCCAAGGCGCCGGTAGCGGCAGCGCTGGTGGGCAAGGGGATCACCTTTGACTCCGGCGGCTACTCCATGAAGAGCTCCGAGGGGATGCTCACCATGAAGTGCGACATGGGGGGCGCGGCGATTGTCACCGGTGCACTGGCGCTGGCCATGCTGCGCGGGCTCGACAAGCGGGTGAAGCTGATCCTCTGCTGCGCCGAGAACCTAGTCTCCGGCCACGCCTACAAGCTGGGCGACATCCTCACCTACAAGAACGGCACCACGGTCGAGATTGTGAATACCGATGCCGAGGGGCGGCTGGTGCTGGCCGACGGCCTGCAACTGGCGAGCGAGTCCGGCGCACCGCTGATCATCGATGCCGCGACCCTGACCGGCGCAGCCGTGATGGCGCTGGGTGGGCGCTACAATGCTCTGTTAGGCCTCGACAAAGGGTTGGTAAGCCGGGCCATGACCTATGCCGATGCTGAGCATGAGCCTGCCTGGCCGCTGCCGCTGGAGCCCTGGCACCGCCAGCAGTGCCCCTCCCATTACGCCGACACGGCCAACAGCCGTCCGGTGAAGGGGGGCGGGCCGGGTGGCGCCTCCAACGCTGCGGGTTTCCTCTCCCGTTTCGTTGCCAACGAAGGGATGGGCTGGTTGCATATCGATCTGGCCGCCTGCTTCAGTGACAACGGCGATGCCCTCTGGGCGCCGGGGGCCAATACCCTGGGGATGCGCACCATAGCGCGGGCCCTGCTGGCGGAAGCCAAATAGGCGAGACAAGGCACCTTCGGGTGCCTTTTTCATGCTGTTCGAATTGTGAACAAAAGATGGGGTTTTGGCGGCTTAAGGTAACTATCGTGCGCAAGCGCACATATTTTCCGGCTCTGCTCGGTCAAGATGAGTGTGGATGTTGATTGCAAGGGAGTGATGTTTAATAAAAAGTTGCTCGTTTGTGTGTTTTTCCGGTTTTTGTTTACGTATAATCGCCAGCGAACATGGATTCTAACAATAAAACTCTGTAGTTAAGGAAAGATATCAATGGCCATCGAACGTACCTTCTCTATCGTTAAACCGGATGCTGTCAGCAAGAACCTGATCGGTGCCATCTATAGCCGTTTCGAAAGCGCAGGCTTGAAAGTGGTGGCATCCAAAATGCTGCACATGAGCAGTGAACAGGCTGCCGGTTTCTATGCCGAGCATCAGGGCAAGCCTTTTTATGACAATCTGGTCAGCTTCATGACCTCTGGCCCTGTCATGGTGCAGGTGCTGGAAGGGGAAGACGCCATCCGTCGCAATCGCGAGATCATGGGGGCTACCAACCCGAAAGAGGCGCTGGCTGGTACCTTGCGTGCCTGTTATGCCGAGAGCATCGATCGCAACGCAGTGCATGGCTCCGATGCACCGGCATCCGCAGCCCGCGAAATTGCCTACTTCTTCTCTGACAACGAGATCTGCCCGCGCGGCTGATTTTTGTGGATGATGACCCAAGGGAGCCTCGGCTCCCTTTGTTGTTTTCGCCGTTTACGCAATATCCCTCTATTCTCCAGGTGGAAAGCCAGACCCATTATTTGTACAATGCCGCCCCCTGACGTCGTCAGCCAATAATTGATGAAGTGTTTGAACTGAGGCCATTGATGAGCGAAACAAAAATCAACCTGCTGGATCTTGATCGGGATGCCATGCGTGCCTTTTTCGTCGAACTGGGCGAGAAGCCATTCCGGGCAGATCAGGTCATGAAGTGGATCTATCACTTTGGGTGTGATGATTTCGATCAGATGACCAACGTCAACAAGGTGCTCAAAGAGCGCCTCAAGGCGATCGCCGAGATCAAGGCGCCCGAGATCAGCCGCGAGCAGCGTTCTGCCGATGGCACCATCAAGTGGGCCCTGCAGGTGGGCGATCAGGAGGTCGAGACCGTCTACATCCCGGAAGATGACCGCGCGACCCTCTGCGTCTCCTCTCAAGTTGGCTGTGCGCTGGAGTGCAAGTTCTGCTCCACGGCTCAACAAGGCTTCAACCGCAATCTGAAAGTCTCCGAGATCATCGGTCAGGTGTGGCGTGCGGCCCGCGTGGTCGGTGGCAAGCGTCCCATCACCAACGTGGTGATGATGGGGATGGGCGAGCCGCTGCTCAACCTCGCCAACGTGGTGCCCGCCATGCGTCTGATGATGGATGACTACGGCTTTGGCATCTCCAAGCGCCGGGTGACCATCTCCACCTCTGGCGTGGTACCTGCGCTGGACAAGCTGGGCGACCAGATCGACGTGGCGCTGGCTATCTCCCTGCACGCCCCAAACGACAAGCTGCGTTCAGAGATCATGCCGATCAACGACAAGTACAACATCGAGGAGTTCCTCGCCGGTGTCCGTCGTTACCTCGAAAAGTCCAATGCCAACGGTGGTCGGGTAACCGTCGAGTATGTGCTGCTCGATCATATCAATGACGATATGCAGCATGCCCACGAGCTGGCCAAGGTGCTCAAGGACACTCCGAGCAAGATCAACCTGATCCCGTTCAACCCCTTCCCGGGCAACCCTTATGGCAAGCCGAGCAACAGCCGTATCGATCGCTTCTCCAAGGTGCTGATGGAGTACGGTTTCACCGTGATTGTCCGCAAGACCCGTGGTGATGACATCGATGCCGCCTGTGGTCAGCTGGTGGGGGACGTGATTGACCGTACCAAGCGAACTATCAAAAATCGGATGCAACAGGATGGGATTTCCGTCAAAATGGTTTAAATGCTAAGCCATTGTATAGACAGGGAATGGATACACGTACATTGATCGTAGTGGCAGCGCTCTGCGCGCTGCCAGGCTGTGTGACCGAGACCACTTACGCTGGCCAGAACTCGACCCAGCGTGAAGTGGGTCCTGACCTCAAGGCGGCTGCCCAAACCCGCCTCGACTTGGGTATCCAGTACTTGCGTCAGGGCAATGCCGAGCAGGCCAAGTTCAATCTTGACCGCGCCCTCCAGTATGACCCCTCCAACCCCCAGATCCAGATCGGTTTTGCCTACTTTTACCAGAAGGTAGGAGATTTCAAGGCAGCCGAGACCCATTACAAGAACGCCCTTGCCATGGATCCGTCCAATGCTGACGCAATGAACAACTATGGTGCCTTCCTCTGTGATCGCGGCAGGTATGCCGAGGCAGATCAGGCGTTCAACCAGGCTGTTATTCAGCCAGGCTACGTAAAAATTGCCGATACCTATGAAAATGCGGCACTTTGTGCGCTGCAAAATCGCAGAAATGATAAAGCAGGCGAGTACTATCGCCTGGCCTTGGGGTATAATCCCCGCAATCCAGGGTTATTGCTGGACTTGGCCGAGCTTTCCATGAAAGATGGCAAGCTGCCTGATGTGCAGTCCTACCTCGCCCGTTTTGCCGATGTGTCAGACGAGAACGAGGAGAGTCTCTGGTTGAGACTTCGGCTGGCACAGGCGATGGACAAGCCGGCATTACTTCACCAATTCGGGACTGAGCTGGTAAGGCAATATCCCACTTCGCAACAAGCCAAGCGTTATTTAGCCAATGACTATTGAACAGCAACACGATTTCCAAGACGACTCCCAGGCAGTAGGCCCAGGCCAATTGCTGCGCAACGCCCGTGAACAGCTTGGCTGGACACGAGAACAGGTTGCGTCCCGCATTCACCTTCGTCTGACCCTGATCGCCGCTATCGAATCGGATACCTACGACAAGCACACGTCCCACACCTTTATTCGGGGTTATTTGCGTACCTATGCCAAGCTGGTCGGGATCCCCGACGAGACCATTCTGGCCGCTTACGACAAGCTGGGTCTGACTCCTCCCGACAATATCGACATGCAGAGCTTCTCCCGTCGTTCTCGCCAGCAAGCCAACGACAATCGCCTCAAGGTGGTCACCTGGTTGGTTATTCTGGTGTTGATTGCGCTCTCGGTCGCCTGGTGGTGGCAGAGTACTTCACGCCGCTCCGCCGGTGATGAAGCCTTGGCTGCCACCGAGATGAGTGCAACCAGTTCAACACCGGTAGCGTCTGCTACCACGGTGCCTGATGCAATCAATAGCGTTCCGGCGGAAGGTACTCCTATCGCCCCTGCCGCCCCTGATGTAAATACTCCAGCGATGGTTTCTGGAGCAAGCACCACCCTGACGCCGGCCTCTGCGGCCGTGGCCCCGACCGATGTCAGCGCGGCTGTCGGCACTGCGACCGATGCTGTGGTATCCGGCGCCAATGGCACCGAATCTAATGAAGCTGTCGTTGATCCGGCGACTGCGCCGCAACTGAAGATGAGCTTCACCGCCGATTGCTGGCTGGATGTTAAGGATGCCAACGGCAAGACCCTGTTCAGTGGTCTGAAGAAGGCCAACGACGAGCTGGTGCTGGAAGGCGCCGAGCCCCTGAAGTTCATCATTGGCGCGCCGATGGCGGTCAAGCTTGACTACAAGGGTCAGTCGTTTGATATGAGCCGTTACAACAACGGTCGTACAGCCCGCTTCTCACTGCCGCAGGAGTAATCTGTTTCCCATGTCATCTCACGAATCTCCCATTATTCGTCGTAAATCCAGACAGATCATGGTTGGTAATGTACCGGTTGGGGGCGATGCCCCCATTACCGTGCAGACCATGACCAACACCAAGACCACAGATGTTGCCGCCACCGTCGAGCAGATCCAGCGGATCGAGCGGGTCGGTGCCGATATCGTTCGTGTCTCCGTGCCCACCATGGAAGCGGCGGAAGCGTTCCGGCTGATCAAACAGCAGACCCGCATTCCCATCGTCGCCGATATCCACTTCGACTATCGCATCGCCCTGAAAGTGGCGGAATACGGCGCTGACTGCCTGCGTATCAATCCGGGTAACATCGGCAACGAGCAGCGGGTGCGCTCGGTGGTCGATTGCGCGCGCGACCTCAATATTCCGATCCGTATCGGGGTCAATGGCGGTTCGCTGGAGAAAGATATTCAGGAGAAGTACGGCGAGCCGACCCCCGAAGCGCTGGTGGAGTCCGCCATGCGGCACGTGGAGTATCTCGATCGCCTCGATTTCCAGGATTTCAAGGTGAGCGTCAAGGCCTCCGACGTCTTCCTGGCAGTCGGCGCCTATCGCCTGCTGGCCAAGCAGATCGAGCAGCCGCTGCACCTTGGCATCACCGAAGCGGGCGGTTTCCGTGCCGGCGCGGTGAAATCTGCCATCGGTCTGGGTATGCTGCTCACCGACGGCATCGGCGATACCCTGCGTATCTCGCTGGCGGCGGATCCGGTGGAGGAGGTGAAGGTCGGTTTCGATATCCTCAAATCCTTGCGTATTCGCTCCCGTGGCATCAACTTTATCGCCTGTCCCTCCTGCTCTCGGCAGGAGTTCGACGTCATAGGCACAGTCAATGCACTGGAAGAGCGGCTCGAAGACATCATCACCCCGATGGATGTCTCCATCATCGGCTGTGTGGTGAACGGGCCGGGCGAAGCGCTGGTTTCCGACCTTGGTCTGGCGGGTGCCGCCAACAAGAGTGCCTTCTATGAGGGGGGCCAGCGGGTCGATCGGCTCGACAACAAGGATCTCATTCCTACTCTGGAGCGCCGCATTCGTGCCCGCGCCGCCATGCTGGATCCGGCCAACCGGATCCCGATGGACAAGGAGTGAGCGAAACAGGGCCACATGGGGTGGCCCTCTTTCCAGGTGACTGATTTTACACCCCGCATCCGGACTCCCTGATTTTACCTCGGGGGTGAAACTCCCTATAATGCGGCCAAATTTTACCTCTTTTTCTCGAGTATCAACGTGGCAAAACAGATCCAAGCTATTCGCGGTATGAATGATTGCCTGCCGGAGCAGAGCCCGGTATGGCAGAAAGTTGAACAGATCCTGCGCCAGGTCGTTGCCAGCTATGGCTACAGCGAAGTGCGCATGCCGATTGTCGAGCAGACTCATCTGTTCAAGCGCGCCATCGGTGAAGTGACCGACGTGGTCGAAAAAGAGATGTACACCTTTGAAGACCGCAACGGCGACAGCCTGAGTCTGCGTCCGGAAGGGACCGCCAGCTGCGTCCGTGCCGGTATCGAGCACGGTCTGCTTTACAACCAGGAACGCCGGATGTGGTACATGGGCCCCATGTTCCGTCACGAGCGTCCCCAGAAGGGCCGTTACCGCCAGTTCCACCAGTTCGGTGTCGAGCTGTTTGGCATCAACGGGCCGGACATTGACGCGGAGCTGATCATGCTGACCCACCGCCTGTGGCGTCTGTTTGGCATCAGCGAACATGTCACCCTGCAGCTCAACACCCTGGGGCAGAGTGCCGAGCGTGCCGCTTACCGTGATGCGCTGGTAGCCTATCTGGAGCAGTACAAGGACCAGCTGGACGAAGAGAGCCAGCGCCGCATGTACAGCAACCCGTTGCGGGTGCTCGACTCCAAGGATGAAAAAGTACAGGCCATTTTGGCGGGTGCCCCGCGTCTGTTCGATCACCTGGGCGAAGAGAGCCTGGCCCACTTCGAGGGGCTCAAGCGCCTGCTTGAGTCTGCCGGGATCAAATACGAAGTGAACGAGCGTCTGGTGCGTGGTCTTGACTATTACAACCTGACCGTGTTCGAGTGGGTCACCAGCAGTCTGGGTGCCCAGGGCACCGTCTGTGCCGGTGGCCGCTACGATGGTCTGGTAGAGCAGTTGGGCGGTCAACCGACCCCGGCCGTGGGCTTTGCCATGGGCATGGAGCGTCTGGTGCTGATGCTGGAGACCCTCGAGCTCAACGCCGATATCCGCCCGGCGGTGGATGTTTATCTGGCGATGGTGGGCGAGGGGACCGAGCAGGCTGGCTTCCAGCTGGCCGAGCGTCTGCGCGATGCCCTGCCTGACCTGCGCCTCATGAGCCACTGCGGCGGTGGCAACTTCAAGAAACAACTCAAGCGTGCCGACAAGAGCGGTGCGGCAATCGCCCTGATCCTTGGTGAAACCGAGGTGCAAAACGGGGAGATCACTATCAAATATCTGCGTGGTCAGGCCGAGCAACAGACCGTCAAGGTTGACGCCGCCATTGCCCTGCTGGCAGCCAAAGGAGAGTAAGCTGTGGAAGTCTATACCACCGAAGAACAACAGGTTGAGGTTATCAAGGAGTGGTGGAAAGAGAACGGAACCTCGGTGATTGCCGGGACCGTGATCGGTCTGGTCGGTCTGTTCGGCTGGCGCTATTACAACCAGCACCAGCAAGAGACCATGGAGGCCTCCTCCAACTCTTACAACCAGGTGATTGAGCTGCTGGCCAAGGGCGATGTCGCCGGTTTCGAGCAGGCACAGCAGTTTGTCACCGCCAACAAGGGCGACTCCTACGGCGAACTGGCCGCTTTGCAACTGGCTGCTGCTGCCGTCAAGGCGGGCAAGCTGGATCTGGCTGCCGAGCAGCTGGAGCTGGTGGCGACCACAGGTGACGAGAGCATTCGTCCCATCGCGGCGTTGCGTCTGGCCCGAGTGCTGAATGATCAGGGCAAGGCAGATGAAGCGCTGGCCCAACTTGGCAAGATCAACAGCGACGCCTTCAAGGCCCAGGTGGCCGAAGTGCGCGGTGACATCCTGCAAAAGCAGGGCAAGATTGAGGAGGCTCGCGACGCCTATCAGGCGGCGGCGGATGCCGGCGGCCTGCAGGGTAGCGCCGAGCTCAAGCTGAAAATGGATGATCTGGCCCTGCCGGCCGTTGCGACTGGTGAGGCACCGGATGCGTAATCTATTCAAGATGGTGGCGCTGGGGGCTGCGGTCTCCTTCGCTCTGCAGGGTTGCTCCCTGTTCAGTTCGGAAGAGGATCTCAACCCGATGGCGCCGCTGCCCAAGGTTGAATCTTCCTTCACTGCCGACACCGCATGGTCATCCACCGTGGGTGATGGCATCGGTGACTTCTACTCCCAGCTCAAGCCGGTGGTGGAAGAGGACCGCATCTACGCGGCTGCCCGCGACGGCGATGTCAGCGCCTTTGATCGTGCCAGTGGCGATCGCCTCTGGACAGTCGATCTGGCTGACCTGCCGGTCAACGCCGACAAGCGCAGCGCGCGCCTCTCGGGTGGCTTGGTATCCCGTTACGGCAAGCTGTTCCTCGGCTCCGAGAACGGAGTGGTATACGCCCTGAACGAAGAGAATGGTGATGTGCTGTGGCAGACCAATGTGCCCGGCGAAGTGGTGGCGAGCCCTGCGGTGGAAGATGGCCGCGTGGTAGTGCTGACTACCTCCGGTCGCCTGATTGCCCTCGATACTGACGAAGGCAAGGTTCAGTGGACTCTCTCTGAAGAGCAGCCGCCGCTGACCCTGCGCAGTGCAGGTGCGCCGGTGATCACCAATGGTGCCGTGATTTATGGCCGCGCCGATGGCAAGGTGGGCATTGCCCTGCTCGGTAACGGCCAACCGGTGCGCCAGTCCAAGGTCGCCGACCCGCGCGGTGCCACCGAGCTTGACCGTATGGTGGACGTCGATGCCAGCCCGCTGATTGCCGGTGATGAGCTCTATGCCATCGCCTACAATGGCCAGTTGATGGCACGCAAACTGATGAGTGGTGACGAGGTGTGGAAGCGCAAGTATTCCGGCTATCGCGATCTGGCGATTACCGGTAATGCCATTGTGCTGACCGACAGCCGCAGCCACCTGTTTGCCGTGGACCGCCGCAACGGTCTGGAGCTGTGGTCCAATACCCAGCTGGAAAACCGCACCGTCACCGCACCTGTCATCTTCGGTGACTATGTGGTGGTAGGCGATGTGGAAGGATACCTGTATTGGCTTGATCGTACCGACGGTACCATCAAGGCGATGCAGCAGCTCGATAGCAGTGGTCTCTACGCCGCTCCCTTGGTGGATGGCGAGACCCTGTATGTACAGAGCCGTGGCGGCAAGTTGTACGCCCTCAAGCGTCCTTGATCGTCCGTTAATGTGAATATACGGCTCCTGGTCTTCGGACCCGGAGCCTTTGTCGTCTTGAGAATGAGGCTTTTATGACTCCTGTAGTAGCCCTGGTGGGCCGCCCAAATGTGGGGAAATCCACCCTGTTTAACCGTCTGACTCGTACCCGGGATGCCCTGGTTGCCGATTTTCCCGGTCTGACCCGGGATCGCAAATACGGTCAGGCGAAGCTGGGCGAGCTGGAATTTATCGTGGTCGATACCGGTGGTATCGATGGTACCGAAGAGGGGATCGAGCTGAAGATGGCCGAGCAATCCCTGTTGGCCATCGAAGAAGCGGACGTCGTGCTGTTCATGGTGGATGCCCGTGCCGGTCTGACCGCGGCGGATCAAGCCATCGCCGAGCACCTGCGCAAGGCCCACAAAAAGGTATTTCTGGTGGCCAACAAGACCGACGGTATCGACGGTGATTCCGCGGTTTCCGAGTTCTACGGTCTGGCCCTGGGCGAGGTCTACCAGATCGCGGCCGCCCACGGTCGTGGCGTACTGAGCCTGCTGGAACTGGCCCTGGCCCCCCATCTGGAGACCCTGGTTGATGCCGCTACCGATGAAGATGCGCAGGATGAGGAAGAGGAGGACTTCGACGAAGAAGCCCTGCTGCGCATGGTGGCTGCCGGTGAACTCGATACCAAAGAGGACACCAAGGAGACGCCGTTCGCCGACCTGCCCATCAAGTTTGCCATCGTCGGTCGCCCCAACGTCGGTAAATCGACCCTGACCAACCGCATGCTGGGTGAAGATCGGGTCATCGTCTATGACATGCCCGGTACCACTCGTGACTCCGTTTACATTCCGATGGAGCGTGACGAGCAGAAGTATGTGGTCATCGACACCGCCGGTGTGCGTCGTCGTGGCAAGGTGCACGAGACGGTGGAGAAGTTCTCCGTTATCAAGACCCTGAAAGCCATCGAAGATGCCAACGTCTGCCTGCTGGTGATCGACGCTCAGGAGACCATCACCGATCAGGACTTGAGCATTCTGGGCTATGTGCTCCATGCCGGTCGCTCCGTGGTGCTGGTGGTGAACAAGTGGGATGGCCTGGATCAGAAGGTTAAAGAGGATGTGAAGAACGAGCTGGATCGTCGCTTGGGCTTCATCGACTTCGCCCGCGTTCACTTCATCTCCGCCCTGCACGGTAGCGGTGTAGGCCACCTGTTTGAATCCATTCAGGAGGCTTATCAGTCCGCCACCCGTCGTACCAGTACGGCGATGCTGACCCGCATCATGCAGATGGCGCAGGAAGATCACCAGCCGCCGATGGTCAATGGTCGCCGCGTCAAGCTCAAGTATGCCCACGCCGGTGGTTACAACCCGCCACGCATCGTGATCCACGGCAACCAGCTGAACGACTTGCCGGACTCCTACAAGCGGTATCTCATCAACTACTTCCGCAAGTCCCTCAAGATCATGGGCTCGCCGATCCGGGTCGAGTTCCAGGAGTCGGTCAACCCGTTTGAAGGCAAGAAGAACACCATGACCCTGAGTCAGGAACGTCAGCGCAAACGCCTGCTGAAGATGAAGAAGAAATAAGTCCTTGCGGCTGCCCTCACCGGCAGCCGCTTTGTTATCCTCGCCATGTTAAGGTGAGGAATAAGGGGAGGGGAACCCGCCATGGGCAAGCCTATCGCAGGTTCACTTTATGAGGAGTCTACAATGGAAGCCCTGCTTTGCCCGTCATGCCAGGCTGAACTGGATACCCGCAGCAAGGAGCAAACCTGTGGTCAGTGCCAGGCACCTGTTCGCGTCACGGCCATCTGCCCGACCTGCCAGCAGGAGCTGGAGCGTCTCAAGGCGTGCGGCGCGGTGGATTACTTCTGCAACCACTGCAACTCACTGATCTCCAAGCGGACGGTACAGTTCAAGGCGGCGCTGGTGTAAGACGATTTTCAGGTGAGAAAGAAGATAAAAAAACCCGGCGAATGCCGGGTTTATGCTGTGTGCTCTGCAATAAGCAGGGTATAGGATCGATTTCTGCGCCACAGGTTGCGCTTGATGTCATTAAGCTTGAGTTTGCGTCTGGGGCTCCAGCTGCACTTCGCTTTTCTGACCAGACTGATTTTTCTACGTTTTTGCATCTTGGTCTCCTCCCAACTCAGGTGGCCATCCCGGCCTTGGGTCATTGATGGCGCCCATCCGAAATTGCTGTTATTTACTCTCTCAACATAATGAAAACAATGCGATTTCGGATAGGCTCCGATGTGGATCGATGGTAACAGAGAAGTTTGCGTGAAAACAGCCGAATAATGGCTGGTTAGCGCATGGTGATCTGATTGACCACTTCGGCGATGATAGTCGGGCGCTCGGCGATCTCCGGCTCGCTGTCGTTGTCGAGACTCTCCCGTTGGTGGGCCTTCTGTTGCTCGTTATCGAGCCAGAGCAGGCTCTGGTAGTACTGACGCACGTTGTTGACATAGTTGCGCGCCTCGCTGCCGCGGGCATAGCCGTAACGCACCTTGCGATGCCAGCGTGCTTGCTGCAGCAGCGGCAGCACATCCTTGACGTCGCTCCAGGCGTCGGGATTCTTGCCTAGTTCCTTGGTCAGACGGCGCGCGTCCATCATATGGCCGTAGCCGATGTTGTAGGCGGTGAGAGCAAACCACACCTTCTCGTCCTCGGGCACCGAGTCGGGAACCTTTTCCATCATCTGCTGCAGATAGAGAGAGCCCCCCTTGATGCTCTCTTCCGGATGAAGCCGATCATTGACCCCCATCGCCTTGGCGGTGGGCTCGGTCAGCATCATCATGCCACGCACGCCGGTGTAGGAGCGCGCCTGCGGGTCCCAGTGGGACTCCTGATAGCTGATGGCAGCCAGCAGGCGCCAGTCGATATTCTTGGCGTGGGTCTGGAACAGCGGCTGGTACTTGGGCAGCAGGCTCTTGGCCCGCTGCAGGAAAGTGCGGGTATCGACGAAGTCAAAGTTCTGCACGTGGCCGAAGTACTTCTCGTCCAGCTTGGCGATAGCGCCGTCCATAAAGCGCTGACCGAAAAAGTCGATGACGCTGGCATAGAGGCTGTCATCGGGCAGCTTGCTCATGGCCCAGGCAACGGTCTGCTTCTGTGCCAGGGTCAGCCCCTCGGTGAGCTCCGGGTAGTAGCGCTGGGTACGGGCCAGCACGGTATCCTGCACCACCGTGTAGTCAATCTTGCCATCCACCACCTGCTTGAGCAGTTCCTCCACATCGGCGTTGTGGCTGGTGCTCCACGTCAGTTTGGGATTCTCTTTGCTCATCTCTTTGAGCAGATCTTCCCCGGTGGAGCCGGCGGCCACCACCAGCTTGCCTTTTATATCGTTCAACGAGGCCGGCTTGGGCTTGCCATTACGGTATACCAGCTTGGGAGAGACCTGGTAGAAGCCCGGGCCGAAGCGAAACAGCTCGCGCCGCTCCTGAGTGACCATGATGGCGGCTGCCGCCAGATCGACTTTACCCTTTTTCAGCAGGGTAACCAGTTCGTCAGTGGTGTTGACCGGGATGATGGTGAGTTTCACCCCCAGCCATTCGGCATAATGTTGCGCCAGCTCATAATCGAACCCCTGGGCGAGGTCGTCACGCTGGTAATAGGATGTGGGGCCATAGATGGTGCCAACCCTGATCTCGCCTCGTTGGCGGATCTGCTCCAGCTGGCTGGAGGGGGTATAGAAGTCGCAGCCAACCAGCGTCAGCGTCAACAACAGCCCGATAAACAGTCGAAAAATGCAGCGCAAGTAGGTGAGTACCTTTGTTGAAAAAATCGGCATTTGTCAAAAAAGAGGCACCTTTATACCAGAGAGTGTGCGCAGAGTCACACTGCGTGAAGTGAGAAAAACGTTTGTCCGCTGTGAGCCAGATCCCTATAATACGCGCGTCTCAATTCCCCCCCACTTTAAAACTTGGTGAGAAAGGTCATATGGATATCTTGCGTGGTGCCCCAGCACTGTCTGATTTTCGTGTCCAAAAACTGCTGCAACGCTTCGCACAGATGAAAAACGAGAGTGGAGTAGAGAGCGGAGTAGAGATAGAGGATGTCTATGCCGAGTATGTGCACTTTGCCGAGCTGACAAGCCCCCTCTCTCCCCCCGAGCGAGCGACCTTGGGCCAGCTCTTGCGCTACGGCCCGACCATCCCCGAACACACCCCCAGTGGTCAGCTGTTTCTTGTTACCCCCCGCCCCGGCACTATCTCCCCCTGGTCTTCCAAAGCAACCGACATCGCCCACAACTGCGGCCTGAAACAAGTCAAGCGGCTGGAGCGTGGTATTGCCTATTACCTGACCATCAAGGGGCCGGGTGAGCTGAGTGCCGCCCAGCGCAGCGCCATTGCCGCCGTGCTCCATGATCGGATGATGGAAGTGGTGTTTGCCGAGATGAGCGAAGCTGCCGCCCTGTTTGCTCACCACGAGCCTCGCCCCTTCACCCAGGTGGATGTGCTGGGCGGTGGTCGCGTAGCCCTGGCCGAAGCCAACGTGGCGCTGGGTCTGGCGCTGGCCGACGACGAAATCGACTATCTGGTGGAGAACTTCACCAAGTTGGGTCGCAACCCCAACGATATCGAGCTCTACATGTTCGCCCAGGCGAACTCCGAACACTGCCGTCACAAGATCTTCAATGCCGACTGGACCATCGATGGTGAGCAGCAGCCCAAGTCGCTGTTCAAGATGATCAAGAACACCTTCGAGCAGACGCCGGATCATGTCCTCTCTGCCTATAAAGACAACGCCGCCGTGATGGAAGGGAGCCAGGGTGGCCGCTTCTTCCCGAGCCCGGCCAACGGCGAATACCAGTATCACCAGGAACAGGTCGACATCCTGATGAAGGTGGAGACCCACAACCACCCGACCGCCATCTCCCCGTTCCCGGGGGCAGCCACCGGCTCCGGCGGCGAAATCCGCGACGAGGGAGCCACCGGTCGTGGTGCCAAGCCCAAGGCGGGTCTGGTCGGTTTCTCCGTCTCCAACCTGCGCATTCCCGGCTTCGAGCAGCCCTGGGAGCAGGATTTCGGCAAGCCGAGCCGCATTGTCAGCGCCTTTGACATCATGCAGGAGGGGCCGCTCGGCGGCGCCGCGTTTAACAACGAGTTCGGCCGTCCGGCCATTCTCGGCTACTTCCGTACCTTCGAAGAGGAGGTGCCGAGCCACAACGGCGTCGAGGTGCGTGGCTACCACAAACCCATCATGCTGGCTGGCGGCATCGGCAACATCCGCACCGAACATGTCCAGAAAGGGGATATCCCGGTCGGTGCGGCGCTGATCGTGCTGGGCGGCCCGGCGATGAACATCGGTCTGGGCGGTGGTGCCGCATCCTCCATGGCCTCCGGCCAGTCGGCCGAAGATCTCGACTTTGCCTCGGTGCAGCGTGACAACCCCGAGATGGAGCGCCGTTGCCAGGAGGTGATCGATCGCTGCTGGCAGCTGGGTGACGACAACCCTATCGTCTTTATCCACGATGTGGGGGCGGGTGGTCTCTCCAACGCCATGCCGGAGCTGGTCAACGACGGTGAGCGTGGCGGTCGTTTCGATCTGCGCGCCATCCAGAGCGACGAGCCGGGCATGAGCCCGCTGGAGATCTGGTGCAACGAATCCCAGGAGCGTTACGTGCTGGCGGTAGCGCAGGACAAGCTGCCGCTGTTCAAGGCGCTGTGCGAGCGTGAGCGCGCCCCCTATGCCGTCATCGGTACCGCGACCGAAGAGAAGCATCTGACCCTCTCTGACAGCCACTTTGACAATCAGCCCATCGATCTGCCGCTGGATGTGCTGCTGGGCAAGGCGCCCAAGATGCACCGCGACGTGGTGACTCTGCCTGCCCAAGGCAAAGCGCTCCAGCTCGATGGCATCACTTTGAGTGATGCGGCCGAGCGGGTTCTGCGTCTGCCGACCGTGGCGGAGAAGTCCTTCCTTATCACCATCGGCGATCGCAGCGTAACGGGCCTCGTCAACCGCGACCAGATGGTTGGCCCCTGGCAGATCCCGGTGGCCGATTGCGCCGTCACCGCTGCCACCTATGACAGCTATCACGGCGAAGCCATGTCCATGGGCGAGCGTACCCCGGTGGCGCTGCTCTCCCACGCCGCCTCCGCTCGCATGGCGGTGGCGGAAGCGCTTACCAACCTGGCACCGGCCCACATCGGTTCCCTCAAGCGGGTCAAGCTCTCCGCCAACTGGATGGCCGCTGCCGGTCATCCGGGTGAAGATGCCGGTCTCTATGAGGCGGTCAAAGCGGTGGGCGAGGAGCTCTGCCCGGCCCTTGGCATCACCATTCCGGTGGGCAAGGACTCCATGTCCATGAAGACCCGCTGGCAGCAGGATGGCAAGGAGCAGAGCGTCACCTCGCCGCTCTCCCTGCTCATCTCCGCTTTTGCCCGGGTCGAGGATGTGCGCAACACGGTTACTCCGCAACTGCGTACCGATCTCGGTGAAACCGACCTTATCCTCATCGACCTTGGCAATGGCAAGCAGCGCCTCGGCGCCTCGGCGTTGGCGCAGGTCTATCGCCAGTTGGGTGACAAGGCGCCGGATCTCGACAATCCGGTCCAGCTCAAGGGCTTCTTCAACGCCATTCAGGCGCTGGTGGCCGATCGCAAACTGATTGCCTACCACGACCGCTCCGACGGTGGCCTGTTCGTCACCCTGACCGAAATGGCGTTTGCCGGCCACTGCGGCCTCGACATCCAGCTCGATCGCATCGGCGGCGAGCTGCTGCCTGCGTTGTTCAACGAGGAGCTGGGCGCCATCATTCAGGTACGTCGTGAAGATAAAGAGGCGGTGATGACCCTGCTGGCCGGTCACGGTCTGGCGGCCTGCTCCCATGTGCTCGGTACCGTGCGCGAAGGGGATCTCATCACCCTGCTGCGGGGCGGTCAGGAGGTCTATCGTGCCAGCCGTACCGCACTTCGCACCATCTGGGGCGAGACCAGCTGGCAGATGCAGCGCCTGCGCGACAACCCCGAGTGCGCCGACAGTGAGCACGCGGCCCGTCAGGACGCCACCGATCCGGGTCTGCATGCCAAGCTGACTTACAACCCGTCCGAGGATGTGGCTGCACCTTACATTGCCCGCGGGGTCTCCCCCCGTCTGGCGGTGCTGCGCGAGCAGGGGGTCAACTCCCACGTGGAGATGGCGGCGGCGTTCGATCGTGCCGGTTTCGCGGCAGTGGACGTGCACATGAGCGACATTCTCTCCGGTCGCATCAAGCTGGAGGAGTTCCAGACCCTGGTGGCCTGTGGCGGCTTCTCCTACGGTGATGTGTTGGGTGCCGGTGAAGGCTGGGCCAAGTCCATCCTGTTCAATGACAACGCCCGTGAGCAGTTCCAGCGCTTCTTCGAGCGCGGCGATACCCTCTCTCTGGGTGTCTGCAACGGTTGCCAGATGATGTCCAACCTGCGGGATCTCATCCCGGGTGCTGATCTCTGGCCGCGCTTTGTACGCAACCGCTCCGAGCGCTTCGAGGCCCGCTTCAGTCTGGTGCAGGTACAGGAGTCCCCGTCGGCCTTCTTCGCCGGCATGGCAGGCTCCGTGATGCCCATCGCCGTTTCCCACGGGGAAGGGCGTGTCGAGGTGCGCGATGCCGCTCACCTGAGCGCACTGCAGCAGAGCGGTCTGGTAGGGCTGCGCTTTGTCGACAACCGCGGCAGCGTGACCGAGCAGTACCCGGCCAACCCAAATGGCTCGCCGGATGGTATCACCGCCGTGACCACCACCGATGGCCGCGCCACCATCATGATGCCGCACCCGGAGCGGGTGTTCCGTACCGTGGCCAACTCCTGGCACCCCGACAACTGGGGCGAGGACGGCGCCTGGATGCGGATGTTCCGCAACGCCCGGGTTCGTCTGGGTTAATAGAGACAGCACCAGCGCATAAAAACAGAAACCGGCCAATTGGCCGGTTTTTTTATCCGTGTCGTTACGGCTTGCCGAGCGGTTGGGGGATAAAGTCTCCCCGGTCTAGGATCCGCAGACAGGCATCCACCACATCCGCATCGAGCTGATGGCCACGCATCTGGATGATCTGCTCCCTTGCTTGGGGAATGCCGAGGGCGGCGCGATAGGGACGATCCGAGGACATGGATTCGACGATATCGGCGACGGTGAGGATGCGGGCCTCCAGCAGGATCTCATCCCCCTTTAGCTTCCCTGGATAGCCGGAACCGTCCAGATACTCGTGGTGCTGGTGGATCATCCGGGCGATGGGCCAGGGTAGAGCAATATCCTTGAGCACCAGATAACCTGCCGTCGGGTGCTCCTTGACCAGATTGAACTCCTGGGGGGTCAGCTTGCCCGGTTTGGTCAGGATCTCGACAGGCACCTGGATTTTACCGATATCGTGCACCATGGCGCCCAGATAAAGACCACGTAACTGTTTGTCACCCAGCCCCAGTTCCCGACCGATGGCCAACGCCAGAGTAGCGACGTGCTTCTGGTGACCAGCGGTGTAGGGATCGCGTTGTTCCAGCACGGCAGCGATGGCTCCCAGCGCATCCTCCAGGGCCAGCTCCAGTTGGCGGGCATGCATGGCTTTTTCTCGCTGAGCGGCGAGATAGGCTTGCTGGGTACGACGAGCTTGCAGGCCATATGTCAGGTAGTCAGCCAGTCCGTTGAAGAGGTGTACTTCCTCATCGGTGAAGGCTCTGGCCTGCGTGCTGTGAATAAGCAGGCCACCTGGCACTGCGGCTTGCCACGGTAATGGCAGCAGCAGCCGGCCCCTCAGGGTGGCGGAGTGGTGAACCAGTTCGATGCCGAGTGCTTCGTTAAGCATCTCGCCTGAGCTGATGGCCCGGATCAGGGCCACATCCCGGGTGAGCCAGTCATCGCTGGCAAACCAGATAGCCTGACCTGCCTGCGCCAGGATCTGCATTCTGTCCTGATCAGCGGCCTGCAGCACGATCACCAGAGGAAAGCGACCATCGAAGGTGATGGCATCGCAGATCTCCTGCAGTAGTGTCTGCTCGTCCCCCTGCTTGAGCATGGCATGGTGGGCGCGGGTAATGGCTTCAAGCGTCCAGGTATATTGCTGGAGACGCTCCTGCTGCTGCTTCTGGTCGGTAATATCTTCGAAAAAGACACCGACGCCGATCACCTTGCCCAGCTCATCGTACAGGGGAAACTTGGTGGTACTGAGCCAGCGGCCTTCCCCTCCCTTCAGATAGGGTTCTTCGTGATGCCGGGTTTTGCCGCTGGCCATGACCTGGAGATCATCATCCCGATAGCGTTGTGCCAGTTCGGCCGGAAAAAAGTCGGCATCACACTTGCCAACCAGCTCTGCCGGGGTGAGGGCAAGATCGTTGGCCAAGAGACGGTTGCAGGCGATGAAGTGTGAACGGGTATCTTTCAGCAGGACGCGATAGGGCAGCTGTTCCATCACCTGATGGAGCAGGGCTGCGGTAGGGTGATCGCTGACGCCCGGTGGCTGAGTGGATGGCGGTATATTTTTAAACATCATCTTGGTGCAACCAGAGTCAGGTGGTAGTAAAGCGGTAGCCCGCTTGCCAGACGGCGAAACAGGCATCGACCACCCGTTCATCGTAATGCACTCCGGCATAGCGCGTCAGCTCGGCGAAGGCTTCGGTGAGGGGGAGGGCACGCCGGAACGGACGGTGGGCCGTCATGGCGGCGAGGGAGTCGGCGACCCGTATAATTCTCGCCTCCAGAGAGATGGCATCCCCCTGCAGCCCCTGCGGGTAGCCACTACCATCCATGTTTTCATGGTGCTGCTGCACTATGGTGGTGATGGGCCAGGGGAAGTCAATTTGTTGCAGGATCTCGCGACCTGTCTCCGGATGCTGTTTGATCAGTTCGAACTCCACCTGTCTCAGTTCCCGTGGGCGGGTGAGGATCTCTGCTGGGATCTGCAACAGGCCGATGTTGTGCACCATGGCCGCAAGGCCCAGCCCATCCAGCTGCTCCTGCGGCAGTTGCAGCTGTTGACCGATGGCCAGCGCGAGATCGTGCACGCGCCGTTCGTGTCCTGCCGTGACCGGATCTTTGTGGGCAATCGCGGAGGAGAGGGCCGCTATGGTCTGAAACAGCAGGGTGCGCTGGCGCTGCTCGCTCTCCTTGATATGAGTGATGTCGACCAAGGCGCCGATGATACCTGCCACCTCGCCCTGATGGTCATAGAAGAGATCCTTGAAGTTCAGCACCTGGTAGCGGTGGCCGCTGCGATCAAACAGCGTATGTTCGAAATATTGCGGCTGCCTGCTGCGCAGCACCTCCATGTCACGTTGGGTATATTCGTCCGCCATCTCTGGCGGCAGGATTTCGTCTACTCGCTTCCCCTGCAGATCGGTCCTGCTGATCCCGGTCACTTGAGTAAAGGCAGGGTTGCAACTGATAAAGCGCCCTTCAACATCCTTGTAGAATACCGGGATGGGGATGGCCTTGAGCAGGGACTCGTTGAGGCGCTGCATGTCGACCAGCTCGGCCTGCTGGCGCCTGGCGAGCTGTTCGCTGTCCTTGCATAGCTGGATGGCTCGAGCCAGATTACCAAGTACCGGGCTGAACAGATGGCAGACCGGTACAGTATGCTGCTGGGGGTGGGGTGCCAGCAGCAAGATGAGATATCCCCCGTCAACCCTGAGCCGATAGGCAAAGTGGTATGGCCGGCCACCGGGGAGAGGCACAGTTGTTTGCAGCGCACACTGATCTCCTTCACCAACCCAGGTCGGCAAGGAGAGCCGAGAGCCACAGTGCCGGGATAGCTGATCATCACCAATGACCTTGAGCAGCTCATATCCTTCCCGTTGCTGCTGCAATACCACACCAACCGGTGTGGCACAGTGAAACATAAAACGCTGCAACACCTTGGTGAGCAGGGCATCGAGTGTGACCTCCCGACCAATACAGAGGGCGAGATCGCAGACAATGGCCATGGCGTGATCGTTGTTCACCGCGGTCCCTCCCCGTTGCAGAGAATGGCGCCGTTGTGAAACAGCGGGTAGTCCCCTGGTCGCAGGCTCCCTATTTCACCAAGGGAGAGGGCACCAGCCAATTCATGTGCCCCACTGTGAGTGAAGAGGGTTTCCAGCTCAAGCGCACTCTGCGTACCGAAGTGCTGCTGACGCCCGGCGCAGTAGTAGAGCTCGATGTATTCAGGCACACCATGCTGGCTGAGTTTTCCGGCCAGCTCAATGGCATGGGTTGTCGGACTTTGCGGCGCCTTGAGCAGCGTGAGAATACTGTGGTCAGGGACCTCTCCCACGCAGAGCAGGGCACCCTCTTCGGTGACGGCGACCGGGATCCGCACGATTACATCGCCATTGGCTCTGAGCAACCCGAGCGGCAAGTGGACGCCGTACTGGTAGAACTGCTCCGGGGTGAGGTTCTGCTGGAATTGCTGCCGGATCAGGGATTGATAGCGGCTGAAGGCGGGTTCCCAGTCGATAAAGGAGATCTTGTTGCCCTCGCTGCTGGTGGCAAGCATGGGTTGAGCAGTGAGCTGGTAGCCGTGCTCGAGCAGGGAGTAACTTTGGTGGGGAAGCAGTACACAACTGACCCCATGATCCAGCAATGTCCGGGTATCAAACAGGCAGGGCATGGCAGTGAACTGACCGCTGCCCGCATTGACGCCGGCATAGTTGACCCTATCTGCCAGCCGCAAATAGAGCCCTTCAAGAATGGAGGCGATATTGGGGATCATGGCGTCGAAAGTGAGAAAGAGGGTAGGAATTTTCTGTGCATCCGGCCACTCGGAAAGTCTGGAGGCCAGTCGCTCGCAGATGATGGCGGCCAGTTCATCGGCGCTGGCTGTAGAAGAGAGCGGGATCAGCAGAGGGTTGTGAGATGTGGATCTGGGCAACAGCCAGGCCCCCCGTTCGTGGAAACCATGTCGGCTGACCAGGCTTGGAAAGATGGCGCCACAGAGCTGAATATCGAGGCGCTGACACTGCTGCTGCAGTTCGGCAACACGTGCGGCATCCCGCTCGGCCAGCAACACATCGAGTCGTCCCCCTCGGTAGGGAAGCAGTGTATCGGTCAGTGGATGCGCATCAAATTGATGAAAAGTAGGCTGCATCATCGCTCGGAACTCCATTCCTGCCAGTCATCAATATATCAGCAAGGGGGCTGGCTGAATACCCATCAATATTTGATGTGTCAGTATAAGCCTTTCTAAAGACAGGCAAATTTGAGTCGTGGCAGGGGGTATCGGTTATGTGGCAATAAAAAACCGGCCACAGGGACCGGTTTTGATTGAGAGGTTGTTTGATATTACTGCAGTACCACGTTCTGGAAACCCTGTACCAGAGAGATGACGGGTTGTGGGTAGAGGCCGAGCAAGACCACCAGTGCGGCAGAGAGCAGCACTACCACACCACCGGAGGAGAGTGCCCAGTCGGCGCTGGCATCCCGCTGCTGCATGCCTGGTTCGCGCAGATAGAGGGTCACCATCACCTTGAGGTAGTAGTAGAGACCCAGTGCGCTGCCGAGCACGATGGCGCCGGAGAGCCACCAGAGCTGCGCCTCGACGGTGACGCCGATGAGGTAGAACTTGCCGATAAAGCCGAGGGTCATCGGGATGCCCGCGAGTGACAACATCATCACCGTCAGTACGGCTGTGAGGTAAGGACGCTTCCAGAACAGACCGCGATAGCTGTGCAGGGAGTCTGCATCCTTGCCGCGATAGGGGCTTGACATCATGCTCACCACCCCAAAGGCACCCAGGCTGGTGAACAGATACATCAGCAGGTAGACCCCGGCCGCTTCCACCGGCATCTGGCCGAATCGGCTCGCCACGATCACCGTCAGCAGGTAACCGAAGTGGGAGATGGAGGAGTAACCCAGCATCCGTTTCACGTTGGTCTGCACCAGGGCCAGCAGGTTGCCGACCAGGATGGAGATAACCGCCATGGCTGCCAGCAGCCAGTGGATCATGGGATCGCTCGCCGCCGGTACCGCCAGATAGAAGCGCAGCAGCACGGCAAAGACCGCCACCTTGCTGACGGTGGCGAGGAAGGTGGCGACCGGTGCCGGGGCACCTTCGTAGACATCCGGGGTCCAGAGGTGGAAGGGGGCCAGGGAGAGTTTAAAGGCAAAGCCGACCAGCATCAGCCCCAAACCGCCCATCAACAGCGGGTGGTGAGCCGGGCTCTCGGCCAGGGTCTGCCCCAGGGCTGCAAAGCTCAGGCTGCCTGCCTGTGCATAGAGCAGCGCCATGCCAAACAGCAGGAAGGCGGTAGCTGCGGCAGAGAGCACCATGTACTTCACTGCCGCTTCCAGCGAGTGGCGCTCGCGGTAGGCGTAACCCACCAGACCGAACATCGGCAGGGTCAGCATCTCGATCCCGATAAAGAGAGAGGCGAGGTGACGGGAGCAGGCCAGCACCAGACCACCGGCAGTGGCGATCAGCAGCAGCAGGAAGAACTCCTCCCGGTTGTCCGGGTAGGCTTTCAGCCACGATTGACCGAAGGTGCAGGTGGCCAGGGCGCCGATGAGCACCAGTCCCATGTAGAAGACGGCGTAACTGTCCACTTGCAGCAGCGGGGTGACCCCCTGATCCCCTTGCGCCATCACGATGGGCAGCGAGAACAGAGCAAGGTTGAGGCCAACGATGGTCACGGTAAAGGCGGTGGTGACACAGCGGCGCCAGGCGATGGCCAGCATCAGGGCCGCCATGGCCCCGGTGGTCAACAGCAGGGGAAGCAGTGCCAGCAGTTGGGAAGCGGAGAAAGTCATTGCAGGGCTCCAGCAGTCGGCAGCAGATACCAGTGCAGCACGTTGATAAGGCTGCTGCTGGCGGTGTCAATCACGGGTTGGGGATAGAGGCCAAGCAGAACCAGCAGGCCCGCGATCACCATCATCATGGTCAGCTCGCGGCGATCCAGTCCCTTGAGCATGCTCTCATCCTTGGCGGGGCCAAAGCAGGCGCGCTGCAACATGATGAGGGAGTAGACCGAGGCCAGTACCAAACCGAAGGTGGCGACCGCCGTGATGACAGGGGCAACCTGGAAGCTGCCGACCAGGATCAGGAACTCGCCGACAAAGTTGCCGGTGCCCGGCATGCCGAGCGACGCTACCGAGAAGAAGAGCATCACGCCGGGCAGATAGCGCAGGCGTCCCCACAGGCCGCCCATCTGGCGCAGATCCCGAGTGTGCAACCGCTCGTAGAGCTGACCGCAGAGGATAAAGAGGCCGGCAGCCGAGAGACCGTGGGCGATCATCTGCACAACGGCACCCTGCAGGGCCACTTCGCTACCTGAGTAGATAGCGATCATCACAAAACCCATGTGGGAGATGCTGGTGTAGGCCACCAGGCGTTTAATGTCGGTCTGGGCAAAGGCCACGATGGCGCCATACACGATGCCGACAAGACCCAGCACCATGGCGTAGGGAGCAAATTCGGCGGAGGCCTCCGGGAAGAGGGGCAGGGCAAAGCGCAGCAGACCATAGGCCGCGGTTTTCAGCAAAATACCGGCGAGGTCCACGGAGCCTGCGGTCGGCGCCTGACTATGGGCATCCGGCAGCCAGCCGTGCAGCGGCACCAGCGGCATCTTGACCGCGAAGGCGATGAAGAAGCCCAGCATCAGCAGCCACTGTACACCCTTGCTCATCGGGGTATTGAGCAGATCTAGATAGTTGAAGGTGAAGACACCGGTAGCATGCTGGTGGGTCAGCACCAGCCCGATGATGGCCACCAGCATGATCAGGCCGCTCACCTGGGTGTAGATGAAGAACTTGGTCGCCGCGTTGATCCGTGATTTGCCGTCAGTGACCGAATGGCCCCAGAGCGCAATCAGGAAGTACATGGGAACCAGCATCATCTCCCAGAAGAAGAAGAAGAGGAACAGATCCAGCGCCATAAAGACGCCGAGCACGCCACCCAGGATCCAGAGCAGGTTCAGATGGAAGAAGCCGATGCGTTGCACGATCTCTTTCCACGAACAGAGAATGGCCAGTACCCCGATAAAGCAGGTGAGGATCACCATCAAGAGCGACAGGCCATCCACCGCCAGATGCAAAGAGATGCCGAAGCGCGGGATCCACGGCAGGCGCCACTCGGCGGCCCAGGCGGAGGCAGCACCGGAGACGCCCGCGCTGTCGAGACCCGTGGTGGCAAGGGAGAAGTCACCACTTAGCCAGATGGCACAGGAGAGCAGCAGGCTGGCGCTCATGGAGAGGAGGGCTACCCAGCGGACAAACTGCCCGCCGAGACGCTCCATCTGCCAGCAGAGCAAGCCGCCGATAAAAGGAATTAGCAAGATCCAGAGTAAGGTCACGGTATCAGCTCTCGTTCAAGTTCATATGAGATTGCGCTCCCTGTTCCATCAGGGAGAGCAAACAGCCCGGCTGTACGGTCTTCGTGTTGTTCATCGCGTTACCCCAACAGCAACAGCGCCAGCACCAGCACGGCGCCGATCCCCATGGAGGCGGCATACCAGCGCAACTTGCCGGTGACTGTCCAGGCCAGCAGCTGGTTGCCCCGCAGGGCAAACCAGGCGGGCAGGCCCATCATCCAGTCCAGCGGGTCTCGGGCCAGCAGCCGGGTCGCCAGCAGATAGGGTTTGACCCACAGCTGGTCGTAGAGCCAGTCAAAGCCCCAGGCGTTGAACCAGAGGGTGCTGAGCAGGCGGCCTGGCGCGCTGTTGGCAATGGCGGTGGCCAGACGGCGCTCACCAAGGAACAGAAACGCGGCCAGCGTGATGCCCGCAATGGCGATGATGCCGGAGGCTACCTCCAGTGCATGGCGACCCTCTTCGATATGGTCCCCCGGGCCTGCGGGCAGTACACCTGCCAGTGGCGGGGTGATCAGCGCGCCTATGCCGGTAGAAAGCACCAGCAGCACCAGCAGCGGCAGATGGTGAGCCAGACCGTGACCAGCGTGGGCTTTGGTCTGCTCTTTGCCATGGAAGGCGATAAAGATCAGCCGGAAGGTATAGAGCGAGGTGAGGAATGCCCCTACCAGACCTGCCCACAGCAGCGCGCTTTGGCCAGAGGCTTCTACTTGCCACAGGATGGCGTCCTTACTGTAGAAACCGGAAGTGACCAGCGGCAACGCCGCCAGCGCCGAGCCCCCCACCAGGAAGCAGGCATAGACCAGCGGCAAACTCTTGCGCAGGCCACCCATCTTGAAGATGTTCTGCTCATGGTGGCAGGCAACGATAACGGCACCGGCGGAGAGGAACAGCAGCGCCTTGAAGAAGGCGTGGGTCATCAGGTGGAAGATGGCCCCTTCCCATGCGCCGACACCCAGTGCCAGAAACATGTAGCCAATCTGGCTCATGGTGGAGTAGGCGAGGATCCGCTTGATATCGGTCTGAACCAGCGCGGCAAAGCCTGCCAGCACCAGGGTGATGGCGCCAACCAGTCCGACCAGATGGAGGATCTCTGGCGCCAGCAGGAACAGGCCGTGGGTACGTGCAATCAGGTAGACACCGGCGGTCACCATGGTGGCGGCGTGGATCAGCGCGGAGACCGGGGTCGGGCCTGCCATCGCATCCGCCAGCCAGGTTTGCAGCGGCAGCTGGGCCGATTTGCCGACTGCGCCGCCCAAGAGCATCAGGCAGGCCAGCGACAGGGCAGGGGAGCCCTCGGCAAACAGGGTCGGGGCACGAACCAGCAGCTCGTGGATATTGAGGGTGCCCAGTTCCCGATAGAGGATAAACAGGCCGATGGCGAGGAAGACATCACCCACCCGGGTCACGACAAATGCCTTGAGGGCCGCCGCTCCGTTGTTGCGATCCTTGTTGTAGAAGCCGATCAGCAGATAGCTGCACAGCCCTACCCCTTCCCAGCCGAGGTAGACAAACAGCAGGTCATCGGCCAGTACCAGAAACAGCATGCTGGCGATAAAGAGGTTGGTGTAGGTAAAGAAGCGGGAGTAGCCCTCTTCACCGCGCATATACCAGGAGGCGAACAGGTGGATAAAGAAACCCACCCCGGTCACTACCCCCAGCATGGTCAGCGACAGGCCATCCAGTGCCAGCGAGAAGCTCGGGGTAAAGTTGCCCACCGCCATCCATTGCCACAGGCGCTGGACATAGACGCCCCCCTCGGGCGGGTTGCCCAGAAAGTCGATGCCCACCCACAGGGTAGTGAGGGCCGACAGGCCAATGGAGCCCACCCCGATCAGCGCCGAGGTACGCTCGCCAAACCGGCCGAGGGAGAAGGCCAATACCAGCCATCCCAGCAGCGGAAATAGAAAAGTCAGATATAAGAGGCTCATCCGCGCATCTCACTCACAGTGTCCACGTTCAGGGTGTGGTAACGACGATAGAGCAGCAGTAACAGGGCAAGGCCGATACTGGCCTCCGCTGCCGCCAGAGAAATCACCAAGATATACATGATCTGGCCATCGGCCTGGGCCCAGCGGCTACCCGCCACCACAAACGCCAGTGCCGAGGCATTCATCATGATCTCGATACTCATCAGGATGTAGAGCAGGTTGCGGCGGATCAGCAGACCGCACAAGCCGATGCAGAAGAGCACCGCGGCCAGCAGGAGGCCGTGCTCCATAGGGATTCCATTCATTGCTGACCTCCTTCTTGTGCAGAGCGGGATGCTGTGCGGGGGACGGAGAGCACTTCACCGCTCTTCTCTTCCCGACCCAGGTGATAGGCGGTTACCAGACCCGCCAGCAGCAGGATGGAGGCAAGCTCCACCGCCAGCACATAGGGGCCAAAGAGCTCGACACCTACCTGCTTGGCGGTCACCTCGGTCACTCCGATCAGGCCCCCGGTCACCCCGAGAATGCCGTGGGCCAGAAAGCCCAGCAGGATCAGCGAGAGCAGGGCTGGGCCCCCCCAGGTCATGGGGGTGAGCCACTTTTTCTCCTGTGCCTGGGCACTCCCCAGGTTCAGCATCATTACCACGAACACGAACAGCACCATGATGGCGCCGGCGTAGACGATCACCTGCAGGGCGCCCGCAAAGGCGGCACCCAGGCAGAAGAAGATCATGGCCACGGCGATGAGGGAGATGATGAGATTGAGCAGCGCATGCATGGGATTGCTGGTGCTGATCACCCGCAGCGTGCTGTAAATGGCCACCAGGGCCGAGGCATAAAATGCCAGTTCCATGATTGACTCCTCAGGGCAGCAGGCTCTTGACATCGATGGGCTTGGCTTCGTTTTCGGCATCCCCTTTCGGCTTACCGTCGATGGCCATCCCGCTCATGCGATAGAAGTTGTAGTCCGGGTATTTGCCGGGCCCGCTGATCAGCAGATCCTCCTTCTCGTACACCAGATCCTGGCGGCGATACTCACCCATCTCGAAATCCGGTGTCAGCTGGATGGCGGTGGTGGGGCAAGCCTCTTCACACAGGCCGCAGAAGATGCAGCGAGAGAAGTTGATGCGAAAGAACTCCGGATACCAGCGACCATCTTCCCGCTCGGATTTTTGCAGCGAGATGCAGCCGACCGGGCAGGCAACTGCGCAGAGGTTGCAGGCCACGCAGCGCTCGTCCCCGTCGGGGTCGCGGGTCAGCACGATGCGACCGCGGTAGCGGGGGGCCGCATAGACTGCCTGCTCCGGATAGTTGAGGGTTTCACGGGGCCGCCAGGCATGGGAGAAGACCATGGCCAGACTGCGTAACTGGGTGCCGACACCCTGAATAATGCTAACAATTTTCATATTGAGTGCCTCACTGCGTACTTATCAGTACAACTGCCGCGGTGACCAGCATATTGATCAGGGTCAGCGGCAAGCAGACTTTCCAGCCAAACGACATCACCTGGTCAAAGCGCGGGCGAGGCAGGGAGGCCCGCAGCAGGATGAAGAACACCATGAAACAGGCGGTCTTCAGGGCAAACCAGATGAAGGGGGGCAGCCAGGGGCCGTGCCAGCCACCGAAGAAGAGGGTCACGATGAGCGAGGAGATCAGCACGATGCCGATATATTCGCCCACGAAGAAGAGACCCCACTTCATCCCCGCATACTCGATGTGATAGCCGTCGGCGAGCTCCTGCTCGGCTTCTGGCTGATCGAACGGGTGACGGTGGGTGACGGCGACACCGGCAAACAGGAAGGTGACAAAGCCCAGGATCTGGGGCACCACGTTCCACAAGTCTGCCTGTGCCTCGACGATATCCCGCAGGTTGAAACTGCCGGTCTGGATCACAATCCCCATCAGGGATAGCCCGAGAAACACCTCGTAGGAGAGGGTCTGGGCCGAGGCGCGCAAGCTGCCAAGCAATGAGTATTTGTTGTTGCTCGACCAGCCGGCGAACAGCACCGCATAGACCGCCAGCCCTGCGATGGCCAGGATGTAGAGCAGCCCCACATTGAGATCCGCCACGCCCCAGGTGGGGGTGATGGGCACCACCGCAAACGCCAGAATAAAGGCAGTGAAGGCGATGATGGGGGCCAGGATAAAGATCCGGCGATCGGCGAAGGGCGGGATCCAGTCCTCCTTGAAGAACATCTTGATCATGTCGGCGGCCAGCTGGAGCAGACCAAACGGCCCCACACGGTTGGGGCCGTAGCGATCCTGCCACAGGGCCAGCAGACGGCGCTCGATGAAGCTCATGAAGGCGCCAGCCCCCACGATCCCCACCAGCACGATCAGTGCTTTGCCCACCTCCAGCAACAGATCGATCAGCGACTCGCTCATGCGATCACCTCCTGCAGGTTAGTGATTGAGGCTTGTTGCAGGGCCGTCGGCAGGCCGTTCACCCCAAGGGGGAGCCCCACCAGACCGGCGCTTAGCTGATCGCTCAGGCGCAGGCGAAGTTGCCAGTGGCTCCCGCCCCAGGAGAAGGAGACCTGATTACCGGCATGCAGGGCCAGACGCTCTGCATCAAGGGGATTGAGCACCAGCTCGGGTTCATTCATCCGGGCCTGAATAACCGGGCTGCGAGCGGAGAGCTCCTCACCGCCAAACAGCTGGGCATAATTGACCACTTGCAGCGCCTCTGCGGCCTTGAAGGGGGCGGGGATGGTGGTGAACCAGCCGAGCGGCTCCTTGCCTTCTGCCTGCGGGTCTGTTGCTTCCAGCAGACGGCGACCCGGATCGCCAGCACGCAGTTTGCCACCCACTTCATCCTGGAACTTGTTCCAGGCGGAGGGAGAGTTCCAGCCCGGCGCCCAGGCGAACGGTACTTGCGGCAGCGGCTGACGGGCTCCGGCATACCCTTCCATGGAGAAGTTGAAGGGGGAGTCGGGATCTTGCGCTACCCGCGGTTCGCTGACGTTCTGATCCGCCAGCATGGAGGTGCGACCGCTGTAACGATGCGGCTCACGGGCCAGTCGCATGCCACGGATCCGCAAGCCTGCGTTGGGCGCCGCTTCCAGCATGGTAGCCAGCAGCGGATTGCTGGTGGCGCAGTCATGGTTGACCTGGTCGAAGTTCTGCCAGCGCAGCGGCTTGCGTTCGATCGCCCCTTGCAGCGCCGCCAGCCAGCGCCACCCTTCACGCACCTGAATATCGGCGTTGTAGAAGGCGGGTGCATAGACCTGGAAGAAGCGTTGGGCGCGCCCTTCCATGTTCACCAGGGTGCCATCGGCCTCGGCAAAACTGGCCGCTGGCAGCACCAGATCTGCCTTGTTGGCGGTCGGGGTCGCCTGATGGTCGATGACCAGCAGGTGCTGCAGCCGTGTCAGAGCAGCATCCACCCGGTTGCGCGGCGCGCGGCGGTAGAGATCGTTCTCCAGGGTGACCAGCGCCAACCCCTCTTCTGACTCGATACGCGCAAGGGCGGCTTCGAGTGGCTTGTCTGACAAGGTTTGGGCGCCCAGCATGGCCAGACCCAGCGAGTTGGCCTCCTGGCCAACCAGCGCGATGTTGGCTTCCAGACCTCGGCCTTTCAGGGCGCGGGCAATGTTGCTGGCCGCCTCAACCAGCGCCACATCGCGGGCACTGGAGCCTGCAATGATGAGCGGCTTCCTGGCGTTGCCGAGCAGCTCGGCCCAGCGAGTCGCTTGTGCCTGCAGCTCGGGGCAGAGGTCGGCCACGGCCGGTGCACTCGGGTCGAGCAGGTTGGCGATGGCAAAGCCAATGCGCGCCTGATCGGCATAGGGGGCGTGCAGCTTGTCGGCCGCCACATCGTCCAGACGGGTGGTGTCGAGGCTGGTGATGAGCAGCGGGTAGCGCTCGTTCTGCCCCAGGGTCTGAACGGCGGCGACTTGCCACAGATCCACCTTCATCTTGCGGGCCAGCTCGCGGGCCTTGCCCTTGACGGCTTGGCGCAGCGCCAACGCGATACGGGCGGCGCTCATGGTGACATCTTCACCGAGCAGCAGAATGGCGTCGGCCTCTTCCATGTCCCGCAGGCTCGGGGTTGGCACGCCGCCCTGTTGCAAGATCTGCAGCATCTTCAGCTGACAGGCCCACTCGGCCTGCTCGACGCCTGCGTAGAAGTTGGCTTCACCCACCAGCTCGCGCAGGGCAAAGTTGCTCTCCAGCGAGGCGCGGGGCGAGCCGATGCCGATGAGGCTGCTAGCGCTGCGCAGGGCATCGGCGGCGCGGTTGAGGGCGCCATCGACCGTGATGGTCAGCTGGTCGTTGCCATCTTTGAGCAGCGGTTGGCGCGGGCGGTCGGCCAGATTGACGTAGCCATAGCCAAAGCGGCCACGGTCACAAAGGAAGTAGTGGTTGACGCTGCCGTGGAAGCGGTTTTCGATGCGGCGCAGCTCGCCATAACGCTCGCCCGGGCTGATGTTGCAGCCCACGGAGCATTGCTGGCAGATGCTGGGGGCAAATTGCATGTCCCACTTGCGGTTGTAACGTTCGGAGTGGGTCTTGTCGGTGAAGACGCCGGTGGGGCAGACCTCCACCAGGTTGCCGGAAAATTCACTCTCCAGGGTGCCATCCTCGACCCGTCCGAAATAGACGTTGTCGTGGGCACCATAGACCCCGAGATCCTCGCCACCGGCATAATCCTTGTAGTAGCGGACGCAGCGGTAGCAGGCGATGCAGCGGTTCATCTCGTGACCGATGAAGGGGCCCAGCTCCTGATTCTGGTGGGTGCGTTTGGTGAAGCGGTAGCGACGGCTGTTGTGGCCTGTCATCACCGTCATATCCTGCAGGTGGCAGGCGCCGCCCTCTTCACACACCGGGCAGTCGTGGGGGTGGTTGGTCATCAGCCACTCCACCACGCTCTTGCGAAATTCTTTAGCCTCTTCATCCTCGATGGCGATGTAGCTGCCATCGGTGGCCGGGGTCATGCAGGACATGACCAGACGACCGCGTTTGTCATCGGCATTCTGATACTGTTTGACCGCACACTGGCGGCAGGCGCCAACGCTACCCAGCGCCGGATGCCAGCAGAAATAGGGGACGTCCAGACCCAGCGACAGACAGGCTTGCAGCAGGTTATCTGCTCCGTCTACCTCGTACTCTTTGCCGTCTACATAAATGGTTGCCATACAACTTCCCTGAAACCTGTTTTGTGAAATCTGTGGTGTCGTTACCAGCGCTCGCCCAGCAGATTGGGCTGGATCCCTTTGACCGGCTTGCGGTTATCACCGCTGCCTTTGATCCCGGCCTCGAATTCGGAGCGGAAATATTTGATGGCGCTGGCGAGCGGCTCGACGGCGCCCGGTGCGTGGGCGCAGAATGTCTTGCCCGGGCCAAGGAAACCGCAGAGTTGCTCCAGGGTCGCCAGATCGCCGGATTGCCCTTCGCCACGTTCCAGTGCCCGCAGCAGCTTGACGCTCCAGGGCAGGCCGTCGCGGCAGGGCGTGCACCAGCCGCACGACTCGCGGGCGAAGAACTCCTCCATGTTGCGCAGCAGACTCACCATGCTGATGGAGTCATCCACCGCCATGGCGAGGCCGGTCCCCATCCGGGTGCCGACCTTGCCGATACCGGCGGTATACATCTGGGCATCGAGGTGCTCCGGCAGCAGGAAACCGGTGCCCGCGCCGCCCGGTTGCCAGGCTTTCAGGCGATAGCCGCTCTTCATGCCGCCGGCGTAATGTTCAAACAGCTCGCGGGCGGTGATGCCAAAGGGCAGCTCCCAGACCCCGGGGTTGTTCACCTTGCCGGAGAAGCCCATCAGCTTGGTGCCGTGATCTTCCGAGCCCGGCAGCGCCAGCCCGTGATACCAGGCGACTCCGTTGCCGATAATGGCGGGGACGTTGCAGAGGGTTTCGACGTTGTTGACGCAGGTGGGTTTGCCCCAGACGCCGGAGACGGCGGGGAAGGGGGGTTTGGCGCGCGGGTTGGCACGGCGCCCTTCCAGCGAGTTGATCAACGCCGTCTCTTCACCACAGATGTAGCGGCCGGCGCCGGTGTGGACGAACAGCTCGAAGTCAAAACCGGATCCCAGAATGTTCTTGCCCAGTAGACCGGCGGCCTTGGCCTCTTCCACCGCACGGCGCAGGTGGATTGCAGCATCCACATACTCGCCGCGCAGGAAGATATAGCCGCGATAGGCCTTGAGCGCCCGGGCACTGATGATCATCCCCTCGATCAGCAGATGGGGCAGTTGCTCCATCAGCAGGCGATCTTTCCAGGTGTTGGGCTCCATCTCGTCGGCGTTGCAGAGCAGGTAACGGATGTTCATGCTCTCGTCTTTGGGCATCAGCCCCCACTTCACACCCGTGGGGAAGCCCGCGCCGCCACGCCCCTTGAGACCGGCATCCTTGACGGTACTGACGATCTCGTCCGGGCTCATCTGGCCGAGCGCCTTGCGGGCGGCTTCATAGCCCTGTTTGGCCTGATACTCCTCCAGCCACACCGGCTGGCCGTCGTCCCGCAGCCGCCAGGTGAGCGGGTGGGTCTCGGCGGTGCGTGCCGTGCGGTTGGCGGTGCCAAGAGAGGCGAGAATTTTGTTCTGCGGCAGGCTCATGGGTAAGCCTCCAGGGTTTTCAGCAAGGTCACCGGATCGAGGCCGCCATAGGTATCGTCATCGATCATGATGGCTGGCCCCTTGTCGCAGTTGCCAAGGCAGCAGACCGGCAGCAGGGTGAAGCGGCCATCCGGGGTGGTTTGACCGGGGCCGAGGTTCATCACCTCCTTGAGACCGGCCAGCAGATCTTCATGGCCATTGATGTAGCAGACCATGCTGTCGCAGACGCGGATGATGTGACGCCCTACTGGCTGGCGGAAGATCTGGCTATAGAAGGTGGCGACCCCCTCCACGTCGCTGGCGGGAATGCCGAGCTCGGCCGCGATGGCGTGAATAGCGCCGTCGGGTACCCAGCCTCTGGCCTGCTGCACGATCTTGAGCGCTTCGATGCTGGCGGCGCGGGGATCTTCGTAGTGGTGTTTCTCGTGTTCGATGGCATCGCGTTCAGCCTGGCTCAGAACGAAGTCGTCCTGTTTGCTGCTGCATGCCCCTTGCCCCTGTGGGGTCTGATTATTGTGACACTGACATTGCTGGCTCATGACTTGACCTTTGGTGGCTTGTCCTTTTACTGCTCGTCCGGCGATCCCTATTCCCGATTCCCGGCCATGGCCGGGAGGGCGGATCACTTAACGGTCCACATCCGACATAACAAAATCGATACTGCCCAGATAGACGATGAGGTCCGACACCATGCTGCCTTTGATCACCGAGGGGATCTGCTGCAGGTGAGCAAAGCTCGGGGTGCGGATCCGGGTCCGGTAGCTCATGGTGGAGCCATCGCTGGTCAGGTAGTAACTGTTGACGCCCTTGGTCGCCTCAATCATCTGGAACGATTCGGCAGCGGGCATCACCGGGCCCCACGACACTTGCAGGAAGTGGTTGATCAGGGTCTCGATGTGCTGCAGCGTGCGCTCTTTGGGCGGCGGAGTGGTGAGGGGGTGATCCGCCTTGAACGGCCCCTCCGGCATGTTCTTCATGCACTGCTCGATGATCGACATGCTCTGGCGGATCTCCTCGATCCGCACGGTGGCTCTGTCGTAGGCATCGCCATTGCTGCCGACCGGCACTTCAAAGTCGAACTGGTCATAGCCCGAATAGGGACGCCACTTGCGCACGTCGAAGTTGAGGCCGGTGGCGCGCAATCCGGCCCCCGTGGTGCCCCAGGACAACGCCTGCTCGGTGGTGTAGGCCGAGACGCCTATGGTTCGACCGCGCAGAATGCTGTTGCGCATCGCCGCTTTTTCGTAATCTATCAAGCGCTTGGGCAACCAGCTCAACAGGTTGTCCTGCACCAGCCGCTGCCATCCCTTCGGCAAGTCGTGGGCCACACCACCGATACGGAACCAGGCCGGATGCATGCGGGCACCGGTGATCGCTTCGATGATGGTGTAGATCTTCTGCCGATCGGTGAAGGTGAAGAAGACCGGGGTCATGGCCCCCACGTCCTGAATATAGGTACCGAGGAACAACAGGTGGCTCTGGATACGGAACAGCTCCGCCATCATCACCCGGATCATGTCGACCCGCTGGGGCACCTTGATGCCGGCCAGCTTCTCGACCGCCAGCACATAAGGGAGGTTGTTCATCACCCCGCCCAGATACTCGACCCGGTCGGTATAGGGGATGTAGCTGTGCCAGGACTGGCGCTCGCCCATCTTCTCGGCACCACGATGGTGGTAGCCGATGTCGGGCACGCAGTTGCGGATCTCCTCGCCATCGAGCTGCAACACCAACCGGAAGGCGCCGTGAGCAGAGGGGTGGTTGGGGCCGAGGTTGAGGAACATGTAGTCCTCGTTCTCGTTGCCGCGGGCCAGGCCCCACTCTTCCGGTTTGAACAGCAGGTTCTCCTGCTCCATGTCCTGTTTGGCGGCATCGAGCATGAAGGGATCGAATTCGGTAGCGCGCGCCGGGTAATCCTTGCGCAGCGGGTGACCCTGCCAGCTCTTGGGCATCATGATGCGGGTCAGATGGGGGTGGCCATCGAAGGTGATGCCCATCAGATCCCACACTTCCCGCTCGTACCAATTGGCATTTGGGAAGTGGTTGGTGATGGTGGGCAGATGCAGGTCACTCTCGGCCAGCGCCACTTTCAACATCACATCGGCGTTACGGTCGATGGAGATGAGGTGATAGAAGACGGTGAAATCGCTCTGGGGCAGACCGTCGCGATGGCTGCGCAGCCGCTCATCGGTGGCGCTGAGATCAAACAGCATCACAAACGGGGAGGGCACCTTGCGCAAAAAGCCCATCACATCCTGAAGCAGTTCGCGGGGGAGCCAGACCACCGGCACGCCGGTGCGCGTGGTCTGCACGGTGAAGTGCTCGGCCCCGAAGTGGGCAAACAGTTCGCCAATGACTTTGGCATCCTTGTGGTCGCTGGGCTGCCACTGGGCCATGGCGTAATTGCTGGGAAAATCACGAGTCAGTTTCATGGTCAGATCTCATCCGGCGTGCGCAGGTTGGTCACATTGATCCGTTCGCCGCGCTTGCGCTCTTTTTCGGCCTGCATCTGGGGACGGTAGATCCCCTGATCGCCCACTACCCAGGAGAGGGGGCGGCGCTCTTTGCCGATGGAGTCCTGCAGCAGCATCAGGGCTTGCAAAAAGGCTTCTGGACGGGGCGGGCAACCCGGAATGTAGACGTCGACCGGCAGGAACTTGTCCACCCCCTGCACCACGGAATAGATGTCATACATGCCGCCGGAGTTGGCACAGGCCCCCATGGATATCACCCACTTGGGTTCGAGCAGCTGTTCATACAGGCGCTGGATGACCGGTGCCATCTTGATGAAGGGGGTCCCTGCAATCACCATGAAGTCGGCCTGACGGGGCGAGGCGCGGATAACTTCGGCGCCGAAGCGGGCCACATCGTGGGGGGAGGTGAAGGCGGTACACATCTCCACATAGCAGCAGGAGATGCCGAAGTTGTAAGGCCAGAGGGAGTTTTTGCGGCCCCAGTTGACTGTGTCTTGCAGCACCTCCTCGAGGCGGCCCATCATGATGCCGCGCGTCGCTTCTTGCGCCAGTGGGTCATCGACGGTCTGGCGCTGCTCCTGGGGGTAGCGCTCAACGGGTGCATCCGGGTCAATCCGGGTCAGGGTGTACTTCATGGTGCAACCTCAAGGAAAGGGTCTGTGGTTCAATCACTGTTTTTGTTGTTCAACTGCGGTTTGCGCGGTGACCAGTCCAGTGCGCCGATGCGCCAGAGGTAGATCAGGCCGATAAGCAGCAGTCCGATGAAAATGGTGGCTTCAATAAAGCCGACCCAGCCGCTCTCCCGCACGGAAACAGACCAGGCAAACAGGTAGAGCGCCTCGACGTCGAAGATGACGAAGAACATGGCGACCAGATAGAACTTGGCGGAAAAACGCAGGCGGGCACTGCCGACCGAGTCGACACCAGATTCAAATGGCTTGTTCTTGGTGCGGCCGTAGGCGCGACCTCCCAGCAGGGCGGCGAGACCTATCATCACCAGACAGATGGTGATGGCACCGATGACATAAATGGCAAAAGCCCAATGTTGAGCAGAAATATCAGCAAACATAGAGGTTTTTCCTAACCAAATTAATCAAGCGACTTAACAATAATGCTACGCATTATGACACTTTCGCACTGATTTACATGTCATTTTTACGGGTTAATTATTAATCGGTTAACCGGTAATTAAATTTTGTTAAGAAGCGCACTTTTTTGTTGGTTATGGTGGGCGAGAAAGGCTGGGAGAGCGAAGAATGCTGATCCTTGCCATCACCTTAAAGGGGTAAATACCGAGAATGAAACCAGAGCTGATCGGTATTGCGGGTTGGGAAAGTCGGGGTGAGAAAAATGGAGACGGGTGAGACGGGCACGCTCAAAAGTCAATAAAAAGAGAGGCTTTCAAGCCTCTCCTGTCATAGCGTTCCGGTTTCGAGCGTGGGGCGGTCAGGGTTTATTGGCGACCAGCAAGACCTGATCCGGGTAGGCGCCAATGGCGCGAAGACCGATATCTCCCGAGGTGATATCCAGATACGCCCGCTGACCATTGGCGGAGGTTACCGTGCTGCTCATCAGATAGACATAGCCCTCATTGACCTCTTTACCGTCCCCCGCCATGGCGCGCGGGAAAATGGCTTCATTGAGAGAGGGCTGGTAGCAGGCATGCTCGACCAGGGTCGCCAGCTCCTTGATGTCGGGCAGGCGCCACTGGCTGATACCGCCGAAGTGATAGAGAGCATGGCTGCTGTCACTGCGGATCCGCTCCGCCACTTGCAACCCCTGCTGCCAGTAGTAAACGGTCGGTTCCCCCAGGCAACTGTTGCCACTCCATGTCTGCCCCAGTTTGCAGCGCATCCAGGTGAGGCCGGTGTGTTGATCCGTGACGGTGCCGTTGCCATGGTCAAGAAAACGGGCAGAGGGGGCGGTGCGATCCATGGTGTCATCACAAATGGCAGCACCGTGGGCCAGGGGGGCCAGCAGTGCTAGCATGGCGAACGAAAAGCGATAAAGGCTCATGATATTCCTCGGATTATTGGGAAGTGGCGACCAGTCGTACCTGCATCAGTTCGATATAGGTATCTTGCTGCACCAGCGCGGGATAGGTGGTGCCCGCATCGTCTCCCAGGAACAGGGCAGTGCGTTTGCTGATGGGGCCACCGGAGAAGCGCTGGGCGGTGTTGCTGGTGGCGCTCCAGAAGTAACCATGGAAGAAGCCTTCTTCCGAGGGGGCGATATCCGGGAAGTAACGAGTATCCATGATGATGCGCTGACCCAGCGGGTCCCTGGCCAAGCTGCCGTAGTGCATCAGTGACATCAGCTCACCCATGGTGGGTAGCCGCCACTGGCTGATGCCACAGCGCTGCTTGCCATTGAGCCACTGCTGATACGCGCGGGTGGTCAGCAGGGTGGTCAGCGCCTGGGCCCTGGCGAGGGCTGCCAGGTCCCCTTCGGCGGTGAGCTGTTCGATCCTGTTATGAATATGCTGGTAGGCCGCTTGCTGCTCGCCTGTGGTCGCCTTGAACTGCTCATCCTCATAGGCAAAGGGTCTGCTTTTCCAGTCAGGACTCAAGGGATCATCCGATTTGACCTCCCACACCAGACCGGTATTGAGATCCTTGACGCACTGCCAGCTCGGCGCGTTGTCGGGGAGAACCTGACCGCGATCATCGAGTTTGCGATAGGCAAGCTGGGGACGAGTGCGATTCCAGCTGGCATCTTGTCCCGGATAGTCGGCGGGTTCCTGTTCCAGCAGCGGGTCGTTGCCATCGCTGAAGGTGGTGACGCCGGTGACGGTCAGCAGGTTGCGTGGCTGCTGCTGCACCAGCAGGGTCAGCAGCTCGCTTTGGGTCTCTTCGGCAAACTGGCCGTTGCGCTGCCACTCCTGAGCCAATTGCGCCAGCATCAGGCTGATGGCGCGATAGCTGGTGGTGAGCAACTGGGTCTCCTTGGCGTTGGCAAGGCGTGTGCGGGCCTGTTGCTGCAAACTGATCGCCACCTGTTGCAGCGCCTGATCAAACTGGCCGAGACCTGCGAGGGCCGCGCGGTCGCTGCCCGGTTGCAGCGGCGCTAGATCGGCCAGCAGCTGCGTCAGTGCGCGATCGGCGGCCAGCCCTTCGGCAATGCGGCTCTGCAACAGGGTGCTGAGCAGGGTCGGTTGCAGCCGTTGTGGATCCCCTTTGGCGGCCGGATGTGCCAGCAGCAGGCCTCCGCTCCTCGGTACGAACAGCAGGGGCGAGTTGACGATGTTGGCCGAACGGCTGACCAGGGCCACAACTCCTTCGCCGCTGACGGCAGGATCGGCAGGATCACATTGCCAGTTCTGATCCAGATCGGCGCACAGGGTACCGGCAGTCGGCAGGGCGACATCGACCCGGTAGTCCGGGATGGCCAGTGGTGCGTTATCTTCCCCGCCGCCACAGGCGCTGAGCAGGGCTGAGAGGGTTGCAATAACCAGTACGGATGGTTTCACTTCACATTCCTTGATTCGGTCACAGGTTCACGGGGGCGGTAACCCCCGTGGTGCAGGATTCAGCGGCGCGGGGTGCTCCGGCGCCAGAGGCGGGGCCAGAGGGCCAGCAACAGCAGCAGGGGGGAAGCCGTGCCGCCACCCCCTTCATCCTGCTCAAGGGGAATGATGCCGGTGTTGGGCAGGGCTTCATCCTTGTCGCAGCGGGCGCCGACTTGCTGGGCGACCCGCCAGTTGCGCAACTGACCGGTGTCACCGGCGATGGTGTCGTTGATCTCCAGCAGCCAGCGGCCAGCGAGCGGTTCGCCGTGCAGCTTGTCTAGCGATTCGAACGGTACCAGTTCACGGGGAAACTCCCCCTTAAGCCGGGTATGACTGGCGTAGCCCTTGTTCCACAGGCTGATCCGGGTGCCGTAAGGGGAGGTGAGCCAGATCTCCAGCTGCTCCAGCTTGCTGTGCTCCAGATCGAGGGCAACCACGAATCCGCTGTCGATGCGGGCCTTGCTCTCGGGCAGGGTGAGAGTGAAGCGGGACAGGCCGTGCCGCTCATCGCTCACCGCATCCTTGATCTGGCCACCCTGACCGATGGCCCGCTGCCAGAGCGGTTCACCGATCGGCAGTTGCAGGTCAAGGCGGGTCTGGCGCTCGGTGGGGCTGGGCAGGGTGAGCTGGAACTGCAGCGGCAAGGTGACTGCCTCGCCACAGGTCAGGTTGCTCGCCGCTTCCAGCGGCAGGGTCCAGCGGGCGCTGCCATCGGCGTTGAGCTCTCCCTGCCAGTGACCGTCACCCATGAGCCCCTTGCTCGGGAGCAGGCTGGCGTCAGCCACGGTCAGGGGGCGGCCGCTCTGGTTGGTCAATTCGATGGCGAGGCTCTTTTTCTCCCCGGGCAACAGGTAGCTGTCATCGGCAAGGCGGGCCGCGATGGGCGTGGGCAGCAGGGCGTGGTGGCGGAAGGCCTGCTCCAGCAGCTTGCCATAACTGCGATCCGGATAGAGGCGGTTGGCGGTATCCACGGTGACCCGCGCCAGCTGGGGCATCCGCACCTGCGGGCCGAGGCCGAAGTGGGATTCAATCAGCAGGGTATCGAACTCGTCACGGGCTACCTCGCCATACTGTTCAACGGCCTGGCGCAGCGCGGTGAAGAGCGGGGTGCCCCACAGCTGGTCGCCGTTGCTGCCGTTGATGGTGAGGTGAGCCGGATAGAGGAAGCCCGGATGATAGCGCGCCCGCAGATCATCGAGCTGACGGGGCGTCCGGCCGCTGATCCTGGCATCCCAGTTGAAGACCATGAAAGGCTCGAACTGGCGGGCTTCGGGACTGCGCTGGCGCCAGCTGGCGGCCAGATAGTCGCTAAAGCCCTCGCCGATGGCGCCCCAGTCACCCTCTTCTCCCATGTCGGGCAGGATATGGTGCTGCACCGCATGGCCAAACTCGTGCCAGATCACCATGGGATCTTCCGCATCGGGTACCCCTATCCGGCCAATTTCCAACCGGCGCAGGAAGGGGTCATAGAGGGAGTTGTCCTGCTCCCCGGCATCGGTATCGATGGCCAGGGGGCCGCCCATCAGCGTCGGGTAGCCAAGGGATTCCACATGGCGCTGTGCCAGATCCAGATGGTAGTAGCCATTGATATCGAGGAAGGCGGGCTGCTGGTGATCCAGCTGGAAGCCATCGGCATCAGGGCTGCTAAAGGGGGCAGTTTCCGGTTCCGTGCCATCCACGACCCGGGCGCGTGGGCCACTTAGCTGGTAGGTGTCATCCACCTTTTGTACCCTGAGCGGGACGGTGCGATAGGCCCGGTTGTCCAGCACCAGATCGTGGCGCCACAGCAGGTTGCCATCTTGCAGTTGGGTGCGTGGGTCTAGGGCAAAGATGCGGGCCTGCACCGTGGCCGCTTCCCCTGCCAGCGGGGCCGCTTCGGCACGGGTGCTGGCCTCTTGCAGCGTGCGCCCCAGCAGGGCGCTGCCATCGCAGGTGACAAACAGTTGCCAGTGGCTGCTCTTGCTGTTGCCCGGCTGGCTTTCCACCGCCAGCAGACGCCAGGCCGCAGTCAGGGTGTCGCCATCCTGCCAGTACCAGGGCTGGGCTTCGTCACTGCCAGCGAATTGCCACACCGTACCATCCAGCGTGGCGGTATAGGCATCCACCCCGGCGCGGCTTGCTTCATCACATGGAGCCGCCTGTGCCTGCATCAGCCGGGTATTGTGATAAAGGCGCCACGGGCGACCCTGCTCATCGAGACTGACGGCGGCCATCAGGCCGGCGATCGGTGCGCCATTGAGCTGCTGGCGATAATGCAGATAGTGGCCCAGCTTGCCTTGGCGCTGATAGGCCGGGGCATCACTCAGGGTGACGCCGAGCTGCTGTTCGAGCCAGAGGCGGGGATCGGCCGGGGCGTCCTGTTCGACAAAACGCAGTTCGGCGGCCTCGGTGGCAAAGCCAGCCAGCCCCAGCAAGAGGGCGGGCAACAGGGGTTTCATAGTGGTACTCCCAATCAGCGGCAGGGTCATTGATTGATCCCCGCCAGATGCAACAAGAAGGCAAATTCACGAGCCCGATCGCCGCCACCAGCGCGGTGGCCACCCTCCAGTTCGGTCAGCAGCAGGTAGGGTCCGGAGCCCGTGCTGTGCTCCCGCAGGCGAGCCAGCCACTTGACCGGCTCCCAGTAGGGGACCTGGCTATCGTGCAGGGCGGTAGTGACCAGCAGGGGCGGGTAGGGGGCGCGGTGCAGGTTGTCGTAGGGGCTGATGCGGCGCATCGCCTGATACTCTGTGGGCTTGGCCGGGTTGCCCCACTCCTGATACTCCTGACGGGTCAAGGGGAGGGCAGGATCGCTCATGGTGCCGAGCATATCGACGAAGGGAACCTGCAACACGGCGCCGCTAAAGAGTGTCGGTTGCTGGTTGAGGGCCGCAGCAACCAGCGTGCCCCCCGCGCTGCCCCCCATGGCAAACAGGGGCAGAGGAGCAGAGTCGGGCGACCAGTGGCGCAGGGCGTGACCGGCTGCGATAAAGTCGCTGATGCCGTTCTGCTTGTGGATGCTCCGTCCGTCGCGGGTCCACTGCTCCCCCAGCATGCCGCCGCCGCGCACATGGGCGATGGCGTAGACAAAACCCCGATCCAGCAGGCTCAACAGCTCTTTCTGGTAGTAGGGGCGCATCGGCGTGCCATAGGCGCCATAGCCGTAGAGCAGTACGGCGCGAGGGGCCAGATCCTTGCGCCACACCAGAGAGACAGGTACCCGGGTGCCATCGGCAGAGGTGATCCAGCGCCGCTCGCTCTGATAGGGCAATGCCTTGTCGTCACCGATGTGCCGGTCGTTGATCCAGTGGCCGCTGGTCAAATCCAGCCAGCGCTGGCCGGGGGGCTGGCTCAAGCCCTGACTGCGCACCAGAATGCGGTCGCTGGCCGGGTCATGTTCTCCTTGCAGCCAGCCGGTTCCTGCGCCACTGGCCAGCGGCAGGCGCTGGCGTTCATGGCCGTTGCGATCGAGGAGGGCGAGCCAATCCTCCCCCTGCTGGCGAAACTGCACCACCAGATGGCGATCAAACAGCCGCCACTTCTCGGGATCGCCGAGATCCTCCCCTTTGGCGGGCCACAGGCGCTGCCACTCACCGAGCGGCGTGCTGGCTGAGTAGAGGGCAAACGCCCCCTCCCGGTTGCTCTTGATCACCCAGCCGGATTGACTGTCCAGATAGTATTCCACCCCGCGCTGGCGGGGTTTGACCTGCTGCGGCTTGCCCGAGTCGAGCAGGTATTGCTCCGAGCTGTCGTGGTTGTTGCCCTGCAACACCAGATGCTGGCCATCCGTGGTGCGATAGAGGCTGAGCAGCCAGGCGGGATCCTGCTCCTCATAGAGAGTCTGCTCCTGGCCATCCTGCCAGCCGCGCAGCTGCCAGGGGCGCAGGGTGTAGCGCTCGTTGGCGATGGTGTAGAGGGTGCGACCATCTTGTGACCAGGCGAGATCAGCGCTGCGCTGCGCCAAACTGGACAGCACCTTGCCGCTCTGGAGATCGAGCAGGGTGACCTGATAGTCGAGATCGCCGCGCCTGTCTTCGGCGATGGCCAGCGTGCGGTTATCCGGGCTCAGGGCCCAGCCGCCCGCGTCGTAATAGCCCTCACCCGCTCTGGCGGGAAGCCGTTGCTGCACCTTGCCCCCGTGGCGTTGCCAGAGTGAGCCATCCGGGCGCAGCAGCCATGCCTGATCGCCGCGGACAAGCCAGTTCTCTGGCACAGATTCCCCCGCCGGATGACGGGCAAACTCGGCGCGCAAGGTTGCCTCCAGCGGCTGCTGCGCGGCGAGTTGCTGCTCGCTCCAGCGATTTTGCTGCTTGAGCAGGGCGAGAATGGCCGGGTTGCTACGGCTCTCGTCCCGCAACCAGAAGTAGGGATCCTGGCGTACGGGATTGCCTGAAATCAGGTGCGATTGGGACGGGATCGGCGGTGGCAGGGCCTCTTGCGCCCACGCCAACGGGGCGGCCAACAGGGCCGCCATGATTGCATGATGCTTCATCACATCCCCACGAAACGGTAGCTGAGGCTGGCTGACAGGTAGCGGCCGCTCTGGCTGTAGAGGGAGGTATCGCTGCCAGCCGGAAGTCCGGCCACATCCTGATAGCGGACGTAGCGGGTATCGAGCAGGTTGCCGATGGTGGCATTGACCTTGAGCGCCTCGGTGATCTGCCAGTCGCCGGTGAGATCCAGACTGAACCAGCCTGCGCTGCTCTGGCAGGCACCGTTGTAGCCAGTCTGCGCATTGGCGCACTGTGGCACCTTGGTCATGGCGGCGGCATAGTTGCCACTGAGCTCAACCCCCCAGTCGAGCTGTTGCCAGCGCAGGGTGGTGTTGCCTTCCAGCGGTGTCTGGGTGCGCAGCGGCTCGCCGCGGTGATCCTTGCCATCCATCCAGGCCAGATTGGTCGAAAGCTCCCACTCGTCGCTCAGCCAGAGGCTGGCGGCCAGCTCGGCGCCCCAGGTTTCTGCTTTGGCAACGTTGCGATATTGGCGCAGGAAGACACCGTCATCGAGGCGAAAACCGGTCTGGCGCCAGTCGATGAAGTTGTAGTAGCGGTTGTAGAAAACGGCCGGTTTGACGCTCCAGTTGTCGCTTTGCCCATTCACTCCCCACTCCAGACTGTGGCTGGTCTCCTCCTTGAGGTTGGGGTTGGCAATGATCTCGAACGGCGGCATGGCAAAGTAGTGAGGAATGTTGCCGTAAACCTGATCGTAAGCGGGGGCGCGGAAGCCGTTGGCATAGCTGAGCCAGCTGCGCCATGTCTCGTTGAAGCGGTAACTGGCCGCCACACTGGGGGAGATGTGGTCGCTGTGGTTCTCGGCCAGATTGCTGTCCGGTGCGCGCAGGCGCTGGCGGTCAAAGCGCAGGGTCGGGGTAAACTGCCAGTTGCCCAGATCGATCACATCGCTCAGCCAGATGCCATCGCGGCGGGTTTCGGCCTTGCTGAAGGGGGCTTTCTGTCCCTGGGTGGTGACGCCATCTTCCAGGGTCAGATTGCTGACCGGCCGCTCGTGGTTGGCCTGCTCCACTTCCACACCGTAGCTGAAGGTGTGATCCAGCGAGCCGGTGCTCAGCTTGCTCTGCAGCTCCAGCTCACTGCCAAGGCGCAGCTCCTCGAAGGTGGAGAGGGTGCGCTGGCTGCGATATCTGGGATAGCCGCTCAGGGCATCGTTGCGCAGCAACTGGCGCTGGTTGGCTTCGTTGCGTGACTGGTTGCCAAACAAGCTCCAGTTGAGGGTATCGATCATGCCCAGATCGTTGGCCTCCCAGCTGAACTTGCCGCCCTGGGTGTGCTGATCGCCATCTTCCTGAAAACCGACCACGTCCCAGCTGCCATCGGGTTGGGGCACCGCTTTGGGCCCCATCTGGCGTTTGGCGTGATCCTCGTAGTAGTCCAGCTCCAGCCGCAGAGCGTGATGGGCATTGAGGGGGAGGCGGCTGCTGGTGGAGGCACTCATGCCATCCAAATCAGCCGGAATGCGGTTCTCCTCAAAGTTGGCGGTTTCGTTGCCACGCCAGCCGGAGAGGCGCAACAGATGTTCGCTCTCCAGTGCCCGTACCGCGCCGGTCATGCTGAGCTTCTTCTTGTTGCTGTCGCCACCGTAGAGGGTTTTGGCCGCCAGATAGCTATCTTGCTGTTGCAGATAATCTTCCGGCTGCTTGGTATTCATCACCACGGTGCCGCCGATGGCATCGGAGCCATGCAGGGAGGAGCCGGCCCCCTTGGCCACCTCAATCTGCTTGATGTCATCAAGGTCGAAGTTGAAGCGACCCACCTTGTCATTGATGTTGTCGGCGCCAAAGCCGTCGCTGACGCGCACCCCATCCTTGATCAGCAGGATACGGTTGCCCCCGATGCCGCGCACGCTGATGTTTTGCGGTCGCCCGGCAGAGCCGGTGACCGAGACACCGGGGATCTTGCGAAACACATGAGTCAGCTCGCTGGCGACCTGACGGTCCAGCTCTTCCTGGGTGATGACGGTGATGGAGCCGGAAACATCGGAGAGTTTCTGTTGTACCCGTTGCCCGGTGACAATGATGGTGTCGTCGCTGCGAGCCTTCTCCACAGGGGGGAGATCGGCCGCGCCAGCGGAGGCACACAAGAGTGCCGGCCATGCCTGAAGCAGTTTGTTCATAATGATAATTGTTTTTATTTAAGCCTGAGGGGCGGCATTATTGCAGAGGCCTGACCACTTGACAATAAATGGCAATCATTATCATTAAGATCTTGTGGTGTTGATATTATTGAGCTATTTGTTTTTAAAAAGAGGCTCCCACGCGAGGCAGGAGCGGGGGGATCAGGGCTTGAGCAGTTGCAGCGACTCTTCTGCGGCCTTGCCTTGAGAGAGGGTGATATCGACCCGGCGATTCGCCTGGCGATGTTCAGGGGTGTCATTGGCAAAGCGGGGTTGAGTGTCGGCAACCCCCTGAGCGATGACTCGTCTGGCATCCAGCTGGGGGTTGGTCAGCATGGTCTGCACGATGGAAGAGGCCCGCAGCACCGAGAGCTCCCAGTTATTGCGATAAAGCTCCACCGGCGCCTGGGAGTTGTCGGTATGACCGGTGACCACTACTTGCCCCGGGATATTGGCCAGAATGCCTGCGATCTTGTTGACCAGCGGGATGAACTGGGGCTGCAGGAACGCCGAATCGGAGGGGAATAGCGCCTTCTCGCCGATGCGGATCACCAGTTGACTGCCGAGTTGCTCGACCTCGAGATCCTTCGATTCAATCTGGGCCTTGAGTTGCTGCTCAAGCTTCTGCTTGGTCACCTGCACCCACTCCTGCTCCTTGGTCTTGTGGGGCCAGGCTTCGGTGGCGCTCGGTTTTTCCGAGGCACCTATGGTCTCGTTGAAGGGGTCCGATGCCGCCATGGGGGCATCTTTTTCCAGTACAGTCTCTTCTTTCGGGCTGCTCGGCGTGGTCTTCGATTCCGGCTCGAGAATCCCTGTGCCCCCCTGCATCAAGGGTGAGCCGGCAGGCGGGGAGATGAGGCCGATTTTACCCAGCGACTCGATAAAGCCCTGGATAAGCACCCGGGTTTCGGACTGCTTGGCCATGGCAAAGGAGTAGAGCACCACAAACAGGGCGAACAGCAATGTCATGAAGTCGGCATAGGAGACCAGCCAGCGTTCGTGGTTCTCCGGCGCTTCAGCCTTTTTCTTTTTCGCCACCATGGCCTCCCAGATAAGGTTCGAGGGTCACTTGCAGGCGTGCTTGGGACTCGCCATCCACGATGCAGAGAATGCCGGTCAGAGTCATCTCCTTGTAGTGGCGGATCTGGTGGGCAAACCCCTTGTAGCGGTTGCCGAACGGCAAGAAGATCAGGTTGGCGGCGGATACCCCGTAGATGGTGGCGATAAAAGCCACCGCGATGGCGCCACCCAGCTTGTCGGGGGCATCCAGCAGACCCATGGCGTGGATCAGGCCAAATACCGCGCCGACGATCCCCATGGTCGGGCAGTAGCCTCCCATGGCTTCATAGAATTTGACCGTCTGTTCGAGATCTTCCTGTTCAAATTCGATCTCGTTCTCCAGCACCTCGTGGATTTTGTTCTTCTCGTAGCCATCGACCATCATCTGCACCCCTTTCTTCAGGAAGGGATCCTTGATCTCCTCGATCATCCCTTCCAGCGCCAGCATGCCGCTGCGGCGAGCATTGCCTGCCAGGGTCTCCAGTAACTGGGCCTGTTCCAGCATGTCGAGTTTGAGGGGAGAGAGCAGCCATTTGAAACGCTTCATGGTGCTACCGACGACAGAGAAGGGGAACTGGGTCAGCGCAGCGCCTATGGTGCCGCCGATCACGATGAGGAATGCGGGCAGATCGAGCAGTGCACTGGGGTGACCACCCTCGATCATGTTGCCGCCAAGGATGGCGATCAATGCCAGCACCAAGCCAATCAAGCTCATTTTTTACACGTCCCTGTATGTTGATAATGGCTAGTGTAGCTAGTTAAGTATCAGTTTTTCAAAATGATATCCAATCGCTGAGCAATTAATCGGCGTGGTATGTGGCTGCGGGTGTCGCGCACAAAGCGGGGAGAGGCAAACGTTGTTATGGCATCAGTGGCGAGAGACTGACTAAGAGCGAAACAGTCTGCGGCTACTATAGTGCGCAATCATCCAGAGCCGGGAATCCATGAAGCACAATAAAGAGCTTCTCCTCTCGGGACCATATCCTGGTGATTAGGTGACGTCATCATCAAGAAGGCGACCATCAGGTCGCCTTCTTGTTTCGTATTTTGCAGTATATGGCTCGATGTCAGAGGGGCGATCAGAGCACCATGGCTGCAATCCAGCCGAAGATCACCAGCGGGATGTTGTAGTGAATAAAGGTGGGCACCACGCTGTCCCAGATATGGTCGTGCTGGCCATCGGCGTTGAGGCCGGATGTCGGGCCCAGGGTAGAGTCGGAGGCCGGTGACCCCGCATCCCCCAGCGCGCCAGCGGTACCGACCAGCGCGATGATCGCCATCGGTGAGAAGCCGAGCTGCAGACAGAGCGGCACATAGATGGTGGCGATGATGGGCACGGTGGAGAAGGAGGAGCCGATCCCCATGGTGATGAGCAGGCCCACCAGCAGCATCAGGAAGGCGGCGATCCCCTTGTGCTGGCCGATGCCGGAGGCGACCACCTGTACCAGAGAGTCGACCCCGTGGGTTGCCTTCATCACCGCGGCAAAACCGGCGGCGGAGATCATGATGAAGCCGATCAGCGACATCATGCGCACCCCCTGGGTGAAAGCATCCTGGCTTTCGCGAAACTTGATGACGCCGCCGCAGGTGAAGATGACAAAACCGGCCAGCGCACCCAGTACGATGCTGTTGGTCATCAACTGCAGCCCCAGTGCTACACCAATGGCCAGCAGGGCCACCCAGATATGAGTGAGGTTGAGCTCGACCGCTTCGGGCTCGGCATCCAGGATCTTGGCCAGATCGTACTGGCGCGGTTTGCGATAGCTGATGAATACCGCAATCAGCAGGCCCAGTACCATACCGGCAACCGGAATGGCCATCGCCAGCGGGATCTGGCTGGTGGTGATGGGCACGCCGTTATCGATCAGGTTCTTGGCCAGAATGTTGTTCAGGAAGATGCCGCCAAAGCCGACCGGCAGCACCATATAGGTGGCGGTCAGGCCAAAGGTGATGACACAGGCCACCTGACGACGGTCGATCTGCATCTGCGCCATTACATGCAGCAGCGGCGGGATCAGAATGGGAATAAAGGCGATATGAACCGGGATCAGGTTCTGGGACGAGATGGCCACGGCCAGCACGGAAGAGAGCAGCAGGGTTTTAACCCACATGATGCGGGTCGAGCTGGCACCCTTGCCCAACTGGCTGATCACCTTGCGGGCCAGCAGGTCGGTGATCCCGGAGCGGGAGATGGCAACCGCAAAGGCGCCCAGCATGGCGTAGGAGAGAGCAATCTCGGCGCCACCGCCCAGGCCACCGCTGAAGGTGGTGAGGGTATCGGTCAACGACAGCCCGCCCACCAGGCCGCCAGCAATGGCCCCCAGCGCCAGCGAGACCACCACATTGATCCGCAGCAGACTGAGCACCAGCATCAGCCCGACTGCGATAACAACAGGATTCATTTGATTTCCTTATAGTTTGTTATTGCTGTCTGTCATATGAAGGGGGGTTAGTTTGCGAAAAATGTGACAAATGTCGAGTAAAAAATCGGTCAAGCCGGCCATATCACTGCTGCTTGTGGCGCCGGGTTGATCAACATGAGGCTTTCCGACCTGTTTGTCTCCATAGATCGCATACATAACGGTTGATAGTGATTATCGGTGCGCTGTGCGTTCAAACCCGTTTCGCAAAAAGCGAAGGCTGCCAGTGGCAGCCTTCATTTGTTTATGTCTGCACGTCGTCATCGGCAGGGGTATCCGGTGTGTCGTCATCCGGATACGCTGGCGGCCAGCCCCCCATGCTCTTCCAGCGGTTGACGATATGACAGAACAACTCGGTGGTGCGCTCGGTGTCATAGAGGGCAGAGTGCGCCTCTTTATTGTCAAACGGGATGCGGGCGCTCTGGCACGCTTTGGCCAGCACGGTCTGACCCAGCGCAAGCCCGGAGAGGGCGGCGGTGTCGAAGGTGGCAAACGGGTGGAACGGATTGCGCTTGAGGCCTGCTCGTTCGGCGGCGGCCATCACGAAGCCGTGATCGAAGGTGGCGTTGTGGGCCACTATGATGGCGCGGCCGCAATCCTGTTCCTTCATCCCCTTGCGGATCCCCTTGAAGATCTCGGTCAATGCCTCTTTTTCCGAGACTGCGCCACGCAACGGGTTGTAGGGGTCTATGCCGGTGAACTCCAGCGCGGCCTTTTCCAGATTGGCCCCTTCGAAGGGCTCGACATGAAAGTGGAACACCTGGTCGGGAACGAGCCAGCCCTGCTCATCCATTTTCAGGGTGTAAGCCGCGATTTCGAGCAAAGCATCGGTCTTGGCGTTGAACCCGGCTGTTTCAACATCGATGACGACGGGGTAAAAACCACGGAAACGGCCCTTGAGGGTATGAACTGCGTCGGTCATGGGATCTCGGTCGGGATAAAATGAGGCGGCATTATGGCAAAAAAGCGTTGGCTTGTCCTCCCATCCCACGCAGGAAGCCTATGCAAGATGGCGCTGGATTCAATATCTGTGCAGCCACCAGCGGGCGGCGATCAGCGCCGTGACAGTGCCAAGCAGGGCGCTGGCCAGCACATCCACCGGCCAGTGCATCCCCATTACCATGCGCGACAGACCAACCCCCAGGGCCCACAGTGGCAGTAGCCAGACGCCCGTGGGGGCGCGGGCCAGCCAGATGAGGCCAAAGAATTGGGCCAGGCTGATGGCGGCGATACTGTGGCCAGAGGGGAAGGCGTAATTCACCTCCTTTTGCCAGTGGTGGCCGAGCCACTCTGGCAGGGCCAGCAACTGACTGGCCGTATGCACCTGCTCACTGCGTACATCGACGCTACTGGCGTAGAAGCTTTTAATGGCCGGGATCAGCCCCTGACTCTCCAGCCAGAGCAGGTAGGGTCTGGGCTCTTCGGTCAGGTGTTTGACCAGGCTCTTGATCACCCAGTCGCTGGCAAGCAGGGCCGCCAGTGCACACCCCAGCGCAATGAAGGAGGCCCACTCCAGTTTGAGTTTGTAGCGGGTCAGTAGCAGCAAGAGGGCGCCACTGACCCCGATCCCGGGAATATCGACCATGCGGGTCAGGGCGTATGACCACCATAACCAGCCTGAATGCAGGGAGTCGATCAGAAAAGGCTGCCAGGGCAGCGTAGTGAGCAACAGCAGCGGCAGGATCAATAGGGCGCTAAACCCGAGCACCTGACTGCGCGTGAGTGATGGGACTGGGGCTGAGAGCGATGATGAGTGTGGCGGCATGGCTAGTATGGGCTATCGCAAAATGAGGAGGCATTGTGCCATCGGGGCATGTACAGACCAAGCCGAGCCGAGGGTTTGTTACCTCTGCTTACACATTTGTAGCGAAATATTCTGTTTGAACAGTCGGATCGAGCCGTCACCGCGCAATGGATGCCGATTCTCTGCCGATTGCATCACAGGCTGAAATCTCGGGCGGCTTTGCGCTAGAATGGCGCCCCCGTGGCGGTTGTGACCAAAGAGAGCCCGATGAAGATAGTCGTTGATGAGAATATGCCCCATGCCGTTGAGCTGTTTGCCGAATTTGGCGAGGTAGTCGCCTTGCCCGGACGGCAGATGCAGGCTAGCGATCTGCTGGATGCTGATGTGCTGCTGGTGCGTTCGGTCACCCGCGTCAACGGCGATTTGCTGGCAACCAGCCCCAAACTCGGGTTTGTCGGCACCGCCACCATCGGCACCGACCATGTGGACAAGGCCCTGCTGGCAAGTCGCAATATTCCCTTCTTCAGCGCCCCCGGTTGCAACAAGTACTCGGTGGGGGATTATGTACTCTCGGCTCTGCTGGTACTGGCGGAGCGTTACGAGCTCGACCTCTCGGCGATGACGCTGGCGGTGATTGGCGCGGGCAATACCGGTGAGTGCGTGGCTGGCAAGGCCCAAGCGCTCGGCATGAAGGTGCTGCGCTGTGATCCGCCCAAGGCGCGGGATAATCCGGATGCGGGTTTTGTCGACTATCAGACCGCTCTTGATGCCGATATTGTCAGCTTTCACGTACCCATTACCCGTGAAGGGCCGGATGCCACCTACCATCTGCTGGATGCAGAACAGATAGCTGTCCGTCCTGCCGGGCAGATCCTGATCAACGCATCCCGCGGTGAGGTGTGGGATAACCGGGCCCTGCTGGCACGCCAGTTGAGCGATGCGCCGTTGCGACTGGTGATGGATGTGTGGGAGAACGAGCCCGAGCCACTGGCAGCGCTGGTGCCCCATACCGAGATTGCCACCCCTCATATCGCCGGTTACAGCCTGGAGGGGAAGGCGCGTGGCACCTGGATGCTCTATCAGGCGCTCTGCCAGCAGCTGGGGCGCGAGCCTCGTCAGGATTTGAGTCAGCTGTTGCCAGCTCCCGATGTGCAGGCAGTGGTGCCGGGCCGCATACCGGATCAGGCGCTGATCAAGCAGCTGGTGCATCTGGTCTATGACGTGCGCCGCGATGATGCCCGTTTTCGGGTACGACTCGGCCAGTCCGGCAGCTTTGACGAGCAGCGCAAACACTATCCCGAGCGCCGTGAACTGTCCTCCCTGCAGATTGAGGGGGCCTTTGCCTGTCAGGCGCTCGGCGCCTTGGGATTTGCGCTGTCACGCTCCTGAACAGGGGGCAAATTGTTGGAAGATAACGGGAAGAGGTGAGCCGTACTGGCCATACTGAAACCATTTTTTACTGAGTTGGCGCAGATCCTGCTGCGCCAACTCAGCTATATCAGGCAGCGTCATCTCGCAGCGCGAGAGTATGCCGACCATGGTGCCAGCCGGCGCCATTGCAGCATTATCAGAGGAGAACAGAATGAGCCAGCAGTTTAACGTAGCGGTATTGGGTGCCAGCGGCGCCGTGGGTCAGGCGATGATCGAGATCCTGGAAGAGCGCGAATTTCCGGTAGCGACCCTCTATCCGCTGGCTTCCAGCCGCAGTGCCGGTGATACCGTGCGTTTTGGCGGCAAGAACCTCGAGATCCTCGATGTGGAGGAGTTTGACTGGAGCCAGGTGCAGATCGCACTCTTCTCCGCCGGTGCCGAGGCATCTGCCAAGTGGGCACCGATTGCTGCCGAGCACGGCTGCATCGTTATCGACAATACCTCCTGCTTCCGCTATGACGAAGATATCCCGCTGGTGATCCCGGAAGTGAACCCGGATGCGCTGGCCGATTTTCGCAATCGCAACATCATCGCCAACCCCAATTGCTCCACTATCCAGATGTTGGTGGCCTTGAAGCCGCTGCATGACGAAGTGGGCATTGCCCGTATCAATGTTGCCACCTATCAATCCGTGTCCGGCTCGGGCAAAGAGGGGATCAGCGAGCTGGCGGGACAGACCGCTCATCTGCTCAACGGTCGTCCGGTAGAACCGACCCTCTATCCGCAGCAGATCGCCTTTAACCTGATCCCGCAGATCGACAACTTCACCGACAACGGCTACACCCGTGAAGAGATGAAGATGGTGTGGGAGACCCAGAAGATCCTCGGCGATGCCAGCATTGCCGTGAATCCGACTTGCGTGCGGGTGCCGGTCTTCTACGGCCACGCCGAGGCGGTACATGTCGAACTGCACCAGCCGCTCGATGCCGAACAGGTCAAGGACCTGCTGCGCAATGCACCGGGCGTGACCCTGTTTGATGACGAAGGGGACTATCCGACCCCGGTGCGTGATGCCACCGGCAAGGATGAGGTGCTGGTCGGTCGGGTGCGCCAGGATATTTCTCATCCGAGTGGTATCAATATGTGGATCGTGGCCGATAACGTTCGTAAGGGCGCGGCAACCAACAGTGTACAGATTGCCGAGCTGCTGGTTCGCGACTATCTGTAAGGCTGGAGAGATGTCACAGATGCGCAGCAGGGAGTGCTGCGCATCCGGCCTGTGATCAAACCGGGGTGTGACCCATGCCGCACTCCGTTACATCAAGATTCTGTTGCGATATCAACTGATTAAGTTTTTTCCTACACTCAGAGTCAAGTCGGGTGCTAAATGTGTCGGACTACTGGCTTGCGACGCGAGCCTGATTTATATTGAACCGACTGTTTTGGGGTAACTATCCAGATTTTTCAATGTGATAGGGCCGTCATACGAAGGAACGAATATGGGACATTCCCGCATAACATTGGCAACGCTTTTCGCATTGGGTCTGCTGGGCAACGTCCAGGCTGAAGATTCGGCGCGGGAGCCTTTTTTTGTCGAGCTAAAAGGCCCTGACGAGCCCGTACCTCCCGCCGTCAATACCCAACCGCTGGCGCAGCCGGTCGCCAGACCCGTTGCGCAACCGGTACGTGCAACCGCCCAGCCTGTGGTTCGTCAGGTCACGGCCAATGCCGGTAGTTATGGCCCTGTTCGTCCAACCGATACCCTCTGGAGTCTGGCGAGCAAATACCGCCCCTCCAGTAATGTCAGCGTCTACCAGACCATGGTAGCGATCTACGAGAAAAACCCCCGCAGTTTTGCCGATGGCAACATCAACCACATTCTGGTGGGGTCCCGCATTTTGCTGCCGACCGTGGCCGAAGCGAGCGTCATCACCGACGCTCAGGCGCGAGCCAGATTCCGCAGTGACAACGCCAGCTGGAAGGGGCTGAGTCCCAAGTATCTCGCCGAGAAGCAGGCCCATGGTGCCAAACCGGCGGCCAAGCCCGTGAAGGTTGAGACTGCCAAAGCCGAACCGGTGAAAACCGCGCCAGCTCCGTTGCCTGCGGCAAAAGCGGCCCCCATTCCTGCTCCTGTTGTAGCACCGCAACCGTCTGCTGAAACCAAAGATGTTGTCAAGGCGAGCGAGCCCGCGTCAAAAGAGGCGGTGGCCCCAGTCCCGGCGACGAGCGCCGCAGCAAACACCACACCGGCGCCTCTGCCTTCCGATCTTGAAAAACCGGTGGGCAAACCGGCCACCGAGATGGCGCTGGCACTGGAAGATGCCAACGCCCAGCTCGGTCAGGTGACCGAGATGAACCACAGGCTCAAACTGCGCCTGCAATCCCTGACCGAAGAGGTCGAGACCCTCAAGGCCCAGTTGCAGGATCAGACAGCACTGCAAAAAGAGCTAGCCGAGTTGAAGGCCAGACCTGTCCCCCCCGTGGTGGCAGAGCCTGAACCCAAGCAGCACTGGCTGATGGAGCTACTCTCCTCGCCGCTCAATCTCGCCATGATCATCTTGTTGCCGGTGCTGCTGGTATTGGCGCTGGTGACCCTGTGGCTGCGGGCTCGGGCTCGTCGCGAGCTGGAGGAGCAGGAGAAGAGCCTCTCCGAGTCCACCGCCATGATGATGGATCAGGAGCAGAGCGAGTTCGATGATCTGCTAAGCGTCGATTTGACTGATAACGAGCCGGTGCGCCCGATGCCGGATCTCAACACTCCTGATGGTTTTATGCCGGTCGAGCCCGATGCGTCAGCTAAAAAGCCTGATGTTGACTTGGTCTTCAGCGACGATGGCGAGATAGATCTGCAAGGTTTCGAGCCGGAGCGAATGGCTGCCCAGCCAACCAGCCGTGACCCTGATCTGGTTCCGGATCTCGATCTCTCGCTGGATGAGCCTGTCGCGTTGGCCAATGAACCCGACATGGATCTGGCCAGCGAGTTCAACCCCAAGTCCAGGGGGGCTGATGAGCTCATGAGTGAAGAGGAGCTGCAGGCAGCCCTGTTTGCCGAGCTTGATGCGGATCTTTCGGCTGATCTGGAACCGGAGTTGAGTGCAAGCAGCAAGAGTTCGGCTGCTGATGATCTGGCCAGTTTTGATCTGGGTGATTTTGAACACGAGGTGGATGAACCGGCTGCGGGCGAGGGCAACAATGCCATCGACTTGAGCGTGGATGGTTCGGCTGATGATATGTTGGCCGAGTTGGGGCTTGAGTCAACCAAAGGCAAGGAGACCGAGCTGGATCTGGAGTGGGATCCCAATGAACTGGCGCTCTCCGATTTTGAGGATGCCTTCACCGAAGTGGAGTCTCATCCGGCAGATGTGCAGCCGCGTGAGCAAGCGCAGGAGAGCGGCTACGTCGAGATCGACAAGCTGCTGGCCGATGCCGATGCCAGCACCACTGAGCAGGAGCCTTATCAGGGCTTCTCGCTGGATGTGGGGCTCGATGGCTTCCCCGAGGTGCTGCCGGAATCCACCGGGTTTGACGTGGATGCCGACGACGGTGGTGTGGGAGCCAAGCTGGATCTGGCCCGCGCCTACCTCGAGATTGATGACAAGGACAGCGCCCGCGAATTGCTGCAAGAGGCGGCAGCGCAGGGAACTGATCATCAGCGTGCCGAGGCTGAGAAACTGCTCAAACGGCTGGGGTGAGTCATCTTTCATAACGAGATGAGCATGACGAGGGCAGCCAGTGGGCTGCCCTCTTCTTTATGGTGATGTTTGATGGGGTTGAGGCCAGGCATGCCAGCCAATTGTGCGCTTTATGGGACTTTTCTAGCTGAGCGCGTATAATCCGCCCCGTTTCTTTCACTGCGTTTCACAACAAGACAAGTTTATCCATGCGAATTGCCCTAGGTATTGAATATGACGGCAGCCGGTATTTCGGCTGGCAGCGTCAGCGTGAAGTGATCAGCGTACAGGAGGAGTTGGAGAAGGCCATCAGCCGGATCGCCAACCACCCTGTTTCCATCCAGTGTGCCGGACGCACCGATGCCGGTGTCCATGCGACCGGCCAGGTGATCCACTTCGATACCGAGGCGAACCGTGCCGAAGGTGCCTGGACCCTGGGGCTCAACTCCAACCTGCCGCCTGATATCGCCGTGCGCTGGGTCAAGGAGGTGGACGACACGTTCCACGCCCGCTTCAGTGCCACCGCTCGTCGCTACCGCTATGTCATCTACAACCACAACTTCCGTCCGGCGATCCTGGGCAGTGGCGTCAGTCATTATCACGAGACCATTGATGCCGAGTTGATGCACCAGGCGGGCCAGAGCCTGCTGGGGGAGCACGACTTCAGCACTTTTCGCGCCGTCGCTTGCCAATCCAATACCCCGTGGCGCAATGTGACCCATCTGTGCGTCAGTCGTCAGGGGCCCTACATCGTGCTCGATATTCGTGCCAATGCCTTCCTGCACCACATGGTGCGCAATATCACCGGGTCCCTGCTGCTGGTGGGGCAGGGGCTCAAACCGGTGGAGTGGATTGCCGAGGTGCTGGCGGCCAAGGATCGCAATCTGGCCGGGCCGACCGCCAAGGCTGGTGGCCTCTATCTGGTCGACGTGGATTACCCGGCCGAGTTTGCTCTGCCGCAGTTGCCGCTCGGCCCGCTGTGGCTGCCGGACTCGGCACCGGGTACGACCAGTTTTTAGTAACTGCGCCCGAAAAATTGTGGTTTAATGACCCGTCATTTGTTGCCATCGAGCTATTAAGTCATTGAACAATCTAGGCTCGATGCGTTTTGTCAGGCACAAAAGCATTAAGGAATTCCATGAGCTGGCTTGAGAAGATTCTTCCCAAGAGCAAGATCACTGCACCCCGTCGTCACAACATTCCGGAAGGGGTGTGGACCAAGTGCAGTGCTTGTGAACAGGTGCTCTACCGGGCAGAGTTGGAGCGCAACCTCGAAGTGTGCCCCAAGTGTGATCATCATATGCGCATCAGCGCTCGCGCCCGTCTCGAGAGTTTCCTCGACGAGCAGGGTCGTACCGAGATCGGTGCCGAGCTGGAGCCGCAGGATGTACTGAAATTCAAGGATTCCAAGCGCTACAAGGATCGTTTGTCTGCCGCCCAGAAAGCGACAGGAGAAAAAGATGCGCTGGTGGTAATGAAAGGGACCCTCAAAGGGGTGCCGGTTGTCGCCTGTTCCTTTGAGTTCTCCTTTATCGGTGGCTCCATGTCCTCCGTGGTCGGTGCCCGCTTCGTGCGCGCCGTCGAGGAGTGCATCAAGGAGGGCCGCGGTCTGGTCTGTTTCTCCACTTCTGGTGGTGCCCGCATGCAGGAAGCCCTCTTCTCCCTGATGCAGATGGCCAAGACCAGTGCGGCGCTGGACCGACTCTCCAAGGCTGGCCTGCCCTTTATCTCTGTACTGACCGACCCCACCATGGGGGGGGTCTCCGCAAGTCTGGCGATGCTGGGTGACATCAACGTGGGCGAGCCCAAGGCGCTCATCGGTTTTGCCGGCCCTCGGGTTATCGAGCAGACCGTACGCGAGAAACTGCCGGAAGGCTTCCAGCGTTCCGAGTTTCTGCTGGAGAAGGGGGCCATCGACCTGATTATCGATCGTCGCGACATGCGTAACCGTCTGGCCAGCCTGCTCGCCAAAATGCTGAATACTCACGTCATCGAAGAGTGAAGATGAGTTCAAACATGCAACAATCCCAAAGCCGGTCGCTTGTCGACTGGCTTTCTTATTTGGAGCAGATCCATCCGGTCAATATCGACATGGGACTGGATCGGGTCGGTGCCGTTGCCCGCCGCATGGAGCTTACCCAACTGCCGTTCAAGGTGGTCACGGTGGCGGGCACCAACGGCAAGGGCTCCAGCTGTGCCATGGTGGCCAGCATTCTGATGGCCGCAGGCTATAAGGTCGGCGTTTACTCCTCGCCCCATCTGCTGCACTTTACCGAGCGAGTGCGGGTCAACGGGCAGGAGCTGCCCGACAGCGACCACTGCGCCGCCTTTGCCGAGGTGGAAGCGGCTCGCGGCGAAATTGCCCTTACCTTCTTCGAGTTCGCGACGCTGGCTGGGCTGTGGCTGTTCCGCCGCGCCGCGCCCGATGTGCTGCTGCTGGAGGTGGGGTTGGGTGGCCGGCTCGATGCCACCAATGTGGTGGAGTCCGATGTGGCGATGATCACCTCCATTGCCCTCGATCACTGCGACTGGCTGGGTGATACCCGTGAAGCCGTGGCGGTGGAGAAGGCTGGGGTCTATCGCGCCGGCAAACCCGCCATCAGCGGTGAGCCCAATCCACCTGCGACTATCGCGAGCGAAGCACAGCGTCTTGGTGCCAACCTGCGTCAGGTCGGTATCGATTTTCGTGGCGATGAGCGCGAGAGCGGTTGGGATTATCTGGGCCTCAACCAGTGGCGGGATCTGCCCAAACCGGCGCTGCCGCTGATGAATGCAGTGACTGTGCTGGCGGCGCTGGAATCGCTCGGCTTGCCGCTGCCGGAGTCTGCCATTCGTGACGGGCTGGCCAATGCCCGGCTGGCTGGCCGGATGCAGCAGCTGCAAAGCGCGCCGCTGGTGATCGTCGATGTGGCCCACAATCCCCATTCGGCAGCTTATCTGGCAGCGCAATTGCGCAAAATGCCCTGCTCGGGTGTGCGCCGCGCCGTGGTCGGCATGCTCAAAGACAAGGACATGGCGGGATCCCTTGCCGAACTCGATGGCCTGATTGGCGAGTGGTATCTAGCCAGTCTCACCGGCCCGCGCGCCGCCACCGCAACGCAGCTGGCTGCCGCGCTGGGGGGGGGGAAGGGGCCTGCCAGGGAGTTTGATGATGTCAGCGCCGCTTATCAGGCAGCGTTGGCCGCATCGAGTCCGGACGATATGGTCATTGTGTTTGGTTCGTTTTACACTGTCGCCGACATTCTGGCGGGTGTCGCCGTCTAGGCCACACCCCGGATCCCCAGCCCTCGGGCGGGGAGCCAAATCGCATATTGAGTTACGTAAAGGTAGGATTCAACTTGGCCTCGAAGTTTCAAAACCGTCTGGTGGGCACCGTCATCCTGGTGGCCCTGGTTGTTATTTTCCTGCCGGACTTGCTGGATGGTCACAAGCTGGCGCAAAAGGAGGAGGCTTTTGCCAAGATCCCGCTGCGCCCCGAGCTGGAGCCTGCCAAGCCTGCGCTGCAGGTCTCGGCAGCCAGCACCTTGCCGGCCGATCATCTGGCCAGCCAGCAACAGGCCTCTGCGGCCCAGCAGTGGCAAGTGGAAGAGGTGGCGGACCCCATGACCCTCGCCGGTCAGGGCAGCGGCGCACAGCCGGCTACAACCCCTGCGGCACCGGTACAGTCGCAACCGAATGCCCAACCCAAGCCACAGCCCAAGCCGGAAGTGGTGGCCAAAAAACCGGTCGAACCGCCCAAGCCAGCACCCAAGCCGACACCAGCCAAACCGGTTGAAGTGGCCAAGGCTCCTACGCCAGCCAAACCGCAGGCTGGTCAGATCAAGTCCCTCGACGATCTGATTGAAAGCAAGATGAATCAGCCGACCACACCTGCACCCGCTGCCGCGCCAGCGCAGGGTAGCTGGATCCTCCAGCTTGGCGCCTTCAAGAACGTCGACAGCGTCAATGCGCTGGTGAGCAAGCTGCGTGCAGCGGGCTACTCTGCCCACACCTCGCCGCGCACACCGGTGCAGGGGCAGCTCAACCGGGTCTTTATCGGGCCGGATGTCTCCAAGGCCAAACTGCAGGGGATGCAGGGACGGATCTCTCAGATGACCGGCCTCAGTGGCTCGGTGGTCTCCTACAACCCGTAACGGCGTTGCCGCGGGCTAGACCCTCTGCCATCAACACCGCGCCCCGTGCGCGGTGTTTTTTTATCTGGCTGTCGTGATTTTTAAGGTCGGCGTCGTACAGGACACCACCCGGTTGGGATTTGCTGGCAGTTGGGGTAGTCTGGGGCCTTCTGCTACTCACAGGAGTTCAAGATGATCCTCTCGACAACCCCCACGCTGGAAGGCAAAACCATTCGTGAATACCGCGGTATCGTGGTTGGCGAAGCCATTCTCGGCGCCAACATTTTCAAGGATCTCTTTGCCGGGATCCGCGACATCATCGGCGGCCGCTCCGGCGCCTATGAAAAAGAGCTGGCTCGCGCCCGCGACATCGCCTTCGATGAGCTGAAAGAGCGTGCCGCCGCCCTTGGTGCCAATGCGGTGGTCGGTATCGATATCGACTACGAGGTGGTGGGGCAAAATGGCAGCATGCTGATGGTCAGCATCAGTGGCACCGCCGTGCTGGTGTGATGCGCCAAGCAAGGGTTGCCGACAACTGCCGTCGCAGGCAGGGTCACGGATAAAGTGCCGGCTGCCCAAGGGCCGACAACCCGGTTGTCTGCCCTTCTCGTTTATTGATCAATTTCTGCCGTTGCCATACCAGTCGAGCTGGTCGGCCAGAGTGACCACCGAGCCGATGATGATGAGACTCGGGCTCTTCACCTGACGGGCCAGTTCGGCCAACTGCTGCAGCTCGCCGCGCACCACTTGCTGACTGAGCTGGGTGCCTTGCTCCACCAGCGCCACCGGGGTGTGACCGGGCATGCCGTGGGTTTGCAGCGCATCCTGAATGCGGGCGGCATGGGCCAGCCCCATGTAGAACACCAGGGTCTGGCGGGGGGCCGCCAGCGCCGACCACTCCTGGGCGATATTGCCCTCCTTGTCGTGGCCGGTGATGAACTGCACCCGCTGGGCGTGATCGCGGTGGGTGAGGGGAATGCCGCTGTAGGCGGCGCAGCCCGATGCGGCGGTGATGCCCGGTACCACCGAGAAGGGGATGCCCGCCTCGGCCAGGGTTTCCAGCTCCTCGCCACCCCGGCCAAAGATAAAGGGATCGCCCCCCTTGAGCCGCACCACCTGTTTGCCCAGCTGCGCTTGTTCCAGCAACAGCTGGTTGATCGCCTGCTGGGGTACGCAGTGGCGTCCTGCCTCCTTGCCAACAAAGATCCGCTCGGCATCCCGGCGAACAAGCGCCAACACCTCCTGCGACACCAGCCGGTCATAGACCACCACATCCGCCTGCTGCAGCTGCTGCAGACCGCTCAGGGTAAGCAGGCCCGCATCGCCGGGGCCTGCGCCCACCAGGGTTACGCTTCCCTTGCTCTGCGGTTGCTCATCGAGTAGCTCGGCGACGCTCTGCTCGGCGGCCTGTTGTTGGCCGCGGGCCAGCTGGCATGCCAGTCGCTCATGGCTAAAGAGCCGCTCCCAGAAGCGGCGGCGGGCCAGCTTGTCCGGAATGAGTTTGACCTGCTCGCGCAGCTTGCCCGCCAGCGCCGCGAGTTGGCCGAGGTGTTGCGGCAGCATGGCTTCAAGTTTTTCCCGCAGCTGGCGGCTTAGAACCGGCGCCGCGCCTGCGCTGGAGATGGCCACCATCAGCGGCGAGCGGTCGATGATGGCGGGCATGATGGCGCTGCAGTGGGCCGGAGAGTCCACCACGTTGCAGAAGATTTGGCGCCGATTCGCTTCGTTGAAAACCTGCTGGTTGACCTCGGGCTGGTTGGTGGCGGCGATCACCAGCCACTTGCCATCGAGCAGTTCGGGGTGAAAGTCGGCGGCGCAGACGGTCAGCACTCCCTGCTCGGCCCAGCTCATCAGCTGGGGTTCCAGATGGGGGGCATTGATGGTCACCCGGGCTTTGGCATCGAGCAGCAGGCGCGCCTTGCGCACAGCGACTTCGCCACCGCCGACGATAAGCACCGGCTTGTGTTGCAGCTGACAGAAGAGAGGGAGAAAGTCCATAACAGGCTCCGGATGCTGGCCCGCTCGCAATGCCGCGCCGGGCGAGATAGCAGGGCACGCCGTGACGTACCCCTGATGGTCGGGGGAAAGATCCCCCGACGGGAATAAAAAAGGGGAAGGGTGATCTACGCCCGGGCCAACGACAGATCCCCACCGGTGTCGGCCACTTGATCACGCTTCCCCAAACGAGGTTTTTCCTATTGCACCGCTTTGACATGCATGTTGGCGACGTACTGATCTTCGGCCCAGAAGATGCGGTCAGCGACCATGGCTTCCGGGTTGAGGGTGACGCCGCGCAGCACCCGCTCCTTGAACTTGTGATAACCGGCCCGGTCGATAAGGTGACCCATGTGCAGGTAGATGGGCTTGCCATCCAGCATCTCGGCCTCGAACTCGAACAGGTTCTTGATCACCGCATGCAGCACCTCTTCGGTGACCCAGTTGAGGAACAGCTTGCCGGTACGGGGGGTCTTCTTGCTGGTGCGCCCCCCCAGCTTGACCATGTAGAGCTGCTTGGGATCCCGCTGCCAGGCCAGGGTCGGGCAGGCCAGCACACACTCGCCACAGCCGATACACTTGCTCTCCTCCTTCACCGCCTTGCCATGCTTGATGGCGAGGCAATCCACCGCGTGGTGGCTGCATGCCTTGACGCAGGCGCCGCAGCCGATGCAGCGCTCGGCATTGAAGTGGATCTTGGCGATGCCGAGGATGCCGAAGTCGGCCATGTTGGCCTTGGCGCAGTCGTTGGGGCAGCCGGCGATCACCATCTTGAGGTGATAGGGGTTGGGGTAGAGGTGTTTCTCCATCCGCTGAGCCAGCCCGGTGCAGTCGATATTGCCCTTCTGGCAGATGGTGTTGCCCTGACAGGCGACGATATTGCGCCCGCCGATGGTCTGGTAACCGGCTGTTGTGTCCTCTACCTCGATGCCGCAGGTCTCCACCTCGATCTCCTTGATAAAGGGTTCGAGGGCGGCGTTGACCTTGTCCATGTCCTGATATTTGATGCCGGGCATCGCCAGCTTCTGGCGGGTGGTGAGGTGGATCAGGCCGTTGCCGTACTGTTCGGCGATCTGCTGGGCCACCGCCAGCAGGTGGGCGGGCATGATCCCGCCGGGAATGCGTACGCTGATCATCGCTTCGCCGCGCACCTTGGAGAGGCGGTATTCGTTCTTGGCGCGGGCCTTGATGATGTCGATATCGAGACTCATGGTGTTCTCCCTCAGTCGATCAGATGCTGGGCCTGGTCAAAACGAAAGACCGGTCCATCTACGCAGATATAGGTGTCGCCCATCCGGCAGTGGCCGCATTTGCCCACGGCGCAGGCCATGCGGCGTTCGTAGTCGACCCAGATTCGATCCTTGGGGATACCCCGCTCGAGGAAGGCGAGCACCACGAAGCGGATCATGATGGGGGGGCCGACCACGATCACCTGGATATCCTCCTTGTCAGCGAGATCCAGCTGGTCGATGTAGTCGGTGACCCGGCCAATGCGAAACTGCTCGCTCTCCTTGCCCTCGTCCAGGGTGACGATAAGGTTCTGCTGCTCGGCCCAGAGCGGCATCTCGTGGCGATAGAGCACCGCCTGCTCGTTCTTGAAGCCGAGGATCATGTCGAGGGATTTCACCTCTTCCGGATGTTTGCTGAAGCGGCGCAGCAGCCCCTTGACCGGCGCTACGCCGGTGCCGCCCGCCACCACGATGAGGTGCTGGTTGCGATAGGTCTCCAGCGGATAGCCGTTGCCGTGGACGCCGCGCATCCACACCTTGTCGCCCACATCGAGGGCAAACAGCGCATCGGTTACCTTGCCGACCTTGCGGATCAACAGATCCACATAGCCATCGCCATAGTCGGAGGCCGAGATGGGCGCTTCGCCCACGGTGGGCAGGGAGATCTCCACAAACTGGCCGTAGTGGACATCAAAGTCGCGTGATACTCGAAAGTTCCACTCAAGTTCGGTGTGGCGCTCGATGGCCAGAATGGTGTAGGCCTTGGGCAGCAGGCGGTTTTCGACCACGTCCTGCTGCGGTTCTGCTGTTGCGGTTTGTTGGCACTGGCACATATCAGTTCGCCCCCTGCGCGTTGTCGGCTGCGATGGTCTGTTCGACCACATCGGTCATCTTGTTGATGATGTTGCTAAAGGAGATGTAGTGAGGGCAGCGATCGTCGCAGCGGCCGCAGCCGACGCACATGTGCTCCTCTCCCTGACGGGCCTTGTAGTCGTTGACCTTGTGCAGGGCGCGATAACGCAGGCGCTCGCCATGTTTGGCGCGAAAACCGTGGCCACCGGCCATGTCGCTAAAGCCATCCACCATACAGCTGGCCCACTGGCGACGGCGCTCGCCCTGCTTGGGGTTCTCGGCATAAGTGAGGTCGTGCACGCTGTAGCAGCTGCAGGTCGGGCAGGAGGTGGTACAGCGGCCGCAGCCGATGCAGCGGCTGTCGTACTCGGCCCAGACCGGATGGGCGGTGAGGATCTGGCGGATCCGCTGGGGGTCGTCACAGACGCTGTCCGGGGTGCGTACCTTGACCGGGTTGCTCTGGACAAATTCCGGGGTGAAGTCATCGGATTCACCCAGCTCGGCAAAGTAGCCGAGCAGCTCGGGATCCTTTACCTCGATACGGGCACCCTCATCGCTCAGACGAATGGCGGCGGCGTAGTCCTGGGTCTCGTTGCTGCCCATGGAGACGCAGAAGCAGTTCTCGAAGCTCTCGCGGCACTCCAGCAGCACCAGCTTGAGCTTGCTGCGCAGTCTGGCGTAGTAGACGTCGCTGTTCTGGCCATTTTTCAGGTAGACCTGATCCAGCCTGCGCAGAGCGTGGATATCGCAGCTGCGCAAGAACAGCAGGGTGGGCTTGGCCTCCACCTTTGATTCGCGCAGCTCCAGATTGTCGAAGTGGAACAGGGTCTGGGTGATGGGGAGCACCACTTCTTTCGGGGAGAAGTGGGACTTCTCCTGCCACACCAGATCGGCCGGATGGCGGATGCTGTGGTAGGTGACGTTGTCGGTGTCGGAGAAGCGGCCGCCTCGATATTCGGCCGCGGGCGCCATGATCCGGTAATCGGGCAGCAGCCGCTCGAACAGCTGCGCCAGCGCGGGATGGGTGAGAAGAAACGACATAAATAAACACCTTGTATGAGGGTGAGATGCCCTGGCATAGGGATGAGGCGCGGGCCGGTCAGGGTGTCTGGCACCGGTTCTGGCCGCGCTTGCCTCGCCACGGTCTGTTTTTATGACTCATGTTGCTCAACTGACCCGATTGTTATTGTGTTGGCGGCGCGTGCGTCGCGGCAGGTCGGGTCATGCCTGTAAAACCCTTATCAATTGAGCAGGGCGGCCTGATAGCCTGCGCACTTGCCCATCACGTATCCCATCTCCAGCTTGTTGATATCGCGGGTAAAACGGGAAACGGGGAAGTAGTCAGCCGGGGCGATCACCTCGATCTGGCAGTCCTCCGGCGGATTGGCGATAAAATCGAGCGCCTCGTTGTAGCTGCGATCCCGCTGCTCCAGCGCCTGTGCCAGCGCGGGACGGGTCTTGAGCAGGGTGCGGATCATCCAGGGGAAGGGCATCGGCTTTAGCCGATAGCCAAGGGGCTCGGAGAGGATCACCGTCAGGTGACGGGCACCGCGGCGGTAGGCCTCGATCACCGGGATGGAGTCGGCTACCCCGCCATCTGTCATCGGTACCCCGTGCACTTCCGGGTATTCGTGGGAGGCGAGGGGAATGGCGCAGCTGGCGGGCAGCACCTCGTTCATGTTCTCCGGCTTGACCCGGATGTACTCCGCCTTGCCGGTCAGGGTATTGGTCACCACCGCATAGAAGGGGATGCCGGTCTCCCGGTAGGCGTGAATGTCGAGAGGATACTTGCTGCAGCTGGTGTTCCACAGCCAGTGGATATCCACCAGATTGCCCCCCTTGGCAAAACGCAGGGGATCCATAAACTGCTGGCTGCACGCCAGTTTGGTCAGGATCTCGTGGCTACGGCCATGCTGGCTGGCGAGATAAGCCAGCAAGTTGGTGGCCCCCGCCGAGACGCCGATGGCGAAGTCAAAGGGGCGATAGTCATGCTCGATAAACGCATCCAGCACGCCGCTGGCAAATATGCCGCGCATGGCGCCGCCTTCTACAACCAATGCGCTGGGGGATGCGTTTTTGTTCATGACAGGCACCTCATTGATAAGTCAGAGAGAAAAAGTGGGAAAGAGAACGTCCGGGCTGTCAGGCCGACCGTTCTGACAACCAACCGGGGTTGGCCATCGCAATGAGGTCATTCTAGGAAGGGGATAGTGTTTAGAATATCTGTTAATAATGAATCAAGTGTTTTGTATTTCTAAACGACACTGATAAACCCGTTGTGATCAAAGGGGTTGTGTAGGAGTCTCAACGACTCTGTGATGGCTGGATATTGGCAAGGATGAGTGTGTCATGACGTTATTGGTTCCCCCGCTGCTCCGACGTGGCGATACCATCGCTTTTTTCTCCCCTTCCAGCGCGGCGACCGCCTGGGCACCCAACCGTTTTGCCCGCGCAAAAGCCTTTCTTGAGGGGCAGGGCTTTAGGCTCAAGGCGGGCAGCCTCACCGGCCAGCAGGATCACTGGCGATCCGGCTCCATCGCCGCGCGGGCCGAGGAGCTCAACGCCCTTATTCGCGACCCAGAAGTGCGCTGCATCATGTCGGTGATTGGCGGCAGCAACTCCAACTCCCTGCTGCCCTACCTCGATTTTGAGGCGCTCAAGCGCGATCCCAAGATCATCGTCGGCTACTCCGATGTGACGGCACTGCTGCTCGGCATCCACGCCCAAACTGGCCTGGTTACCTTTTATGGCCCGGCGCTGGTGGCCTCGTTCGGCGAGTTGCCGCCGCTGGTGGAGGAGACGCTGGCCAGTTTTTTACAGATTGTGCTGGCCGAGGAGGCTGGCGTTCCCTGCACGTTGCCCACCCCGGCAAAGTGGAGCGATGAACGGCTCGATTGGGAAAATCAGACCCGGGCCAAGCAGTGCCAGCCCAACCGGCTGATCTCGGTGGGGACTGGTCGGGTAGCGGGGCGGCTGATCGGCGGCAACCTCAACACCATGGCGGGGATCTGGGGTTCCCCCTATATGCCGGCCATCGAACGCGGTGACATTTTGCTGCTGGAGGACAGCCTGAAATCTGCCGAGACGCTGGAGCGCTCCTTTGCCCATCTCAAGCTGTGCGGGGTGTTTGAGCGGATCGGCGCGCTTATCCTTGGCAAGCACGAGCTGTTCAACGATCAGGGTAGCGGCAAGCGCCCCCTCGATATCCTGCTGGAGGTGGTGGGGGAGCCGAGCTTCCCCATTCTGGCGGAGTTTGACTGCGCCCATACCCACCCCATGCTGACATTGCCGCTTGGCATTGAGGTGGCACTCGATCTTGACCGCCAGCAGCTCACCTTGCTGGAGCCCTGGTGGGATGGTTGTTGAGGCTATGTGCTCAGAGGATTGAGAAGTGATTGATACTGCTCATCAAAAACCATGTGCAATAACAAGCGCGACTGAGAGTCGCGCTTGTTGCAGTTGGCGGTATTACCAGCGGTAGGTTTTCAGTAGTGCTTCCAGTTTCTGACACTGCTCCACCAACTGGATGCTGGCGAGGTTGGCGGCGTGAGCTTGACCCAGGGTGTCGTTGGAGGTGTTGCGAATATCGCTCACCGAGCTGTCTACCTCATGGCATACCCTGTCCTGTTCTTCGGCCGACTGCGCCATCTGGGCGTTGAGGTCGTTGATGCGGGCAATGCGCTCGATGATGTTCTGCATGGCGGCCAGGGTCGCCTCGGTTTTGCTGATGCTCTCACCGGCTTTGCTTTTTGCATCCCCGATCACCGTAACTGCGCTCTGGGCCTCATTTTGCAGGGCGGCGATCATCTGGGAGATCTCTTCGCTGGCGGCGCGACTGCGATTGGAGAGGGCCCGCACTTCATCGGCCACTACCGCAAAGCCACGGCCTTGCTCGCCCGCCCGGGCTGCTTCAATGGCTGCGTTGAGGGCCAGCAGGTTGGTCTGATCGGCAATCCCCTTGATCACCTCGAGTACGCCGTCAACCGCAAGACAGCGGCTGTCGAGTTGCTGGATCACCTGATCCACCCGATCAATCTCTGCCGACATCTCGCCCATATCGGTGATGGAGTGCTGGGCTAGGCGGCTGGTGTTGGCAGCATCCTGATTGGTGAGTGCGGAGAGCTCGGCGCTATGGCGGGCATGTTCGCGCACCTCATGAGAGCTGGCGGCCAGCTCGCTGACGGCGGCGGCGACCTGGGTGGTCATCCCCTCTTGCTGGCGGGCCGAGTTTTCGGTCTGGGTCGCCACCTGACGGATCTGGTTTGACTCCTGATAGAGCTGGTGGGTTGCCTCTTCCACCTCCTGCAGGCTGTGGCGGAATCCCTGCACCATGTCATTGACTGCGCGGGTCATCTGGCCCAGTTCATCCCGGCTGTGATTGACCAGGGGGAGGGCGAGGTCGCGCTCTTTGGCCATCCGAATCATGGTGAGCTGCAACTGGCGCAGTGGGTGTTTCACGTAGCGTTGCAATACCCACCAGAGCAAGCCGAAGCCGATGCTGAAGACGGCGGCCAAGCTGCCGCTCAGGATAAGGTTGTTGTGGCGGATCTCGCCGAAGGTGTGGCTGAGGTCATAACTGATCCGCACTGCCCCCATTACGGTCCCTTCATTGACCTGGTGACAGGTGAGACATTGGGTGCCGCGATACTCCTTGTAGGCTTTGAACGGTTTGATCAGGGTGAGCCGGTTGCCCTGCTGCTCCAGAATGGCTTCGCCTTGATTGATAGCGCGCTCATCGAGGGGATCCTGCGCTTTCTGGTCTGGGTGACCCGGGCCAAACAGGTTGCTGACGGCAGGGGCGCGGATCAGGCGAGCCTCGACGATGCCCGCTTCACTCTTGAGCTTGGTCTGCACGATTTGTCGGTTGGCCATGCCACCGGTCATCATCAGGACGTTGAGCTGGTCCATGTAGGTGTTGGCGGCACTTTCCACTTTTTCGCCCGCCAGCCGGATAGCGAGATCCCGTTGCAGCCATGCGGAGAGTTCGAAGCAGAGGCCAAAGGTGGTGCTGATGACCAGCGCAAGAGGGAGGAATATTTTCCAGTTCAAGGAGAGGTTATGCATTTTGGGCAAGTTCCATGCGCTTGGTGTTGTTATGTGATCCCGTATCATCTTGATCGTAGACGAAGAAACGGCGGGAGATGGTTCTCTATCGGCACACGATAACCACTCTTGAGTAAATAATCTGTTAAGCAGATCGGTAATGCAGGTTGCCAAAATGCCTTTCGAGAGGGGGCTGCTCCTCGGGTTGATCCAGAACAAATCGCCAGTAACGATAATCGTTATCATTGTCATTATTTGCTGATAATAGTGACCATCATGAATCTGACCCCTTCAATGACCGGCATTGCCTCGCCGGATCCCCTCAAGTTTGCCTTTAGTGCCAAGACCTCGGCTCACGCCAGTCGGGGAGGGATGCGCCCCTTCCCGCTGGATGAGGCTGGCTGGCAGAGCTGGTGGCAGCGAGAGAGTGAAGCTGAGGAGCGCGCCCTCTATATCCATATTCCGTTTTGCCGCAAGCGCTGCAGCTTCTGCAATTTTTTCGAAAATGGCGCCAATCCGGCGCGGATCAACCGCTATGTCAACGCCCTCTGTACCTCTCTTGCGCAGGCGGCTGACACCCCGCTGGCGCAGAGCATGCCGTTTTCAGCCGTCTATGTGGGGGGCGGTACGCCGACCGACATGAGCGCCGACGAGCTGGCCATGCTGGCCGCCGTGATCCGCCGTTTCCCGTTGGCGGCGGATGCCGAGGTGACGCTGGAGGGACGCCTCAACGGCTTTGATGATGAGAAATGGCAGGTGGCGTTGGCGGGGGGCTTCAACCGCTTCTCCTTCGGGGTGCAGAGCTTTGATACCCGGGTGCGTCAGCAGGCGGCCCGTTTCGATGACAGGGAGACCTTGCTGACCCGTTTGGGTGAGCTGACCCGGGATGATGCGGCCGTGATCGTGGCGGATCTCATCTTTGGTCTGCCCGGTCAGGATGATGTCGTATGGCAGCAGGATATCCGCGATGTGATGGCGAGCGGCGTACACGGGGTCGATCTCTACCAGCTCATCGCCATGCAGGGCACCAATCTGGAGCGAGCGCAGGAGAAGGGCACCCTGGATTGGCTCGCCGATGGCCAGCAGCGGGCGGCCATGTATGCCTATGGCGGGGCGCAACTGGAAGCCCACGGCTGGGAGCGTCTCTCTTGCAGTCACTGGCGGCGCAGCCCGGCCGAGCAGAGCCGTTATAACCAGATGGCCAAGCGCGGCGCCGAGATCCTCCCCTTTGGCGCCGGTGCGGGGGGCAGCATTCTTGGCCACGGCTTGATGTATGGTCGGGATCTGGCCCCCTGGCACGACGCGCTGGCCAGTGGCAAGCGGGCGCCCGGGATGGTGATGGGGCGCAATCCCAATGCAAGGATGGACGGTCTGCTCCGTGGCGCCCTCGACAGCGGTGTGCTGGCGCTGGATCGTCTGCCAGCGCCTTTGCTGACCCATCTGATGCCGCTTTTTTCCGCCTGGCAGCAGCACGGGCTGGCCGAGATCGGGAGCGCACGCTTGCAACTTACCCTCGCCGGACGCTTCTGGAACGTCAATATGCAGGCTGGCTTGTTCGAGTTCTTGCAGCTCAATCCGCTTGATGGTTCTGCGCCGCCCAGCCATGGTACTGCCGCGGTACGCCATTCGCTGGTTTGAGCCCGAGCGGAGCATTTGCACGGAGCACTTGCATGGCTCCGAGCGATCCATAACGAAAGAGGGAGCCTTGCAGGCCCCCTCTTTTGGCTTGGCAGTTAGCGTCGCGCGAGCTTACTCGTCGCTGCTCTCCTGATAGCTGTCGCGCATTGCTTTGGGCAAGCGGCGCATTGGCGCAAAGCCGATATCCTCGCCCACTACTTCCCGCTTGCGGACCGGTGCAGGTTTTTTGCTGGCGTCACCTTTGGCTTTGCCCTTGCCCTTGCCCGCGGCTGGCTTGCCCTTGGCATTGCTGCTCTTGGCGTTGGCATGGCCGCGAGCCCGAGGCGGGTTCTGCACCGGCTTGCTGCCCGGCAGAGTCTGGCGACTCGGCTTGCCGCTGGGCTCATACCCTTCCAGGATCTCCATGGTCAGGGATTGGCCGATCAGGGCTTCGATAGCCTTGAGCTGACCCAGCTCATCCTGGCTGACCAGCGAGATGGCCTCGCCGCCACGACCGGCGCGGCCGGTACGGCCGATACGGTGGATGTAATCTTCCGCCATCTGGGGCAGTTCAAAGTTGATCACGTAGGGCAGTTGATCGATATCGAGACCGCGGGCGGCGATATCGGTCGCCACCATCACCCGCACCTCGCCACTGCGAAAATCGGCCAGCGCCCGGTTGCGGGCTCCCTGGCTCTTGTCACCGTGGATCGCCACGGTATTGAGACCATCTTTTTGCATCTGCTGGGCGAGGCGGTCGGCGATCTGCTTGGTGCGGACAAACACCAGCACCCGCTGCCAGTTGCCACGGCCAATCATGTGGGAGAGCAGCTCGCGGCGGCGTTCCCGATCCACCTGAATGATGCGCTGGGTCACCTGCTCCGCGGCAGTATTGCTGGGGTCCACCTCGATCAGGGTGGGGTCGTTCAGCAGATCGTCCGCCAGCGCCTTGATATCGTTTGAGAAGGTGGCAGAGAAGAGCAGGGTTTGCCGCTCTGCAGGCAGCGCCTTCATGATGCGGCGGATGTCGACGATAAAGCCCATGTCGAGCATGCGATCCGCTTCATCCAGCACCAGCACTTCCAGCTGGCTCAGAGTCAGGGCGCCCTGGGTCAGCAGATCCAGCAGACGGCCCGGGGTGGCGACCAGAATGTCCACCCCCAGCTTGATGGCGTCCAGATTGGGCTTGATGCTGACACCGCCATAGGCGATCAGAGTCTTGAACGGCAGGTGGTGGGCATACTTGATGATGCTCTCACCCACCTGTGCCGCCAGTTCGCGGGTCGGGGTCAGTACCAGTGCGCGTACCTGACGACGGCCACGACCGTGGTTGGCCAGCAGACGCTGCAACATCGGCAGGGTGAAACCGGCCGTTTTGCCTGTGCCTGTCTGAGCGCCGCCGAGCACATCCTGACCGGCCAGAATGGCCGGAATCGCTTGCTGCTGGATGGGGGTTGGCTGTTCGTAACCCAGCTCCTTGACGGCCCGCAGAATATGCGGAGACAGACCCAGTTCGTTGAATGACATGTTCGAGAGAAACTCCTGAGATGAGCCTTTGGCTCAACGGGCAGCCAGCATGTTGGGGCCAGCCACGATATGGAAAAGATAGTGGGGCCGTAATATAGCAAAAGAGCGGCCGCTGCGCAGTAGCTGTCGCACCGGCCGCCACACAATCGTTCAACGCCGTGGCGTAAAACGGCTCAGGAGAGTCAGAGTATCTCGCGGATCTGCTCGGCCAGACTCTCCGGTTTGGCCTGGGGGGCGAAACGCTCTACCACATTGCCATCACGGTCGATCAGGAACTTGGTGAAGTTCCATTTGACGTTTTCCAGCCCAAGAAATCCCGGTTTCTGTTGCTTGAGCCACTGGTAGAAGGGGTGGGCATGCTCACCGTTGACATCGCACTTGGCCATGATGGGGAAGCTGACCGGATAGTCGAGGGAGCAGAAGCGGGCGATCTCGTCCGCATCCCCCGGCTCCTGATTGCCAAACTGATTGCAGGGGAAGCCTAAAATCACCAGCCCCTTGTGGCCTAGCTCCCGATAGAGGGCTTCCAGCCCTTCATATTGGGGAGTAAAACCGCAGCGACTGGCCACATTGACCACCAGCACTACCTTGCCCGCCAGTTGAGTCAGCGGGTAGGGGGTACCATCCAGTCGTTGCAAAGTGAGATCGGGCAGAGGCATATGAAGATCCTTTCGTGGGTGATGCGCGGGTTGTGCCGTGAGTGGTTCGGTCGGTGACAGAGACAAGCGCCGGATGAACAGCAACATGGCGATGCGGATACGGTATCGGTTGGCTCTTGGTACCGCAAGGAGGCCGCGGCGCCTCCTCGTCCCGATTGCAAGGGCCATCACAGTTTCGACAGCCAATACGCCTGTTGGCGGAGCGGGATCACAACTGGCGATAAAAAGCGGGGAGGCGGGCAGCAACTCGCGTATTGATGTTGGGACTTCTCAAGAGAAGTAAACCGGTTTGTGACTTTGCCGGTAAGTCGCTACAAAGCGCCCTCTTTCCACTCATTGTGAGCCAATCTTGGACTATCAAGCTGCCATGGATGCCATTTACACCCGGGGATGGGTGATAGTGGATGATTTTTTGACCGCCGCCGAGGTGGATGCCCTCAAAGCCTGTTTGCCAGGCGAATGGCAACCGGCCGGGATCGGCCGTGACGCCCTGCACCAGGGCAATCCCGATATTCGCCGTGACCAGATCCACTGGCTGGAGCCCTCTCTCGGTGCGCCGGTGGCCGACTACCTCGCCCGGATGGAGTCCCTGCGTCTTGCCGCCAACCGGATGCTGATGCTGGGATTGTTCGACTACGAGGCCCACTTCGCCCGCTATCGCAGCGGGGATTTTTACGCCCCCCATCGGGATGCCTTTGCCGGTCGCTCCAACCGCCGTCTTACCACCGTGTTTTACCTCAACAACGACTGGCTGCCCGAAGCGGGTGGAGTGCTGCGTATGTATGACGACAAGGAGCAGTTTCTGATGGATGTCAGCCCCAAGGGGGGGCGGCTGGTCATGTTTCTCTCCGAGGAGTTTCCCCATGAGGTGCTGCCTGCCAATCGCGAGCGCTACAGCATTGCCGGCTGGTTTCGGGTCAATGGCAACGGCATGGGAAGGGTCGATCCCCCGCGCTGAGGGGCAATGTGTCCCGATTTTGACACAGGGGAGACTTTTCACTGCAAGAAGTGGGGTCATGGGTCTCCCATCAGCTGACAAGGGTTGATCTCCCTTGCTACACTGGCGCGCACTTATGTTCGTATCTGGCTTCGTCCGGTTTTTATGGTGGTTGGCTTATCAAATGGTCATGACGAGGCCGCTTTTCCCAAGGGATCACATCTAATGAAGAACATGCATGTCTTGCTGCTGTGCGGCGGCGGTGGCTCCGAGCACGAAGTCTCTCTGCGCAGCGCCAATTTCCTCGAGCAACAACTGGGCCTTCTGCCCGGTGTCGAAGTGACCCGCGTCGAGATGTTCGCCGATCGCTGGCTCAGTGCCGATGGCCGCGAGTGCAAGCTGGGGCTCGACAAGCTGCTTTCGTTTGACAGCGTGGCCCGTCCGGTGGATTACGTGGTGCCCTGCATCCACGGCTACCCGGGTGAGACCGGCGATCTGCAATCCTTCCTCGAGCTGGCCGGATTGCCTTATCTCGGTTGCGATGCCGAGGCGAGCAAGATCTGCTTCAACAAGATCAGCACCAAGCTGTGGCTCTCCGCTATCGGTATTCCCAACACCCCGTACCTGTTCCTGACCGAGCAAAATGAGGCGGCGCTCGCCGAGGCCAAAGCTGCGCTGGCCAAGTGGGGCAAGGTCTTTATCAAGGCTGCTTCCCAAGGCTCTTCCGTTGGCTGCTACTCCGCCAGCAACGAAGCGGATCTGGTAAAAGGCATTGCCGATGCCTTTGGTTACTCCGAACAGGTACTGATTGAGAAGGCGGTCAAGCCGCGCGAGCTGGAAGTGGCGGTTTACCAGTATGGTGACGAGCTGGTGGCTACCTATCCGGGCGAGATCTGCGTGCCGCAGGACAAGTTCTACACCTATGAAGAGAAGTACAGCAGCGCCAGCCATACCGAGACGGCACTGCGTGCCGAGGGGTTGACCGAGGCGCAGGCCGATGCGATCCACGAGTACGCCCTCAAGGCGTTCCGTCAGCTGAAACTGACTCACCTCTCGCGCATCGACTTCTTCCTGACCGAGGAGGGGGAGATCCTGCTGAATGAAATCAACACTTTCCCGGGCATGACCTCCATCTCCATGTTCCCGAAACTGCTGGAGCATCACGGTCACCGCTTCGCCGACTACCTTGAGCAGATCCTGCGCAAGGCCAGCTAAGCGCGATCTCCCGCTCGCGGGATGAAGAAGAACCCAATAAAAAATCCCCGCCAATCGGCGGGGATTTTTTATGCCTTTATCAAGCGGGGCAGGCCAGCTGAAGGGATAAACAGGCGGGGAGGGGATGACTCTTCCCCGCCTGTTGCTACCTGTGGGTGTTACCGGCGGTTAGCCGTGAGCCACCCGAAAGCGCACGCTGCGGGAGTGGCAGGGCGCCAGATCGCCAAACTCGCCAGCGGCCAGTTCAAGAGGCAGGGGTTGTTCATCCATCCGCACCGCTTGCCAGTCGCTCAAGGTGTGCTGGCTGGTCACCTTGCCTCCCTCCAGCACCGCCTGTTCGCTCGGGTTGTAGACCCTGATCACCAGCGCCTCTTCATCCTCGGCTTTTTTCAGGGCGCTCAGCACCGGACCGGAGGGATCCATGGCGAGCAGACTGAAGTGGAGCGGGGTGGTGAAGCTCGCTTTGTTGAGCTTCATGGCATCGAACGGGATCTTGTTGTAGCAGCGCACCGGGGTGAGGTAGCTGCGCGCCGCCTGCATCACGTTGGCGCTGATGTGATCACCGGCAAACGCCAGCAGGCTGAAACGGCAGCTGAGCTTGCCACGCACCTGGGAGTCCGGGGTGGGCAGCTTGATGCCGGAGGGGCGACCCGGGCGCAGCAGCAGCTCCTCTTTACCGAGTACGCCGACCCCGCGCAGCAGGGTGAGTGCCAGGGTGTCGCACTGCTCACCGATCACTTCAAACTCGCGCAGACCGTCACTCAGCACCGCCAGCCCCTGCTTGCCATCTTGCAGGGCGACGAAGTTCATCAGCTGCCAGACCGGAATGGGGGCCTCTTTCCACCCCTCCGCTTCCCAGTTCGCCATGGCGCTGTCGCGGGTGGGGCGGGTGATGCAGCCAAACTGGTTGTCGGAGACCACGGTGTCGCTCGGGAAGGGGGTGGGGATCAGCACTCGCACCCGATGATCATCGGCCTGATTGTCGAGCTCCAGCTCGATATCGATACGCGGGCTCTGGTGCGCCAGCGTGATACGGCAGGTGACATCGAGGTGACCGTTGCACTGGCGGCTGGCCCGCTCGGCGAGGTTGGCCGGCAAGGCCATACGCAGTTTGAGAGTGGCGATGCTCTGCCACGCCTGATGGGTGACCTCGCGGGTCACCGCAAACTCGGTGGAGTAGCGCAGCCACTCGTCCCGCGATGGCGAGTAGTCATACTCGTCGCCATCATCGGAGCCCTCTTCGAGAGTGAGCACCTGATCAAAGGTGGTGCCGCGCAGTTTATCCAGGATCTGCAGGGTGCCGTTGTCATTGAGGGCTATCCGATAAAAATCGTTCTCCAGCAGCTCGCCGCTGGCCGTCACCGGTTGCTCCAGTCCCGGCTGGTTGCCCTCGATATGCAGAGTGCAGTAGCCCATGGCGGGCAGGGGATGACAGAGCTGGATGTCGTACTCCATAAAGGGGTCGTAGTTGCCGTAGTGCACGATCTGTCGGTCCACCAGTCCCGGGTCAATCTCGCGCTTGGCGCGGATGAAGTAGGGGACCGGCTGGCCCGCTTCATCGCGCAGGGCAAAGGATCGGGCGCGAATGCGGATGCTGGTGTTGATCACCTCCTGACGGGGGAAGGGCATCAGGTTGAACAGGCAGAGTTTGTCGGCCACCTGCACGCCGTCTTCGCAGAGCGCCACCGGCATATTGTCGACAATCTTGCGCATGTAGAAGCGGATCAGGTTCTCGGCCATGTCGTCTGCCAGAATGAAGCGGGTCATCACCTCCTGATGCACCTTGTCGCTGCAGCAGCAGCCGATGCTGTCATGGGCGTGGTTCTTCATGATCTCCTTCCACATCTTCTCCAAAAGCCCGTGGTGGTACTCGAAGCCGAGCGCCCAGGCGATGCTCGCCAGCGGCTCGAGGATGTTGACGATCTTGTTCTCGATGGCGGCGTGAGCCAGCTTGATATCCATCCGGGTGGAGGAGATGGTGCGGTGTACCCGCATGTATTTGCCGTCGTTGAACTCCCCCTTGAGGGGGGCCAGCTGGTCGCGGCATGCCTCGATACGCTCGAAGACCTGCTCGAAGCGGCTCATGTGGAATTCACGCTGGGGGTAGATCTCCCGCAGCTTGTCGATGATGGCGAAGATGTTCTGTTGCAGTGGCATCTGGTCGTGGCCGTTGGGCAGCAGGATATCCTTGGTTACCGAGGCCTTCTCCAGCACCTCGAAGTAGGATTCGAGCCGCTTGCGCAGGCCCGCTTCATCTTCCGGCAGGTACTTGCCGATGGCGTAGCCGAGCGGCAGGACCTGGGCGGTCACCTCGCTGCCATCGTTGCTCTGCCAGAGGAACTCGGTCTTGTCGGTGCCGTGACGCTCGGAGCAGCCGCGCCAGAACATGGCCCGGTCAATCCCGAAGCCGTTGAAGATGTGGGGTAGCTGGGAGGACATACCGAACGAGTCGGGCAGGTAACCGATCTTCATCGGCTCGCCAAGGCTAAGGCAGTCGCGCATCCCGTAGAGCAGGTTGCGCAGGATGGACTCGCCGCTCACCTGCATGGTGTCGGTCTGGGTGTACCAGGGGCCAATAATGAGTTTGCCCGCTTCCACCAGCGCCTTCACCCGGGCCTTGTTCTCGGGCTGGATGGCGAAGTAATCCTCCAGCACCGCGGTCTGGCCGTCCAGCACATAGAACTTGTAGTCGGGGTCGGACTCAAGCCGCGCCAGGATCTCCGCCATGTTGTTGACCAGCAGGATGCGGGACTCCTCGGTGGTGAAGTACCACTCCCGATCCCAGTGCATGTGTGGCGTGATGTGAACTCGTGAAACTGTCATGACAATGATCCTTTGCTGACGCACGGCGGCCCTTGCCTGCCGTGCGGAAAAATAGTCTGTTGAAAAAGCGGTGGTGAAGATGCGCCTTACTCTGCAGCGACCACCTGATAGGTGCCGCGCTGCATGGCGTGACGGCGCCAGCCGATCAGCACCACAGTGGAGATAAGGGTGCCCACCAGCGCCGCTCCGAGCCAGACGGCGGCAGCCATCAGGGCGCCGTGGCCGCCATCGTGGAGCAGGAAGAGGGAGAAGATGCCAGCCCCCGGGGTGGAGAGACCAATCCCCATGGCACCCACCATGGCGCCGGTGACCACCGAGCCTGCGAGGAAGGAGCCGATCACCCGGATCGGATCTTCGATGGCCATCGGAATGGCGCCCTCGGTGATCCCAGCCAGCCCCAGCAGCCAGGTGGATTTGCCGGTCTCGATCTCGAAGGTCTGGAACAGGCGCGGTGCCAGCAGGGTGGAGAAGGTGACGGTAAAGGCCGAGACCATCTTGACCGCGCCGAAGATGGCGTAAGGGCCGTAGACCCCGTTGGCCATGGCGCCGAGGCAGAAGGCGTAGGCCGCCTTGTTGACCGGGCCACCTAGGTCAAACGAGCACATAAAGCCGAGCAGGGCGCCCAGCACCAGCGCATTGGTGCCGGAGAGGCCGTTGAGCCACTCGGTGAGGCTGTTGTTGAGCCAGGCCACTGGCTGACCGATGACAAACAGCATCAGGCTGCCCGCCACCAGGGTGCCGATCACCGGATAGAGGTAAAAGGTGAGAAAGCCGTTGAAGTTGGGGCTAAGGCGCACATGCTGCTTGACCCAGCGCATCAGGTAACCGGCGATAAGGCCACCGACCACGCCGCCGAGAAAACCGGAGCTAATCATGTTGGCGGCCAGTCCCGCTGCAAAGCCTGGGCCCAGCGCCGGTTTGTCCGCCAGCGAATAGGCGGTATAGGCCGCCAGCACCGGCACCATCAGAGTGCCCAGCATGCCACCGCCCAGCTTGCGGTACATCCAGAGCCAGGAGTTCTCGGTATCAAACAGATGCTGCAGGCCGAAGATCTGGGCCAGCAGCACAGAGACGGCGAGCACGGTACCGCCTGCCACGATGAGCGGCACGGCAAAGGAGATGCCGCTCAGCAGCGCCTGCTTGAGCTCGGTCTTGAGGCTCACCTTCTTGCCGGTCTGCGCGTCGCTCTGGCTGGTGTTGGGCGTCGGGGCGGTGCGACCGGCCTTGGCCGCTTCCAGCGCGTCATTCAGGATCCGCTCGGCATGGCGGATGGGCTCGGCCACCGGCGTCTCGATCCGGGGGATACCGGCGAAACGCTCCTGCTCCTTGATGGCCACCTCGGCGGCGAAGATGCAGGCCACCGCAGCATCGAGCGCCTCTTGCGGCAGGCGATCCTCAATGCCGTTGGCACCCTGCTTTTCGACCAGTACCCGAATGCCCAGCTTGCGCCCCGCTTTTTCCAGATACTCGGCGGCCATATAGGTATGGGCGATCCCCGCCGGACAGGCGGTGACACAGACCACAGTGGGTTTATTTGTATCTAAGTTGTCTTCTTTTGCTGGTTGCTTGCCGCTATCCCCTTCACCATCGAGCAGCGCCATCAGCTGCTCGGCACTCTGGGCCGCCAGCACTGCCTCGCGGGTATCGTCATCCACCAGGGCGGTGGTGAGGGTGGTGAGCAGTTGCATGTGGGTGGAGCCCGCCTGATCGGTTGGGATCGCCAGCATGAAGATCAGGTTGACCGGCTCGGGGCCGTCGATCCCCTCCCAGCCCAGCTCCTCGCTCAGGGTCGCGACGGCAAAGGCTGCTTCACGCACCGCATCGCACTTGCCGTGGGGTACCGCCAGCCCTTCGCCAAGGGCGGTGGGGCCCTGCGCCTCGCGGGCCATGACCGCAGCCAGAAAGGCGGCCTTGTCGTGCAGCTTGCCGGCCTGATCGAGCCGATCAGCCAGGGCATGAATGGCCGCATCCCGATCGGCAAACCGGGTTTGCAGCGTGATGAGATGGGGGCCGGTAAGACTGGTCAGATTCATGATGATCCTCTGTCAGGTTGGCTTGCCAGCAAGCCGTCATGGTGAAAGTGACTGCGATGCTAACAAACCGGCCGACTGATTTTTGTGAGTGGTATCATACAATTCATTATTTGTATTGTTTTTGTATTGTTTGGTCGAGGTGATTTGTTAGGTCAAAGGAGGCTGAGCCGTTTTGTCTGCCGGGTAACTGGGGTAGAATGACGCCTCTTCCATTTATCATGGCGCAGAGCCGACGAGGTGGCCTTTCGTGTCGAAAAAACCTATGTATCGCCAGATAGCCGACACCATCCAGCAGTGGATTGCGCAAGGGGAGCTGGCCCCCGGCGATGCCCTGCCCACCGAAGCCGAGCTGCGCGAGCAGTTCGGGGTGAGCCGGGTAACGGTGCGTCAGGCCCTCAAGCAGCTGACCGAACTCAACGTCATCGAGAGCATTCAGGGCAGCGGCAGCTATGTGCGGCAGGAGAAGGTGAACTACGACATCTATCAGCTCACCAGCCTCTATGAGAAGGTGACCGATCCGGCGGCCGAGACCCACAGCGACATTCTCGCCTTCGAGGTGATCAAGGCGAGCAGTGAGTTGGCCGAGCGGCTCAATCTGGTGGAGGGGGCGCTGGTCTATTACGTCAAGCGGGTACGCTTTATTCGCCAGATCGCGGTGACGCTGGAGGAGACCTGGATGCCGCTCGCCCTCTTCCCCGATCTCAGCTATGCGGTGATGCAGGGCTCCAAGTACCACTACATCGAAGAGGTGAAGCAGCTGGTGATTGACCGCAGCGAGCAGGAGATCATTCCGGTGCTCCCCTCGGCGCAGGTGGTGGAGGCGCTCGGTATCGATCCCGCCAAGCCCATTATCGAGAAGGTCTCCCGCGGCTTCTTGCAAGATGGCACCGTGTTCGAGTTCAGTCGCAACTTCTTCAAGAGCGATGATTACAAGTTCACCCTGGTCGCTCGCCGCGCCAAGGGGTGAGCGGGCGGCAGCACCCGAGATAAAAAAGGCCACCACCGAGTTTGCGGTGGTGGCCTTTTTGTTTGACCGATTAACGGGTCGATGCCGGGCTAAATAGCAGATTGGCTGGTGGTTTGATGCTGCTGATCTACTGCGCTGAGTCTTTGATAACTTCCTCGACCCGCACCTGCAGGCTCCCTTGCGCCAGGGTGGTGATGAGCTGGTCGCCACTGTTGACCTGATCGGCGCGGCTGATGACTTCGCCACGCGCAGTGCGGGTGATGGAGTAGCCGCGCCCCAGAGTAGCGAGCGGGCTCACCCCGTCGAGACGGGTGGTGAGCATGGCGAGGCGGTGACTGGCAAGGTCTTGCCGCTTGGCAATCAGGGCATAGAGCCGCTCCTCGGCCAGCTGGTGGCGGCGCTTGCCAGCTGCCAAGAGGCGCTCCGGGCTCTTGCCCTGCAGGCGCAGCTCAAGGTTGGCGAGGCGCCGCTCACCCTGATGCAGGCGCTGGCGCAATAGCTGCTGCAAACGGGTGGAGAGCTCGTCGAGGCGCTGGGACTGCTGCTCCAGTCGCCGTTTCGGATCCTGATGATCGAGCCGCTTTTGCAGCAGGATGAAATCGTGGCGGGCAGCGGTCTGCTGGCGGTTCATCGCCTGCAGCAGTCGCTGCTTGAGGTGAACGAGACGCTGGGCGCGGGCGCTCTGATCCGGCGCCACCAGCTCGGCGGCGGCCGACGGGGTAGGGGCGCGCAAGTCGGCGGCAAAGTCGCTGATGGTGACATCCACCTCGTGGCCCACTGCGCTCACCACCGGTATGGCTGAGTGGGCAATGGCACGCGCCACCGCCTCTTCGTTGAAGCACCAGAGATCTTCGAGCGAGCCGCCGCCGCGCCCGACGATAAGCACATCCACCTCGGCACGCTGGTTCGCTTTGGCGATCGCCGCGACGATCTGGCTGATGGCGGCGCTCCCCTGTACCTGAGTCGGGTAGATAAAGACCGGCAGATCCGGCGCGCGCCGTTTAAGCACCGTCAGCATATCGTGCAGGGCGGCGCCGGTGGCGGAGGTGATAAGGCCCACCGCCCGCGGTTCACGGGGCAGCGGCCGCTTGCGGCTTTCGTCAAACAGCCCCTCGGCGCCGAGGCGGCGCTTGAGCTCTTCAAAACGCAGCGCCAATACGCCGTCGCCCGCCGGCTGCATCGACTCGATGATCAGCTGGTAGTCGCCGCGCGGCTCATAGAGGGAGACCCGCGCCTGCACCAGCACCTGCATGCCATCCTGCGGGCGGAAGGCCACCCGCCGGTTGTTGCCCTTGAACATGGCGCAGCGTACCTGCGCCGACATGTCCTTGAGGGAGAAGTACCAGTGACCGGAGCTTGGCATCGCCAGATTGGAGAGCTCGCCGGTCAGCCACACCAGCCCCAGATCCTGCTCCAGGATCATGCGCACGGCGCTGTTGAGGCGGGTGACGGTAAAGACCTGCTGCTCGCGGCCGTTCGCCGCACTGGATGGGGTAAATCGGTTCAATGGCGTACCTGTGGTCTGCCCCGGCGGGGCCGGGATAAAACGATGGACACTATCTTACCCCAGTGCGGGGCAGGTGCCGAGCCTCTATCTGGAAGTGATGCGTTACGGGTATTCAGGCCATATATAACTTGCCACGCATGAAGACATTCAGTATCCACGGTCACAGCCTGTTGTCATCGACAAATTTTTAGGAAAAACGGTGCCATCAAGGCCGGCTCTCATACCGCAGGAATATTCCCGGCATTTCATATCAGGGTCGAGTATCAAGATACTGCCAGCCCGATTAACTATGCGTAACGAACATGCTTTATCTAGTTCATCTGTATCCGATGAGGGTATATATTGGTATTCATTTCCAACAAGTTTGGCTATGCCATTAATATCACAAATATGCCCGTTTGTATTAAATGTTAATATGGAGAAAGATATGGTTATATTGTCTCTCGCTTCAATTGATATGTAATTTTTAGCATCAATCAAGTAATATCCTTCCTTTGTCGAGTTACTTATTATTGGTACTGAATGCGAGAGATAATGCGTACCAATCATTGTTGTATCGGCAGGGATGCTCTTTTCCCAATTTTTCAGTGTTTCCAGTCTGATCCGATAATTTTTTATGAGACAGTCAGCAGATGAGCACTCTTTCTTAATCTGTTTCAGCCAAGCTCGTTGTGATTTTTTTATAATATCATTATCTGCGCTATTTTTGAGTGAGAGTAGATATGTTTTGGCAAGTTCTTCATCTAATTTACTCAGCTCAGGCGTCATACATATCAACTTTTCATTTGATGTTTTTGCTTTCTTACAATCAAAACTGGCGGCATGAGATAAATAGGGTGAGATAATGAATGATGCTGCGACAAACAGATTTATGATTGATTTCTTACGAGACATTTCAACTCCGTGTTGGGGTTTTAAAAAAATTAAAATGTTGATTTGTTGCTAGATTATGGCGCTGAGGTAACCCCTTATGAAAACAAGCTTCAGCTATTGGTGCGGTGGGTTCGTAACCACGGCATATGTGAGTAATCATACGGAGCTCATGATGTTTTGCACCACTAATTTTTCACCTGTGCAACAAATGGCCTGTATGTTGTCTCATAGGTATGACAATGGCGAAAATAGTTGTTGTTTTTAGGTGCTGCTGCGGTGGCAAAACCGTACCCGAATAGGAAATATGTGCCATGCGAGGCGCGATTCGAACAAGAAAAAAAACGCTCAAAAAACAAGCGATTTGACGCTCTTTTTGGTGGGATAGGTAAGGCGAGGGGAGCCATTCTGACCGCTCTGAGAGGGGCATCTGGCAAACGGGCAGGGTGCATAAAATACCACTTAGCCAACTCTTTTGCCCCGAAATGGCGCTTTTCGTACTGATAATCTTGGTTTTTTGGCGTTTTGGCCGCCTAAAAGAGGGCTATGCCATAAAAAATTCAAAAAACTTCTTTACCAGTGACCAATGCGTGAGTAAACTTCGTCGGCAATATTTTACACCCCCACTTCCTCAACGGTGAGATATTGCCATGCTCAGGATTGCCAAAGAAGCGTTAACCTTCGACGATGTACTGTTGGTTCCCGCCCACTCCGAAGTTCTTCCCAATACTGCCGATCTGCGTACCAAGCTGACCTCCGCCATCAGCTTGAACATCCCGATGATCTCCGCTGCCATGGACACAGTGACCGAAGCCCGTCTGGCTATCGCACTGGCCCAGGAAGGCGGTATCGGCTTTATCCACAAGAACATGTCCATCGAGCAGCAGGCTGCCGAAGTGCGCAAGGTCAAGAAGTACGAGAGCGGCGTGGTCACTGACCCCGTCACCGTGCGCCCTGACATGACCATCGCCCAAATCAAGGAGCTGAGCCACAAGAACGGCTTCGCCGGTTACCCCGTGGTGACTGACGGTAATCAGCTGGTCGGTATCATCACCGGCCGTGACGTGCGCTTCGTGATTGACCTCTCCCAGACCGTTGAACAGATCATGACCCAGAAAGATCGTCTGGTCACCGTACGTGAAGGGGCCCCTCGTGAAGAGGTGGTTGCCCTGATGCAAAAGCACCGTATCGAAAAAGTGCTGGTGGTGAACGCCGACTTCAAACTCAAGGGCATGATCACCGTTAAAGATTTCCAGAAAGCCGAGCGCAAGCCCCACGCCTGTAAAGATGACAAGGGTCGTCTGCGGGTCGGTGCTGCGGTTGGTGCCGGTGCCGGCAACGAAGAGCGCGTCGCTGCGCTGGTGGAAGCCGGTGTTGACGTGCTGCTGATCGACTCCTCCCACGGCCACTCCCAGGGCGTGCTGGATCGCATCAAGGCCACTCGCGACGCCTATCCGGATCTGCAGATCATCGGTGGCAACGTGGCGACCGCTGCGGGCGCCAAGGCGCTGGCTGCTGCCGGTGTCAATGCGGTCAAGGTCGGTATCGGCCCGGGCTCCATCTGTACTACCCGTATCGTGACCGGCGTGGGTGTGCCCCAGATCACCGCCATCTCCGACGCTGTTGACGCGCTGGAAGGCACCGGTATTCCGGTGATTGCCGACGGCGGTATCCGCTTCTCCGGCGACATCGCCAAGGCCATTGCCGCGGGCGCCAGCTGCGTCATGGTAGGTTCCATGTTCGCCGGTACTGAAGAAGCGCCGGGCGAGATCGAGCTCTATCAGGGTCGCTCCTTCAAATCCTACCGTGGTATGGGTTCCCTGGGCGCCATGTCCAAAGGCTCCAGCGACCGCTACTTCCAGACCGACAACGCCGCCGACAAGCTGGTGCCGGAAGGCATCGAAGGTCGCGTGCCGTACAAGGGTCGTCTCAAAGAGATCATCCATCAGCAGATGGGCGGCCTGCGCTCCTCCATGGGCCTGACCGGCAGCGCCACCATCGACGACATGCGCACCAAGGCAGAGTTCGTGCGCATCTCCGGCGCCGGGATGAAAGAGTCCCACGTCCACGATGTGACCATTACCAAAGAAGCCCCCAACTATCGGATGGGCTGATAAAACGGGGCCCTGCGCCCCGTTTTTCCACCCTTTTTTTATCCCGTGCCCTTTGTGACAACATCAGCCTGATGCAGGAATAAAATGACTAAAGACATTCACCAGCACCGTATCCTTATCCTCGACTTCGGTTCCCAGTACACCCAGCTGATCGCCCGCCGTGTGCGCGAAATCGGCGTCTACTGCGAACTGTGGGCCTGGGACGTAACCGAAGAGCAGATCCGCGAATTCAATCCGAGCGGCATCATCCTCTCCGGCGGCCCCGAGTCCGTGACCGAGGCGGGCAGCCCGCGCGCCCCCGAGTATGTGTTCAACGCCGGTGTCCCTGTGTTCGGTATCTGCTACGGCATGCAGACCATGGCCGAGCAGCTGGGTGGCAAGGTGCAATCCTCTACCGAGCGTGAATTCGGTTACGCCAAGGTGGAAGTGCTGGGCGAAGCTGGCAAGAGCAGCGCGCTCTTGCGCAATATCGAAGATGCCATCGCTGACAACGGCAATGCCCTGCTGGATGTCTGGATGAGCCACGGTGACAAGGTCACCACCATTCCGGCCGACTTCACCACCATTGCCCAGACCCCGACCTGCCCGCACGCGGCCATGGCGTGTGAGGCCAAGCGCTTCTACGGCGTGCAGTTCCACCCGGAAGTGACCCACACCCGTCAGGGTGCCCGCATGCTGGAGCACTTCGTCAAAGACATCTGCGGCTGCGAATGCCTCTGGACCCCGGCCACCATCATCGACGACGCCGTTGCCCGCATCCGCGAGCAGGTGGGTGACGATGAAGTGATCCTCGGCCTCTCCGGCGGTGTCGACTCCTCCGTGGTCGCCATGCTGGTGCACCGCGCCATCGGCGATCGCCTGACCTGCGTCTTCGTTGACAACGGTCTGCTGCGTCTGAATGAAGGCGAGCAGGTGATGGAGATGTTTGGCGATCACTTTGGTCTGAACATCATCAAGGTTGAAGCGGAAGAGCGCTTCCTCTCTGCCCTGGCCGGTGTTGACGAGCCGGAAGCCAAGCGCAAGATCATCGGCCGCGTCTTCGTTGAAGTGTTTGATGATGAAGCGAAAAAGCTGAAAAACGCCAAGTGGCTGGCGCAAGGCACCATCTATCCGGACGTTATCGAATCTGCTGCCAGCAAGACCGGCAAGGCCCACGTCATCAAGTCTCACCACAACGTCGGCGGCCTGCCGGAAGAGATGAAGATGGGTCTGGTCGAGCCGCTGCGCGAGCTGTTCAAAGACGAAGTGCGCCGTGTTGGCCTCGAGCTGGGTCTGCCCTACGACATGCTCTACCGTCATCCGTTCCCGGGCCCGGGTCTGGGCGTGCGGGTCCTTGGCGAAGTGAAGAAAGAGTACTGCGATATCCTGCGCCGCGCCGATGCCGTCTTTATCGAAGAGCTGCGCAAGGCCGACCTCTACAACCAGGTCAGCCAGGCGTTCGCCGTGTTCCTGCCGGTGCGCTCCGTTGGCGTCATGGGCGATGGCCGCAAATATGACTGGGTCATTGCCCTGCGCGCGGTCGAGACCATCGACTTTATGACTGCCCACTGGGCCCATCTGCCGTACGACTTCCTCGGTCACGTGTCGAACCGCATCATCAACGAGATCAACGGCATCTCCCGCGTGGTGTACGACGTCTCCGGCAAGCCGCCCGCAACCATCGAATGGGAATAAGCGGCTAACGCCCTTACACCCTTCAAGCATAAAAATGTAAAAAAGACGCCCTTGCGGCGTCTTTTCTTTTTCCAATCGTTTGCGCCTCATTTTTCCCCTCGCTAGCCGCTTTCTCGCCTCCCTGCCTCTGTCAGATATGACAGGGGGGGGTTATGGATCTCGCACTAGGCTCAGCCATGCCAATTGAGACCGATGTTGTGAGGCAATGGTCGTGGCAGCAGGGGAGGGTGACGACAGCAACGCCTTCATGTGTGCTGTCGACACCAGACATACCGATATCTGGTATGGCCCCCGGTGGAGTCCGGACACCACTTGAATAAACGGGGCGGAACCCGAACAGCCAAACGAGTAGGGACAAGAGATCACGGAGGGTTTGTTATGTCAGAACAAGCAGTGTTGTTGGGCGGATGGACTGCCTACCACAAGCTGAGCGCCAAAGATCAGGCCGTATTCAACCAGGCGCTGGAAGGATTTGTCGGGGTGCAGTACACCCCCTTTGAAGTCTCCACCCAGGTCGTCGCCGGCACCAACTACCGTTTCAAATGCAAAACCACGGTGCCGCTGCCCAACCCGATCCACGGAGAAGCCGTGGTGCAGATCTTCCAGTCCCTGGATGGCTCGGCCCATATCACCTCCATCACCCCGATCTGATTGGGTGGTGGGGCAAGGCGGGGAGAGGGAATAGCCTCCAACCTGTTGGCTCCAAACCCACTAATAAGAAAGACGCCCTAGGGCGTCTTTCTTATTACAGGAGTTTGCATGTCAATATTTTTCAGACAACAGAACTGTGGAGGAATGAAACTCATGTGACTGTTAATATGGGTAGATTTTTTGGTCGAAATTTAATCACCCCCCCCGATATAGGTCACACCATTTCCTGTACAAGTAGATAATTGATTTGCATGTGAATAACATAGTGGTCTTCTAACTCGGAAGCATCAGAGGGCATCGTGGCGATTTTTGATATTGAGAAAGACGACTTACTCCGGCTCTCTGATACCCAGCTTGAAGAGTTAATAGCGCGCCTTGCCGAGGCGGAAATTGCATCCCATGGTCATAGCCCTGCTTATGTACACTGGTCAGGCTCTATAAATGCTCCCGATGGCGGTATCGATGTGCACGTTAAAGTACCGGTCGAGCAAATGAGCACTGGCTTTATTGAGAGACCTGATACGATTTTTCAAGCCAAAAAGCATCCAATGCCGAGGGCTGCGATAACCTCAGAAATGACTACTGATGGGGCATTATCACCGACGATCTCTGAGCAAGTGGCAAAGGGAGGGAGCTATATCATCGTCAGCTTGGATGATGATTGTTCTCCTCTTATGAAAGTGGATCGCCTGCAAGCAATGCAGTATGCGGTAGCGGATGAACTTAACCGCTCCAATATTCACTTGGATTTTTACGACCGCTCGAAACTGGCGCAATGGTTGCGGCAGCACCCGTCAGTCATGCTCTGGGCCCAAAAAATACTCGGTCAGGGATATTCTGGGTGGCAGCCATATGGGGCTTGGAGTAATCCGCCTCAGGGGTCAGAAGATACCTTGATTTCAGCACCAGGGGTGATAATTACTCTGCCATCAGGAAAAGGGCAACAGCTAGCCATTCAGGAGGCTATCGGGCCAATGCGTGAGCTGGTTCGTTCAACCAATAAAGCAGTCCGCATTACGGGATTATCCGGTGTTGGAAAGACCCGAATTGTACAGGCTCTTTTCGATGAAACGGTCGGAGCAGATGCGCTTGATCGGACTATCGCAGTTTATGTTGATACAGGTGAAAACCCAGAGCCCTCTGCAACAGCAATGCTGGAGCGACTGATTGCTGAGGGGCGACGGGCCATTATGATCCTTGATAATTGCCCTTCTGAATTGCACACACTTCTAGCCAGTAAAGTAGCGGCCAATAGTACGATCAGCCTTATTACTGTTGAGTATGACATTAAAGATGACAAGCCTCAGACCACAGAGGTCATCCAGATTGAAGCGGTGGGGCCTGAGGTTGCCGAACAGCTTCTTCTCTGTCGTTTTCCCAATATCGGTCGGAACAACGCCCGCCGAATAGCAGAGTTTTCTGATGGTAATGCACGCGTTTCCTTGGCTATTGCCGAGAGAGTGGAGGAAGGTGAAAGTCTGGCCCAGCTTTCAGATGCACAGTTATTTAACCGTTTGTTCGAACAGCGAAACAATCCGGATGATGGTTTACGGGAGCAAGCTGAAATATTGTCTCTGGTCTATTCATTTTCAGTTTCATCGGTTGAGGAAGGGCAAAACGAACTGGAGGTTTTGGGATCAATCTCGGGGCATTCCGTAAGCCAGTTGTTCCGAGCAACAAGCAGGTTGTCAGAACGCCATATCGTACAGAAGAGGGCTCATTGGCGGGCCATTTTGCCTCATGCAATTGCCAATAGGCTGGCGTCATCGGCACTGAATTGTATCCCGGTTAATCAACTAAGAGCGATTTTTGAAATCCATGGCAACCAACGCTTACTCATGTCATTTGCGCACAGGTTAGGGCTATTGCACGACCACCCAGTTGCGAAAGAAATTGTTGAAATTTGGCTTGAACCTGATGGGTTATTAGGGCGGATAACTACGTTGGACGATATATCGGCACGAATGCTGGATTATATTGCACCTGTTTCTCCAGAAATGCTTCTCGATAGAATTGAGACTGTACTTGTTTCCTCTAATTTTAAGGGTATGAAGCCGGGTTATAATTCACGACGAACGTCAATTATTAATCTGTTATGTTTATTGGCTTATGAATCAAACACCTTCGGACGGTGTATCAGACTTCTTATTCATCTGGCCGATTATGAGAAGGAGAACGATGGTAACAACTCGCTGACAAGGCAGATAACGAATTTCTTCCAAGCATATCTATCCGGAACGCATGCTACTTTAGAACAACGCATTGCCATTATGAATGAATGTTGTCTATCTAATGTTTCTAGACGTAGAGCATTGGGTTTCAAAATGCTTTCAGCAGCATTGGGAAATCGTTACACAGGCTTTGGAAGTAATGCATTTGGTGCTCGTCCGAGAGACTATGGGCTTCACCTCAGTCATGATGAGTTTGTGCAGTGGCGCTGCGCTTTTATCAATGTGGCCACACAATTTGGCACTTCTGGCGATCCCGCTATTGAAGTTCCCGCGCGGCAGATCATGGCTAATACGTTTCGAGGGATGTGGGGCCAGTCAGCGATAAGGGAAAAGCTTATCGATGCTGCTCGAAAATTACATGAACATCATCCTTGGGGCGAAGGTTGGAAAGCCATTCGTACGATGATCTATTTCCATCATCATACCAAGAGCAAAAAAACGAATAATGTTGAGTCCATACCAGATTCCCTTATTGTACTGGAGAAAGAGCTGGAGCCTCATGATTTGCTTCCGACAATCATGATGTATGTGCTCAGCAGAGCGCATGGTCCTTGGACGCTGGATGCCGATTTTGATCACAACGATCATAACAAATATCAGGAAGCTGAAAGGCGGCTTAAATCCAAGGCATTTCAATTGGGTGAGGGGTTTGCTGTCTCAAGTCATGAGCTCGATGAGCTGGGACCTAACCTATTTTCTAATGACTACATGCCTTACCGTGCAGCATTCGGGGGAGGTTTGGCCAAGGGGGGGGAGGATTTATATTCCGCTTGGCTAAAACTTGTTGAGTATCTTGATATACAGCCTGCAGGACATAAAAATTTGTCAGTGTTTGAGGGCTTTATCGAAGAAGTTGACCGTATCGAGCCAGCTCTTGCAAAGGCATTACTTGATCAGTGTGCACAACATCCTCAACTTCGACACGGTTTGGTTGAGCTACATCCTCGAAGGAGCTTCACAGAAGCCGACCTGGATCGTTGTATGGCGATTATGGATGACCCTGATATTCACCCGAATATGTATGAAACAATTCTATGGCGTGATGAATACGAGGATTTGTCCAGAGGCCGAGTACTCGATCTAGCGATGCGGCTCCTGAGTAAACCGGGAGGTAGTGATGTGGTGCTGCGTGCGTTAAGTATGTGGTTACACGGTGAAGAAGGGACCGTGGACAAGCTTGGCCCTGATTTTCGACAAATAGGTCTTAAAGCTGCGAGGTTGAGTTTGCCAAAGGATCATTGTGACTCCTATGGGGGGGATGGTTACAACATGGAATGCGTCATCAATACTGCATTACGTTTCGATGGCAATGAGCCAGAAAAACAGGAGTGGTTGGACGCGATCTTTGCTGTTGTTGATCTGCATTATGGTTACGTTCATTCATATGAAAGCGCCATTGAGACAACAGCTGCGCTGATGCCAGAAGCATTTTTAAATCGAGTCTTTGAAGGCACTGAAGAGCAACAAGAAAGACGGCAGTTTTTTATTTGTAATAGAGACTTACGATTCTCACCTCTTGCCCATATTAATATGGATTTTCTGATTTCGTGGTGTTGTGCCAGAAATGAGCCCCGCGTATGGGTAGCTATTGCAGCAAGCATTAACTTGTGGGAAAAGGATGACGAGATTGAAGGACTCAGGATGTCAGAGTTAGCTCTCAGGCTGCTTGAGTCATCTCCTGACCCTACTATTGTTCTGGAAATATTCGCCGAGCGTGTCACTCCTTCATCTTGGTCTGGTAGCCAAGCCAAAGTAATGCAGTCCAGAGCGGAGGCAATTCATAAGTTGGTTGAACATGAAAGAGCAGATATTTCGACTGCGGCTCAAACAGTCTCTGCAAACCTGGCTCAGCTAATCGAGCGCCAGAAAGAACGAGAGCAGCGGGAGGATATGGAACACGAGCAGCGGTTTGAATAAGAACTGTCTGTTTCAAGCCCGTAGGGTGCAATGAAATTGCACCTCTACTTTTGTTCCTTATACCTTGCACAAAAGATGTCCTACAAGCGGTGCAATGCGCTGCGCTTATTGCACCCTACCTGTTTCGTCAATTCGCTGAGGTGGGGCGGCTGAGTGCTGAGCCTCGCCAAAGCAACAAAAGGGGCGATCTGCGCCCCTACTCTGCTAATGCCCTCGCTTTAGACCGTGAATGCTCGTTCGGCGCGGCCTGATTGTCTGCTGACTCACTACCAAGATGCCTGTTTTCCTCATTAGGCCGGACAGAAAAAGGCCACCTTCACTCATACCTCGCCGCTTCCCAGGCGTGTATCGCCTGTTTGCGGGTCTCGCCCCAGTGATAGCCGCCGAGTCTGCCGTTTTGCTGGATGACTCTGTGGCAGGGGATCATCAAGGCGACGGGGTTGGCGCCCACCGCCAGACCCACGGCGCGGGCGGCCTTGGGATTGCCGATGGCGCTCGCCACCTGGGCGTAGCTCACCACCTTGGCGGGCGGGATATGCAGCAGCGCCCGCCAGACGCTGATCTGAAAGTTGGTGCCGCTCACGTACAAGGATATGGGGCGATCCGGTGCCTTGCTGCCATCGAACATGGTGTTGATGACCCCTTGGGTGCGTGATGGGGCTTCTTGCAGCCTTGCCTCAGGCCAGCTGCGGGCGAGGGTGGCCAGCGGCGCCTCTGGGGCCTTGTCATCGAGAAACGAGAAGTTGCACACCCCCCGCGGGGTCAGGGCGACGAATGCCTGACCAAAGGGGGTGTCGTGCACCCCGTGATCGATAACCAGCCCGGCCCCGCGCTGCTTGTACTCGCCCGGCGTCACCGCTTCGAGTTGCACGAAGTGATCGTAGAGCCGCGAGCCGCTGCTAAGGCCCAGGGTATCGGCCACCTCCAGCAGCGGGCGCGACTCCTGCAGCAGTGCCTTGGCCCGTTCCAGGGTCAGCACCTGCAGATAGCGTTTGGGCGTCACCCCGGCCCAGCGGCTGAACAGCCGCTGGAAGTGAAAGGGACTTAAGTGAACGTGCGCCGCTATCTCGTCCAGAGTGGGCTGACGCTCCACCTGACTTGCGATAAAACGGATGGCATCGGCGATGCGGGCGTAATCAGACATAAGGCGCTCTCACGATAAGTTTGCGGTCGCAGGATCTTAGGGACGACAAGTCATGTGCGACAAATTGATACCCCACCATCGGCCAGCAGGGCAATGCCGGTGGTAAAGCTGGATGCATCGGACGCGAGATAAAGGGCCGAGCGGGCGATCTCCTCCGGTTGGGCTAGCCGTTTGAGCGCATGCATATTCTGCACAAAGGCGAGGCTCTCTGGCGTATTGGCAAAAGCCCGCCCCATGGGGGTATCGGTGCCCCCCGGCAGCAGGGCGTTGACCCGCACCCCTTGTGCCCCATACTCGGCAGCCAGCACCCGGGTCAGACCGATGAGGCCCGCCTTGCTCGCCGCATAGGCCGCCATGCCGGGCAGCCCCAGGGTGTTGCCGACGAAGGTAGAGGTAAAAATAAGCGAGCCGCCGCCACGCGCCAGCATGGCGGGGATCTGGTACTTGGCTCCCACAAAGGCGCTGGTGAGGTTGGTATCCAGAATCTCCTGCCACTGCGTCAGCTCAAGCTCCTCTATGCTGCCCGGCGTGCCTGTGGTACCTGCGTTGTTGAAGGCGATATCGAGCCCGCCGAAACGGGTTAGCGCGAGATCAACAAGATCGCGGGCGTAAGTCTCGCTTTTCACATCTCCCGCCAGACTCACCGCCTGGCCCCCCTCGTGGCGGATCTCCTCCACCAGCAGATCCAGTTCGGGCTGGCGGCGGGCGCCGACGACGACGCTGGCTCCTTCCCGGGCAAACAGGATGGCGCTGGCGCGGCCGATACCGGAGCTGGCGCCGGTGATGATGGCGACCTTGTTGGACAGTGATGACATGACAGTTTCCTCGCAGGTGTGTTGTGCGCCAAATCAGTGGGGCACAGGGTTGGCTGTGGGTTGGAACCCCAGTAGGTTCCAACCGACTTGGGTTTGGCCCCCACTATGGCAACCACTCCTCGCTGGAACGACCCGAATCTTGCTCTCTTTGTCCCCAAGTCGTTTTGCGACATGTCGATACAGTCCTTCGCGGCAACAAAAAGGGGCGTTCTGCGCCCCGAATTCTTTATCATGCCCCCTTTAAAATCGCCGGATCCAGGTGCGGCGCGCCCTGTGTGCTGCAGTGAGGGGCGAGAGCCCCGGCGCCATGGTGGCTGCGTGCATCATCAAGCCTGCCTGGCAGGGCATTGACGGCGATTGCAATCAACAGACACGCTCCTGGATCAATAGCCCGTCATCTCCAGATAGCCGACCCCCTTGGCATCCCCCGAGACAGAGACCGCGCCCTCCCAGTAGTCAAAGCGACCTGTCATGGCCTGATTGGGCTGACGGGCTTTGATGGTGAGGCTCATTCCGGCGGCGCTTAATTGCCACTCGACGGGGTAATCCTGCCCCTTGGGGCCGCGCCAGGTGTTGCCCGGCGTAAGGCGAATCGCGTCGGGGGCGAGCACCCGGCTGCTGCCGTCCCGCTCAATCAAAATGCCGTAGCGGTTCTCAGGCTCAGTGCGTCCCGATTTGGTGCGCAGGCGAAACAGCATCAGTTCGCGGCCATCGGCCAGTTGCAGCGAAAACCAGTCCCAGCCCGATTGCCACTCGGCCAATACCGAGCTGCTCCACTCGTGATCAAACCACCCTTGTCCGGTGACGGTGCGGGTCTCGCCATCGCGGATCAGCGTGCCGCGAAGAGTGAGGCGCGGGTAGGAGTAGTAAAAGGAGGCGTTGCCCGGGCTCTTCTCGCTGTAACCGGCCTTGCCTTGTAGCACCAGCGGCTTGGCGGCGGTGACGGTGAGGTTCAGCTCGCCAATCTTGCTCTGCACCTTGAGGGTGGCGGGGAAGAGCGCTGCCCCTTGGGAGGCAAGCCGCCACTCCCTGAGCCAATATTGGCCGCCGCTGGCCCCCGCCAACCCCGGCCCCTGCCGACTGGCCCGTTCATCTTGCTGGTGGCTGCCACGGTCGAGATCCGTGATGGCAAACTGGGCCAGCCAGAGCTGGGGGGTGAGCCAGGGGTTGTTGGTGCGGAGTTCTTGTTCAATCCCCTGGCGAAACAGGGTCCACTGCATGCCATATTCGCGCCCCTGCTCATCCTTGAGGTTGCCGGTGAGATACCACCACTCGGAGCGGTAATCGGGGTGAGAGGCGTGATCCTCCGGCAGTTTTATTGTTTGCCCCGGCAGCACCTTTTTAAAGCTGTCGTTGCCTCCGCCGAGCAGGGCGCCCAGATCGCTGGCCTGCACGCTGTCGATCATGGCAATCAGCGGGATCAAGAGGGCGGTGAGCCACAGGGGCCGTAAGGAGGATAAGCTTCCCCTCACCCTGGCCCTCTCCCAAAGGGAGAGGGGATGGTTCAATGCCGCACTCAGCTCTTCTCTGTGCTGAAGAAGGGGCGGAGAGAGGGAAGTGGTCAATGGGGTCTTCCAACCATGGCTGAGCCAGTGCGCTAACCGATATCTCATACCACTCTCCTTGCCGCATACCAGGATGCCAATGCGCCACAGACCGGTGCCAGCAACAGGGCGGTGACCGCATGAAGGGGAGCGGCCTCGAAGGCGAGGCGCCAACCAAAGGCGCGGGGGTTGACCACCTCGATCAGCACCCAGGCGAGGCCATATCCCACCGGCAGAGCCAGCAGGGCGGTGAGCAGCCCCAATCCCGCTCCTTGCCACACCAGCAGCTGGCGGCAGTGGTGGGGGCTCAAACCCAGACTTTGCAAGGTCTGCAGCTCGCCACGGCGCGCCAGCCCCAGCACCATAAAGGCCGAGCCAATGCCGACAAAGGCGATGCCGAGGATCAGCAGTTTCAATAGCTCGGTCACCACAAAGGTTTGGTCAAACACCTTGAGCGCCGCGCTGTGGATGGCGGGGGCGGAGAGCAGGTTTAGCTGCTCGCCAAAGCGCTCGCGCAGGCGGTCGGCCAGCTGCTCGGGGTCGTTGCTAAAGAGGGCGAGGGATTGCACCGCCCCCCCTTCGAAGGCGTGCAGGATCTGTCCCTTGTCGCTGCCGTAGTCCTGATAGACGCCGGTGACGGTGAACTGCCGTGGCCCCTGTTCGCCACTCACCTCAAGGGTCTGGCCCACCTTGACCCCCAGGCGCACCGTCAGCGGTTCGCTCGCCAGCACTTCGTCGGGACGGGTGGGCCAGCGTCCAGCCAGCAGCGGATAGGCTGCTTTAAGCTGGGGGATAAAATCCATCTGTGCCCACTCGATGGGCTGCCCCTGCCAGCGGGCAGGATGCACCGAGCGGCGCGAGGCGGCGCTTACCAGCGGATTGGCGAGCAGGGTCTTAAGGGTTGTATCGCTTAAGGTGCCCTTGTTGCCCGCCACCCCCTTGGGGGCGGTGACATAGAGATCGGCGGCCAGACGCTGGCCGAGCCAGATCTCCACGCTTGAGCGAAAACTCGACACCATGACCCCGATGCCGATGGCCGCCGCGATGGCGAGCTGCAACGCCATCACCGCGATAGCGGTGCGATCGAGATGATAGAGGGTCTCGGCCACCCCGAGCCGGGCGGTGAGGGGACCGCCCGCGCGCCGTCGCAACCAGCCAAGCAGGCCGCGCAGGGCATCGGGCAGCCAGAGCGCCATGGCCAGCAGCCAGCCGCCGGCGATAAAGAGGGCGCCGGTCAGACCCGTTTGCGGCAGCCACAGGCACAGAGCGCACAGCAGCAGGATGGCGATGGCCAGCACGCGCCGTCGCCACGGGTGAGCGGGGGGGCGGCTGCTGCCAGCGCGCAGTTCGAGGGGGGATTGGCGCAGCAGTTGCCACCAGCCGGGCAGGTTGGCGGCCAGCGTGCCGAGCAGCCCGATCAACAGTGCCTTGAGCAGGCTCACAGGGGAGAGGCGCAACAGATCGATGGGGTTGGGCCCATAGAGATCGGCCAGCGCCTGGGTCAGCTGCCCCATCAGCGCCAGCGCCAGCACGCTACCGAGCAGCACCCCGAGCAGGGTGCTGATGGTGGCAAGAATAAGCAGCTCCAGAATGAGCCAGCGGAGCACCCGGCTTGGCCCCATCCCCAGAATGATCAACTGGGCCAGCTGGGGGCGGCGCACGCTCTGGACAAATCGCTGGGCGTTGAACACCAGAAACAGTCCCACCGCCATGGCGAGCAATGAGAGCGCCGTCAGGTTAAGGGCCAGCGCATCGCCAAGCTGGCTGGCATCGAGCGCCGGGCTGATGGGCTCAAGCCACAAGGGCTGGTTTGGGTAATCGGTTTGCAGGGTGGCCTGCAGGGTGCGAGCCTCGGCTTCGCTTAGCTTGAAGACGATGCGATCGAGCCGACCCGCTTTATCCAGCAGCGGCTGGGCGAGGCCAATATCGGTTATCAGCAGCCGCTCCATGGGCACGGCGCCCGGTTCAAAGGTGCCCGCCAGCGTCAGGGTCAGAGGGCGGGCGCTGGCGCCATCGTTGCCACCCAATACAAAGCGGCGGCTCTGGCCCGCTTGCCAGCCAAGGCGCTCCGCTTCGGGGGTTGCCAGCCAGATGCTGTCGGCACGGTTTAGGGAAAAGTCGGGCTCGCTCGCGGGTTGGGCGCCAAACAGCTGGCGCAGGGGGCCGGGGTTGAAGAGATCCATCCCCAGCAGTTGAAAGCTGCGCCCCTCTTCATCCTTGAGCCAGCCATGGAGCTGGGGCATGGCATCCAAGGCGGGCTGGCTGGTCACCAGCTGCACGTAAAGCTGCTCATCCAGCCCGCCAGCGGGGGCCAGCCGGTAGTTGGCTTCCCCTGCCAGCTGGCTGCGGGCTGCGACAAAATTGGTGCGGGCACTGTGATTGAGTAGCTCGATAGCCACCACCAGCGACACTCCCAATACCAGCCCGGCCAGACTCATCAGCAGCAACCAGGGGTGGCTGCGATAGAGGCGCAGCAGCGCCTTGAGGGGCAACATCAGCGTGTCTCCGGCTGGCGCAGTCGCTGCCTAGTCATGACGGGGTCCCTTAAGCTCGATAAGTTGCCCCCCTTCAAGGCGCAGCACCCTGTCTGCCAGCGCAGCATAGGCCGGGTTGTGGCTCACCAGCAGCAAGCCTGCGCCTGTGTCGCGTACCGCCGCCACCATCAGCGCCATCACCTGTTCGGCATTGTGCTCATCGAGGCTGCCGGTGGGTTCGTCGGCGAGCAGCCAACTGGGCTGATGGATAAGGGCGCGGGCCAGCGCCACCCGCTGTCGCTGACCGCCGGAGAGCTGCTCCGGCCAGGCATGGCGCTTGTGGCTCATATCGAGCCGATGCAGCAACTGGTCAATCTTTGTCTCATCCGGTGGCAGAGCGTTGATGGCGAGCGGCAGGGCCAGATTCTCGGCCACGTTCAGGGTCGGCAGCAGGTTGAAATCCTGATAGACGATACCGAAATGGCGGCCCCGCAGGCGCGCCCGCTCGTCGGGGGAGCGGTTGTCGATCCGGGTCTCCCCCAGCCAGATCTCCCCCTCGTCCGGTGCAATCAGCCCGGCGATCAGATTGAGCAGGGTGGACTTGCCGCAGCCGCTTTGGCCCAGCAGCAGGGTGATCTCGCCAGCGGGGAGGGCGAGATCGAGATGGTGGAACAGCGGCAGTCGCTCACTGCCGTTATCGAAGCTCTTGCAGAGGTTGCGCAGGGTCAGCATGGGATAACCGTTTGATGGTCAATGGCTTTCATCATGCTTGGTACGCTAGCACGGCCGGCAATGATCAACACCCCTTACGGTTGATCAAGAGTGCCAGTTAGTGATCAAGGCGGCAAAAGAGCAGTGGATCCTCGCTGGATCCCGCTTGCCCGAGGTGGTTAGAATAGGGGCTTCCATGGGTCACAGGATGAGCAAGGATGTTACACAAGCAAGTCAGTTTTATCATCGATAGCAAGGGCAACAAGCAGGCTGCCGTCGTCCCCATCGAGATCTACAACGAGCTGATGACCCTGCAAAAGGCACTCTCCGACAACCGGCCGGGGGAGCGCGAGCTCTACCACTTCAACGGCAAAGGGGCCGAGGCCCACGGTTATCCGGTGGGCAAGCGGCAAAATCCGGGCTTTATGGTGCTGGCCGGTTCCACCGCCAATGGCGAGGATGCCGCCTCTTTGCGTGAAGCGGTGATCGAGCTGCGTCACGAACTGCTGGAGAAGGGGGTTATAGTGCCCCGCAGTCAGGGCGGCTTTGTCTTTACCTCCGATCAGCTGTTCAACAGCCCGAGTCTGGCCGCCAGTCTGGTGGCGGGCAATAACCGCAGCGGTCTGGATGCCTGGCAAAACAGCGCCGGCTATACCCTCAAGCAGTCGGGTTTCGGCAAGAAATAATCCCGCGTTTCGACAGCAAACCAATTAAGCGTTAATTGACCTGGATGAATTTTTCTTTTCATCCAGGTGCTAGCATGATTGCCAGATGGTTCTAAATGGAAGAGACCATGTCTGCGCTCACCCCTGTTATGTTGCTGCTGTCCCTGTTTATCCCTCCCGCCCATGCCAGTAGTGGCCCAGTTCTGTTGACATCCTCCTCAATCGGACTTTTTTGTGTCGGATTGTTTGTGTTGGCCTACGCCCTGGTGATGGCTGAAGAGTATCTGCAACTGCGCAAGTCCAAACCCGTGCTGGTGGCCGCCGGGGTGATCTGGATCCTGATCGGTATCGCCTATGCACAACAGGGGATGAGCCCTGTCGCCGAGCAGGCATTTCGCCATACCCTGCTGGAATATGCCGAGCTGATGCTGTTCCTGCTGGTGGCGATGACCTATATCAACGCCATGGAGGATCGGCGGCTGTTCGATGCCCTGCGTGCCTGGCTGGTGCGATCCGGTTTTCACTTGCGCACCCTGTTCTGGTTGACCGGCGGGCTTGCTTTTTGTATCTCGCCGGTAGCAGACAACCTGACCACAGCGCTCTTGATGTGCGCCGTGGTGTTGAAGGTGGCCAACGGTGATCGGCGTTTTGTCAATCTTGCCTGCATCAACATAGTGATCGCCGCCAACGCCGGAGGGGCGTTCAGTCCCTTTGGCGATATCACCACCCTGATGGTGTGGCAGGCGGGCAAGGTGCAATTTGGCCAGTTCTTCACCCTGCTTATTCCCTCTCTGCTCAATTTTCTGGTGCCAGCCATCCTGATGAGCCTGATGGTGCCGCGTCATGTGCCGGAGGCTGATAACGAGGTGGTCGATCTCAAGCGGGGTGCCCGTCGCATCGTCGTGCTGTTCTTGCTGACCATCATCACGGCGGTGCTATGCCACAGTTTCCTCCATCTGCCACCCGTACTGGGCATGATGCTGGGGCTCGGTTATCTGCAGTTTTTCGGGTTTTATCTGCGCAAGTCGCTGCCACGATCCCTTGCCCGCAAGCGTGCGCTCTATGAACGGAATGGTGATGAGGTGCGGTTGCGCAGTCTGGGCTCTGTGGTGCCATTTGATGTGTTCAACAAGGTGGCCAAGGCGGAGTGGGATACCCTGCTCTTCTTCTACGGGGTGGTGATGTGTGTCGGTGGTCTGGGCTTTATGGGGTATCTGGAGCTGGTGTCACACTGGCTGTATGCCGGTGGGGAGCCCACCATGGCCAACATCTTCATCGGGGTCTTGTCGGCCATCGTGGATAACATTCCTGTGATGTTTGCCGTGCTGTCGATGAACCCGGACATGGCGCTGGGGCAGTGGCTGCTGGTGACCCTGACCGCCGGAGTGGGCGGCAGCCTGCTCTCCATCGGCTCTGCGGCCGGGGTGGCCCTGATGGGACAGGCCCACGGCATGTATACCTTCTTTGGCCACCTGAAGTGGCTGCCTGCTATCTTGCTCGGTTATCTGGTGAGCATAGGGGCGCACCTCTGGCTCAACAGTGCCCAGTTCTGAAGGTCTGGGCGCCAGTACGAGCCAGTACGAAAAGAGGCTTCCGTTGATGGAAGCCTCTTTCGTTTTCCTGGCCGAGGGGGATAGGGGGGGTCAATCGCCCCGCTTGCCCGCCAGCAGCCAGTAACTCAGGGTGGAACCCACGCCACAGCATGCGATGGCGATGGCCATGGGCAGCGGCGATTGGGGCGGATTGAGGTTGACCAGAATCCCGACCAGGGCGCCGATGCCAAAGCGCAGGGTACCCGCCAGTGCCGAGGCGGTACCCGCAGATTGCGGGAAGTGGCCCATCAGGCCGGTCATGGCGTTGGCCCCCACCAGACTGATATGGCCGATAAAGAGTACCACCGGAATGACGATGCCCCACAGACCGCCGGTCTGGCTCCAGGCGTTGTAGATCAGCAGGGCGCCAGCGCAGGGCAGCACCAGCAGGCCGTATTGCAGCATCCGCTCGGCACCCACCCCTTTTACCAGTCGGCTATTGACGAAAGTGACCACCATCATCAGCAAAATATTGAGACCAAACAGCCAGCCGTAGTGCTCGGTCGGCACCTTGAAATACTCGATATAGACATAAGGGGAGCCACTCAGGAAGGCGAACATGCCGGAGCTGGAGAGGGAGCCGCACAGCACGTAGCCCATGGCGCCGCGATGGGAGAGTACCCCCCAGTAGTTCTTGAGGATCTGGCCCAGATTAAGGGGCTGACGGTGCTCGGGTTTCAGGGTCTCCTGAATTTTCCACTGCATCACCAGACAGATCAGCAGGCTGATCCCCACCAGCAGCCAGAAGATCACCCGCCAATCGGCGTGGGCGCTGATATAGCCGCCCACCACAGGGGCTACCAGCGGCGCCAAGGTCATCACCAGAATGACGAACGACATGGCGCGAGAAAACGCATCCTTCTCGAACAGATCGCGCAGCAGGGCATTGACCACCACCGAGCCCGCCGCACCGCCCGCTGCCTGCAACATCCGATAGGCCAGCAATTCGGGCAGGGAGTCCGCCATGGCGCAGCCCACCGAGGCGATGGCAAACATCACCAGCCCCGCCAAGATCACCGGCTTGCGGCCATAGCTGTCGGCCAGCGGGCCGTAGAAGAGTTGGCCGATGGCAAAACCGCCCAGAAAGGCGCTGATGGTGAGCTGGGCACCATCGATGCTGGTGGCTAGATCCCGAGCGATGGCCGGAATGGCGGGCAGATACATATCCACCGCCAGCGGGGTCAGACCCGCCAGAGAGCCGAGCAGGATAAACAGGAAACGGGGAGAGAGCATGGTGGCCTGGGGGGACTGTGCGTGGGGCATAGGGTATCCGCTGGTGAACCTTGGTTGAAAAAGGGAGAAGGGCGAGTCTATCAGGTTTGCCCCCGCTCGGCATGACGTTCCTACCCCCTCAAAAGGGGGTGGTGTCCGATCGCTCAGGCACCTTGGGGATCAAGCTTTCGGTCATGTCGGCGCGCTGCGCGGATCACTCCCCCCAGCCAGAGCAGCCAGGCCAGCAACGAGATGGCGTAACCGAGCCGCTCCGGCCAGCGGGCGGTGAGGGTGAAGGTGAGGCTGTGTTGTCCGGCGGGCACCCAGACCTGCACCAACCCGTTGCGGGTGCTGCTGACGCTCAGCGGCAGGCGCTGGTCGAGCCTTGCCTGCCAGCCCGGGTAATCAAACTGGTGCAGGACCAGCTTGGCGGGTGCCGGGGCATCCACCGTCAATTCGATATGACGAGGCTGCCAGCGCTGGATCTGCCAGTTCACCCCCTGATGGTCGCTGGTGATGGCGGGCTGGAATTCCTCTTTCCAGGCCAGCAGGGTGGGGGCAAACATGCCGCGTGGCACCTGCTTTGGTCGGTATTCGCGGGCGCTGCGCTTGCTGTCGAACTCCCCGTCGAGCTGACTCTTTACGGGAGCCTGGGTGAGCGGCGCCTCGCGTACATAGAGTCCCTGCGAGAGCAGGGTGAGGGCAAGCAGTAACCACCAGACCCACAGCCACGGGCGATAGGTGGGGGTACCCAGCGCCACCACGGCGACGGTAGCGATGACCAGCAGAAGATTGAGGCGCCAGGGAAATTGCACCAGTTGCAACGGAGTGAGCAGGCGCCACAGGGGCTCGCTTGGAGGCAGCATCATCAGAAAGCTCAGGGTGCCAATGACCCCCCAGAGCAGCAACTCGGGATGGCGCGGCTCGCGGGCGGCAGCCCAAGCTACCAGCAGCAGAGCCAGGGTGAGCAGCGTCAGCCAGGCGAGATGGCCGCGAAAGCGCCAGTCATCACGGCTTTGGGGCAAACGATCGAGAAAGTTGCGCTGAAATTCGAACATGCCGGTGCGCATCTGCTCCATGGAGATCCCCCCCTGATCCAGCAGAGCGGGCAGCAGCAACAGGCTGGCCATCGCCAACCCCCAGAGCTGGCCCAGCAGGGTGCCAATGAGCGGGGAGGCGGTGACAGGGACACTGACAAGCGCTGTGCTCCCCTTGTAGCGCCAGACCAGTAGCAGGCTGCGCAGGGTGAGCAAGCCCAGAATGAGCAGGGTGCTTGGTAGATGGGAAAGCGTCAGCATGGAGACGGCCAGTGCGAGCAGCAGTAGCGCAAAGGGGGCGCCGCGGCAGAGGCGATCCTGCGCCAGCAGTGCCAGCGGTGCCCAGACGAAGGCCCAGCTCTCCGCCAGGGCAAAGCGGGCGTAGATATCGATGGCCAGATGATAGGGCAGCGCCATATAGAGCAAACTGGCTGCCAGCGCCCGTCCGTGGCCGGCAAAGGGGCGCAACCAGAGATAGGCAAACAGGCCGGAGAGCCAGAGTGCAACGCTGCTGCTCCAGAGCAGCGGCGTCATCGCCTCGTGGGCCAGTGGGGTGGGGCCGGCGAACAGGGCGCTCACATAGTAGGGTAGGGGGGGATAGAAGAAAAAGACCGGGCTGCCGAAGGCGCCGTTCATCTCCATCAACCAGCGCGGATAGAGCTCACCTTGCCACAGTTGCACGGCAAAGAAGTGACCGGAGAGCAGGTGGTGAAACAGATCATGGCCCTGACTGCCGCCACGCAGCCAGAATGGCAGCAACAGGAGGGCACAGGCCCCGGTCAGCACCGACAAAACCCACAGCCACTCTCTGGTTACACGCATAAGGAGACTCGTCTGTTATGGATGCGCAGTGAGTGTACCCGAGTTGTTCCCCTCTTTTTTAGCTGTCTCGGTGTATTTTTGTGCTCTTTTTGTGTTTATTGTCACTTTCCCTATGGGGTGTCTGCCGCGAGGGAATGGCGAGCCAGAGTCCGGGCTCGGCGGCAAAGCGCGGGGCAAACCAGTGCTGGCGCACCGCAGTGGGCATTTCGCTCGCGGCGATGGGGCGGCGACTGAGGCGGCAGGCTCCCTGAGAGAGCGCCAGCGCTGCATCCCCCTTGTACCAGCCATCGGTGACGGCCAAGGCTGTGGTATCCCGCAGCAGCCGCACGCCCCACTGGGTCACCAATGCCGGACATGCTTTTTCTGCGAGCCTTGTTGCCTGCACCATGGCGGGCGGACGGGGCAGGGTGAAGGTCACGCCGATCAGCAGCAATCCGGCCACCGCGACCACCCCCTCGCCACGGCGTGGCAGCCAGCCTGCCAGTAGCACGATACCGAGCAGGGTGATGGGGGCCAGATGGCGGGGATTGTCGGGATTCTGGCCAAACAGGGTCCAGAGCAGCAGGGCGAGCCCGTAGAGCGTCCAGAGCGGGGGGAGGGCAGCAGGGCGGTTTTTTGATCTTTGCCAAAGCGGCAGTACCAGCAGCGCCCCAACAGCCAAGGGCCAAAGCGGGGTGAGCTGATCGTTGAAGGTGCTCGCCCAGCTCAGCAGCCGATCGCCGTGGGCCGCTGCCGTGTTGCCCCACAGGGTAAAGTGGCCGTCGGTAAAGCGCCGCCCTTCGCTGAAATAGGCCCAGCCATCGGCCTGCCAGACAAAGAGCAGGCTGATAAGTCCAACCTGTGCGATGGGGAGCACAAATCTGATGCGCGTTTCCTTCTGCGCCAGCCCGAGCCACAGGGGCAGCAGCGCCAGCACAAAATAGGAGGGGCGCAGCGCCAGCATAAGGCCCAGTAACAGACCCGCCAGTGCAATTCTGCGCTGCTGCAAGGCCAGCAGCGTCCCGAGCCAGGCGGCGAGCGCCGGCCCATCCGAAAGGCCGGAGAGGGCGAGCGTCGGGGTGAGCGGCAGGGCCAATACCAGCAGCCAGACTGGGGCGAGCAGGCTGGGCCGTTGCCACAGTTTTACCGCCAGCAAGGCGGCGAGCGGCGCCAGCAAACTGCTACCGAGCAGACTTGCCCACTGCACCGCGCGGGCCGGTTCGTCCACCGCCAGATTGATCAGCCGTGCCAGCCAGATAAAGGCGGGGTAGCCCGGAAAGTGGGGGGAGAATTCCAGCACGCTAAAGCGCGTCACCCCGTGGGCGAAATTGAGGGCATCGTCGGAATCGAGGGCCACCGGGAAGGCCAGCAGCCAGCCTAGCCAGACCAGTTGCAGCAGGATCAGCAAGTAGGGTCGATTAGCGAAGCGTAATCGGCCGTGGTGACGCCCCCCTTCTCCCCTTGCGGGAGAGGGGCCGGGGATGAGGGGGGCCGTCGGCATCAATGAGAGGTCATCAAAGCGGCGCCAGCACGGCCATCAGCGCTTTTTCCGCTGCGGCAAAGGCGGCGGCGTCGGCGGGCTTGGCGCCCACCCCGAATACCCCCGGGTTGCCGATGGCATCCAGCACCTTGGCCAACGCCTGTTCGGCCGCCTTGCGATCCCCCTCGCTAAGGGAGGGGAGGATCAGATCGAGGAAGCGCTTGCTCTTGACCACCAGCACCTTGGCGGTCTGGTAGTCGCCAAGATTCTGGCTGGCCCCTTCGAGGCGGCGCTCGATCTCCGCCTTGTAGGCCCGGTTGAGCAGGGCGGCGGTTGCTGCGGCGTCTTTCCCCTTGATGGCGGCGGCCAGCGGTGCTTGCAATTCCACCTTGTGGTGCTGTTCCAGATAGGTCAGCTCGTCGGCAATCTCGCTCAAGGTGGCGCTGGCATCCTTGCCGTCAGTGGCGGCGCCCAGCAGCGCCTCGCGGGCGTCGATCAGTGGCTCCTTGCCGGCGGCGGCGTAGGAGTATGCCTGCGCCTGCCCGCTCAGGGTCAGCAGCAGGGTGAGGGCGAGTAAACCCGGGCGGATGGTCATCCTGTTCTCCTTACTTATGCCAATGGCGCGGCACTCAGGCCACGCTCTGGGTTTCGATTACGGTATTTTCGTTGCGATGGTTAAAGATGGCATGACGTCTGTCCACCCCGTCGATCACCATGTCGGCCGCCATCATCCCCATCTCCATGGCGGTGTCGGTGAAGATGTAGCGAAATGTCCCCTGACGGCCGGTCATGATGAGGTTACTGATCGGCATCAGCGCCTTGATGGCTTCGTTACGGCGTGCCTGATAGCCCAAATCCATCAGCGGATAGGCGTACTCGCTGCGGGCTTCGAAGGTCTCATCGCCAAGCTTCTGGGTATCGACGCCGAGGCTCGCCAGATCGGCGGTAACCCGACCGCGCAGATCAGAAAGCGGAGCCTGCCAGGTGGCATCCCCCGGATTGCAGGGGATCTCCAGCATTACCGAGGTCTGGCCTTGGGGCGCCATAAAGGGGCTGCGGCGGCGCGGCTCCTGCAAGCGGGTCGCCAGAATATGGGGGTCGGAGAGGTACTGCCAGGTGTTGTCCGACAGGTTCTCTGTTTTAAGCGGCATATTGACGAAGCGAAGCGACCGGTAGTGCAGATCGCACGGCAAGCCCAGATGCTGGCAGGTGAGTGGCAGCGGCAGGGTGGAGATCACCTGATCAAATTGCTCGCTCTGCTCAACGTCATCTTGTTTCCAATAAACCCGTTCGATGCGGCCATCAGCCTGCTCAAGGCGGGTGATGGTGGCGCCGGTTTTCAGCTCAACGCCCTCTGCCACCAGCCGCTCCCCTAGGGTGGTGAAGATCTGGCCGAAGCCATACTTGGGGTAGCGATATTTGCGGGCATAGGTGCGCACCGAGATACTGCCGTTGCGTCTTGGCAGCAGGCGGCGCGCCACGTCTTTGAGATCGATGAGGCTGATGCGCTGACCGGCCCAGTCGGCGGAGAGCTTGTCCGGGTTGATGCCCCACAGCTTGCCGGTGTAGCCCTCGAAAAACTGGCGGTAGAGGGTGCGACCAAAGTGGCTCTGGATCCACTCGGCAAAGCTCGCCTTGGCAAAATCATCCGGCTTCTTGGCAAAGGGCAACAGCAGCAAGTCTTTCACCGCCCCGGCCATCAGGGCGAGCGGCGCCGTCTTGAGCAGGTTGGGCAGGTTCAGGGGGTAGTCATAGGTGCGTCCGCCAAAGCGGATCACGCTCTTGCGCTCGGCATGGAGCAGATCGTCCCCCATCAGCTCGTCGATAAAGGCGAGCAATTCGGGGTTCTTGGTGATAAAGCGGTGGCCGCCGTAGTCAAAGCGATACTCCCCATCGCGCCCCTTGAAGGTCTGGGTGGCGCACATGCCACCGACCACCGGCTCCTGCTCGAACAGGGTGACGGCAAAACCGGCGCGGCGCAGGCGCCAGGCCGCCATCAAACCGGCGGGGCCAGCGCCCAGCACTGCAATGCTTTTCTTGTTGTTATCGCTCATGACCTATTCCGAAACTGCTTGATAGATAAGGGAACCGCGCCAAGGCGCGGCTCCCGAATAGTGTTGTTACCCCGTGGCCTTGTTGCCACAGGGCGTGCGGGTTCAGCTCTTGCTGGATGCGGCGCTCACCTGCGGGCGATAGCTGCGCTGCCAGAGGGTAACGAAGATCGCCAGATAGAGGGACCAGGTCAGCAGCTGCAAGCCAGCGGGTGAGGCATTGTAGCCAAACAGAGCGCGCAGGAAGGTACCAAATACCCCCTGATCGTCGAGAATGTGGCTGATGTCGAACACCGGCGTGGTCCAGAAGGTGATGATCTCTGCCGCCTGCAACATGTTGACGGCGGACGAGAGCAAGCCTGCGGCTATGATGATGATAAGCAGGCCGGTCCAGCGGAAGAAAGGAGCCAGCGCCACCTTGCGGGTGGAGCGCAGCAGTCCCCACACCAGCGCGATGGAGACCAGCAACCCCGCCAGCGCGCCCATCAGGCCGGATTGCAGATCGACCCCTTGGCCCGAATAGAGCAGGGCGGAGAAGAAGAGCACGGTTTCAAATCCTTCGCGCATCACCGCCAGAAAGGCAAGCAGCACCAGACCAAACAGGTTGCCGCCATCGATGGCCGCATCGATGCGCGCTGTCATGGCCCCGACCTGGGATTTGGCCTGTTTTTGCATCCAGATCGCCATATAGGTGAGCACCAGAGTAGCGAAGATGAGGATCCCCGCCATCAAGAGGTGGTTGTAACGCTCGCTCTCGAACTGGCTCACCACCACCTGGAACAGGAAGGCGACCACAAGGGAGGCGACAAGGCCAAGCCCCACCCCCAGATAGATGAACTTGTTGTAGCGGCTCGCCCCCAGCTTGGCGAGGTAGGAGAGGCAGATGCCGACCAGCAGGAAGGCTTCCAGCCCCTCGCGCAGGGTAATCAGAAAACTTGCAAACATCAGGATTGAGGCTCCGTAGCGGGCGTGACGGGGAGAGGCTGCAAGGCAAGTTGCAACCGATTTAGCTGCACTATGGGTGGCTCCGGCAAGCTCGGCTCGGCGGCGCGCACCGCATCATTGACCCACTTGGGGTAGGTGCGGAAATTGAGTTTTATATCGGCCTTGAAGGGCCCTTGGGCATCTGCGGGCAGCGGCCAGGCTTCATCTCGCCAGCCATCGGCCGGAATGCGGGTATCTTCCAAGAGCTTGGCGTAGCGCCAGAACTTGAGCCCCACCGGCTTGCCCTCGGCATCGCCGAACACTTTTCTGAACAGTCGCGCATCTTCGGGGACTGCGCCATCCACCGGCTGGCCGCTGGCAAGCACCAGCTTGCCGCTGGCGTCAGTGACGGTCAGTTCCAGCCAGAGTTCACGGAAATCGGCCACCCCGGTGGGCAGGGCATGGCCCGCGCCGGTATTGGCGACCCGCACCACCAGTTGCGGGCTGTCTGCCCCCCGTTCGATACGGGCCGAGAGGGTAGCGCTGGAGCGCAAGAGCGCCAGACTCTCCTGCTCAAGGTCGGGATTGCGCAGCCCCACCAGCTGATGCTGGGCGCCGGTAAAGTTGTGGCGATAGAGCCGCGCCTTCATGGTGCCGTTTTCGGTGGACTGGCCCGCCACTGGCGCGCCGCCATTGCCCGGCTCCGGGTTCATATGGCAGTCGATACAGGTGCGCCGCTTGGCAGGATCCTCGGCGTTCGCGAAGCTGGATTTTTCCCACTCGTCCCAGGTGTTGACGATATTGGCGCCGGTGCCCGGGGCAAACTCGTTGTGGCACGACTTGCACAGAGCGGCATCGCGGTAGAAATCCTTTTGATAGGAGGCTTTGTGGGCCGCCGGACGGGCGTTGATCTGCCGCTCAGCCATCCAGTGCTGGAGGCTGCCGCCCGGGGCATCCTCGAACACATAGCTCTCGCGGTCTTTCAAATTCACGGTAAAGGCGCTGTTGCCGCCCGCATCTTCTACCTTGGTGATGCGATGGCAGAGCACGCAGCCGGTCCCTTCCTCCACCACAGGTTCGCCCGCCTTGTGAGCGCCAATCAGCGAGGCGCCGCCCTGCTCGAACATGTGGGAGCCATTGGGCAGATCCAGCTGGCCTGTCATCACCTGCTGGGGCATGTGGCAGCCCTGACACCACTGACCGAACGCTTCCCCTTCGGTTTCGCGGGCCAGCGCCTGCACCACTTTGTAGTAGGGGTGGGAGTTGCCCATCAGCCTGTGGTTGCTCTCGCTCCAATCCTTGAACGCCTGTTGGTGGCAGTTCTGGCAGGAGGCGGAGTTGAGCCACTCCTTCGGGTGGGTAGTCGGCGCCTTGGCGGGATCCGTGCGCGGGGCATCGAGTCGCAGCCAGTTGGCGAGATAGGGGAGGTTGCCATCGGCGGTGACGAAGGCGTGCAGATCTTCCATCATCGCCTTCACCTCGGGCTGGGGCTTGGCGGGGTCAACTGCCTCGGCCCCATCGCGGGTGTCATGGCCCATGCCGCCTTGGGTCTGCTGGGTCATGCGCAGGTATTCGCCGACAAAATCCCCCGCCACCATGTTGGTGAGGTTGGCGTGGCCGTTGATGGCGTTGTCGCCGCTCTTCTGGCGATGGGCCGCCATCAGATAGCGATTGGTGAAATTGAATCCGTCCAGATGGCAGGAGTTGCAGCTCATCCAGTTGTCCCCAGCCATGGGGAAGCGTGAGTTGGCCGCTGTGTTACCAAGGTTGAATAGCCGCTCGCCGCGCTGAAGCGGCTCGGGGCGCGGATCCGTCTCTACCAGCTTGGCGAAGTGGGGCACATCGACGGTGACCCGGGCAAACGGGCCGCTGCCGCCGCTATTGAGGCGGGTGAGATCCTGCCCCATGGCGTTGTGCACCAGAATATGGTCACCGTCGATCAGCAGATCCCGCGGATTCTGGCCCGGCAGGTGACGCAAGAGCTGGGTTGCCTTGGCTCCCCCCTGAAACTTCTTGCGGCGGTGACGGTTGTTGTTGGACTTGCCGCTGCGGGAGAGATCGAACACCAGCAGATCTTCCGAGCCCGCCAGCGTCAGATAGACCCGCTTGCCGTCGGCAGCGAAGCGGGCCGAGAACGGGTTGGAGACGATCTGGCTGCGGTTGCCGACGTTTGGCAGATTGATCTGCAAAAAGAGCTGCTTTCTTTCATCGATCCGCTCTTTCTCCTCATCGAGATCGATGATAGAGACGGCCGGAAAGACAGTGCTCTGAAACTGGAAGGGGTGATCGAAGCTCCACAGCACATGGGGCAGCCAGGCCTCGCTGCCATCGGGGGAGAGGGCGATGCCATCGAGCAGGCGCGGCAAGCCCTGCGAGTCGCTCGGCGTGTCGCTATGGGTCTCGGCCAGGGTGATGAGCTTTGGCTTGGGAAGCGGAGCGCCCTCGGCGCCATGACCAAGCTTGGTGAGATCATAGATGGCGAGCTGGCCTGTCATGGCGTGGGTCAGCAGCAGGCGATCGTCGTTGGTCAATGCTAGCCCGCGGGGCGTCTCGGCGGTTTCTGCATCCAGCTGGAGGTTGCCCGCGGTGTCGTAGGCCTGCAGGCGAGCGGATTCGAACAGCGTTACCCAGAACCACTGCCGCTTGGGGTCAAAGATGACCCCGTAGGGGCGATGGCCGGTTGGGATCGCCTGTTCCAGCTCGAGATCATCATCCAGCAGCAGCAGGCGATCACCGCTGTAGTCGGTGATCAGCAGGGTGCTGTCATCGGCGCGGGCAAGCTGGCGCAGATCGCCCCCCAGCTGCACCTCTTTCAGGCGCTTGCCGCTATCGCGCTCAAGCAGGGTGACCGAGCCTGCGCTCAGGTTGGCGGTGACGAGGCGCGGGCTTTGCCCCTCCTCATAAGCGATCATCCCGGCGCCCATCTGCTGGGCCAACGCAAAGGGGCTGGCCAGCAGCAAGATGAGGGCCAGCAGGGGTGACAAAAATGCAGAGAACGATGACTTCAACATGGGATCAGGATCGCCATTTCAAGATGGTCCAGCGCCAGGCGTGGCGCAGCACCAGAGGAGTGAGCAGCAGTGCGCTCAGCCAGTGGGCCCAGCTGGCGAGGTTGCCTATGGCATCGCCCGGAGTGCCGTGCAGCACCAGCGGCAGGCCGCTGGCCAGACAGACCAGCAGCAGGGCTTCGATAATCCGTCCCGTGGTGCGCAAAAAAGGTTTGTTGCTGCGGTTCAACAAGCTGCGATGGGAGAGCCAGAAGGCGCCAAACAGCAGGGGAAACAGGGTGAGTGAGAGCATCACATGGAAAAACAGATTCCAGCGCGCCAGCGACCAGAGCGGGGTCAGCGGCTCCCACAGCAGCAGGCCGGAGAAGAACATCAGGTAGAGGGAGCCCTCGGCAGCCTGATGGTGGTAGGCCAGCCACTGCCAGAATTGTCGGGGTGAGAGAGAAAGGCTTGTCATAAAGGCTCCAGCACCCGGGCGGGGCCGCCCGGGGGGAGCAAGTTTATAACGCTGTAAGAGTAATGAAAAGTGTTATCAATTGTATTGCTGATGAATCAAAGCTGAATGCAGTGACCGAACACCTATATTGATGATCCCTTATCCAATTGGGTGTCACCAATGGGGTTAGAGTGCGGGCGCTTTCGCCCCTCGACAGCGGGGCAGCGGCCTCCTCATGTTTACGGTCCGATGCTATGACCACGTGTCTGGCTAGATGGAGGGTTCCTGATGAGGATCATCAGCAGCATATTCCCGTAGCTGGCGACTGCGCAGCAGATACCAGAGTGACCAGAGGCTGGCGACCAGCACCAGTGCGGTGGGCCAGCTGAATGACCACTTCTGCAGATTGAGGCTGTGCAACTGCATCAGCAGGCCGCTGACGGCAGAGCAGAGCAGCAGCAGCGGGCTGTGGCGCCGGAGTCTGGCGCGAATGCTCTGGGTCTGCTGATAGGTGCCCCCGCAGGCGAGCAACGCCAGCATGGCGGGTACGTCTGTCAGCAGGCTGATGTAGAGGGTGATTTTGTCCGGATAAAAGAGGGTCAGGATCTCGCTGCCGCTCTCGCGGGTGACGCCGGCCATCAGAAACAGCCAGACCGAGCGGGTCAGCAACAGGGCGATGGGCCAGAACCAGAGGGGAGGGCGCAACTGGCCGTGATCGTCATATCGATGTTCGGGGTAGAGGGTCATGGTTGCCCGATATCCATTCATAGAGTGCAAGTGATGCAAGGGATATGGGGCGAAGGCGAGCCCTTTGCAAGGCGCGGGAGAGAGCGGGAATTAATCGGGGGGCCATGCCCCCCAATCCGCGAAAAGTTGTCTTGTGCCGAGCGGCTGGCGTTACAGCCACCCCTTGCGCTTGAAGAAGAGCCCGGTGCCCAGCGATGACATCACCATCAGCACCAGCGAGAGGGGATAGCCATACTCCCAGGCGAGCTCAGGCATGCGGCCAAAGTTCATGCCATAAATACTGGCGATCAGGGTCGGCGGCAGGAAGATCACGGCGGCAACCGAGAAGATCTTGATCACCTTGTTCTGCTCCAGATTGGTCACCCCCATGGAGGCCTCCAGCTGGAAGTTGATCTTGTCGAACAGGAACTGGGTGTGAGGCAGTAGTGACTCCACGTCGTGCAGCATCTCGTCGATCCACTTGTTCTGCTCCAGGCTCATGCGCTGGCGCAGGCTGCGTTTGAGGAAACGCAGGGCGCGGCGGGTATCGTGCAGGGAGAGACGGATCTGGCCGTTGGCCTCTTCCTGTGCCAACAGCTCCTTGAGCATAGGGTTGATCTGATCCGGCTCGAAGATCTGATCGGCGGTGTTTTCCAACGTCTTGTAACCATCTTCGATAAGATCGGAGAGGTACTCCACCTTGAGGTTTTGTACCTCCAGCAGGATATCGAGGGCATCCTCCACCTCCAGCCGATCCTGGCGCATATAGTGGCGCAGCAGGCGCACCAGCCCGATGTCATCTTCACGAATGCTGATCAGCAGGTTGTTGCGCAGGGTAAAAGAGACGTGGACACCCTTGGTGTCACGACCGATCCGCTGGGGAAACAGGGAGTGAATGTGCAGACCATCGGTATCCCAGTAGAAACGGGCGGATGCTTCGATGTCGTCGAGCTCTTCTTTGTCGGGGACCTCTTCCAGGAACAGGCCCGTCAACCATTCTCGCTCTGCCGTGTCCGGCTTGTAGGCATCCAGCCAGACCGTGTTGCCAGGTACTATGTCGTCAGGCCCGAGCGTGACTATGTCCAGCACCTTGTTGTTGAGAATGTAGGCGGTGATCATCTGTCCCCCCTTAAAAAGTCATGGGTAATCAGGGATGGTTGCACAGGTCATGCGGCCTTAGATCGCAGCAGAAGGCGATCCCGTGGATAAGCAGATCGGGCCGATGGAAAACCTGAATGCGGCGAACTATACAGGGGCGGGCCGCGCTTGTCAGGGGCTATTCATCAGGGATTCAGCTTGTTTGTTCAAAAAATCAGCGAGGTCGGAGCACCTGAGCGGCTATGCGGGGTAGAACCCGCCTTTGGCTGGGGGAGGGCTAGCTGGGGCTGCTTGTTGCCGCTGCCCCGCTTCATCACATATTGGGATAATTGGGCCCGGAGCCCCCCTGTGGCGGTGTCCAGACGATATTTTGACTGGGATCTTTAATGTCACAGGTCTTGCAGTGGATGCAGTTGGCGGAGTTGATCTGCAGTTTGGCCGCGCCTTCCATTTCCAGTACCTCAAACACCCCGGCCGGACAGTAGCGTTGGGCGGGTTCGGCCCAGGTGGGCAGATTGACCTCGACCGGAATGCGCTCGTCCTGCAGCTTGAGGTGGCAAGGCTGATCCTCGTCGTGACTGGTGTTGGCCAGATACACAGACGAGAGCTTGTCAAAGCTCAGCTTGCCATCGGGTTTGGGGTAATGGATGGGCTCGCAGCGACTGGCCACGCGCAGCTGACGGTAGTCGTGAGCTTTATCGAGCAGCTTGAAGGGCGAGTTTGCGCCAAACAGCCGTTGCTCCAGCCAGTTGAAGGCACCGCCCAACCAGGGACCATAGCTGTGAAGCGCCGCGCCGAAGTTACGCGCCGCCTTGAGCTCGCGGGCCAGCCAGCTCTGGTGCAGCTCGTCACCATATGGGGCCAGATCCCGGCCTCCCTCATCGCCCCCCCGCAGTGCCATCGCGACGGTTTTTGCCGCCAGCATCCCCGATTTCATAGCGGTGTGGATCCCCTTGATGCGGGAAAAGTCGAGGGTGCCCGCATCGCAGCCGATCAGCAGGCCGCCCGGGAAGTGCATGCGGGGCAGGGCGTGCCAGCCCCCCTTGGTGATGGCGCGGGCGCCGTAGCTGATGCGCTCACCCCCTTGCAGCTGGTCGGCGATAAGCGGGTGATGCTTGAGGCGCTGGAATTCATCGAACGGGCTGAGCCAGGGGTTCTGGTAGTTAAGATCGACAATCAGCCCGACTGCCACCTGATCCCCCTCCATGTGATAGAGATAGAAGCCACCGTGGCTATTGCCGCCCCCCTGCTTGCCAAGGGGCCAGCCACTACCGTGTAGCACCTGTCCCGCCTTGCCCCGACCTGCTGGCAGTTGCCACAGCTCCTTGAAGCCGATGGCGTAGTGTTGGGGTTGGGCTGGGTTTTCCAGATTGAACTCGGCGATCAGCTGCTTGCCGAGATGGCCGCGTGCCCCTTCGGCAAAGAGGGTGTAGCGACCGAGCAGCGCCATGCCGGGCACATGATCAGCTTTTGGGTTCCCAGCCCGATCCAGCCCCAGATCGCCGGTGAGCACCCCCTTGACCCGGCCCGCTTCCATGATAAGTTCGCTGGCGGTAAATCCCGGGTATATTTCGACTCCCAGCTGCTCCGCCTGTTGGCCAAGCCAGCGGCAGAGATTGCCAAGACTGACCACATAGCAACCCTGATTGTGCATCCGGGGTGGCACGGCCCAGGCGGGTAGTTGCAGGGAGCGTTGCTCGCTTTGCAGCAGATGCACCTGATCGTCGCTGACCGGTACGCCGAGCGGTGCTTGCTGCCAGCCATCCGGCAGCAGTTCTTGCAAGGCGACGGGATCAAACAGGGCGCCGGAGAGCAGATGGGCGCCAATTTCCGCCCCTTTCTCCAGCAGACAGACAGAGAGAGTGGCATCCTGCTGTTTCAGGGCGATGGCTGCACTGAGCCCCGCCGGACCGCCGCCGACGATGACGACATCAAATTCCATTGCTTCCCGTTCCATCTTGCCTCTGCGCTCTGGTTGGCCTAGGGTAATGCTGGTAGTTTACGTAAACGTAAAGCAGTTGTAAGCAAAACTGAGCAAGAAAAAGCAAAAAATCAGGGAAGAGCGTACTGCAACAAACGCAGAGGCACACTAATGAATTCAATCCAAAGAGACGAGGCATGACCCCATGAAGCTGCTGGTCGCGATCAAACGGGTAGTCGACTACAACGTCAAGATCCGGGTGAAGGGAGACGGCTCCGACGTGGAGCTCGCCAATGTGAAGATGGGGATCAACCCCTTTTGTGAAATTGCGGTGGAGGAGGGGGTCAGGCTGCGGGAAGCCGGGGTTGCCAGCGAGCTGGTGGTGGTGACCTTCGGCCCTGACGCTGCCGCCGAGCAACTGCGCCATGGACTGGCGCTGGGGGCGGATCGGGCACTGCACTATATAACCGGTGAGAGTGTCACCGATGAGACGCTCACCCCGCTGACTGTCGCCCGCGCCTTGCACAAGGTGTGTGAGCAGGAGCAGCCAGATCTGGTGCTGCTCGGCAAGCAGTCCATCGATTCAGACAACAATCAGGTGGCCCAGATGCTGGCTGCCCTCAATGATTGGCCGCTGGCGACCTGTGCGTCCGCCCTCAAGGTGGAAGCTGGGGAGCTGCTGGTGACCCGCGAAATCGACGGTGGCCTCGAGACCCTCGGCATGCCGTTGCCTGCGGTAGTGAGCGCCGATCTGCGTTTGAATGAACCGCGCTTTGCCTCGCTGCCCAACATCATGAAGGCCAAGCGTAAGCCGCTTGATAGTGCTCCATTCTCGACACTCGCTGTTGAGGTGGCCAACCAGACCCGTTTGCTCGGGGTGATGGCGCCGCCAGCCCGCAGCGCCGGGATCAAGGTGGGCTCGGTGGACGAGCTGGTGGACAAACTCAAACACGAAGCGAAGGTGCTGCCATGAGCGTGCTGATCATTGCCGAACATCATCAGGGTCATCTGGCCGACAACGTGGCACAACTGGTCACCGCCGCCGCTTCCATCGGCGGTCAGGTTAACCTGCTGTTGCTGGGGCAGGGGCTGACCGAGGCGGGTGAACAGGCGGCTGCCATTGGCGGTGTCGGCAAGGTTCTGCTTGCCGAACATCCCCGCTTGGCCGACGGGCTGCTGGATGGGGTCGACAAGCTGCTGGCCAGCTGGTGCGAAGGTTACAGCCACTGCCTGATGGCGGCGAGTACCATGGGCAAGGCGCTGCTGCCACAGGTAGCGGCTCGGCTCGGGGTGGAGATGCTCTCCGAGGTGACGGCTATCGAGAGCAGCGACACCTTCCTGCGCCCCATCTATGCGGGCAATGCCATTGCCAGAGTTGTAAGCTCGGCGCCCGTCAAAGTGATGACGGTGCGGGCTACCGCGTTTGCCAAGGCGGCGACGGGCGGGCAGGCTCCCATCGAGCACTTGGCCGTGCCCGAATTCGCTGGTCGTACTCGGTTGGTCGAGCGCCGCGCGGTGCGCTCCAGCAGGCCCGAACTGACCGCCGCCAGGGTGGTGGTCTCCGGTGGCCGCGCGCTTGGCTCCAAGGCGCAATTTGCCCTGATTGAGGCGCTGGCCGACAAGCTGGGTGGCGCGGTGGGGGCGTCGCGGGCTGCCGTTGATGCAGGATATGTCGCCAACGATCTGCAAGTGGGGCAGACCGGCAAGGTGGTGGCGCCGGAGCTCTATATCGCGGTCGGTATCTCGGGCGCCATCCAGCATCTGGCGGGGATGAAGGAGTCGAAGGTGATTGTGGCCATCAACAAGGACAGCGATGCCCCCATCTTTCAGGTGGCGGACTACGGGCTGGTGGGGGATCTCTTCACCCTGCTGCCGGAGCTCACCGCCAAACTGTAAATTTGTCAGAAATGGCTGAGCTGTGGTCGTTTATGCGCTCTGCCCGCCATTTCTGTGCATGTTCCCTGCAAGCCCTGACCCGTTCAGGGCTTTTTCTACTGCAAGGGGGATGCAGAGTGACGGTAAAAGGTTGAGCCAGCTCCCAAAAAGCCTTTGATCCGCTGGCTGCTCTTGTGTAAAACCTGACAAGTCATCGATTACTCTCATCCACTCACGGAAAGCGTCATGAGCAAACAGATTTACAACTTCTGCGCCGGCCCCGCCATGCTGCCGGTTGAAGTCATGGAGCGCGCCCAGCGCGAATTTTGTAATTTTCAGGGGCTGGGAGCCTCGGTCATGGAGCTTTCCCATCGCGGCAAGCCCTACATGGCGGTTGCCGAGAAGGCCGAAGCGGATCTGCGCGAACTGCTGGCGGTGCCGGACAACTACAAGGTGCTCTTCATGCACGGTGGCGGCCGCGGTCAGTTCTCCGCCGTACCCATGAACCTGCTGGGCGGGGCCAACAAGAAAGCGGACTTCCTGCTGACCGGCGTCTGGTCCCAGAGCGCGGTGGATGAAGCCAAAAAGTATGGCGATATCCAGACCTTCCAGGGGGTTGCCAAGAACGAGCAGGGGATCTCCCACCTGCTGCCGACCCCGGCGTTTCGCGCCGATGCGGCCTATGTTCACTACTGCCCGAACGAAACCATCGACGGCATCGAGATGTTCGACATCCCGGCCACCGGCGAGGTGCCGCTGGTAGCAGACCTCTCCTCCACCATTCTCTCCCGTCCTCTCGACGTGAGCCGCTTTGGCATCATCTATGCCGGTGCCCAGAAAAATATCGGCCCGTCCGGGCTTGCCATCGCCATCGTGCGCGATGACCTGCTGGATCAGGCCAGAGCCGATGTCCCCTCGATTTTTGACTACAAGCTCACTGCCAAGAACGACTCCATGTTCAACACGCCGCCCACCTACGCCTGGTATCTGGCCGGTTTGGTGTTCGAGTGGCTGAAAGAACAGGGTGGCCTCGAGGCGATGGAAGCGCGCAACAAGGAGAAGGCCGACTTCCTCTATGACTATCTCGATCAGTCGAGCTTCTATGGCAATCAGGTGGATGTCAGCTGCCGTTCGCGGATGAACATCCCGTTCCAGCTGAAAAATGCCGAGCTGGACAAGCAGTTCCTGGCCGAATCGGAAGCGGCCGGCCTGCTGGCCCTCAAAGGACACCGCATCGTCGGTGGCATGCGCGCCAGCATCTACAACGCCATGCCGCTGGAGGGGGTGAAGGCCCTGGTTAGCTTTATGGATGGCTTTGCCAAGCGCAACGGCTGAGAAGAGAGCTCCACCTGTTTGCTGGCGGCCTCTCGTGACAACCCGTGAGCCGCTTACAGCTATTGCAGTGATTCAAGACGCCGGGTATACCCCGGCGTTTTTTTCAACAGAACCAGCGCGCTGGCGTTTGCCGTGCGATTTCCGCTGAAAGTGCCCTTGCCGAGCGGGACGCAGGCTGTTAACGTCCGGACAGGCGTTTATTTTTGAGATAGCACAGGAAGTCTATGAATTCGTTGCGTTTGGAACCCATTTCACGTGTGGCCGGTGAGGTCAATTTGCCCGGCTCCAAGAGTGTCTCTAACCGAGCGCTGCTGCTGGCGGCGCTGGCTCGTGGCACCACTCGTCTGACCAACCTGCTCGACAGCGATGACATTCGTCACATGCTGGCTGCGCTGACCCAGCTCGGGGTCAAGTACAAGCTCTCCGCAGACAAGACCGAGTGTACCGTGCAGGGTCTGGGCCGCAGCTTTGCGGTAAAAGAGCCGGTCAATCTGTTCCTCGGCAACGCCGGTACTGCCATGCGACCGCTGTGCGCCGCGCTATGCCTCGGTTCCGGTGAATATACCTTGGGTGGCGAGCCGCGTATGGAAGAGCGTCCCATCGGCCATCTGGTGGATGCCCTGCGTGAAGCGGGTGCCCATATCCAGTACCTGAAACACGATGGTTATCCGCCGCTGGTGGTGGACGCCAAGGGGCTGTGGGGCGGCGATGTGCACGTCGATGGCTCCGTCTCCAGCCAGTTTCTGACCGCGTTTTTGATGGCGGCGCCGATGGCGGCCGGTGATACCCGGATCCACATCAAGGGGGAGCTGGTCTCCAAGCCTTACATCGACATCACTCTGCACATCATGAAGCAGTTCGGGGTGGTCATCGAGCACGACAACTACAAGCTGTTCTACATCAAGGGCAACCAGACCTACATTAGTCCGGGTGACTTTCTGGTGGAAGGAGATGCCTCCAGCGCTTCTTACTTCCTCGCAGCGGGCGCCATCAAGGGCAAGGTGCGGGTCACCGGTATCGGCAAGCACAGCATTCAGGGTGATATCCACTTCGCCGACGTGCTGGAGAAGATGGGCGCGCGCATCACCTGGGGCGATGATTTTATCGAGGCGGAGCAGGCACCGCTGCACGGAGTGGATATGGACATGAACCATATTCCCGATGCGGCCATGACCATCGCCGTTGCCGCACTGTTTGCCGAGGGGCCGACCTCCATTCGCAATATCTACAACTGGCGGGTGAAAGAGACCGATCGTCTGCACGCCATGGCGACCGAGCTGCGCAAGCTGGGCGTTGAAGTGGAGGAGGGGCATGACTTCATCACCGTGACCCCGCCGACCCAGCTCAAACATGCCGAGATCGATACCTACAACGATCACCGTATCGCCATGTGCTTCTCGCTGGTGGCGCTGTCGGATACCCCGGTCACCATCAATGATCCCAAGTGCACCTCGAAGACCTTCCCTGATTACTTCGACAAGCTGGCCAGTATCAGCCAGCGTGGCTGATCACTGACAAACCCGTCATCACCGACGCTTCGGGCCCGCGCTGAGCGGGCCTTTTTGCCTTCCTCATCCGCACTTCCATTTCGCATAGCATCATTTCAATAACTTGCAAGTTTGATATATAAAATAGTTTTGTGATTGCTGTAATTTCCTATTTACACATGCCCTGTCGCGGGCTATGTTGAGATTTCCTAATCGCAGTCATCTAGCAGGAAGCCTTGTCATGCAGCATCAAACCGACGACGTTCGTATCAGTGAAATCAAAGAGTTATTACCCCCGGTTGCGGTGCTTGAGAAGTTTCCGGCTACCGAGGTGGCCTCGTCCACCGTTTTTGAATCCCGTCAGGCCATTCACAATATCTTGGCTGGCGAAGATGATCGTCTGCTGGTGGTGATTGGCCCATGCTCCATCCATGATCCGGTTGCCGCGCTGGAGTACGGCAAGCGCCTCAAGGCGCTGCGCGACGAGCTGAAAGGTCAGCTGGAGATCGTGATGCGGGTCTACTTCGAAAAACCGCGCACCACAGTGGGCTGGAAGGGGCTGATCAACGATCCGTACCTCGACAATAGCTGCAAGATCAACGACGGTCTGCGCATTGGTCGCAAGCTGTTGCTGGATCTCAACGACATGGGGCTGCCAACTGCCTCCGAGTTCCTCGACATGATCACCCCGCAATATGTGGCGGATCTGATGAGCTGGGGCGCGATCGGTGCCCGTACTACCGAATCCCAGGTACACCGCGAGCTGGCCTCCGGTCTCTCCTGCCCGGTGGGCTTCAAGAACGGCACTGATGGCACCATCAAGGTGGCCATCGATGCCATTGGCGCTGCCAGTGCGCCGCACCACTTCCTGTCGGTCACCAAATACGGTCACTCCGCCATCGTGGCGACCCGCGGCAACCCGGACTGTCACATCATTCTGCGTGGTGGTCGTGAGCCGAACTACAGTGCGGCCCATGTCAGCGAAGTTGTGAAGGGGCTGGAGAAGGCCGGTTTGCCGCAGAAGGTGATGATCGACTTCAGTCACGCCAACAGCAGCAAACAGTTCAAGAACCAGATGGTGGTGGCCGAAGATGTAGCCGGTCAGCTGCGTGCCGGCAGCAAGGCGGTGTTTGGTGTGATGGTGGAGAGCCATCTGGTGGAAGGGCGTCAGGATTTGGTCGAGGGCTGCGAGCTTACCTTCGGTCAGAGCATCACGGATGCCTGCATCGGTTGGGCCGATACAGAAGTGCTGCTGCGCAATCTGGCGGATGCCGTTGCAACCCGCAACGCCCGCTAAAGACGGGATTTTGCAGTCGCAGTGACAAAGAGAAAGTAATAACCAGAGGCCGCTATTGCGGCCTCATCTATTCGTGTTGCAGGGCTTAAGGCTCAGGGTTGGGCATCGGGCCGGAAGCTGGCGCGGATCTGCGGAACCAGGCTCGAGGGGTCGAACCCCTTCTCTTCTCCCAGCACCGGATGGAGCAGAGGCTTGTCCTCGATGGGGGTGATATCCCCCGCCAGCAGCTGGCGGGTGGCCTGACCCATCTGGTAGAGCTGGCGCACCGGAGCAAATTGTTCCTCGAGGATAAGAGGATCATCGCTGCGGGCAAAGGCCATCATGGGGATCTGGTAGGTGGCATCGCGCGCCGGTTTGTCGCCGTGAATACCCTTGCCGGCGGACATCAAAAACGGCTGGTGATCGCCAAAGGCCACCACCAGATAGCGCTTGCCCGACTGGTCGAGGGTCTTGAGCAGACGCTCAAGCGAGGCCATGGCATCCACCACCCCGGTGTAGTAGGTGTTGAGCAACTGGGTGTCGCTCTCGCTCTGGTTCGGGCAGGCGCCGCTGCGCTCCTGCCCCTGATAGCGGGGGCCATCGAAGGGGCCGTGCCCCTGCATGGTGACCGCATAGGCAAACAGCGGCTTATCATCCTGTTCGCTGCGCTTGAGCAGGTGGTCGATCAGCGCATCATCTGAGATATAGAGCCCCTTGTACTCAAGGGTGGTAAAACGGGTATCGAACCAACGCTCCTCATAGCCGAGCGCCGGGATTGCCTTGGCGCGGCCCCAGAATTTTTCTACGTAGGGGTGGGCGAACAGCGTCTTATAGCCGCTCTGTCTGGCGCTCTGGGCCAGCCCCGGCACCTGCTCCGAGAGGTAGTAGTAGGGCACCACCCCCTGCTTGAGCAAGCCCACCGGCAGGCCGGTATTCATCTCGAACTCCGCCAGCACCGTCATGCCGCCAGTGGTGGGGGAGTGGATGGTCTTTTGCCACTGCTGCACGCTGGCGGGCAGGGATAGGGTGGGGGCCGGGGCGCAGATACGCCCCTTCCAGTCGAGCCAGAGCGACTCATATTGCAGCACGATCACCAGATCCCAGCGCGGCGCAATGCCTTGGGGCGGATGGCTCAACTGCGGGGTCAGCTCGTTGATCTGCAAGGGGTAGCGAAACACGCTGCCGCTTTGCAGCATCTCGTCCACCAGATTGAACAGATAGAGGCCGGGGCCGGAGCGGATGATGTCCCTGTGGTAGTTGACTGCGCGATCCACGTAACGAATGTTGGCCCCCAGCAACTTGTTGCCGGTCTGGGTGGCAAAGACACAGAGGGCAAAGAAGGCGACGGTGGCGGCTGCGGTGCGCAGCACCCAGCGTGACAGGGCAAAGCGCCAGCAGAGAAACAGTGCCAGCAAAAGGGTGAAGATGGGTAGGATGGGGTGCTGATCGAGCAGGATCCGCAGCAGCGCCAGCAGGTTGCCAAAATCGTCCCCGCCGAGCGGCACGCCGTAGATGGCGATCTTCATAAAGTTGGCGAGCAGACCGATGCCAGACAGCGCGGTAAAGACCAGCCCCATATAGAGGTTGAAGCCCGCCAGCGCGCAGAGGCTCCAGCCCAGCACCATGCTGCCCCAGGCGAGATAGTAGTGCTCCGGCCGAAAGCCTGACCAGAGCAGAAACTCCCCCAGCTTGAACACCACGAAGCCGTGCAGCAGCACGAAGGTGAGGTTGCCGAGCAGCAGGCTGCCGATGATCCGCCAGCGCAGGCTGCGGCGCAGCTTTGGCAGCACCGTTTTGAGCACGGCGGCGCTCAGGGCCAGCACCAGGGTCAGGCTCACCACCAGATAGGTGAGGTTGAAGCCCTGCTCCGGCAGGGTTTGCAGGATCTGGCTGAAATTGCCGCTCTCGGGGCGATCTTTGAGCAGCAGACCGATGCGCAGCTGATAGCGGCTGGCCAGCGCATCGTCCGGGGCGCGCAGGGTGCTGTTGAGATCCAGAGTACAGCGGTTATTGCGGCACACCTGACGCTTATCCACCGCTTGACTGAGCTGGTCAATCCGCTCCCCCTTGTCGTTGAGCAGCTCCACCCGCACCTTGTCCCCCGCTTGCAGCGGCCCCCGCAACTGCCACTGGCTCCGTACCACCAGATAGAGGCCGCGGCTGTCGCTTTTATAGAGCAGGGCGTGGCGGGTGAGGGTAGCCAGCGGATTGTCGGCGGGGCCCAGCACCAGCGGTTGGGCACGGCCCAGCCAGCTACCGGGATTGATCAGCGGCAATAACAGGGTCAGCAGCAGCAATCCGCCCAGCAGGGCAAGCAGTAGAGAGGGCAGACTCAGGACGCGGGGGCGGCCTGAGGAGGGGCGATTCATATAAGCTCATCCTTTGAGCGAGTGAGGGAGAGATCGTTCATCCGCATAGAGTTTGACCCGATGGTGCGGGCCTTGTTTCAGCTTGTCAATTTAATGACCACTTAATGAATATTTGGTTACAGCTCAACCTTGCAAATTGTGATCCCGATCGAGGGGCTGTTCGGAATATGTGATGAAAGCGTCATCATGGGGTTTTGCCACTGGCTTGGGAGGGAGCTGCTGTTTAGTCTCTCGATAGCGACTGGAGGTACATGTATGAATCCCAAAGTGATGGCACGTCAGGCCAGATTGCTGCGCATGCTGGAGAGCAAGGAAGAGATCCGGATCGGACGCGAGCGCGACTGCCCGCTGCCGCTGGCCCAACTGGTCAAGCTGAAGGATAGCCATCCGGCTGTGGTCAAGGTCTATCGCCACGGTCTCACCGCCGAGGTGTTTCACCTCAAGGTGGAGGGGCATCACTGGTGCCTCAAGCGGCGCCGTCAGGATTCGCTGGTGGCCAACCGCGATGGCAAGACTGCCTTTCTGACCGAGCTGGAGCGGCGGCGTGAAATCGAGGCGCTGCGCGAGCTGCATCCTACTGTCCTCTCCCACGTGGTCTGCACCAGCTTCGGCTCGGCGCGGGCCGGTGTGCTGGTCTCCCCCTGGTTGCGGGGTGTGCCGGTCCATCAGCTCAACGAACGCAATCTGGCTCAAATGCTGGAGGTGCAGGGGGAGCTGGCCCGCTGGGGCTGGTTTGACTGGGACCCGAGCCCGGGCAACCTGCTCGATGACGGCGAGCAGATCTGCGTGTTCGACTTTGGCTATATGTGGACCTTCGATCCCCGCTTTGAATACAACTCCAACGGTCTGGTCGACCCGCAGTTCCATGTACCGGAGCGGTTGGAGACCCGTACCCTCTCGGGGCTTTGGCTCGATGAAGCCGATCCTCTGCCGCAATTTCGCTACTGGCGCGAGCTTTGCCTGAAATGGGTGAAACGGGAGATCCACCACCTGATCCGCGAAGGGGCCAGCGCGCCCGTGCTGGCCCGCCTGCACGCCCTGCAAGGGGAGTGGAGCGCCGCGCTGGCGAGCGACGAGGCGCTGGTCGCCAACTGGTGGCGGGACATGTATCGCAGCCACCGGCTCGATGTGGCCGATGATCTGAGCGGCCAGAGCTGCGGCCCGCTCACCCTGCGTCGCCTCGACTGGTTGATGCAGGCGGTGACGGATCACTATCCGCTGCTGGTGGATAATCTCTCGACTCAGGAGACGGAGCTGGGCCTGACCGGGCTGCTGGCCCGCTTGCAGCAGCTGCGCCGGGAAGCAGTGGCCTGCCAGTTGCCTGCTACCAGCCTTGCCTGAGCCAACACATCCGCGGAATACAAATGAACAGGGCGCCTTGCTGGCGCCCTGTTGCATGGCCAGAATTTCCTCGCGGTGAGGGTCAGTCCAGCAACTCCTGATGGAGGCGGTTGACGATATTGCCCGCCTCGCTCTCCTTGACCAGGAAGCAGAGGTTGTGGGCGCTGGCGCCGTAGCAGATCATCCGGATGTTGTGCTCGCGCAGGGCGTCAAAGACCTGACTGCCCACCCCGTTCACTTCGCTCATCCGGTTGCCGATCAGCGCCACCAGTGCCAGACCGGTTTCCACCTCCACCTTGCAGAGCTGCCCCAGCTCGGCCAGTACCTTGTCGCTCAGGATCGGTTCGCCGTTACTCTGGCTGCCGGTGTGATCCAGTGTCAGCGACACGCTCACCTCCGACGTGGTGATGAGATCGACCGAGATACGGTGACGGGCAAGAATGCCGAACACTTCGGCCAGAAAGCCGTAGGCGTGGAACATGTTGAGGCTGTGCAGGGTCACCAGCACCTGCTGGCGGCGCAGGGCTACGGCGCGAAACAGCGGGTTTGAATCTGTGCTGGCGCGGATCCAGGTACCACCGGCGGCAGGATCCTTGGCGGAGCCGACAAACACCGGAATATTCTGGCGCACCGCCGGTTGCAGGGTGGCGGGGTGCAGCACTTTGGCGCCGAAGGTGGCCATCTCGGCCGCTTCGACAAAGCTGATTTCGGGGATCGGGCGGGCGCGGGTGACGAGGCGTGGATCCGTGGTGTAGATGCCGGGCACATCGGTCCAAATCTCGATACTGGCGGCATCGAGCGCTTCGGCGAGCAGGGCTGCGCTGTAGTCAGAGCCGCCGCGACCGAGCGTGGTGGTGCGCCCATCGCCATCGGCGCCGATAAAGCCCTGAGTGATGATGAGGCTGTCGCCAAGCTGCGGGCCCAGCGTCTGCTGGCAGAGGGTTCGGGTGGTGGCCAGATCGACGGTGGCCTTGCCAAAACGGCTGTCGGTGCGCATCAGCTGGCGCACATCCTGCCAGTGGGCCTTGACGCCGCGCTGGCGCAGCAGTTCGGTAAAGAGACGGGTAGACATCAGCTCGCCACAGGCGATGAGGCGATCAGCCAGTTCGGCATCGGTCTGCTGGCTGGCCTGCTGCGACATGGTGCGGATCTCGCCGAGTTGATCGTGGATCAGCGCCGTCACTTCGGCGGGGTGGCCAAGGTCGGCCAGAATTGCCTGTTGAATGTCGGACAGCTTGGCCAGCTGCTCGTCGCGGCCCGCTTCGTCCAGCTCACCTTGTGCCAGAGCGACCAGCAGGTTGGTGACACCGGCGCTGGCGCTCAGTACCACCACCCGCGTGGCGGGATTGGCCAGCACGATATCGGCGCAGTGATTCATGGCCGGGAAGTTGGCGACACTGGTTCCGCCAAACTTGGCGACATTGATCGGGCTCATTGCTTACTCCTGTCTTATTTTAAGATTCCGGTTCCATCGGGCAAAAAAGAGAGGAGGAGGCTGAAAATGGCAGGAATGAACGAAGCTATCCCGGCCAGAAGCACTCCACCTGCAGAGCCCATCCCGTACCGCCCCTGACAGGGCGCGGTGGGGGATGATCACTACCGATGACAACCCGGGGGATTCAGCCCCCGCAGCCGACGTTGAGGTTACCAGTCTCCTCACTCGTCTCGGCGCTGCTCCCCCTGACCCAAGTTCACCGGACGCTGGCGTCCTCCCTTGGGCTGCCTGGGCAGCGCTCCTCTTCTGGCTCCACCAGGGTGGTGGAGTGCATTTAGAAATACCCTGCGTTGGATTGCACTGTCAATCGAGTTTGTGAAAAAGTTCAAATTGTCAGCTAACTCAACGCAGGATCAATGACTTAGGCAATGGTCTTTGACAAAACCTTGGAACGGCGCTGCCAGTTGTAGAGACGCTGGCGCGCCACCGGCAGATCTTCCACTTCCAGCGGATCAAAGCCCCGCTCCCGGAACCAGTGGATGGAGCGGGTGGTAAGCACGAACAGGCGGCGGATGCCGAGCCGCTTGGCCCGCTCGGCCACCTTGGCCACTAACTGATCCCCCCGGTTGGAGTTGCGGTAGTCGGGGTGTATGGCGACGCAGGCCATCTCCGCCATCGCCTCTTCCATAAAGCAGTAGAGGGCCGCGCAGCCGATGATGAGGCCATCGCGCTCAATGATGGTGAACTTGTCGATCTCCATCTCCAGCTGCTCGCGGGAGCGGCGCACCAGAATCCCTTCCTCCTCCAGCGGGCGGATCAGATCCAGAATGCCGCCGATATCCTCGATGGTGGCGGCGCGGGCCTGTTCGGCGCTTTCCCGAACTATCTGGGTGCCGAGGCCGTCACGGCTGAACAGCTCCTGCAGCATGGCGCCATCATCCTGATAGCTCACCAGATGGGAGCGGGGCACCCCGCCGCGGCAGGAGGCAATGGCCGCGCGCAGATAGCGTGCTGTGCCGGACATCTCTTCCCCTGCCTGCTCCAGCTCCACCAGCAGCTCTTCGGCCTGCTCGGGGAAGAGCTCGGAGATGGCTTCGCCGCGCCTGTCCATCACCCCCTGGGTGCTGCTAAAGCAGATGAGCTTGTCTGCCTTGAGATCGACCGCCACCCGGCGGGCCACCTCTTCGGAGCTCAGGTTAAAGCTCTCGCCGGTGACCGAGCAGCCGATGGGGGAGATGAGCACCAGACTCTTCTGATCGAGCTGGCGGGTGATCCCCTCCACGTCGATGCGGCGCACCCGGCCGCTGTGGCAAAAGTCGATGCCATCATCCACCCCCAGTGGCTGGGCAGTGACGAAGTTGCCGCTCACCACACTGATCCGCGCCCCCTGCATGGGGGTGTTCGCGAGCCCCATGGAGAGCTGGGCGGTGATGTCATATTGCAGGCCGCCACACACCTGTTTGATGATGGTGAAACTCTCGTCATCGGTGACCCGGATCCGCTTGTGATACTGGGCCTCGATACCGGCGCGGGCCAGCGCCTCATCGTTTTGCGGACGTGAACCAAACACCAGCACCAGGCGTATGCCCAGTGTCTGCAGCAGGGCGATATCGCTGACGATATTGGCGAAGTTGGGGTGGCAGATGGCTTCTCCCCCCATCATCAGCACAAAGGTGGCACCCCGATGCACATTGACATAGGGGGTGGATTGCCGGAAGGCATTGACCAGACTGGGTTCGCGTTCACGCACTTGATATTTCTTCCATAAAAAAACAGCGATTGGCTCAATATATGAAAATTAATTCACAAATCAAGACTAAATATTGATTTTGGCCGTTTCTGGTCTCTACGAGGGGCGGCTTGGCCGTGCAGATCGGGAAAGGATGGTTGGAAGCGCAGATGGCTGTTGGGGCGAGCGGGGAGGGGCCCGCCGGTTGATCCAGCGCGATAAACTGCTATCTTCGATGCTCCTTTTCGTCAGCTGTGTGATTTCACAGGGTTTTATACAAGGACAGAATTCATGGAACAGATTATTTCACCGGCAGATGCCCTGCCGGGACGACGCGAAGCGATGGTGATTGGTCAGCAGCATGCGGTGAATGGCAACCCGACCCAGGGTCCCTGGCCCGAGAACATGGAGATCGCCTGGTTTGGTATGGGCTGTTTCTGGGGCGTGGAGCGCCTGTTCTGGCAGCAGCCGGGCGTCTATTCCACCGCGGCCGGTTATCAGGGCGGTGTGACCCAGAACCCCACCTACAAAGAGGTGTGCAGCGGCCTGACCGGTCATGCCGAGACGGTGCAGGTGGTGTTTGATCCGGCGGTGATCAGCTACGGCGATCTGCTCAGACTGTTCTGGGAGCAGCACGATCCGGCGCAGGGGATGCGTCAGGGCGGGGACATTGGTACCCAGTATCGCTCGGTGATCTTCTATGGCGATGAGAGCCAGCAGATCATTGCCCAGCAGAGCATGGCGGCCTATCAGCAGGCGATGGCGGCAAGCGGCGACAGTCGTGCCATTACCACCCGCATTCTGCCGCTGGCGCCCTTCTACTACGCCGAGGATTACCATCAGCAATATCTGGAGAAAAATCCGGATGGCTACTGCGGATTGGGTGGCATTGGAGTCTGTTTGCCGCCAAGCCTGAACCGCTGAACAGGTTTGTAGTCGATTTCTTAATAAAAGTGAAAATAAATGGTCGGAGGAGGGAACTTATTGCGACCAGTCGGGACTAACTAGGTAGCGTCCAGGGATCGGATGCAAAGTCCAGACACATTTCTTGCCTTGATAACCGCCTGATGAATGAACGCACTGGCGGGTTGAAAATGATAGCAAGCAGGGCTGCCCACCAAGGCGGCCCTTTTCATATCTGCTTGTTTTCGCTCGGGAGGGGCGATCGGTCAGGCGATCGCGCTGTCGAACAGGTTCTTGATGAGATCGATAAATTCGATGAGGAAGGTTTTTTGTTCCGGGGTCGGGGCGCGCAGCCAGACAGCAGAGAGCACCTCTTCCAGATCGGCGACCACGGCGTCGGCCTCCTGCATGATGGCGAAACGCACCTTGGGATCGAGCTGGGGGTTTTGTTCGCAAATGGCCATCAGGTTGCTGGCAACACGGCCACTGACCAGGTCTTCGATGGTCTCTTCACCATCGCTCTGCTGTTGGGATTCAAACAATCCCAAACTCTCCACCAGATACTCGATCAGCGAGATATAGCCTTCACTTTCTACCACCATGGTTGCTGCCTCAATACAGTAACAATACGAAAATTGAGCGTATTTTAGTGGCTTGCTCTAGCTTGGCAAGCTGCAGTGCAGGCGATGGCGAGTAAAACTGACTCCGCCCCGCTCCACGCACTCCAGCCCGGTCAACGTAAAGCCATGTCGTAAAAATAGCTCATAACTGAAGGCGCTGGCCTCGGTGGTGATGAGCGTCAGACCGAGCCCTCTGGCTCCCGCGAGCGCCGTGGTGAGTAACAGATTGCCCAGTCCCTGGCGCTGATGGTCGGCGCTCACATAGAGCAGACTGAGGTGGCCATCGGAGCTCAGAGTGACAAAACCGAGGGGCACATTTGCCTGCTCTGCCACCCAGCCGTGGTGTTCACGCAGCTGGCCGACAAAGCCCGGATGCTGTGAACCGAGGGCCCACTGCTCCACCTGTTCTGCGCTGTAGTGCTCGGGGCCGCTGTGTCGCACCGCCTGTTCAAACAGGGTCACGAGGGCGGGGATATGTGTCTCGTCAAGGGGGATAATACGCAGTGCTGGCGTCATAAGGTTGGGTCGTCAGTGGGGGAGAGGGTGCGCGGCGCCTGTGGCCGTTTGGCTTTGGGCAAACCCGCGACAACCCGCTCATAGGAGTGGAGCACCCAGCCTTGCCAGAGATCATCCGGCAAGGTGCTGTTCAGGGTCACTGTGTTCCAGTGTTGTTTGTTCATATGCCAGCCCGGTTTGACCTCGGGGTGGATCTCGCGCAGCAGCAACGCTAGCTCGGGCTCGCACTTGAGGTTGATGGTAAGCGGCTCGGCCTGCCAATCCACCAGCGCGAACATCTTGCCCGCGATGCGGTAGACCAGGATCTCCGGGCCAAACGGTGTATCTTCGGTGGTGCCCGGCAGGGAGAGCAGAAAGTGGCGCAAACGGGTCAAATCCATGGTGGGTTCTCGCGCAAGGGGTGATCCGGGTCATGTCAGGCGCATATCTATCGGCGGGCCTGTTCTGTTAATATGCGCCAGCCGAGTATACCCCCCATCACCAAGGGAGCCTATTGGATGTTGTATCACAAGACTTTCGAACTAGGTCCCGAGCGGGATTGGGTGGTGTTTGTCCACGGCGCCGGTGGCAGCTCCTCCATCTGGTTCAAGCAGCTGCGCGCCTATCGCGAGCACTTCAATGTGCTGCTGCTGGACTTGCGCGGCCACGGCCAGTCCCACCAGCTGCAACAGGTGGTCAAGGGCCACTACAGCTTTCGGGAAGTGACCGAAGATATCGTTCGGCTGCTCGATCATCTCGATATCCGCCGCGCCCACTTTGTCGGCATCTCCCTTGGTACCATCCTGATTCGCCATCTGGCCGAGCTCTGCCCGGAGCGGGTCAAGAGCATGGTACTGGGGGGCGCCATCCTGCGGCTCGATATCCGATCGCGGGTGCTGGTGCAGCTGGGCCGACTCGGCCAGCACTTCCTGCCCTATATGTGGCTCTACCGGCTGTTTGCCTTCATCATCATGCCGCGCCAGCACCATCAGGAGTCGCGCAACCTCTTTGTGCGCGAGGCCCGCAAGCTCTGCCAGAAAGAGTTCAAGCGCTGGTTCCGCCTCGCCACCGAGGTCAACCCGCTGATGCGCTATTTTCGCGAACGCTCCCTGCCCATTCCCACCCTCTATGTGATGGGGGAGGAGGATCATATGTTTCTGGCACCGGTGCGCGAACAGGTGGCCATCGATGCCAGCTCCTCGTTGGCGGTGATCCAGCGGTGCGGCCATGTCTGCAATGTGGAGCAGCCGGAACAGTTTAATCGTCGTACGCTGGCATTTATTCAATCGCTGGGGTGCGGACGGAAATAAGGATTCGTTACGCTGTGCATTCAGGTCATGCTACAGCGGCATTGCAAGCAGGCCGTGAGCAAAGCGCTGCCAACGTGCAATAGATGTCGCTGTCTTGGCGATCGTATAAGCCGCATACTTTCAAGCTACAAGGGGTGATCTGCCCCTCTGATTCTTTATAATGCCCCCCTTTAAAATCGCCGGACCCGGGTTCGGCGCGCGCTGATGGCTGGCTACGTCATCAGGCAGATCATCAGGATTGAGAAACGGTTATGCATACTCTGGAACAGCTGCGCGCAGGTGAACTGTGCGGTGCCCGCCATCTGAAGCTTTGTGAAAACCTGACGGAGTTCCCCACCGAGATTTTGAGCCTGAAAGAGACGCTGGAGGTGCTGGATCTCACCGGCAACCAGCTAAGCGCGCTCCCCGACGAGCTGGCCGGGTTTGGCAAACTGCGCATCATCTTCTGCTCCGAGAACCGCTTTACCGAGCTGCCCGAGGTGCTGGGGCGTTGCCCGGCGCTCACCATGGTGGGCTTTAAGGCCAACCGGATTGCCACCGTCTCGGCCAGGGCGCTGCCCGCCGGTTTGCGCTGGCTGATCCTGACCGATAACGCAATTGAAAGGCTGCCCGATGAGCTGGGCCAGTGCGACGCCCTGCAAAAGTTGATGCTGGCGGGCAACCGCCTGCGCGAGCTGCCGACGAGCCTTGCCAACTGCCGCAATCTGGAACTGCTTCGCATCGCCGCCAACCGCATCGAACGCTTCCCCGAGTGGCTGCTCTCGCTGCCGCGCCTTTCATGGCTTGCCTACTCCGGCAACCCCTTTAGCGAAGGGGAGGAGGCGCGGGCCATCGATGATGCCCATGTCACGCCGATTGCCTGGGAGACGCTGGCGCTGGGCGATCTGCTGGGGCAGGGAGCATCCGGCGTTATCCATCGCGCCACCCTTGTGGGTAATAGTGCTGATGAAGTGACTCAGGCGAGCGGCAGAGCCGATGCCAGTCAGGTGGCGGTCAAGCTGTTCAAGGGGGCGGTGACCAGCGATGGACTGCCCCGCTGCGAGATGGCGGCATCGCTGGCGGCGGGCACTCATTCCAACCTTATCAAGGTGATAGGCAAGGTGGCGGATCACCCCTCCGGCATTCCGGCGCTGGTGATGGAGCTGATCGACCCGGCCTTTGCCAATCTGGCCGGGCCGCCGAGCCTGGACTCCTGCACCCGGGATATCTATCCCGAGGGGCTGCATCTGAGTGTGCCGGATGCGCTGGCGATGGCCCACGGCATTGCCTCGGTGACTGGCCATCTGCACCGCGCGGGCATCATGCACGGGGACCTCTACGGTCACAATATTCTTTTTGCCCGTGGTTCTGACGCACCGGCTCGCGCCCTGCTGGGGGATTTCGGTGCCGCCTCTTTGTATGAGCGCAGCAACCGCGAGCGGGCCGTGGGCCTTGAGCGACTGGAAGTGCGCGCCTTTGGTTGTCTGCTGGAGGAGCTGTTGGCCCATTGCGATATGCAAGACTCACTGTTCGATGGGTTGCATCAACTCAAAGCGGCCTGCCTCTCGGAACTCCCCGCCGAACGCCCCGATTTTGCTTATATAGAGCGCCAGCTGGCGGCCGCTCGCGCCACGCTGTCGTGATCTTTCTGGCGTTGGCGAGCACGTTTGGCCTGCCAACGTCATTCCCTTTATTCATTCATCGCCATACACCCATGACGTTTTTGCATGGGTTGGTATACCTCTGTCCGTCATAAACGTACCCAATAGCGCCGATTGCGACAGCGAGGCGCAGGGCAAGGGAAGGTCCCGTCATTTGCCGGATAACACGCAGAGGCTGCGCGGCAAAAAGGGAAGGGCAAAGGGTTGCGTGGTGCCGGTTAAGTTGTGATATTGAGGCATCTTTAGTACAGAAGGGTAATAACGATGGAAGCTGCGTTTTGGCATCAGCGTTGGGAAGAGAACCGGATTGGCTTTCATCAGGCGGACTTCAACCACTGGCTGCAATCCTGGTGGTCAGCCCAGCAAGCGGACGAGCCGGTGCTGGTTCCCCTGTGCGGCAAGTCCCGCGACATGCTCTGGCTGAGTGCTCAGGGCCATCCGGTCGACGGTTTCGAGTTATCGAGCCTTGCCGTCAACCAGTTCTTCAGTGAAAACCAGCTCGCCGCGACCGTGAGCGAAGTGGGCCCTTATCAGTGCCATCAGGTGGACAGCCTGCGCATTTTCCAGGGGGATTTTTTCGCCGCCCCCAGTCTGGGTCGCCGTTACCAGCTGGTCTATGACCGCGCGGCGCTGATCGCCCTGCCGACCGCGATGCGCCGCCAGTATGCAGCCCTGATCAGTTCGCTGGTCGAGACCGGTGGCCAGATCTTGCTGGTGACCCTCGAATATCAGCCTGAGCAGCAGAGTCAGCCCCCCTTCTCGGTGGGTGAGATGGAGGTGCGAGCCCTGTTCGAGCGCGATTTTCGTATCGAGGTGCTGGGGCGCGCCGCCGAGGTGGATCACCCGCGGGTGTTGTCGGGCCAGCTCTCCTACTTCGATGAGGTAGCCTACCGGCTGGTTCGCCGGGGTTAACGGGCAGCTAACGGGCGAGCAAAGGGTGATCTGCGCCGACAAATCATCGGGCTATGCGCTCTTCGCTACCTCCTTTGACGTAGATCAACGTGATTGGCGGGGGGAGTGCCTAATATGAGGCTGTTTCTCAATCACTGTTGGCATTGCAAAGCGAGTATCGGGTCTTTCCCGCTCGCTGATCAGCAACTCAGTGTCTGATTTTCACGCTCATGTTCACTTTTGGCGGCTTTGGTCGCAATTGTTATGGTTTTTCCAGCCGACCCTGATGGGTCGGCTTTTTATTGTCTGTGATTTGCCGCGGGCAGGAAAATGGAGGATGTCGAGGCCTGATCAGGCCTCGAAGGTGGCGGCATTGAGCCGAAATGCCCGTGGATCATCGATAAACTGGCCGGTGATCCGCTCGTCATGTTCGTGCCCCTGACCATAGCTGCAGAGGATCAGCCGATCGGAGGTGCGCGAGCGCAGCTGGGTGATAAAGCGCACCAGATCGGCGCGGCTCAACTTGCCCACCTCATCGCAGACCCGTTCCCGCTGATCGAACCCCAGGTCCTTGTTGCCAATACTGACCCACAACCGCTGGCCGCGACTGCGCAGGTTGGCATCCCGCTCGCTCAGCTGGGCTTGCAGCCCCGCCTTGCTCTCTTGCCACTGCTGCTCGGTAAATTCGAGCATGGCCAGCGGGAAGAGGTCGATAAACTCCTCCACCGCATCGAGCAGGATCTGCGGCCCCGCCACCGGCGACTGGATATAGAAGATCAGCCCCGGATGGCGATTGAGGGGCAGGTTGCCGGCACCCACCACATACCCCAGTTGCTGGCGGGTGCGCAGCTCGTGGAAGAAAGTAGAGGACATGATGTGGTTCGCCAGGGTAAAGCAGGCGAGATCCCGCGCCCGGGTGGTACGGGACTGGTAGTAGACCAGCAGTGCCGAGTCTTCGTGATCGCAACCCTGCTCGCGAATAAGGGTGCCCCTGTCCTGAATGGAGATGAGCGGACGACGGGTCTCGCCGCTCGGCTTGCTGCTGGTGCCATTGATATCGCTCAGGTGGCGCTCCATCAGGGCGGCCAGCTCCAGCGCTTCGGCGGCAGTCCAGTCGCCGTGTACCAGCGCCTCGACATGCACCTCGCCAAACAGCTGGGCCACGAAGCCGGGCATCTCCTCCAGCTCGACGGTGCGCAGGTGGCGCAGCAACTGCTCGAACGGCGGGTTGTTCGGTTGCAGCAAACTGGTGAGCTGGTTAAAGAGCTGGGAGATGGGGCGCGCCTTGGACTGGTTGTCCCAGTTGCGGATGAGCTGCTCTTTGATCTCGGCGAAGCGGCCCGGATCCGGATACCCCAGCGTGCGGTTGCCGAGGATCATGTCGAGCAACAGCGGCTGCTTGTCGGCAAAACCGCTCAGGTTGATGGTAAAGCCCCCCTGATGGGCATAGATCTGGTAGCCCAGCCCCGCCAGCTCCGCCGGATAGGTGAGGGCGTTGAGGTGGTCTGCCAACAGCTCCACGGCGAGGCGCGCCATGGCGATATTACGCGGATTTTTGACCGCATGTTCGCTGTCGATGGAGATATAGAGATTGCCCTTGGGCACGCTGAACAGGTGCTCATGGAGGTGCCAGAGGCGAAAACCGGGGCGATCGATAAGGCAGGCGGGCATGTCGGCCGTAAGCTCTGGCGTGCGCGGATCGAGCCTACTGCTGATAAAGGGGTTGGGCTTGGGTAGCGCCAGCGCCGGATCCGGTTCGCTCTGCTGCCAGCGAATTTTCTCGGCCTCGGTAATGGTTGCCACGCTGTAGGGGGTCTGATACCAGCGGGCCAGCCGATCGGTTGCCACTTCCGGCGCAGTGATGGTGATACGCAGGTTGTGCGGGGTGAGCTTGGCGAGGAAGCGGCGGATCAGCCCCTCGTCATATTCGCGCATCATGTAGTCGCCGTAGAGCAGATCCTCAGGTTTGTAGCTAAAGAGGTTGAGCACCAGCCCCGACACCGTATCGAGGGGGCGGCCGCGCTCCTGAAAACGGAACGCCGATTCGAGCACGGTCCGTTTTTCGTCGTAGCGCCAGCTCTGCAGCCCTTCGCGGCCAATCAGTTTCAGATAGCCAAACAGGGCGGCGAGGATGTCGTCCACATGCTCAAGGCCCAGAGGTGTGAGGCCGAAGTTGACGCCAAAATCCTTGAAGTTGGCGCCGCTTATGCCACCGCCCGCCGAGAGCTGATTGACCCAGCCTTTCGCCTTGAGCAGGGAGAGCAGGCTGCCATCCCCCTCATAACCGATCAGATGGCTCAGGAAGGTGAGGGGCTTTTTGTCGTAAAACTCGTCCACATTAGGCAAGGGGAAGCTGAGCGACAGCTTGCGGGTCTCCTTGACCGGATTGATGTGGATGCGCACGCCGAGATCGTCGAGCCGGTAGAGCGGCATGGTGAGGGTCGGGGTTCCCAAATTGCGATTCAAAATGGGAGCAAAGTAGCGACAGCACCACTGCAACTGGGTATCGATGGATTCCGGCGAGATCATCACCAGTGCCATGCGATCCGCGCTGTAGTGGCTTTCGTAAAAACGGATAAGGTCGGAGCGCAGATCCCGTCCCGGCAGATCGGCCAGGGTATCAAGGTTGCCCACCGAGAACTTGGCGAAGGGGTGCGCCGGGTTGACCGTCTCTTTATGCACCTGATAGCTGCGGCGCATGTCGTCCTGCAGCTTGAGGCGATACTCGGAGTCGACCGCATTGCGCTCCTTGTCCACCCACTCCGGATCAAAGGTGGGGCAGATAAAGAACTGGGAGAAGCGATCCAGCCCTGCTTCGAAGAAGCCGTTGTCGATCTCGAAGAAGAAGTTGGTGAATTCGGTGCCGGTCCAGGCGTTGTTGCTGCCGCCATGACGGCTCATAAATTGCTGGTACTCACCAGGCTTGGGGTAAGTGGCGGTGCCGAGAAACAGCATGTGTTCCAGAAAATGGGCCATCCCCTGCCGGTCGACAGGATCGTCAAAATGGCCGGTATTGACCGCCAGCGAGGCGGCCGATTTGTCGGTGTCGGGATCACAAATCAACAAGACCCTGAGCCGGTTAGCCAGCTCCAGAAAATGGTATTGCCGATGGTCATTGGGACTGGCATATGGGCTCATTGGCGTGTGACTCACGTTGGATTTATTTGAATTTAAACATGATTATCGACCCCGCTATCCCGTCAGGCAAACCCTTTTCTGAGAGGTAGCGCAATTGTTTCCACACCCGTAGCGGGGTAAGATCCCCCGGCTATCAAAACAGGCCCTTTGGGCGAGGTTGTAATGAAGATCTATATCATGCGTCATGGCCAGGCTGGCATGAATGCGAAAACAGATGAACAGCGTCCATTGACCGAGCAGGGTATTGAAGAGTCTATCCAGATGGCTCGCTGGCTGGCGCCTCAGCTGATTGGCCCGCTGGATCGGGTGATTCACAGCAACTATCTGCGGGCACGCCAGACCTGGCAAGCTATATGCAGTGAGTTACCTGACGCCGCAGCCGTCGAAGAGAGTGGCGACATTACTCCCTATGGTGATCCCGCTTTCGTGGCCAGCTACCTCACTACTCTGGCTGAGCAACATGACCAGATCCTGATGGTCAGCCATCTGCCTCTGGTGGGTTATCTGGTGCAAAGCCTCTGCCCGGCCGCAGGAGCACCCATGTTCGCCACTTCGGGGATTGCCTGTATCGAGTGGCATGATGGCAAAGGAGCCTTGCTCTGGCTCGAAGGGCCGCATACAATAGGTTAAAAGTTAATAAAAAGTTATAGATTGAATTTTTTGGGAAGAGATGGGCGAGTTTTCCGGATTTTTATAAATGTTTTTCGGAATTAATTCGCAGAAGCTGCTGTCATACGGATACAACTGCAAGAGGTTGCAAACGATGAGAGTGTTCAAGAAGTACCTGCCACTGATGGTGGCAAAGCATGTCAAAACCTTCTTTAAAGGTCGGATTTACATTCATGGTCGGGGGCGGTTTGATTTCCAATCCGGTTTGTTGCTGATGCCAAATCCGGCGGATATTCCCCACCGCCAGACAGTCACCGAGGTCAACGAGCTGATCTCAAGATTGCACATGGATGCCGCGTGATGCGCTTCTGAACCTGTTTCTGCACTGATATGCCCGCACCTTTGCGGGCATATTTGTTTCTGGCGACTGGCTTTCGCGCGATGCCTGGTCAGCTCCGCACCTTTGTTTATTTTCCGTCGCTCCCTATACTGGCCCGCTGTTGTCTCTTCGGTCTGGATCGTTTCATGCCCCTTGCCATTCTGTTTCCTTTCTCCTGCATTGCCATCTGGGCTGGCAATGGCATCGTCAGCAAACTGGCGGTCGGCATGTTGTCCCCCGCGGCCTTGGCCTGGTCACGTTGGGTGGTGGCTGCCTTGGTATTAAGCCCGTTTCTGGCCCGTCGGGTATGGCGTGTACGCGCTCGCCTGTGTGCTGGTCTTTGGCAGATCGCCATGCTGGCGCTGCTGGGCATGGTGCTCAACCAGACCTTTGGTTACTACGCGGCGCAAACCATGGGGGCCACCGAGATGGGGTTGATGATGGGGCTGACGCCACTGTTGACGGTGTTGCTTAGCATCTGGCTGCTGCGCGAGCTGCCCACTTGGGGTGCCGTGCTGGGGGCGCTGCTCTCGATCCTCGGCTTGTCTATCTTGCTGGGGCAGGGGGATCCTACCCGGCTGTTTACCCAGGGTATTCATATCGGCTCGGTCTACATGCTGCTCTCGGCGGGTACTTATGCCCTCTATAGCGTGCTGCTCAAGAAGTGGGAGCTGGGGCTCGACAACTGGTCGCTGCTCTATGGTCAGGTGCTCTGCAGTGTGGTGATCCTGACCCCCTTCTTTCTGCTGGTGGATGGTCAGCTGCCCGAGGGGCGGGCGCTCTGGCTGATCTTCTATGCGGGGATCCCTGCCTCGGCACTCTGTCCCTGGCTCTGGATGCAGGGGATCACCCTGCTCGGCGCCAACCGTACCGCCATTTTTATGAACCTGCTGCCGGTGATGACGGCTGGCCTTGCCATCACCCTGCTGGGCGAGCGGCTGACCAGCTATCACCTGATCGGGGGCGGTCTGACTCTGCTGGGTGTTTTGCTGGCACAGCTGCTGGTGCGTCCGGTGGTGGCGGGGAGTCGCCGGGGGGCGTTGGCGCCCTGTCCCGAAGAGTAAGCTTGCGCGAACGCGTAAGTGGGCCCAATGGCCCGCTGGCCGCCAATGAAAAAGCGCCTGCAGCAATGCAGGCGCTTTTTTTATGATCAGGTAGTGCCAGACCGGTTACTGGGCGACCAGATAGAGGTCCCGGCTATAGACGATGTCTTGCGGGCTCTCATAGGGATAACCCTTGACGAACGGCTTGAGCAGTCGCGATTTGACGTAGAAGTAGAGCGGCGCGATAGGGGCGTCAGCCTCGATCAGTGCTTCTGCCTGCTGGTAGAGCTGATTGCGCTCGGCTGCATCCTGCGAGTCGTGAGCCTTGGCCAGCAGGGCATCGTACTCCTTGTTGAACCACTTGCCGCTGTTGGCACTGCTGCTGGAGGTCAGGATATCGAGGAAGGTGGAGGCATCGTTATAGTCCCCGTTCCAGGAGTAGCGACTCACCCCGAAATCCCCCTCGTTCAGTGCCGAGACCATGGTTTTCCACTCCATGTTGTTGAGGGTGGCGGTGACCCCCAGGTTGTGCTTCCACATGGAGGAGACAGCCAGCGCGATCTTTTTATGGCTCTCGTTGGTGTTGTAGAGGATATCCACGCTGAGCGGTTTGTCCGGGCCATAACCCGCTTCGACCAACAGGGCGTTGGCCTGCTTGATCCGCTCCTCTTTGCTCTGCTGCTGGCTGGCCGGTTTTTTCAAATCGAAGCCATCGACACTCGGTGGGGTCAGGCTGAAGGCGGGTAGCTGTCCCTGTCCCAGGATCTTGTCGGTAATGGTTTCCCGATCGATGGCCAGCGAGAGCGCCTTGCGAACCTTGGGATCATCGAACGGTTTACGGTTCACATTGAACACATAGTAATAGGTGGCGAGCATGGGAGCGCTGACCAGATCTTGAGGGCTCTGGCTCTTGATGTGCTTGTACTGCTCCAGTGGGTAGGTGGTGTAGTGCAGCTCGCCGGTGCGGTAGCGGTTGTAAGCGGCGGTTTCGGAGACGATCTCCAGATAGACCACCTTGTTCAGGACGGTGTGCTGGTTGTCCCAGTAGTGGGTATTGCGCTCGGCACTCAGCCGCTCGTTGGGGGTCCACTCCTTGAGCACAAAGGCGCCGTTGGAGACGATGTTGCCCGGTTTGACCCACTCCTTGCCGAATTTTTCGATGGTGGCTCTGGGGGCCGGGAAGGTGGTGTAGTGAGCCAGCATCTTCAGGAAGAAGGGGACCGGAGTGTTAAGGGTGACCTGCAGAGTATGGTCATCCAGTGCCTTGACACCCAGCGTATCCGGGCTCTTCTTGCCCTGGATCACCTCACCGGCATTGGTGATACCCATCAATTCGATAAACCAGGCGTAGTTGGAGGCGGTCTTGGGGTCGGCCGCCCGTTGCCAGCCATAGACATAATCTGCGGCAGTGACCGGCTCTCCGTTTGACCATTTGGCCTCCGGCCTCAGCTTGAAGGTGTATACAGTACCGGTGTTGTCGATGTCGTAGCTGAGAGCGCCTGCGGGTTGGGGTTTACCCTTGCCATCCAGTACATAGAGCCCTTCAAACAGATCGTTGACGATCTCGCTACCGGCACTCTCTTCCACCAGCTGGGGGTCGATGGTAGTGGGCTCGGTGCCGATATTGGTCACATAGATTTGTTGGGCATCTGGCAGCAGCTTGGTACCGGCAGGCACTTGGGCAGCCCAGGCGGGAAGGGCAAACAGTCCGGCTACCATGCCGGCAATGAGAGTCTTGTTCATTGATAATCCTTGAGTTTTATTTGCTTCCAAAGCGAAATCAGTGTGCTGGATTGGCGATTGGATCTCAAGAGGCAATGGCTGAGGCCTGCACAGGCCCATCAGACTCCATTTTTAATGGTTCAAGGTCAGTCAGCTTATGGCTTGCTGCAGGTTATTACCACGAATTAAGGGGGTGCAAGTAATCGAATGACACCGTGCAAAAAGCATGAATGATCATCGGGCAAGGGGAAATTGGCTATTTATCAGGCTGCTTAATTCGCTGCAAAAATAAAAAACAGACGTTACATTAGGTTACAAAACAAAGCGGCCGAGGATCGGCTTTTTTTTGTCGATGCTTGCAAACGTTTTCAATGCCAACGGAAATGATCTTAAAGGACCAAAAATGCGAAACATGATCACCATGGGCGAGTTCATCGTCAAAAAGCAGGCAGATTATCCTACTGCGACCGGCGAGTTGACCTCGTTGCTCAGCTCGATTCGTCTCGCTGCCAAGGTGGTGAACAGGGAGATAAACAAGGCGGGGCTGGCTGACATCATCGGCTCCATGGGCGCTGAAAACGTACAGGGTGAGGTGCAGCAGAAGCTGGATGTCTACGCCAATGAACGTTTCAAGGCGGCACTGGAAGCTCGTGGCGAGGTGTGCGGTATGGCTTCGGAAGAGGAAGAGGACTTCGTGGCCTTTGACTCACCACTCTCCAAAAACTCCAAGTATGTGGTGCTGATCGACCCCCTCGATGGATCTTCCAATATCGACGTCAACGTCTCGGTCGGGACCATCTTCTCCATCTATCGCCGATTGAGCCCGCAGGGATCGCCGGTGACGCTGGAAGACTTCCTCCAACCGGGCAACCGTCAGGTCGCCGCCGGTTATGTGGTTTACGGATCCTCCACCATGCTGGTCTACACCACCGGCTTTGGCGTCAACGGCTTTACCTACGATCCTTCCATCGGCTGCTTCTGCCTCTCCCACGAGAACATCCGCATCCCGGAAGAGGGCAAGATCTACTCCATCAATGAGGGCAACTACATCAAGTTCCCGGACGGGGTGAAGAAGTACCTGAAATATTGTCAGGAGCGCGATGAGGCGACCCACAGACCCTACACCTCCCGCTATATCGGATCCCTGGTTTCCGATTTCCATCGCAACCTGCTCAAGGGCGGCATCTACATCTATCCGTCCGGCACCAACTCGCCGAGCGGCAAGCTGCGCTTGCTCTATGAGTGCAACCCGATGGCGTTTCTGGTGGAGCAGGCCGGTGGCAAGGCTTCCGACGGCTTTGGTCGGATCATGGATATCCAGCCCACCGCGCTGCACCAGCGTACCCCTTACTTCGTTGGCTCGACCAAAATGGTGGAGCGCGCCGAGGCCTTTATGCGCGAGTTCTCTGCCCATGAGGATCCGGCCAATCAGAACTGAACGTACGCAGTAGTCAGATAGCAAATCAAAAACGGGAGCCGATTTGGCTCCCGTTTTAGTTGGCATTCTCTCTCTGGCTCGACGCCAGTGTTGCAGAGACTCACAGGCTGTTGTTGGCCAGATCCGCCAGCAAGCCATCCACCAACTTCAGGCGCATGGCCCTGTCCTGAGTCGGCACCTGGAAACGCAGCCGGGTCGGCCCGTCCATCTTGTAGACCCGGGGCTGGCTGGAGAGCAGCTTGACCAGATAGGCCGGATTAACCTTGGTCTCCTGGGTGAAGTCGAGATAGCCGCCGCGCTCGCTCATCTCCACCCGGCGAATGCCAAGGGCGGTGGCCCGCTGGCGGAAGGCAGCCAGCTCCAGCAGGGTTTTGGTCGCCTCCGGCAAGAGGCCGAAACGGTCGATCAGCTCCACTTTCAGCTCGCGCAGCTCCTGCTCGTCCGCCGCACTGGCGATCCGCTTGTACATGGAGAGGCGCATGTTGACGTCCGGAATATAGTCATCCGGCAGCAGCGCAGGCAGGCGCAGCTCCACCTCGGTGTGCTGGCTCATCAGCTGCTCGAGCGACGGCTCTTTGCCATTTTTCAGCGCCTCGACCGCCTGCTCCAGCATCTCCATGTAGAGGGTGAAGCCGACTGATTCAATCTGGCCGCTCTGATCGTCGCCGAGTAGTTCGCCTGCACCACGGATCTCCAGATCGTGGGTCGCCAGCGCAAAACCGGCGCCGAGATCTTCAAGCGAGGCGATCGCCTCAAGCCGCTTGGCCGCATCCTTGGTCATCAGCTTGGGATGGGGGGTGAGCAGGTAGGCATAGGCCTGATGATGAGAGCGGCCAACCCGGCCCCGTAGCTGGTGCAGTTGGGCCAGTCCGAGATGATCCGCCCGATCCATGATGATGGTGTTGGCGCTCGGCACGTCGATGCCGGTTTCGATAATGGTGGTGCAGACCAGCAGGTTAAAGCGCTGGTGGTAGAAGTCGGACATGATCCGCTCAAGGTCGCGCTCGCGCATCTGGCCGTGGGCGATGCCGATGCGGGCCTCGGGCACTAATTCGGCAAGATCGGCGGCGCACTTCTCGATGCTCTCCACGTCATTGTGCAGGTAGTAAACCTGACCGCCGCGCTTGAGTTCCCGCAGCACAGCCTCGCGCACCACCGCCGGTTCGTGCTGGCGCACGAAGGTCTTGATGGCGAGTCGCTTGGCGGGCGGCGTGGCGATGATGGAGAGATCCCGCATGCCGGACATTGCCATATTGAGGGTGCGTGGAATAGGAGTGGCGGTGAGGGTGAGGATATCCACATCGGCCCGCAGCGCCTTGATCTTCTCCTTCTGGCGTACCCCGAATCTGTGCTCCTCATCGACGATGAGCAGCCCCAGATCCTTGAAGGTGAGTTCGGAGCCGAGCAGCTTGTGGGTGCCGATGATGATGTCCACCTTGCCTTCGGCCAATTCCTTCATCACTGCGCTCTGCTCTTTAGCGGAGCGGAAGCGGCTCAGTACCTCGACCCGCACCGGCCAGTTGGCGAAGCGGTCGCGGAAGTTGTCGTAGTGCTGTTGCGCCAGCAGGGTGGTGGGCACCAGCACGGCAACCTGCTTGCCGCCGTGTACAGCCACAAACGCTGCCCGCATCGCCACTTCGGTCTTGCCGAAACCCACGTCGCCGCACACCAGTCTATCCATGCTCTTGGCCTGACACATGTCCCCCAGCACTGCATTGATGGCGTTGAGCTGATCGTCGGTCTCCTCGAACGGGAAGCTGGCGGCAAATTGGCGATAGGCCTCTTTGTCGTGCTTGAAGGCAAAACCGGCGCGAGCGGCGCGATGAGCGTAGACATCCAGCAACTCGGCTGCCACGTCGCGCACCTTCTCCGCCGCCTTGCGCCGCGCCTTGCTCCAGGCTTCACCGCCGAGCTTGTGGCTGGGCGGGTTATCAGAACCGGTATAGCGGCTGATAAGGTGCAAACTGGTAACCGGCACGAACAGCTTGTCGCCGCCGGCATATTCGAGGGTCAAAAACTCGGTGGGCAGGCCACCGGCGTCGATGGTTTCCAGCCCCAGATAGCGGCCGACCCCGTGATCGAGATGGACCACCGGCTGACCCTGGGTCAGCTCGCCCAGGTTTCTGATCACCGCATCGGAGCTTAAATTTTTGCTCTTCTCCCGTGCTCGCTTGCTGCGCACTTTGCCGCCCAGCAGCTCGGTCTCGGTGATCAGCGCCATTGGATCCTGACCAGCCTCCTGCCAAAGGAAGCCACGCTCAAGCGGTGCCACCAGCAGGCCGTGTCGATCCGGGCTCGCCATAAAGGCGTCGAGGGAGGGGAACTCTTTGGGTTGCAGCGAGATACGCGCCAGCAGATCGCCGAGCACCTCCCGCCGCCCCTCGGATTCCACCGCAAACAGGGTGCGCCCGGCAAAACCTTGCAGGAACTGGTTGAGCGCCAGCAGGGGTTGTTCCTTGCTGTGATCGAGTTGCAGATCCGGCAGCGCCTCGATGGGCAGATCGTGCTGACCGGCATCGCCCGCGGTGGCGGCCTCTTGCAGCCGCACCGCGCCATATTGGCCGAGGGCGGCAAAGAGCTGCTCCACCGGCAGATAGAGCTGGGCCGGGGGTAGCAGGGGGCGAGTGTTGTCCCAGCGTCTGTCTTCATAGCGCTGGCCGATATCGTTCCAGAAGCGCTGGGCAGCGGGGTAGATATCCCCCACGGTGAGCAGCAGGGTCTCTTCCGGCAGGTAGTCAAACAGGCTGGCGGTCTGGTTGAAGAAGAGCGGCAGATAGTACTCGATGCCGGCGGGCCAGCGTCCCTTGCTCACCTCCTGATAGACGGAACCCTCGGCCCGCGACAGCTCGAACTGCTCGCGGAACTGGCCGCGAAACAGTTCGATGGCCGCCTCGTCGGTGGGGTATTCCCGGGCGGGCAGCAGGCTGACTGTCTTGACCGGTTCGCTGGAGCGCTGGGTCTCGGGATCGAACGGGCGGATGGAGTCCACTTCATTGTCGAAGAAGTCGATGCGATAGGGGCTGCTACTGCCCATGGGGAAGAGATCGAGCAGGGAGCCGCGGGCGGCAAATTCGCCATGTTCCAGCACCTGATCCACCGCCACGTAACCCGCCTCGGCCAGCCGCCCGCGCAGCTGTTGCAGGTTGAGGCGCTGACCGGCCTTCACCATCAGGCTGTATTTGTCGAGATAGACCCGGGGGGCGCAGCGCAACATCAGGGTGGAAATGGGGACAATCAATACCCCCTTGCTCATCTGCGGCAGCTTGTAGAGGGTCTCGAGTCGCTGGGAGATGATGTCCTGATGGGGAGAGAAGGTGTCGTAGGGCAGGGTCTCCCAATCGGGGAACAGCAATACGGGGGCGGACTGATCGGCTAGCTGCTTGTCTGCCAGCAAATACTGTAGCTCCTGCTCCAGGCGCAGGGCGCTCGGGGTATCGGCGGTGATAAGCAGTACCGGCCCCTTGGCTTCACTGGTGAGACGGGCTGCAATCAGCGAGAGGCTGCTGCCGACCAGCTGGCCGAGCGTGATCTTTTGGCCCGCTTTGGCGGGCAAGGCGGGGAGTGTCATTGGCATGATTCGATTCTTTTAACGTTGACGTTATCTATCGCGACGTTCGCTCTGGTTAGCGCTGACGTTCTTGGGCGCGCAGCTTGAGCTGCTTCGATTGCACGTGGAGGCTGGCACGAACCAGCAGTTCACGGTCATCTTCGCGGATCCGCACATAGTCGAGCTGCACATGGGTGCCATGTTCACCGCCGTCGAGCTGTTTGACCTGGCCATAGCAGTAGATGGCGGCCGCCTCTTCCCGCAGGAAGATCTTGAGGCGCACTATCTGGTGCAGGTGCGGCGCAGCCCCGTGATCATGATAGGGGTGCAGGTAGGTGAGCTGGCCAGCCCCGAAGCGCAGGGTGTGGAAGCGCTGCTCCGGATGGTCCTGCAGGGAGAGCACATAGCCCATGATCATGTCGATCTTGCGGGACTGCTGATTGACGATCTCGATCAGGTCGTGCATCGACTCGTTCTGGTTGCGCAGCAGGCGGGTGGTCACCAGATCGATGGAGGTAATGGCCGAAGAGATCCGAAAGGGCTCCGGCAGCTCAGCGTCCAGCTCCTCCAGCGAGGGGAGGTGGAAGTCGGCCGGCATGGGGATCACATTGACCGGCGTGGCATGAGTGACGCTGAAGAACTGTTCCTGCATGGAGGCTATCCCTTGTTGTCATGGACGGTTTCCCTTTATTATCCGGTATCTTATTTTGTTGGCAACGTACATATCCTTGAAGACCGGACTTTTTCAGCCCCTTTCGCTGGCCATCGGCCTGCGTTATGCAGGCTCGAAGCGCAGCAATCGCTTCGTCTCATTTATCTCCCTGTTCTCTACCTTTGGCATCGCCATCGGGGTTGCCGCCCTGATGGTGGTCATTTCGGTGATGAACGGTTTCGAAGGGCAGCTCAAAGGGCGCATCCTCGGGGTGATCCCCCATGTGGTGGTGACCAATCAGGCTGGCCGCATTGATGCCGACCCGCAAGGCTTGCCGGATCTGGCCAAATTACCCCATGTGGTCGCCTCGGCCCCCATGCTCGACAGCGAAGGGATGCTGCAAAGCCCCGGCCAGCTGACCGGGGTGAGCGTGCAGGGGATCGACCCTGCGAAGTGGCCCAAGGATGACATCCTCCACAGCCAGATGCTGGGGGGGCGCCTCGATACCCTGCAGGCTGGCCACTACCGCATCGTGCTGGGGCAGGGGGTGGCACGCCGCCTCAATGTTTCCATCGGCGATCAGGTTCGGCTGATCCTGACCGAAGGGACCCGCTTCACCCCGTTTGGCCGGGTACCGGCCCAGCGCCTCTTTACCGTCTCCGGCATCTTCGGGGTCGGCGCCGATGTGGATAACCAGATTGCGCTGATCGCGCTGGGGGATGCCCAGCGACTGCTGCGCCTGCCGCCAGAAACCGTCGGTGGCATTCGCCTTTGGCTCGATGATCCCTTTGCCGCTGACGAGGTGATCAAGACACCGTTGCCGGATGGGCTGCTGTGGCAGGATTGGCGCCGCGAGCGGGGCGAGCTGTTCCAGGCGGTCGCCATGGAAAAACGGATGATGGGGCTGATGCTGGTGCTGATCATCGCCGTCGCCACCTTCAACATCCTCTCTGCGCTGGTGATGGTGGTGACGGACAAGGAGGGCGAAGTGGCCATCCTGCGCACTATGGGCATGAGTGAATCAGGGATCGTCAAAATCTTCATGGTGCTTGGTGCCTCCAGCGGGGTGATTGGTGCCCTGTTTGGCGGGCTGGCTGGCCTTGCGCTCTCTTTGGGTCTCAACCCTCTGCTCAATGCGGTGGGGCTCAACCTCTATATGGCGGCGGGCGGCAGTGGCCTGCCGGTCATCGTCGAACCGGCTCAGGTCATCACCATCTTGCTGGGCGCCGTGCTGCTGAGCTTCAGTGCCACCCTCTATCCGGCGGCCCGCGCCGCACGGGTGAAACCGGCCGAGGCGCTGCGTTATGAGTAATGCCGTGAATAATACATCTTCTGTTGTTACCTCCGGTGCGAGTACCGGCGTTGTTACTGGTGCCTCTGTGGTCACTGGCGTAAGTGGAGCCCCTGTTATGAATGAAGCCGTATCCCGTGAACCTCTGCTGCGCTGCCAGGCGCTCAATCATGTCTATAAAGAGGGGGAGCTGGAGACTCAGGTGCTCAAGGGGATCGATCTCTGTGTCGCGCCCGGTGAAATGCTGGCGGTGGTGGGGAGCTCGGGCTCCGGCAAGACCACTCTGCTGCACCTGATGGGGGCGCTGGACAACCCCTCCAGCGGCGCCGTGCTGTTCAAGGGTGAGGATATCCACCACTGGGACAGTCGTACCCAGGCTCGCTTTCGCAACCGCGAGCTGGGCTTTGTCTACCAGTTCCACCACCTGCTCTCCGAGTTCAGTGCGTTGGAAAATGCGGCCATGCCGCTGCTGATCGCCGGTGAGTCGGTGGCGGTTGCCACCGAAAAGGCAACCAAGATGCTGGGGCGGGTGGGGCTCTCCCATCGCTTGAATCACCGTCCCTCCGAGCTTTCTGGTGGCGAACGTCAGCGGGTGGCGATCGCCCGAGCGCTGGTCAACGAACCGAGTCTGGTATTGGCGGACGAACCCACCGGCAATCTGGATCACGCCAGTGCTACTGCTGTCTACGAACTGCTGTGTGAACTGAACCGTGAACTGGGCACTGCGTTTGTGGTGGTGACCCACGACCTGAGCTTGGCGGCCAAGCTCCATCGCCGGGTGAACCTGGTGAGCGGCGTGATGGCGGAGGTTGCCTGATGTTCAAACCGCTGCCCCTCTTTCTGGGCCTGCGTTACAGCCGCTCCCGCCGTCGCAACGGGTTTATCGCCTTTATTTCTGCCTCTTCCCTGATCGGTATCGCCCTCGGGGTGATGGCGCTGATCTTGGGCCTCTCCGCCATGAACGGTTTCGAGCGGGAGCTTAAAGATCGGGTGCTCTCGGTCGTGCCGCAAGGTGAGCTGGACGCCGTCGAGCGGCCGTTGCCGGATTGGCCACGTCTGCGTGACTACCTGCTGGCTCAGCCGGGCGTTGAGGCGGCAGCGCCGGTCATTCGCCTCAATGGCCTGCTGGAGCATGGCTCTGCCCTCAAGGGGGTGCAACTGCGCGCAGTGCTGCCCGATCTGGAAGCCAATCTGTCGGATGCGGGCAAATACATGACGGGCCGTGGCCTGCGTGAGCTGCAACCGGGTGAACGTGGCGTGATCCTTGGCAAGACCATCGCCGACAAGCTGGGCGTCAAGGTGGGGGATTCTGTTGCCCTGCTGCTGCCGCAAGGGGGCGATCAGGCCGGGATTAAGAATCCCCGCCGCGAAGCCCTGACCGTGGTGGGGCTGCTGGAGATCGGCGGTCAGCTCGACGGCCTGCTCGGCTTTATGCATCTGGCCGATGCGCAAGCGATCACCGGCATGGGCAGCGATGTGGAGGGCTTCAGCCTGCGGGTGAGCGATGTGCTTAATGCACAAAATATTACGATCGCCGCGGCGCAGCAGTTCCCTCATCACGTCTATATCCGCAGCTGGATGAACAGCCAGGGCTACCTCTATCAGGACATCCAGATGGTGCGTACCGTCATGTATGTGGTGATGCTGATGGTGGTGGCCGTCGCCTGTTTCAACATCGTCTCCACCCTGGTGATGGCGGTGAACGAGAAGCGCAGCGAGATCGCCATCCTCAAGACCATGGGGGCGAGCCCCGGCCAGATCCGGCTTACCTTCGTCATTCAGGGGATGGTCAACGGTGTAGCCGGTGCGCTGCTTGGCGCCCTGCTGGGCGGGCTGCTTTCGAGCAAGCTGACCCAGATCCTGAGCGTTGTCGAAAAGCTCATCGGCCATCGCTTCCTCAATCCGGATATCTACTTTATCGACTTCTTGCCGACCGAGTTGCATATGCAGGACCTGCTCATCGTGACGGGCGCCGCCATCCTGATGAGTCTGGTGGCGACCCTCTATCCCGCCTGGCGGGCGAGCGGTCTGGTACCCTCCCGCGAGCTGGGTCACTGATGCGTTGCATCTAATGCGCAATAAAGAACGAAGGGCCCGCCGGTGCAAACCGGCGGGCCCTTCTGTTTTCTGGTCATGTAGACTGGCTTAGTGAGCGTTCAGCTCATCGAGTGGCAGGGAGAAGCTGGCCACAAAGGTGTCGATAAAGTAGCGCATCTCATCGCTCATCCGCGCTTCCAGCATGGCCTCAAGGCGTTTGCGAGCCGGTTCGAACTCCCGGTTGCCCGCGTTGATCTCCTCCAGACACTTGGTATAGGCGCAGAGGGTGTCGGCATCCTTGACCAGTCTGGCCAGCTCGTCATCCTGGGCTGCCGAATCGAGCAAGGGGCGAAAGTCATCGATCAGTTCTGGCGGCAGCATGCCAAGCAGACGCTGTTCGGCGGCCAGCTCTATCTTCTTGTACTCGCGGGCGATCTCGGGATTGAAGTATTTGACCGGGGTAGGCAGATCGCCGGTCAGCACCTCACTGCTGTCGTGATAGAGGGCCATCACGGCGGCGCGGTCGGCATTCACGCTACCGCCAAACAGCCGGTTTTTGATGATGCCGAGGGCATGGGCCACCATGGCGACCTGCAGGCTGTGCTCGGCGATGTTTTCCGGCTGGATGTTGCGCATCAGGGGCCAGCGGTAGATGAGTTTCATGCGGGCGAGATTGGCGAAAAAGTGGCTGGGTAACATGATGGCCTCAACAAAAGAGAATAGAAAAGGGCAGACTCTAGTCTGCCCTTTTTTTCGTTGCAGGGCAGCGTCTGCCCGCGTATTTCCCGCCGTTAGCGGATATAGCGGCCCGATTCCGCCTCCTGATTGGTCACAATCATCTGGCCAATGGGCGCCAGGCTGATCAGCGCCAGCTTGAGGTGCTGGATACCGAACGGGATACCGATAATGGTCACAAAGCTGGCCAGTGCGGAAGCGATGTGGCCGATGGCCAGCCAGACACCGATCAGCACGAACCAGAGGATGTTGCCAATCAGCCCCAGAGTGCCGGTGCCTATATCACTCTGGCCGGTCATGGTCTTGCGATTGACCGCCTGCTTGCCAAACGGGAAGAAGGTAAAGGTGCCGATCACGAAGCAGGCTCGTCCCCAGGGAATGCCGACCAGCGAGATAAAGCAGACAAGACCGGCCAGCCACCAGGCCAGGCCCATAAAGACACCTCCCAGTACAAACCAGAGCAGATTGAACAAGAAGCGGAAAAAGGCCATGTGAGTGACTCCAGAACATCAATTTGGTTGCCACCATAACGAGGGAGGGGTAGGGACGCAATGGTTGATTGGCCCAATCGCCATTTGGCTGGACAAATTGAGTCGCCGCCCGCAACGGTGGGCTGTTTTTCGGTGAAAGATGGGCAATAAAGCGGCGTTCGGATGAAAAAAGGTGAACAAACGCAAAATTATTGCCATCGGATAGTTGAAGTCTGGCACCTCTCTCCCCATATAAAGGGCAGTTTTGCACGAATTGTGCTTGCACGCCGCTCAATGTGGGGGATGTGTGGCTCGACTCGACCAAAGTGCGCCGCTATAATGCCGCGTCATATTTTCTCATCACAAAGACATATCGTTGTCTTTATAAACAGGAAGACTCCGGGCTTTGCCCAGGGGCAATAAAGGGTCAGCACACAGTGCTGAGTTGAACGAGGTAGAAGAATGCAAGTTTCTGTAGAGACAACCCAGGGTCTGGAACGCCGTCTTACCATCACTGTACCGGCCGCTACCGTAGACGCCGCTGTGCGTAAAGAATTGAATGGCCTGGCCAAAACTCGTCGCATCGACGGTTTCCGTCCTGGCAAGGCTCCGGTTGCCATCATCAAGAAGATGTTCGGCGCCATGGCTCACGCCCGCGTTGCTGATGAAATGATGCAGAGCAACTTCATCAAAGCCATCATCGAAAACAAACTGAGCCCGGCCGGTGCCCCGACCATGGATCCGAAAGAGATCAAAGAAGGTCAGGATTTCGAATTCACCGCCACTTTCGAAGTGTATCCGGAGTTCGAAGTTGCAGGTCTCGAGACCATCAAGGTCGAGAAGCCGGTTGCGACCGTGAAGGACGAAGATCTGGCCAACATGATCGACACCCTGCGCAAGCAGCACGCTACCTGGGCTGATGCCGATGTTGCCGCTGCCAATGGCATGCGTGTGACCATGGACTTCGTCGGTTCCATCGACGGTGAAGAGTTCGACGGCGGCAAAGCTGAAGGCTTCAACCTGGTGCTGGGCGCTGGCCGCATGATCCCGGGCTTCGAAGACGCCATCCTGGGCAAGAAAGCGGGCGACGAGTTCACCATCGAAGTGACCTTCCCGGCTGACTACCACGCTGAAAACCTGAAAGGCAAAGAGGCCAAGTTCGCTTCCAAGCTGATCAAGGTTGAAGAGCAGATCCTGCCTGAGCTGACCGAAGAGTTCGTGAAGCGTTTCGGTATCGAAAGCGGTTCTGTTGAAGAGCTGAAAGCCGAAGTGCGCAAGAACATGGAGCGCGAACTGGCTCAAGCCCTGAAAAACAGCGTGAAAGAGCAAGTTCTGAACGGTCTGGTTGAAGCCAACCAAATCGACCTGCCGAAAGCTGCCGTTGCTCAAGAGATCGACGCACTGCGTCAGCAGGCTCTGCAGCGCTTCGGTGGTTTCCAGGGCGGCAACGCTCCCGAGCTGCCGGCTGAACTGTTCCAGGCTCAAGCCGAGCGTCGTGTACGTGTAGGCCTGCTGCTGGGTGACGTGATCCGCACCAACGAGATCAAGGCTGACGATGCCCGTGTAAACAGCATCATCGAGTCCATGGCGACTGCCTACGAAGATCCGAAGGAAGTGATCGAGTACTACCAGAAGAACGAACAGATGCTGAACGGCGTTCGTAACCTGGCAGTAGAAGATCAAGCCATCGACCTGATCCTGTCCAAAGCGCAAGTGACCGAAAAAGAAGTTGCATTTGACGAAGTGATCAACAAGTCTGGCGCCGCTGCCTAAGAACATTTGACTTAAGGTCAAGACTGTTAAGTATAATGGCTCGTGTGATCTCCACTCGGGCCATTTTATTTTAGGGACAATGCCTTATGTACAAGAACTATAACGATATGACCGATTCTCCCAGCAATGCGCTGGTCCCCATCGTGGTCGAACAGACTGCCAAGGGTGAACGTTCCTACGATATTTACTCCCGTCTGCTGAAAGAGCGGGTGATCTTCCTGACCGGTCAGGTTGAAGATCACATGGCCAATCTGGTGGTTGCCCAACTGCTGTTCCTCGAGTCCGAGAATCCGGACAAGGACATCTATATCTACATCAACTCGCCGGGTGGTTCGGTGACTGCGGGCATGTCCATCTACGACACCATGCAGTTCATCAAGCCGGATGTCAGCACCGTCTGCATGGGGCAGGCCTGTTCCATGGGTGCCTTCCTGCTGGCTGGTGGCGCCAAGGGCAAGCGTTTCTGCCTGCCTAACGCCCGTGTGATGATCCACCAGCCGCTGGGTGGCTTCCAGGGGCAGGCATCTGATATCCAGATCCACGCCCAGGAGATCCTGAAGATTAAAAATACCCTGAACGAGCGCCTGGCGTTCCACACCGGTCAGGACATGGCTACTATCGAGCGTGACACCGATCGTGACAACTTCATGTCCGCCGAGCAGGCTGTGGCCTATGGCTTGGTAGACGGTGTCCTGAGCCAGCGTAGCTGAGCAGGGTGTCCCGGTCTGTTGTAAACTCAACAGGCCGATCCATCCTCTATTGATAAAACGAGGTTGCTGAATGACAGAAAAACGCAAGGGTGAGGGTGATAAGCTGCTCTACTGCTCTTTTTGCGGCAAAAGCCAGCATGAAGTGCGCAAGCTGATCGCTGGCCCTTCCGTCTACATATGCGATGAGTGTGTCGAGCTGTGCAACGACATCATCCGCGAAGAGATCCGCGAGATCTCGCCCAAGCGCGATGGTAACGAGCTGCCGACCCCTCATCAGATCCGCGCTCATCTCGATGACTATGTGATCGGGCAGGAGTATGCCAAGAAGGTGTTGGCCGTTGCCGTCTACAACCACTACAAGCGTCTGCGCAACAGCGGCGAAAACAGTGGTGTGGAGCTTGGCAAATCCAACATCCTGCTGATTGGCCCGACCGGCAGCGGCAAGACCCTGCTTGCCGAGACTCTGGCTCGCCTGCTGGATGTGCCGTTCACCATGGCCGATGCGACCACCCTGACCGAAGCAGGTTACGTGGGCGAGGACGTGGAGAACATCATCCAGAAGCTGCTGCAAAAGTGCGACTACGACGTAGAAAAGGCTCAGCGTGGCATCGTCTACATCGACGAGATCGACAAGATCTCCCGCAAGTCGGACAATCCCTCCATCACCCGCGATGTCTCCGGGGAAGGGGTACAGCAGGCACTGCTCAAGCTGATCGAAGGAACCATCGCTTCCGTGCCACCGCAAGGTGGTCGCAAGCACCCGCAGCAGGAGTTTTTGCAGGTTGATACCTCCAAGATCCTCTTCATCTGTGGTGGTGCCTTTGCCGGTCTGGACAAGGTGATCGAGCAGCGTTCCGTGAAGGGGACCGGTATCGGTTTTGGCGCCGAGGTAAAATCCAAGGATGCCAAGGCCACCCTGAGCGAGACCTTCGCCAAGGTAGAGCCGGAAGATCTGATCAAGTATGGTCTGATCCCCGAGTTTATCGGCCGTCTGCCGGTGGTCGCGACCCTGACCGAACTGGACGAGGCTGCCCTTATCCAGATCCTGAAAGAGCCGAAAAACGCACTGACCAAACAGTACGCTGCGTTGTTCGATCTGGAAGGGGTTGAGCTCGAGTTCCGTGACGACGCACTCAACGCCATAGCCCGCAAGGCGATGGAGCGTAAAACCGGTGCTCGTGGTCTGCGTTCCATCGTGGAAGCCGTACTGCTGGATACCATGTATGACCTGCCTTCTCTGGAAGGGGTCAGCAAGGTGGTGATCGACGAGACCGTGATCAAAGGGGACTCTGCGCCCTTGATGATCTACGAAAATCCCGAGACCCAGGCTGCTGCATCAGAGTAAATGTCTGATTTTTAATCAAATGGAAGGGGCTTTTTGCCCCTTTCATGCTTTTTGCGGTTTCGGCGATTGAATCTCATCTCTGCGCCCCCATATACTCAGCCAAGCGCTTTGCCAACGGTATAACAAGCCGAGAGGACATATATGAACCTAGAGCGTTCAGAACGCATCGAGATTCCCGTCCTGCCTCTTCGTGACGTGGTGGTTTACCCCCACATGGTCATTCCACTCTTTGTGGGGCGGGAAAAATCCATTCGCTGTCTGGAAGCGGCCATGGAGCAGGACAAGAAAGTTCTGCTGGTGGCCCAGAAGGATGCGTCAACCGACGAGCCGACGGTGGAGGAGATCTTCTCCGTCGGGACAGTGGCCAATATTCTGCAGATGCTCAAGCTGCCGGACGGCACCGTCAAGGTGCTGGTAGAGGGGGGGCAGCGTGCCCGCCTGGAGCGGATGATCGACGACAAGGATTTCTTTGTCTGCGAGGCCCAGTACATTCCCTCCCAAGCCATTGAGGAGAAGGATCAGGAAGTGCTGGTTCGCTCCGCCATCGGTCAGTTTGAAGGCTATATCAAGCTCAACAAGAAGATCCCGCCCGAGGTACTGACCTCGATCTCGGCGATCGACGATGCTGCGCGTCTGGCTGACACCATGGCGGCCCACATGCCGCTCAAGCTGGAAGACAAGCAGAAGGTGCTGGAGATAGTCTCGGTCTCCGAGCGCATCGAATTCCTGATGGCGATGATGGAGTCGGAAATTGACCTGCTGCAGGTCGAGAAGCGCATCCGTACTCGCGTCAAGAAGCAGATGGAAAAGAGTCAGCGCGAGTATTACCTCAACGAGCAGATGAAGGCCATCCAGAAAGAGCTGGGTGAGCTGGAAGATAGCCCGGATGAGTTTGAAGCCCTCAATCGCAAGATTGAAGAGGCTGGCATGCCGGAAGATGCCCGTGAAAAGGCCCAGGCCGAGCTTGCCAAGCTGAAGATGATGTCTCCCATGTCCGCCGAGGCTACCGTGGTTCGCAGCTATGTGGACTGGATGGTACAGGTGCCGTGGAAGGCGCGCTCCAAAGTCAAAAAAGACCTTGGCAAGGCGCAAGAGGTGCTGGACGCCGATCACTATGGCCTCGAGAAGGTCAAGGATCGCATCCTCGAATATCTGGCGGTGCAGGCGCGCGTCAATAAGCTCAAGGGCCCCATCCTCTGTCTGGTTGGCCCTCCCGGTGTGGGCAAGACCTCGCTGGGCCAATCCATCGCCAAGGCGACCGGCCGCAAATATGTGCGGATGGCCCTCGGTGGGGTGCGTGATGAAGCGGAGATCCGCGGTCACCGTCGCACCTACATCGGTTCCATGCCAGGCAAGCTCATCCAGAAGATGGCGAAAGTTGGCGTGAAGAACCCGCTGTTCCTGCTCGACGAAATCGACAAGATGAGCTCGGACATGCGTGGCGATCCCGCATCCGCCTTGCTGGAAGTGCTTGATCCGGAACAGAACAACAGCTTCAACGATCACTACCTGGAAGTGGATTATGACCTGTCGGACGTCATGTTCGTGGCCACCTCCAACTCCATGAACATCCCAGGCCCCTTGCTGGACCGGATGGAAGTGATCCGCCTCTCCGGTTACACCGAAGATGAGAAGCTCAACATTGCCAAGCAGCATCTGGTTGCCAAGCAGATCCAGCGCAACGGCCTGAAAGCCTCCGAGATCACCATCGAAGATTCTGCCTTGGTCGGAGTGATCCGCTACTACACCCGTGAGGCGGGTGTGCGGAGTCTGGAGCGCGAGATCTCCAAGATTTGTCGCAAGGCGGTCAAGCGTATCCTGCTGGACAAGAGCATCAAGCATGTTCAGGTCAATCAGGAGAACCTCAAGGAGTTCCTCGGGGTGCAGCGTTTCGATTACGGCAAGGCCACCGACCAGAATCAGGTGGGTCAGGTGTGTGGTCTGGCGTGGACCGAAGTGGGGGGCGATCTGCTCACCATCGAGACCACCAACATGCCGGGCAAGGGCAAGCTCACTTATACCGGTTCCCTCGGTGAAGTGATGCAGGAGTCCATTCAAGCGGCGATGACGGTGGTGCGCACCCGTGCCGAGAAGCTGCGCATCAACGCCGACTTCTACGAGAAGCGTGATATCCACGTGCACGTGCCGGAAGGGGCCACCCCGAAAGATGGTCCGAGCGCCGGTATCGCCATGTGTACCGCACTGGTCTCCAGCTTGACCGGTAATCCGGTTCGTGCTGATGTGGCGATGACAGGAGAGATCACCTTGCGCGGCGAAGTACTACCCATTGGTGGTCTGAAGGAGAAGTTGCTGGCAGCCCACCGTGGCGGCATCAAGCGAGTGCTTATTCCGAAAGAGAACGAGCGTGACCTTGAGGAGATCCCGGCAAACGTCAAACAAGACCTTGAAATTTATCCTGTTCGCTGGATTGACGAGGTGCTGGAATTGGCGTTGCAGGACAATCCGCAGGGGTTTGAGCGCGTTTCTGTCGTGTAAATGTTGATGCGCCGCAAATTTGGCGCATTCGGCGGGTGGTTAAGGCTTGCATGCGCCCGATAACGGAAGTAGCCTTGACCACCGATCGGGTACTCGTGATGAGTCGCAATGCGTTGTGTGGCGCGGGTTTGCGCCAGATTGTCACTTGCAACTGATCAGGAGGCTTGCTATAAAACCTCCACTTGTTGTGGCCAGGGAAATCAGCGCCGCAGCGGTGTTCGATAAAAGGGGAATATAAGAGTGAATAAATCTCAACTGATTGACAAGATTGCAGACGGTGCCGATATCTCCAAAGCTGCCGCTGGCCGTGCATTGGATGCCTTCATTGATGCTGTTGGTGAAGCGCTGAAAGAGGGTGACCAGGTTGCTCTGGTCGGTTTTGGTACTTTCGCTGTACGCGAGCGTGCTGCCCGTTCAGGCCGTAACCCGCAGACTGGCGCGACCATCGAAATCGCTGCTGGTAAAGTTCCTGCCTTCAAAGCTGGTAAGGCCCTGAAAGACGCTGTTAACTAAGTCGGTCGCTGATATCCGTCGGCTACCGTCCTTGGTCGCAGACCAGACAAGTTAGAGAGTCTTCTCTCATACTGATTGACCAAGGCGCATCGCAATCGGTGCGCCTTTTTATTGTTTACGCCCATCGAGTTCGGGAGCATAAGTACAAACATGATGTTGGATAAACTACGCGAAGGGGCGCAGGGCAAGGTAGCCAAGGTTATCTTGGGCCTGATCATCCTCTCCTTTGCCTTGGCTGGTGTAGGTAGTTACCTGAACGGCCCGGCCCGTACCGCCCCCGCCACCGTCAATGGCACCGAGATCAGTGCTGCGGCACTGGAAAATGCCTACCGTAACGAGCGCGCCCGCATGGAATCCCAGATGGGAGAGGCATTCAGCCAGCTGGCCGCGAACCCCGATTACATGAAACAGTTCCGCCGTGGCGTGCTGGATCGGCTGATCGATCAGGCGCTGCTGGACAGCAAGGCCCGTGAACTGGGTCTGCGCATCAGCGATGAACAGATCAAGCAGGCCATCGTTGCCATGCCGGAGTTTGCCGAGAACGGCAAGTTCAACAATGACCGCTATCTTCAGTTGATCCGTCGTGCTGGTATGACTCCCGAAATGTTCCGTGACTCCCTGCGTCAGGATATGGTGCGTCAACAGCTGATGAGCGCCCTGCTGGGCACCGAATTCTCCCTCAAGGGTGAAGCGGAGCAGCTCGACAAGCTCTACAACCAGACTCGCGATCTGCGCCTGGTTCGTCTGGCTGCCGCCAACTACATGGCTGACGTTCAGGTCTCCGACAACGAGCTGGAGCAGTACTACAAGACCAATGGTGCCCGTTTCATGAACGACGAGCAGGTCAAGGTCGACTATCTGCTGCTGGACGCCGCCAACCTCGCCAAAGATATCAAGGTCACCGAGCAGGATGCCCAGGATTACTACGATCAGCACCAGGATCTGTTCCAGCGTGCCGAGCGTCGCCACGTGGCTCATATTCTGATCCCGTTTGGCAAGGATGAGAAAGCGGCTGAGCAGAAGGCCGAGGCCGTATTGGCCAAAGCCAAAGCTGGAGATGATTTTGCTGCATTGGCCAAGGCTGACTCCTCCGATACCTTCTCTGCCAAAAAAGGCGGCGAGCTGGACTGGTTCGAGAAAGGGGTGATGGATCCGGCTTTCGAGAAGGCGGCCTTTGCCCTGAACAAGGCTGGTGATCTCTCCACCGTAGTGAAGAGCCCGTTCGGTTTCCACATCATCAAGCTGCTGGGGGTTCAAGCTGCCCAGACCAAGCCGTTTGCCGATGTGAAGGAAGAGACCATCACTCGTCTGCAAGCTGACAAGGCCAAGGAGAAATTCTTTGCTGAGCAGCAGAAGATGGCTGACCATAGCTTCGAGAACCCGGACTCGCTGGATCTGACTGCCGAGGCAATGGGGATGAAGGTCGATTCTACCGATTACTTCACTCAAACAAATGCCCCAGCACCGCTGAACGATCCCAAGGTGCTTTCTGTGGCGTTTTCCGAGCAGTTGCGCGAGGACAACACCAACTCCGACGTGATCGAACTCACCGATGGCAAGGCGCTGGTACTGCACATCACCGGTCACAAGCCCAAAGCGGTCAAGCCGTTGGCCGAGGTGAAAGAGCAGGTGATTGCCGCCATCAAGCATGACAAGGCTAGCGAAGTGGCCCGTGGCAAGGCTCAGGGTTTGCTGGACAAGCTGAAGGTCGGTGAGAGCATAGATGGGGACCTGGCTGCTTTGGGGCTGAAAGTAGAAACCCACAAAGGGGTTTCCCGCTTCGAACGGGCGATGGATGAGAATCTGGTCACAGAAGCCTTTATGTTGCCCCATCCCAAAGATGGCAAGCCCAGTGTCGGGTTGGTTGCAGAGAACAATGGTGATCGCGTGGTAGTTGCGCTGGACAAGGTCAACGTCCCTGCCGCCGCATCCGGCATGGCCGCCATGCTGCAAGCTCAGCTGGGTCAGGGCAAAGCCCAGGTGGATTACAAGTCTCTGATCGACGAGCTGCGCAAAGCGGCCAAGATCGAGTACTTCACCAGTGTGGAAGCGACCGTCGAGTAATCGGCACTGCCCAATCCATTGAAAACGGCTCCTTGATGGAGCCGTTTTTTTATCTGTGGGCAAGAGGGGGGGATATTTAAGCTCTGCTCTCTGCTCTCTGCTCTCTGCTCTCTGCTCTCTGCTCTCTGCTCTTCGTGTAGTCACATCGCGGCTATACGTCCTGATACGGGATATAAAAAAACCGGCACCTGAGTGCCGGTTTTGCATTGCGCACTTGCGCAGGAGTGGGGTTATACCACGCCCTGGGTGCGCAGGTAATCCTCGTAGGTGCCGCCGAAGTCGCGGATACCATCTTCGCTCAGCTCCAGAATGCGGGTCGCCAGAGAGGAGACGAATTCGCGGTCGTGGGAGACGAAGATCAGGGTGCCTTTGTACATCTCGAGAGCCAGGTTCAAGGATTCGATAGATTCCATGTCCAGGTGGTTAGTCGGCTCATCCATGATCAGGATGTTGGGGCGCTGCATCATCAGCTTGCCGAACAGCATGCGGCCCTGTTCACCACCGGAGAGCACCTTGACCGGCTTCTTGATGTCGTCCTGGGAAAACAGCAGACGGCCCAGTACGGAGCGCACAGCCTGCTCGTCTTCGTTATCCTGTTTCCACTGGGCCATCCAGTCGAACACGTTGAGGTCGGTATCGAAATCTTCGGCGTGATCCTGAGCGTAGTAACCGATCTGGGCGTTTTCGGACCACTTGATGGTACCGGTATCCGGTGCCAGATCCCCGACCAGCGTCTTGATCAGGGTCGATTTACCGATACCGTTGGTACCCAGAATGGCGACCTTTTCACCCACTTCCAGCATCATGTTGAGGCCCTTGAACAGGGGCGCCTCGCCATAACCTTTGGACAGGCCTTCGATCTCCAGAATGTTGCGGTAGAGCTTCTTCTCCTGCTCGAAGCGGATGAAGGGGTTCTGACGGCTGGAGACCTTCACTTCCTCAATCTTGATCTTGTCGATCTGCTTGAGGCGGGAGGTCGCCTGGCTGGACTTGGAGGCGTTGGCACTGAAACGGGAGACGAAGGATTGCAGATCGGCGATCTGGGCCTTCTTCTTGGCGTTGTCGGCCAGCAGACGCTCGCGCGCCTGAGTGGCGGCCAGCATGTAGTCATCGTAGTTGCCCGGATAAACGCGCAGCTCACCGTAGTCCAGATCCGCCATGTGGGTACAGACGGAGTTAAGGAAGTGACGGTCGTGAGAGATGATGATCATGGTGCTTTCACGTTCGTTGAGCACCTGTTCCAGCCAGCGAATGGTGTTGATATCCAGGTTGTTGGTCGGTTCGTCCAGCAGCAGGATATCGGGGTTGGAGAACAGTGCCTGTGCCAGCAGCACCCGCAGTTTCCAGCCAGGAGCCACTTCGCTCATCGGGCCGTTGTGCTGCTCGATGGGAATACCGGCACCCAGCAGCAGTTCGCCTGCGCGAGATTCGGCGGTATAGCCGTCATACTCGGCGACCAGACCTTCCAGCTCGGCGGCCTTCATGTAGTCGTCGTCGGTCGCTTCGAGGTTAGCGTAGATGGCATCGCGCTCGGCGATGGCCGCCCACAGCTCGGTGTGACCCATCATGACCACGTCCAGTACGCGCATATCTTCGTAGGCGAACTGATCCTGACGCAGCTTACCGATGCGCTCGTTGACGTCCAGGCTCACATTACCGCCAGTGGGCTCCAGATCACCGCCGAGGATCTTCATAAAGGTGGACTTGCCACAGCCGTTGGCGCCGATAAGGCCATAGCGGTTGCCGCCGCCAAACTTGACGTTGATGTTCTCAAACAGCGGCTTGGCGCCGAACTGCATGGTGATGTTGTTGCTACTTAACAAGGTATGTGTCCCGATTGGTCTGTCAAATGGCGCGCATTATGGCACAGATCCCCCGAAAGTTTTAGCGAGAAGTGTGATCTTGATCGGGGCAAGCGGGGCGTGCAGCCGATTGATGGGCAATAAAAAAAGCCGGCACGAGGCCGGCTTGGGAGTGTGATTGACTCATCAGTGGGAGGTGGCGCCAGAGGCACCCAGCCCGGTTTGGGAGCGAACGAACTGCGGCAGGAACTTGGCGTGTTCGTCAGCGGCGTTCTGGGAGCTGTCGGTGATGGAGAAGAACCAGATCCCGACGAAGGCCAACCCCATGGAGAAGAGGGCAGGGTATTCGTAGGGGAAGATGGCCTGGGCATGGCCCAGCACTTTCACCCACACGGTCGGGCCCAGGATCATCAGGGTTACGGCGCTCACCAGTCCCAGCCAGCCACCGTAGACGGCGCCACGGGTGGTCAGGCGTGACCAGAACATGGAGAGGAACAGTACCGGGAAGTTGCAGCTGGCGGCGATGGAGAAGGCCAGACCCACCATGAAGGCGATGTTCTGCTTCTCGAACAGGATCCCCAGACCAATGGCAACCACGCCCAGCACCAGAGTCGTCATCTTGGAGACACGCAGTTCATCGGTCTCGTTGGCCTTGCCCTTCTTCAGCACACTGGCATAGAGGTCATGGGAGACCGCAGAGGCACCGGCCAGGGTCAATCCGGCAACTACCGCCAGAATGGTGGCAAATGCCACGGCGGAGATGAAGCCGAGGAACAGGCTGCCACCAACCGCATTGGCCAGGTGGACGGCTGCCATGTTGGTGCCGCCCAGCAGGGCGCCGGTGGCGTCCTTGAAGGCCGGGTTGGTGCTGACCAGCAAGATGGCGCCAAAGCCAATGATGAAGGTGAGGATGTAGAAGTAACCGATAAAGCCGGTGGCGTAGAACACCGATTTACGCGCCTCTTTGGCGTCACTCACGGTGAAGAAACGCATCAGGATATGGGGGAGACCGGCGGTACCGAACATCAATGCCAGCCCGAGCGAGATGGCGGAGATGGGGTCAGCAACCAGGCCACCCGGACTCATGATGGCGATCCCTTTCTCGTGCACCTTGACCGCTTCGCTAAACAGGGCACCGATATCGAAGTTGACCGATTTCATGACCATGATGGCCATGAAGCTGGCACCGGAGAGTAGCATCACTGCCTTGATGATCTGCACCCAGGTAGTGGCCAGCATGCCGCCAAACAGCACGTAGAGCACCATCAGGATACCGACCAGCACCACGGCCACATGGTATTGCAGGCCAAACAGCAGCTCGATCAGTTTGCCGGCACCGACCATCTGGGCGATCAGGTAGAGGGCGACCACCACCAGCGAACCACAGGCGGAGAGGGTACGCACTTCAGTCTGCTTGAGACGATAGGAGGCGACATCGGCAAAGGTATATTTGCCGAGGTTGCGCAGCCGCTCGGCGATCAGGAACAGAATGATGGGCCAGCCCACCAGAAAACCGATGGAGTAAATCAGGCCATCGTAGCCGGAGGTGTAGACCAGCGCGGAGATCCCGAGGAAGGAGGCGGCGGACATATAGTCACCGGCGATGGCCAGACCGTTCTGGAAGCCGGTGATACGGCCACCGGCCGCATAGTAGTCGGAAGCCGAGCGGTTGCGCTTGGAGGCCCAATAGGTGATGAACAGGGTGGCGGCCACAAAGACCACGAACATCACGATGGCCGATACATTGAGGGGTTGGCGTTGTACCTCGCCGGTCAGCGCATCCGCTGCCAGCAGGGGGGAGGAGGCCAGTGAGGCCAACAGCAGCCACTTGCCTTTCATGCTTTTTGCGCTCATGACTGCACTCCCTTGAGGATCTTCTGATTCAGCTCGTCAAACTCGCCGTTGGCCCGAAACACATAGATGCCGGTCAACACGAAGGAGGAGAGGATCAGTCCCACCCCGACCGGAATGCCGCGAGTAATGGTCGACCCTTCGCTCAAGGGGGTGCCCAGCCAACCGGGGGCAAAGGCGATGAGCAGAATAAACGCCAGGTAGAGTCCCAGCATCAGAGCCGAGAGGGCCCAGGCAAAACGCTGGCGCTTGGCGACCAGCTCCTGGAAGTTGGGATCTTGCTGGATCCTCAGATAGCTTTGCTGTTCCATTGCAGTTCTCCATGACATGAGTGTCAGCGGTGGATGGGGTAACCCCGACGAGCAGGCAATCTGCTCATGTAAGCAAAATGTGAATTAAATGTTATTTTCCGACAATTAGACTTTGGGATAAGTGAGCGGCGAGCCGCAGGTCAGGCGCAGGTAGATGAGCGCGGCCGTGGTGGCATCGGCAAGGGCATCGTGGGCGGGCAGGGATGGCAGTTCAAGGTGGCTGCAGATGGCGTTCAAGTGGAGGTCAATGGCCGCATCGGGATAGCGACGATAGAGGTGGTCGTGATAGAGCTGGCTCACCTCGATCCCTCGCTGGGGCAGGGTCAATCCCCACAATTTCTGGCAGGCGAGATTGAGAATGCGCAGGTCGTAGGCGATGTGATAGCCCACCAGTTCACGGGGGCCGATAAAGTCGAGCAGCAGGCGCAGCGCGGCTTCCAGCTCCATCCCCTGTTGCAGATCCTGATGGCGCAGACCGTGGATCACCACCGATTGGCCGGTCAGGCTGGCCGGTGGCTGCACCTTGATGGCGAGAGCCTCGCCGGTCAGCAGCCGGTTGCCCTGAATGCGCACCGCCCCGATGGAGACGATCTCAGCCTGCTCGGGATCGAGACTGGTGGTCTCGAAATCGAGAGCGATCCGTTCATCTTTCGGTGGGGTGGCAAAGAGCGGCGCGAACTCGCCCGTTCGGAACCCGCGGCCATACCAGTAGCGTCGAGCGCGGCTCAACATGACTATTGTCTCAGACGAAAGTGCAAGGTGAGCCACTGCTGGAACTTCTTAACCTGATGCAGCGCCTGACGCAACAGATCCCGCTCACTGTGGCTAAGCTCGCTTGTCTGCACCCGACTATTGCCCCCCTTGAGCTGGCTGCGCAGCCTCAGCCGGATAAAGAGCCGAAACGCCTCTGCCAGATTGCTGCCATAGTCGGTACTGAGCCGCTCGGCGGCCACCAGCGCATCGATGCGTCCCAGGGTCGAGGTCTCCAGAATGCCTGCCTCAATGGCCAGCATGCGGATACCGTGCACCAGCGGGAACAAGCCGCCCCGCTTCAGATCCAGCCCTTCCGGTGGCTGCTCCAGCCGGCCAAACAGGGTGAGGGGGGCATGAAAGGCCACTGCCGGTCGCACCATCTCCGCCAGCAGGTCCCGTCTGTCCGCCAACTGTTCGCGCAGCGCTCTGGCAACCGGCAGATGGAGCTGTCGATCCCCCGCGATGGGGTGAGCATCGGCCAGGGTGGCGAGCCAGAGTAGCTCATCCTCTTTTGCCGTGGTGCAGGCGCTGGCAATGGCGCTTTGCCACTCGCTGCCTGTTTTTACCCAGGCCGGATTGTTCACCATCACCTGCCCGGGGCACAGCGGGTAGCCGAGGCGCTCCAGCAGGGCGCTGAATTCGGCCAGATCGGCTGCCTGGGTGGGCCATGCCAGCCCCTCTGGCAGGATCAGGGCGTTGTCCTGATCGGTTTTGAGGATCTGTTCGCCGCGCCCCTCCGAGCCCAGCATCAGCAGGCAGACCTTATCCTGCACCTCGGGGGGGATCACCAGCGCAAAGGCTTTGGCGATCAGCTGTTCGTTGATGGTGGCGATGAGCTTCATCAAAAAGGCGGTGTGGATCCCCTGTGTAAACAGCGAGCGGGTCAATTGCTGCTGCTCGCGGGCCACCGCCTCCAGTGCCGGCAGGCTGTCGGCGCGGGCAATGCGCAGGGTCAGTACGTGGGAGTGGGTCGAGAAGAGCCCCAGCACCTGAGTCAGTTGCAAGATGCCCGCCACTTCGTTGCCACGCCACACCACCAGTCGCTTGATGCGATGGCGGGTCATCAGCAGCAGGGCATCAAACAGATAGCTCTCCAGCGGCAGACCAATCAGCGGCGTGGGGGTCAGCACCGAGAGGGAGGCCGTCAGCGGCAATCCCTTGAGGGTCAGGGCGTGGAGCAAGGTCTTGCGGGTTGCCAGCGTGAGGGAGCCGTCGTGGGCCGGGTAGAGCAGGCAATCGGTCCCCTTGCTCACCATGGCTTCGGTCGCCGCGAGCAGTGACAGCTTGCTGTCGACGATAAGCGGTGCCTGCAGGTGGCCGGGTTCGATGCGGGTCAGGATAAATTCAGCCAGATTCTTCTGACCCAGTTGTTCGCGTTGCTCCTGCTGGCGCTGGCGCTCGGCCAGATTGGCGGTGAAGTAGCTGGCAAACTGCGGATCTTGCTCACAGAGCGCCAGAAAGGTGTGGCGAGGAATGAGTTGGCAGAGGCTATCTTCCAGTGCGGTGAAGCGGTGGCGGCAGCGACCATCAAACTGGGCGCGCACATCGAACAGGTCATCAACCCCGTAATCACCAAACTGGTGGTGAGGGGCCGACTCTTCCACCGCCCCCTTGATGATGAGATAGAGGCCGGGAGGCTCGTCCCCCTCCTTGAGCAGCAGATCCCCGGCCCGAAAATAGCAGAGCGAGAGGTGACGGGAGAGCCGCTCGCGCGCCTCCTCGCCCAGTCGGTCGAACGGTGGTCTGGCAAAATTGAACAGGGTTGACATGACAGCGTCCTCTGCTGGCTTGCGGCACTCATGCAGCTCCCAGTGTGACAAAGGGAGAGGGAGGCGACCAGCCGACTTTAGTCTCAGCTGTACCGCCTGTTTACACTCTGATAACGTAGTGGTATGACCAGTGAGTCAGTTTCAGGGATCAAGGAGAGGACAAGGAAGATGGAAAAACCAAGGGTCAAGTGCGAGATCCACGACGGGATTGCCGAAGTGATGCTGACGCGGGGGGACAAACTCAATGCGCTGGACCGCACCATGTTCAGTGCCATCGATGAGACATTGACGCAGCTCGCCCGGCACAAGGGGTTGCGGGCGGTGATCCTGCATGGCGAGGGGCGGGCCTTCTGTGCCGGGCTGGATGTGAAATCCATGCTCAAGCAGCCAGTGGCGGCACTCGATATTCTCAAGCGCGAGGCGGACGAGGCGACCAATCTGGCCCAGCGTGTTGCCTATGGTTGGCACCAGCTGCCGGTGCCGGTGATTGCAGTGACCCAGGGAGTCTGTTTTGGCGGTGGCTTGCAGATTGCGCTCGGCGCCGATTTTCGCTTCAGCACCCCCGATTGCCGCTTCTCGGTGATGGAAATCAAGTGGGGGATCATCCCCGACATGAGCGGTAGCGTCACCATGCGTAACCTGATGGGGCTGGATACAGCCATGGAGCTGGCCATGAGCGGGCGCGAGCTCGATGCCATCGAGGCCAAAGCTCTAGGGATGGTGAGCCGGGTCTGCGCCGATCCGCTGGTGGAGGCGCGAGAGTTTGCCCGCACCCTTATCACCAAGTCGCCGGATGCACTGGCGGGGATCAAGCAGCTCTACAGCCAGGCCTGGGCCCGCAGTGACGAGGCGATGCTCAAAGAGGAGACCCGGCTGCAAAAGCAGATCCTGGGGCGACCCAATCAGTGGCGGGCCACCCTTAACAGCCTGTTTCGTTGGCGTCTGCCCTTCGGGCCGCGGCGTAATCCGCTCTGAGATAAGGTGACAGGAAAAAGAAATGGCAGCCGAGGCTGCCATTTAAATTGATGTCTTATGTCGTTCTGGTTCAGGAGGTCTTGCGATCCTGATCCGGCTCGAACTGATGGCCCGATTTCTCCAGCTCCAGGTTCTCTTCGGAGCGCTTGCCCACCCAGTAATCGGCATTTTTGATGCCGAGCTTCTCCGGGTGGAACACTGGATCCAGCCCTTGCGCCTGCTGCGCTTCATAATCCTTCAGACAGGTGAAGGCGGTCTTTTGCAGCAGCAGAATGGCGATGATGTTGAGCCATGCCATCAGGCCAACCCCGATATCACCCATGCCCCACGCCAGATCTGCGGTCTTGACGGTGCCGTAGACAGTGGCAGCCATCAACGCAATCTTCAGCAAGAAGGTGAGCCAGGGGCGATTAATCTTGCGGTTGATGTAGGCGATGTTGGTTTCGGCGATGTAGTAGTAGGCAACGATGGTGGTGAACGCGAAGAAGAACAGCGCGATGGCCACGAAAATGCTGCCAAAGCCCGGCATCATGCTCTCCATGGCGGTCTGCACATAGCCCGGGCCTGCTGCGATACCGGCAATACCCGTGTAGATGGCGGCGCCGTCCGGCCCTTGTACATTATAGAGGCCGGTGATCAGCAGCATAAAGCCGGTGGCGGAGCAGACGAACAGGGTGTCGATATAGACGGAGAACGCCTGCACCAGACCCTGCTTGGCCGGGTGACTCACTGCCGCAGCAGAGGAGGCGTGCGGCCCGGTACCCTGACCCGCTTCGTTGGAGTAGACCCCGCGTTTTACCCCCCACATGATGGCCAGACCCAAAATGGCACCGAAACCGGCATCCAGACCGAAGGCGCTCTTCCAGATCAGCAGGATCACGCCTGGCAGTTGGCCGATATTGAGGGCGATGATGACGCAAGCCACGATGATGTAACCCAGCGCCATGAAGGGCACTACGGTACTGGCGAAGTTGGCGATACGCTTGACGCCACCGAAGATAATAAAGCCGAGCAGCAGCGCCAGACCGGCGGCGGTGACGTTCGGATCGATATTAAAGGCGGTCTGCAGGCTGGAGCCGATAGAGTTGGCCTGCACCCCAGGCAGCAGCACGCCGCAGGCGAAGACGGTCGCGATGGCGAAGGTCCAGGCGTACCACTTCATGCCAAGCCCTTTCTCGATATAGAAGGCCGGGCCGCCGCGGTATTCACCGTTGATCTTCTCCTTGTAAACCTGACCCAAGGTGGACTCCACGAAGGCGGAGCTGGCGCCAAGGAAGGCAACCATCCACATCCAGAACAGGGCGCCCGGACCACCGAAGGTGATGGCGGTCGCCACACCGGCGATGTTACCGGTCCCCACGCGACCTGCCAGGGTCATGGCCAGCGCCTGGAAGGAGGAGACACCGGCATCGGTGCTCTTGCCATCAAACATCAGGCGCACCATCTCTTTGATATGACGCAGTTGCAAAAAACGGGTGCGCAGGGAGAAGTAAAGACCGACCCCCAGACACAGGTAGATGAGCGCTGGGCTCCATATTACACCATTGATGGCATTGACGATTTCATTCATGTACAACAACTCCTTTGTTGTGTTTGTGGCGCTGTCTTGGCGAGATCTTGGCCTCGCTCTCTGTCACAGTTTGGGGCTCATTTGTTAACAGTCCGAGGTAAGCAAACGAGGGTGGCTCCAAGTGGTTTGGCAGGGCGCAAACCCGCGCCATGCATGGGAGGTAACATATCGAGTTGAATCCATTCTTCCCAGCTAAAAATGTTGTTTTGTTGCAAATTTGTGAATTGACAAGGGTGGGTGGATAATGGCAGGCAGCGTTTTCTATGAGTAAAGATGAAATCCTCCTTGTTGATCTGCGCCGGACAATGTGACGGGCGTAACACAATGGAAAGCAAACATGAGGCCAACAATGAACAATGACCCTGACACCTTGACGATCTGTCCCCCTGAGGCCGACGACGGGAGCGCCATCGCCCACCTGTTCATCCAATTGGGGTATCCTGCCGAAGGCGCTGACGTGACGGCGCGCCTGTTGGCGCCTGATCCCGCGAGCTCCGTGCTGCTCGCCTCCCAGGCTGACAAGGTGGTCGGCGTGCTGGTGTGGCACAAGCTGGCTCCACTGCATGTTGCACCAGCTTGGGGCCTGATCTCGGCGCTGGTTGTCGATGAAGGGGCAAGAGGGGCGGGAGTGGGCACAGCCTTGCTCAAGGGCGCCGAAGCGATGGCGCGGGCCGCTGGTTGCGCCCAGCTGGAGCTCTCCAGCAGTCTCAAGCGCGAGGCGGCACACCGTTTCTATCTGGCGCAGGATTATCAGGAGCGGCCGAAACGGTTCGTCAAACTGCTGTAACCTGTTTTTTTACATCAAAAGAAGGAGTAGGTGTGCTGGGATGGTTCAAATGGCTGGGTGGTCGCCCGAAAATGCCCATGAGTGAGGATGAGTTGGCACTGTGGCGTCAGGCGCTGGCGGCTGTGCCCATCTTGCAAGGGCTCAGCAACACCGAGCAGACGACGCTTATCGGCTTGGGGCAACAGCTGCTCAAGCGCAAGACCCTCACCCTGATCGGGGTAGAGCTCAGCCGCCGTCAACAGGCGGTGCTGGCGCTGCAGGCGGCGTTGCCCATCTTGCACCTCGGCCTTGACTGGTATCGCGGCTTTCACGAAATCATCATCATTCCCGAACCCGTGACCCGGCGCCAGGAGGTACAGGATGAGTTCGGTCTGGTGAGTGAGTTTGAAGAGAAGAATGCTGGCGAATCCTGGCCGCAAGGGCCGCTGGTGCTGGCCTGGAGCGAACTGCAGCAAGATGGCGACTGGGACGGCTTTAATCTGGTGATCCACGAGCTGGCCCACAAACTCGACATGCTGGGTGGTGAGGCGGACGGTGCGCCGCCGTTGCCGGGGCTGATGAGCAGCCAGCTGTGGCAACAGGCCTTTCAGAGCGCCTTCGATACGCTGTGCCAGCAGCTTGATCGGGACGAGGTAACCGCCATCGATCCCTATGCGGCCGAACATCCCGCCGAATTTTTTGCCGTCAGCTGCGAGTGCTTCTTTACCGACCCGCTGCGGTTGCAGCAGGTTTATCCGGCGGTATACCGACAACTGAGCCAGTTCTTCAGTCAGGATCCTGCACTGCGTTTCCCCGCAACCCGCTTGCTGGCGGGGGAGGGGGACACTGGGTCACTTGGCTGATAACCGATCTGTTGAACGGTTATTCGAGATAGCAAAAAGGCACCCTCGGGTGCCTTTTTCACAATCTGAGGGCTTGCCTATCAGGCAGCGGCTTTCAGCTGTACGGCGGCGGCTTTCTTGTGATCGCCGATCGGCATTACGGTGCGGCCGAACTGCTCGTTGATCACGGTGGCCATGGCCAGGTAGATGGCGCTGGCACCACAGATGATCCCTTCGAAACCGGCGATGGTGCCGATCAGGGTGCTGCCGGTGAAGTCACGGGCGGCCAGCAGGAAGAACAACACGGTCAGGGAAGCGAACACGAACTGCTTCACGCGCGGGTAGTTGACGGTGCCAACCAGCATGAACAGGGTGAACATGCCCCACATCAGCAGATACCAACCCATGTAAGCGTGCGGAGTGGCTTCGGCCAGACCCATGGTCGGCATCACCAGCAGGAACACCAGGCTCCACCAGAAGGTGCCGTAGGAGATGAAGGCGGTCACACCGAAGGTGTTGCCACGCTTGTACTCCATGATGCCGGCGATGATCTGGGCCAGACCACCGTAGCACAGGCCCATGGCCAGGATCATGGCGCTGATGGGGAAGAAACCTGCGTTATGGATGTTCAGCAGGATGGTGGTCATACCGAAACCCATCAGACCCAGAGGGGCAGGGTTGGCCAATTTTTCGCTCACGTGGCATTCTCCAAAAATAGAGGTGGGGGTTAACAAAAGACGCGCGATTTTAGGCAGGCTGCGGCGCGCCCGCAAGGGGGCAAGGGGGATAAATCGTAAAAAAACTACGTGATTATTTGCATCAGAGGCCAAACGCTCACCAAAGCAGGCTGTTTGGTGAGCAAAAGGTGTCAAAATAGTTGAGGGGGTGTATTTTTATTACGCTTTTGCGCAGTGCGGCGGCGTCACTGATCCAGTGTCAGGATCACTTTGGCTTCCTTGTCCTCTTCCTTGACCTGGCTGTCGAGCACGAACAGCCGCTCCGGAGCGATCCCCTGGTTGTCGACCAGAAACTCTTTGGTATTTTGCGCCCGGCGCATGGCAAGATTGCGCAGGGATTTGGCGGTGATGAGCTGTTGATCCCGCAGCAGGATCACTGCTTGTGCCCGCAGTGCCGCGCTCTCTTCATCCAGATGGAGGCGGTCCGCCAGATCATTTAGATCTTCGCCAAAGCGCTCTTCATAGGCTTGGGCCAGCGCCTCTTGCAGTGCGGGATCCTGTTCCAGCAGGTCGAGATCCGCCTGATTGCCGGTGAGCTTGGCCAGTACCCGCTCCAGCTTTTGCCGTTGCAGGATGGGGCGCTCCTCGTTGAAGTTGACCTTGCCGCGAATGTTCATGCTGAGCTTGGGTCTCTCCTTGAGGGCCTGTGCCAGCTTGACCAGTTTCTCCTGCTGGGTGGGGGTGAGATCGGGCTCCCCCGGCAGGAAGGGAAGTTCGTCGAGATCGTCGGTGCCATCGGCCAGCGAGGCGAGCAGGGAGAAGGGGGAGGTGATCGCCTTGCTCAGGGTGTTGCCCAGCACATCCCAGAAGATATTGCCGATACTGAAGTCCGGTTGATCGAGATCTCCCTTCACCTTGAGGTTCATCTGTATCACCCCGTTGGCATCGCTCAGCAGGGCGATGGCCAGCCCCAGCGGCAGATCCTTGGCCTGATCGCTCTTGATCTTCTCGCCCAGTTGCAGCTTCTTGATGGTGATGTCGTTATCCCCCTCCAGTCGGTTGCCTTCCAGCTTGTAGTGCAGCTTCATGGAGAGCTGCCCCTTGTCGATGGCATAACCGGCATAAGTGCCCGAGTAGGGGGTGAAGGTGGTGAGCTCCAGATTGTGGAAGGCCACCGCGATGTCGAGGATCGGGTTGGCGACCAGCAGGTTGGTGCCGCCACGAATGGTCACCGGCGCATAGCGATCCACCTTGCCGTTGAAGGCGAGATCGGAGCGTTGCCCCGGAATATTGCTGATATGGCGGCTCTGGCCGCCCAGCGAGGCAATATCGGCCACGAAATCCTGACTCAGGCTGCGATCGGCAAAGCGCAGGTTGCCCTGCTCGGTGCGCAGCTGGTCGATGGTGAAACGAAAGTCGGGAGCCTTGCTGCCTGCCGCCGCTTGAGTGCTTTTGGCTGACGCCGGTTGTGGCAGCAGCAGCTGTTGCAGGTTGGTGGTGCCATCCTCGTTGATCTCGATGCGGGCGAAGGGCTTGTTAAGGGCAATGTCCTTGATCCGCATCTGCTGGCTGATGCCGTCGTACGTCAGACCGGTGAGGGCCAGGGTGTTGAACTCCAGCAGCCGTTGATTGTCTGCCCGATCGACCACTTTGAGCCCGTTGACATCGAGCCCCCCTTGCAGGGTCAGCTTGCTGAGATCTCCCTGGGCGGTGGTGGCGAGATCGAGTCGGGTCTTGCTGCTCAGCAGCCCGTTTTGCACCTTGATACGCACCAGATCAGCCAGATAGGGTTGCGCCAGCGTCAGGGGCAGCCCCTGCTGGTTGATGTCGCCGCTTAGGGTGAAGGGGCTCAGGGTCAGTTGGCCATCAAAGGCGAGGGGACTGCTCTGTTTGAACTGGGTGGCCAGAGTCAGTTTGCTCGGTTGCTCCCCCTTGCTGCCCAGTGGCCCCAGCGCTAGCTTGAGGCCTGAGATCTGACGTGCCTGCGGTTTGCCGCTGCTCGATTCGGTGAGGGTGAGATCACCCTTGTCGATAAGGATCTGCTTGATCTGCCACTGCCAGGGTTTGTCTGCCCTGTGTTTCTTGCCGTTACCTGCAGCCTTTGTTTTTTGTGCCGACTTGGGCGCCGCATTGTTGGCCACCTCGTTTGCGGCGTAGGCTTCTTTGACGGGCTTGGCGGGAGCCTGTTCAATCAGCAAGTCGGCCAGATCCAGCTCCTGCTGTGGGTTGAGGGTGGCCTTGATCAGGGGTTGTTGCATGGTGATCTTGCCGATCTGGAGCGACTGTTTCTGGCCATCGACAGCCAGATCGCTAAGAGCCAGCTGGCCGAAGCGGGCAAACTCGTCGCCCTTGAGTTTTTTAAGCTGCCAGTTGTCCAGGGTCAGCTTGCCTTTGGACAATTGCCACTGCACCCCTTGCTTGCCCTCTTTGAGCTGGTACTCCACCTCCGCATTAGCGTGGCCCTTGGCCAGATCCAGCTTGAGATAGGGTGCCCAGAGCGGGGCGAAGGGTTTCAGCTCGACCAGCTTGAGGCTCACCTTGCCCTGACCCATGCCGCTCATCACATCGAGCTTGCCGTGAGCGGCGAGGCTGCTTTTGCCGTTAATGGCGGCACTCAGCTGATAGGCAGTCGGATGGTTTGCCTTGGTGCGCAGGTTATCGAGCTTGATGGTCACTTTTTCCATATAGAGAGGCGGCAACCAGCCGGGTTCGCTCTCCTTGCGTTGATCCTGATAGCGCACATGCCCATCAGTGACAGCGATGCTGGCGATGTCGACCAGTAGCGGGGCGCTGGCTGTCTCGGGCTCGGGGGAGGGGGCAGAAGTGAGCACGGTCGCCAGCGCATCGGTCAGATTGAGTCGAACATCCCCCTTTTTGTCTGCCAGCCGTTGCAGCAGCACTACGGGTTTGATCAGGGTGACGGCGGAAAGCACGACCCCTTTCTGCTGCCAGCTGGCTTGTAGGTCGGGGGTGATAAAGAGCTGCTCAAAACGGATGATAGGTTGCTGTTTGGCATCGAGCAGGGCAGTCGCGCCGAGGGTAAGAGAAGGGGTGCGCAGTCCAACATCAATCTCCCCCAGCGTCAGTTGCAGGCCGTAGTGCTCGGCCAGCCAGCCTGGCAGATAGCGTTGGAGCAGACGGGGGGTCTGCCACAGCAGCAGTGTAATCAGGATAAGAAGCAGCAGGAAAGCGTAGGCAAGGTAGCGCAGAAAGCGGGGTTTGTGGGACGCTGGCTCGGTAGTGTTCATTTGGTGCACTCCCATTTGGTTCCCACCATGGTACAGAAAAGCTGGATAGTAATCATGGGGTTGCGTACTGTTGTACGCCGTACTTTGTCCAAAGGCGATCCAGTTCACCCTTTTGTTGCAGGGCTGCCAGCCATTGTTCCAGCTGGGCAGGAGTAATGGGTGCCGCAGGGTGAAGAATGGCGCGGTGTTGATACTGTTGATCCCATTTTTTCGAGATCAGCAGCTGGTTGGCTGTGTCGGGATGGGCCAGCAGATACTGGTTAAGGTAAGAGACGTTGATAATGGCCACCTCACCACGCCCTTTGAGCAGTGCTTGCAGGGCGCTGACATTGTCTTTGACCAGGGTGATATTGAGCTTGCGCTGCAGGTAGATGGGATCGGCATTGAACTGGCCGATGCCGTAGTGGTAGCCGGTCACCCCGATAAGGTGGTGCCGAGAGGGGTCATCGAAAAAGCGCTGATCCCGGCCCTCTTTGCTCAGGGCCACATAGACTTCGCCACCACCGAGAAAAGGCGCAGTCATCTTGAGTTTCTCCGTTTGCCAGCCCCAGTTGCTGTCTTCAAACAGCATCAACGAAAAGCGACCCATATCAAGCGCTTTGTAGCGGTTGGCAGCCGAGGTGGGGACAAAGACGAAGGTCACCTCTTTTTGCACCGCGTTGAGCTGCTCGATAAGATCCAGTGTCAGCCCTTCATAGTGCGCATCTGAGAGTTTGACCACGAAGGGCGCATAGGGATAGCCACCAACCTTGACGAGGGAATGGCACCAACCGGGCAGGCTGAGGAACAACAATAACCAGCACCAATATTTCATGAGATCACCAAGGTAATGACATGATCCCAGATTCGGTTAATCTGTGTCGGTTTTCAAGCTGTTAAGGGAATTAACACAGCGTTGTTCGGCGGCTTCCAGCTCGGCCATCACCATCTGGATATCTTCCAGTTGCTGGTGCAGCACACCGCGTTTTGCCTCGATCAGCTGGATCATGGAGTGGAGCTGGGTTTTGCTTGACCGGTCGGTGTCATACATCTCGAACAGCTCGCGGATCTCCGCCAGGCTAAACCCCAGCCGTTTGCCGCGCAGGGTCAACTTGAGCCGGATCTTGTCCCGATGACTGTAGATGCGGGTTTGACCCTCCCGCTGGGGAGTGAGCAGACCCTCGTCCTCGTAGTAGCGGATGGTGCGCGGCGTGACATCGAACTCGTGGGCCAGCTCCGAAATGCTGTAGGTGATCTCCTTGCCGGACAGGGAACGCGACATGGTTATGACTCCTGTCGCTGGGCGTGTGGCTGGCAGAGGCTGGCACGCAGCCGCTCGGCATTGGCGTGCAAGGCCTGACCGACCCGTGAGCCGTTGGGGCGACCGAGCTGCTCGCAGACCCACTGGCCGGTGGCCGCCAGTTTGTCGAGATCCACTCCGGTTGTCATGCCAAGGCCGTGCAGCAGGTAAACCACCTCTTCTGACGCCACATTACCGGAAGCGCCCGGCGCATAGGGGCAGCCGCCAAGCCCCGCCACCGAGCAGTCGATGGTGCGAATGCCGCGCTCCAGCGCGGGTAGCAGGTTGGCCAACCCCTGGCCGTAGGTGTCGTGAAAATGGACCGCGAGTCGCCCCGCCGGGATCTCGTGCAGCACCGCATCCAGCATGGGGGCCACGGTGCCCGGAGTGCCGACGCCGATGGTGTCCCCCAGCGAAATTTCGTGGCAACCGAGATCCAGCAGTTGCTCGGCCATGGTTGCGACCCGTTTCGGCCGGGTCGGGCCATCGAACGGGCAGGCGATGACGGTGGAGAGGTAGCCGCGCACCTTGATGCCGAGGCGGCGCGCCTCCTGCACCAGCGGGGCGAAGCGCACCAGCGACTCTTCCACGCTGATGCCGATATTGGCGCGGGTAAAACCGTCGGAGCAGGCGGTGAAGAGGCCAATCTCGTCGGCGCGGGCGGCAATGGCTGCCTGCAAGCCTTGCAGATTGGGCACCAGAGCGCCGTAACGGGTTGAGCCCTTGCGCGGCAGTGCCTCGAACAGCGCTGCGGAGTCCGCCATCTGCGGCACTTTTTTGGCAGAGACAAAGGCACCCACCTCGATGCGTTGCAGGCCGCTGTCTGCCAGTCGCTGGATCAACTCCAGCCGTTGTACCAAGGAGAGGGGCGCAGCTTCATTTTGCAGGCCATCGCGCGGCCCCATCTCCACCAGACTGACCCTGTCGTCACGGACGTCCTGTGATCGGTTCATGGGTGTTCCTCCTGTGAAGCAGTCTCTTCGGCAAAGCGCACCAGCACGGTCCCCTGGCTTACCTGCTCGCCCTGTTTGCACTGCAGGGCTTCAATTACCCCGTCCCGCTCTGCGCGCAACTGGTGCTCCATCTTCATCGCCTCCAGTACCAGCAGGGGTTGCCCCTTGCTGACCGTTTGCCCCTGCTCGACCAGCACGGCTACCACTATGCCGTGCATGGGCGCGATGGCGCCCTGCGCCTTCTCGTTTGCCTGCTCATGGTGGTGGCTGTGCTGCCGATCATCGGCCGCGAAGCGGATGCGCTGGCCCCCCAGGGTCATGATGAAGGCTGCCTCCGAGCCTGCGACCGTCTGAATGGGGATCTGTTGCCAGCAGCCACCCTGCTGCAGCCGGATATGATCGTCACCTCTCTGGTAGCAATGAGTCTCCCCTTGCCACTCGAACTGGCCGCCATGATCGTTAAGGGTCAATACCCGGTGCTCATCACCGATGCGCACCGCCGCCGTCCAGCAGCGATCCGGTCCCAGCCGAAATCCGCAGGCTTGCTGCCAGGGGGAGTGACCCGCAGGGCGGCTCACCAGCCAGAGGGTGGCCAGCGGCCAGGCGAGTTCAGGAATGGGCTGCGCTGTGGTGGGGATGGGCCACTGGGTATGGTGGCCCATGGCCAAGACGTCAGGCTCTTCACAAAGGCGTAGCAAGAGCGCGCCGTTGTGCACCAGCGGGCCGAGATCCAGCGCAGCCAGCGCATCGGCAAGTTTGGCGAACGCCTCGGTGCGGCTCTGGCCGTGGGCGATCAGCTTGGCGATCATGGGATCGTAATAGGGGCTCACCTCATCGCCAGCGGTGACGCCAGTGTCGATGCGCACGCCAACGGGCCAGTGGAGCCAGTGGATAGGCCCGCTGGCAGGCAAAAAACCGGCCGCCACATCCTCGGCGTAGAGGCGCGCCTCCACCGCATGGCCGCGCAGCACCACCTCATCCTGGGTGAGTGGCAGTGGCTTGCCCTCGGCCACGGCCAGTTGCCAAGCCACCAGATCCTGCCCGGTCACCGCTTCGGTGACCGGATGCTCCACCTGCAGCCGGGTGTTCATCTCCATAAAGAAGAACTCATCCTTGCAGAGCAGGAACTCGATGGTGCCAGCCCCCTGATAGTGGATGGCCTTGGCTGCGGCCACGGCTGCCTCCCCCATGGCGCGGCGCAGAGCCGGAGGGATGTCGGGGGCGGGCGCCTCTTCGATCACCTTCTGATGGCGTCGTTGCAAGGAGCAGTCCCTGTCCCCCAGATAGATGGCGTTGCCGAGGCTATCGGCAAAGACCTGCACCTCAACATGGCGAGCCTGGGGCAGATAGCGCTCCAGCAGCACCCGATCGTCGCCAAAGGCGGCCTTGGCTTCCCGTTTGACTGCCGCCAGCGACTCGTCAAAGTCGGCCAGCTGATCGACCCGGCGCATCCCCTTGCCACCGCCGCCGCTGGCGGCCTTGATAAGAAGCGGGAAGCCAATCTGGCTCGCCTGATCGCGTAAAAAGTCCGGCCGCTGATCCGTGCCGTGATAGCCGGGCAGCACAGGTACACCGGCAGCCTGCATCAGCGCCTTGGCGCCCGATTTATCGCCCATAGCGAGAATGGCGGCGCCGCTTGGGCCGACAAAGCGCAGGCCGCGCTGTTCGCAGGCGGTGGCAAAATCGCTGTTTTCCGACAGAAAGCCGTAACCGGGATGGATGGCATCGGCGCGCGCCTCTTTGGCAATCTTCAGCACCTTGCCGGTGTCGAGATAGCTCTCTCTGGCCGGTGCGGGCCCCAGATGCCAGACCTCATCGGCCAGACGGGTGTGCATGGCGTGGGCGTCGGCACCGGAGTAGAGGGCGATGGTGTGGATGCCGAGGCGTTTAGCCGTCTTGATGATGCGCACGGCGATTTCGCCGCGATTGGCAATCAGCAGGCGCTTAATTTGAGTGTGATGGGTCATGTCTCATCCTTGAAACGGGGACGCCAGGCGGGAGGGCGTTTGTCAAAGAAGGCCTGCATCCCCTCCTGGGCTTCGAGCCCCACCCGAACCCGGGCGATGGTCTCGACAGTTTTCTCTTCGTGCAGGCGGGAAGGATGGGCCTCTATCGCCGCCAGCAGCCGTTTGGTCTCTTTCATCGCTTCCGGCCCGTTGCGGCACAGACGAAGGGCTTGCACCCGTCCCTCCGCCAGCAGTTGATCCGGTTGGCAGAGTTGATGTGCCACATTGAGCCGACAGGCGGTGATGGCATCGAATGGTTCGGCACTGAGCATGTAGCGGCGCGCCTGACGCATTCCCATGGCGCGTACCACGTAGGGGCTGATCACCGCAGGCACCAGACCAAGGCTCACCTCGGAGAGGCAAAAGCGGGCATCGTCGCTGGCCAGCACCAGATCGCAGGCGCAGATGAGGCCCAGCGCCCCGCCATAGGCGGCCCCTTGCACCAGCGCCACCGTGGGGAAGGGGAGCTCATCGAGGGTCTGCATCAGCCGCGCCAGTACCCGGGCGTCTTCGCGATTGTGCTCAAAATCGGCGTGAGCCAGATTGCGCATCCAGTTGAGATCGGCGCCCGCGCAAAAGTGTTTGCCCTCTGCCCGTAGCAGCAGGGCGTGAGGGCGTTCGGCGAGATCATGACCATGGAGATGGGCCAGATCATCGAGGCAGTCGAGCAGCCCCAGCATCAGGTCGGCATCAAAGGCGTTGTGGCGGGCTGGGCGCGACAGCACCAGCTCGGCCACTGGGCCGTGCCGCTCCAGCCGAAACGGGCCCTGTGTTGAAGAGCCAAGTGCTGAGGAAGTAAGTGGATCTGACATAGGTTGCTCCTTACATCCGAAAGATGCCGTACTGCTCGGGTTCAATGTGGGCACCCTGACAGGCGGCGAGCGCCAGCGCCAGCACGGTGCGGCTCTGGGCCGGGTCAATGACGCCATCATCCCAGAGGCGGGCGCTGGCGTAGTAGGGGTGACCCTGCCGCTCATACTGCTCGATCACCGGGGCACGGATGGCGGCCGCCTCCTGCTCGCTCAAATCTTTGCCCTCGGCAGCCAGCTTGTCCCGGCGCACCTGCACCAGCACCCCGGCCGCTTGCTCGCCCCCCATGACGGAGATGCGGCTGTTGGGCCAGCTAAAGAGAAAATCGGGTTCATAAGCGCGGCCGCACATGCCGTAGTTGCCGGCACCAAAGCTGCCGCCGACGATCAGGGTGATCTTGGGCACCCGGCTGCAGGCCACTGCGGTTACCAGCTTGGCGCCGTGCTTGGCGATCCCCTCTTTTTCTGCGCTACTCCCCACCATAAAACCGGTGATGTTCTGCAAAAAGAGCAGTGGGATGGCGCGGCGATTACAGAGTTGGATAAAGTGGGCCCCCTTCTGGGCACTGTCGCTGTGCAGCACGCCGTTGTTAGCGAGGATCCCCACTTCCATGCCGCAAATACGGGCAAAGCCGGTCACCAGTGTGGTGCCGAACAGCGCCTTGAATTCGTCAAAATCAGAGCCATCCACCAGTCGTGCAATCAGTTCGCGGGCGTCGTAAGGGCGTTTGAGACTGGTGCCCACCAGACCGTAGAGCTCCTCGATCGGGTAGCAGGGGGGCTCGTAGCCGGGGCTGCTCTCTACCGGCTCGCTACCCAGATGAGTAACCAGCGTGCGGGCGATGGCCAGCGCGTGGGCATCGTCACGGGCCATGTGATCAGCTACCCCCGAGTGGGCGCAGTGTACCTCGGCGCCGCCCAGGGCCTCGGCGCTGATCTCCTCGCCGGTGGCAGCCTTGACCAGCGGCGGACCCGCCAGAAAGATGGTGGCCTGCTCCCTGACCATGATCGACTCGTCCGCCATGGCGGGCACGTAGGCGCCCCCGGCGGTGCAGAGCCCCATCACCACTGCCAGTTGAGGGATGTTTTGGGCCGACATGCGGGCCTGGTTGTAGAAGATGCGGCCAAAGTGATCCCGGTCGGGGAACACCTCGTCCTGCATCGGCAAGAAGGCGCCTCCGGAATCCACCAGATAGAGGCAGGGGAGGCGCAGCCGCTCGGCGATGGCCTGGGCGCGCAGGTGTTTTTTCACCGTGAGCGGGTAGTAGGTGCCGCCTTTCACGGTGGCGTCGTTCACCACCAGCATGCAGAGCCGGCCCGAAACCCGGCCGATGCCGGTGATGATGCCGGCGGCGGGCACCGGCTCGTCATAGACCTGCCAGCCAGCCAGCGCCGACAGTTCGAGAAACGGGGAGCCCGGGTCCAGCAGCTGATTGATGCGCTCGCGGGGCAGCAGCTTGCCACGGGCCTGATGGCGGGCGTTGTTGGCCGCGCCGCCCCCTAGCGCGATCTCGGCAATGCGGGCATGGAGATCGTCGACCAGCCCCTGCATTGCAGCCCGATTGGCCGCATATTCCGGGCTCGCCGTGTCGAGACGGGAGTGGAGCCTGCTCATGCGTTATCCCCCATCAGCTCGCGGCCGATGAGCCAGCGGCGGATCTCCGAGGTGCCAGCGCCGATCTCGTAGAGTTTGGCGTCTCGCAGCAGGCGGCCAGTGGGGTATTCGTTGATGTAACCGTTGCCGCCGAGCAACTGGATGGCATCGAGCGCCATCTGGGTGGCGTTTTCGGCGGCAAACAGGATGGCTGCGGCGCAATCTTTACGGCTGGTGCGACCCTGATCGCAGGCGCTCGCCACCGAGTAGACCAGCGCCCGGCTGCTGGCCAGACGGGTATACATGTCGGCGAGCTTGCCCTGCACCAGCTGGAACTCGCCGATGGCTTGGCCGAACTGTTTGCGCTCGCGCACATAGGGGAGTACTACATCCATGCAGGCCTGCATGATGCCAAGGGGGCCGGCCGCCAGTACCACCCGCTCGTAGTCGAGCCCGCTCATCAGTACCTTGACTCCGCCATGCAAGGTGCCCAGCAGGTTTTCCTGCGGCACCCGGCAGTTGTCGAACACCAGCTCGCAGGTGCTGGAGCCGCGCATCCCCAGCTTGTCGAGCTTCTGGGCGGTAGAAAAACCGGGAGTGCCGGCTTCAACGATAAAGGCAGAAATTCCTTTGGGGCCCGCACTGGTATCTGTCTTGGCATAGATGACGAAGGTGTCGGCATCGGGACCGTTGGTGATCCACATCTTGTTGCCGTTCAGCACGAAGTGATCGCCCTCGCGCTCCGCGGTGAGGCGCATGCTAACCACATCGGAGCCTGCGCCCGGCTCGCTCATGGCCAGTGCCCCCACATGCTCGCCACTCACCAGCGGTGGCAGGTAGCGCGCTTTCTGTTCCGCCGTGCCGTGGCGGTGGATCTGATTGATGCAGAGATTGGAGTGGGCGCCGTAGGAGAGGCCGACCGAGGCGCTGGCGCGGCTTACCTGTTCCATCACCAGCACGTGGGCGAGATAGCCGAGGTTCACCCCGTCATACTCCTCCGCCACCGTGATGCCGTGCAGCCCCAGCTCACCCATCCGGGGCCAGAGATCACGGGGAAAGGCATTGCTCTGATCGATCTCGCTGGCGCGCGGGGCGATCACTTTCTGGCAGAAGGCCGCAACCTGTTCGGTCAGGGCATTCAGGGTCTCATCCATCTGCATCCATGCTCTCCTTGCGGATATGACAGTCGGGTAGGAAGGTTGATTCGACCGGCTGACTCGGCGTTACGGCTGGCAGTGGTCGGTCCATTTTGTACTTCACTTCTGCCACAAGTTTACGTTAGCGTAAACGTAAATCAATTGTTAATCTGTTGTGTGTCGATAGAGAGGTAGTTATGAGAGCGTCATCAGCTACCACGACAACAGCGCCATAGTGGCAGATCCGACTGACGCAGCGTGTGGGCGTCGCGTCATAAAGCACTAACTCAGGAAAGTAAGCGCGGGAAAATAAGCGTGAGGCAACAAGGGAGTGAACGACGAGATGGATTTTACCCTGACCGATGATCAACAGGCGTATGTGGAGGCGGCCGCCGCCTTTGCCGATGAGGCGCTCAAACCCCATGCCGCTCGCTGGGACAAGGAGCATGAGTTTCCGATCCCGACCATCAAGCAGGCGGCCGAGCTCGGTTTTTGCGGTCTCTATACCCCGGAGCAGTTTGGCGGATTGGGGCTACCTCGCCTCGATGCGAGCCTCATCTTTGAACGCCTCGCCATGGGGTGTACCTCGACCACTGCGTATCTGACCATCCACAACATGGTGAGCTGGATGCTGGGTAGCTGGTTGCCCACCGAGGTTGCCAAAGAGTGGGTGCCCAAGCTGGCCAGTGGCGAGCTGCTGGGCTCCTATTGCCTCACCGAACCGGGGGCAGGCTCAGATGCGGCGGCCCTCAAGACCCGGGCGGTGCGCGAGGGTGACAGCTACCTCATCGAGGGAACTAAGGTCTTTATCTCGGGAGCAGGCAGCAGCGATGTGCTGGTGGTGATGGCGCGCACCGGTGGTGAAGGTGCGAAGGGGATCTCTGCCTTTATGGTACCGGCTAATGCCCCCGGTGTGAGCTATGGCAAGGCAGAAGAGAAGATGGGCTGGAACAGCCAGCCGACCCGGGAGGTTGTCTTTAATGGGGTTCGCATTCCTGCCTGCTATCGGTTGGGTGCGGAGGGGGAAGGATTCAAGTTCGCCATGCAGGCCCTCGATGGGGGGCGCATCAATATTGCCACCTGTTCGGTGGGCACCGCCCAGCAGGCGCTTGACGATGCGCTGGCTTATGTGCAGCAGCGCCAGCAATTTGGTCACCCGATCAGCGAATTCCAGAGCGTGCAATTTCGCCTGGCCGATATGGCGACCGAGCTGGCTGCCGCCCGTCTGCTGGTGCGTCAGGCCGCCGACAAGCTGGATCGCGGGGCACCGGACAAGAGTGCCTGGTGTGCCATGGCCAAACGGTTTGCCACCGATGTGGGTTATCGAATCTGTGATGAGGCTCTGCAACTCTTTGGCGGCTATGGTTATATCCGCGAGTATCCGCTCGAGCGCTATCTGCGCGATACCCGTGTACACCGCATTCTGGAGGGCACCAACGAGGTGATGCGACTCATCATCGCGCGCCGCATGCTGGCCGATCACGGTTTGTCGCTGGGCTAACCGATGGTCGCATCAAGGGTGTGTTGCCTGCCACCCGATTTGCACCATGCCATGCCGGTTTCGGCTTTGTGAGCCAGCCACAGGTTGGTGTCATTCAAGCCTGTCATCATGGCGGCAGCTTCATCGACAAGGACAATGTTATGACAAGGATCAGACTCGAATATCATGGCCACGTGGCCTATATCACCCTCGACCATCCCCCTGCCAACACCTGGACCCTCGCCAGCCTGCAGGCCTTTTTGCAGATGATGGTGGAGCTCGACAGTCGTCCCGATGTGGTGGCGCTGGTGCTCCGCGGAGCAGGCGACAAATTTTTCTGCGCCGGTGCCGACCTAAATATGTTTGTCGAGGGGAATGTCGAGCTGGCCCGCGAAGTAGCCGAGGCCTTTGGCAAGGCCTTCGAGGCGCTGGCCCGTTTTCATGGCGTCAGTATCGCCGCCATCAATGGTTATGCCATGGGCGGCGGGCTGGAAGTGGCGCTGGCCTGTGATATCCGCATCGCCGAGCAGCAGGCGTTGCTGGGACTGCCGGAAGCCTCGGTGGGCTTGCTTCCCTGTGCCGGTGGCACCCAGCGCCTGACCGAGCTGGTGGGGCCGGGCTGGGCCAAGCGGATGATCCTCTGCGGCGAGAAGGTGAGTGCCTCGCTGGCCTACGAGATGGGGCTGGTGGAGGAGGTGGTGAAAACCGGTCAGGCGTGGGAGGCCGCGCACCAGATGGCCCATCTGGTGGAGCGCCAGAGCCCGAGCGCCCTGCGCGCCTGCAAAACCCTGATCAATCTGGGCCGCAGTGGCCCGCGGGATGCCGCCTTGCCCCTTGAGCGGTCGCTGTTTCTCGAACTCTTTAGCGATGCCAACCAACGTGAAGGGGTGGCCGCCTTCCTGGAGAAACGCTTACCGCGCTGGCAATATGGCCCAACAGAATAAATCCATACGGAGCCGTTTATGAGTGAGCCGGTCAAGGTTAGCTGTTATCCCACCGAAGATGGCCATCAGATCGGGGTGTTGACCCTCGACAGCCCTGCGTCTCTCAACGCATTGAGCCTGCCGATGATCCAGATCCTGCAACAGACGCTGACCCGTTGGGAGCAGGATCCCGCCATCGTCTGTGTACTGCTGCAGGGGATGGGTGAGAAGGCATTTTGTGCCGGTGGCGATATCCGCTCCTTCTATTACCGCAAGCAGGAGGCAAGCGGATCGGAACTGTTCGAATATGCCCGCGACTTTTTCGAGCAGGAGTACCGGCTCGACCACCACATCCACTCTTACCACAAGCCCCTGATCTGCGTGGCGGACGGTATCTGCATGGGGGGCGGTATTGGCCTGTTTGCCGGAGCCGATTTTCGGGTGGTGACCGAAAGAAGCCTGTTCGCCATGCCGGAGGTGACCATCGGCCTCTACCCCGACGTGGGGGCGAGCTGGTTTTTAAGCCGGATGCCGGGGCGGCTGGGGCTCTGGCTCGGTCTGACTGGTGCCCGCTTTAATGGCGCCGATGCCCTTGGGGTGGGGTTGGCGGATCACGCCATCGCCAGTGGCGAGCGCAGTGCGCTGCTGTCACGCCTCGCCGTACTCGACTGGGCTGCCAGTGGTGATCCCCGTGAGCAGATCGAGCTGCTGCTCAGCGGGTTGCATGGTGAGGTGGTGGCCCGGTTGCCTGCGCCAGTATTGCTGCCCCATCAACAAAGGATCGATGCCTTGCTGGCGGGACGCTCGTTGCAAGGGGTATTGGGTCGGTTGTTCGAGGCCCAGTTCGATGAACAGGAGGCGGTACTTCAGCAGGCGCAACAGATCTGCCGCACTGGCAGCCCCATCAGCCGCGCCATTTTGTGGCGCCAGTATTGGCAGGCTCGTCGCAACTCACTGGCAGAGGTATTTGCCGAGGAACTGACCCTCTCGGTCAACTGCGTGCTCAAGGGGGATTTTGTGGAAGGGGTGCGGGCACTGCTGATCGACAAGGATAAAGATCCCCGCTGGCAGCAGCTACTACCGGAGGGGGCGTGGCTGGACGAGTTCTATCGCTGGCCGCTGGGGCGCAATCCGTTGACCTGCAAGGAATAACATCTTGGCAACCGGCGCACGCCGCCATCAGCAACGCAAGGAGCAAGCGGGATGACAAGGATAGGGTTTATCGGGCTCGGCAACATGGGGGGGCCCATGGCGGCCAATCTGGCCAGGGCCGGGCACACGGTGCAGGTGTTTGATCTGGTTGCCCAAAACATTGAGCGCGCCATCGCCGCTGGCTGCATCGCCACGGGGGATGCCCGCGAGGCGGTGACCGGCTGCGAGGTGGTGATCAGCATGCTACCTGCGGGGGAGCATGTACGCGATCTTTGGTTGGGCGAGAGCGCCGGTGAGCGAGGTGGGCAGGATCTGCTGGCAGCACTGCCGGTTGGTGCACTGGTGATCGACTGCTCCACCATAGATGTCGACTCTGCCCGTCAGGTCGGGGAGGCGGCCCGCGCGCGTGGTTTGCGTTTTATCGATGCCCCTGTCTCGGGTGGTGTCGCCGGTGCGGCCGCCGGGACGCTCACCTTTATCGTCGGTGGCGACGGGGCGGATTTCGAGTCAGCCAAGCCCCTGCTCGCCTGCATGGGGCAGAATCTGTTTCATGCCGGGGCGTTGGGGGCAGGGCAGATCGCCAAGATGTGCAACAACATGCTGCTTGCGATCCACATGGCGGGCACCGCCGAGGCGTTGGCCCTCGGGGTGAAGGAGGGGCTGGATCCCGCCGTGCTCTCCACCATCATGGGCAAGAGCTCCGGCAACAACTGGAGTCTGGAGCGCTACAACCCCTGGCCCGGGGTGATGGAGAATGTCCCTGCCGCCCGCAACTATCAGGGGGGCTTTATGACCCGTCTGATGGTGAAAGATTTGGGGCTGGCCATGGCGCTGGCCGAGCATGCTCACAGCGCTGTGCCCATGGGGGCGCTCGCGCGTAACCTGTTCAACCTGCATGCCGCTCAGGGGCAGGGGAGCCGCGATTTCTCCAGCATCGTCGAACTCTATCTGGATAAACAGGGTCCCGCCTGACGGGCCACCTCTCTTCAAGGCATCTCCCTTCGACCAGCTACAAGGAGCATTGATGGATATCAAAGATAAGGTCATCGTTATTACCGGTGCCGGACGTGGCTTGGGACGTGCCATTGCGCTGGCCTTGGGCGCACAGGGGGCGACGCTGGCGCTGCTCGACATCAATCGCGCCGATCTGGAGGCGACCGCAGCCCTGGTGCGCAGCCAGAATGATCAGTGCGATCAAGATAGCCAGTGCGAGCTGTTTGTCTGCAATGTGGCGAGCGAAGCCGAGGTTGAGGCCGTGTTTGCTGCCATCAAGGGGCGTTTTGGCGTGCTGCACGGTCTTATCAACTGCGCCGGCATTTTGCGCGATGGCATGCTGATCAAGGTGAAAGAGGGTGAGCTGGTGGAGAAGATGACGCTGGCCCAGTGGCAGAGCGTGATTGACGTCAACCTCACCGGTACCTTCCTCTGCGGTCGTGAAGGGGCGGCGCTGATGGCGCAAGGAGGGCAGGGGGGCGTTATCATCAACATCTCTTCCATCGCCCGCGCCGGCAATATTGGCCAGAGCAACTATGCCGCCAGCAAGGCAGGGGTTGCCTCGCTGGTGGTGACCTGGGCGCGGGAGTTGGCGCGCCATGGCATTCGGGTGATGGGGATTGCCCCCGGGGTGTTTGCCACCGACATGACGGCGGCGATGAAGCCGGAGGCGATGGCGCGGATGCAGCAGGCCATTCCGGTCGGCACCCTTGGCGAGGCGCAGCAGCTGGCCGAGACGGTGAGCTTTATTTTTGCCAACGACTATCTGTCGGGAAGGATGATAGAACTGGATGGCGGTTTGCGTTTATAGGGATTTACATAATGGGCCCCGGTGTTTCCACCGGGGCTTTTTTATGCAGATTATTTATACAGAGAGTGCCTGAATGGCGATGCATAGGAACCATGCGAGTCAGGTTGTGTTGGCAGAAAAATGAGAAATATCAATGGGTCTTGGTTAATTTGAGCCAGCTCACAGGCCATATGGGTCAGTGCTGTAAAATTGCGCGCGGTCAAGGCGGTGCATGATTGACGGGACGAGGGATTGCGGTCGGAATAGTCATGCAATATAGTTGCCGCCTTTTTCACGGGGTCAGGATTCCCAGCCCCTCCCATATTGCGCGCAGTATGAATACGGACGCTCTGCCGCCGCCTAAATAAACAGGATTGAAATGGACAAGAAACTAGGGCTGGGCGCCCTCATTTCGCTGGTGATCGGCTCCATGGTCGGCGCCGGGGTCTTCAGTCTGCCACAAAACATTGCTGCGCATGCCAGTGCCGGGGCGGTCGCCCTGGGTTGGGCCATCACCGGTCTTGGCATGATCTGTCTCGCGCTGGTCTATCAGAACCTCTCCATGCGCCGCCCCGATCTCGATGGCGGTATCTTCAGCTATGCCAAGGCCGGTTTCGGCGATTTCATCGGTTTCAACGCCGCCTGGGGTTACTGGCTCTGCCAACTGCTGGCCAACGTCTCTTACGCCATCGTAGTGTTCAGCGCCCTGAGCTACTTCTTCGATACGCCTGACAACGTCATCTTCGGTGACGGCAATACGCCGGTGGCCATCACGCTGGCCTCCATCCTGATCTGGTCGGTGCATGCGCTGGTGCTGCGCGGGGTGCAGGTCGCTGCGCTGGTGAATATCGTCACCACCATCGCCAAGATGGTGCCGCTCATCGTCTTCTGTGTCGCGATCCTGCTGGCCTTAAACATGGATACCTTCACTCTGGATATCTGGGGCCAGAACAACATGGAGCTTGGCTCCGTGATGGATCAGGTCAAGTCCACCATGAAGGTGACCCTCTGGGTCTTTATCGGGATTGAAGGGGCCGTGGTGGTCTCTGCCCGTGCCCGTCATCGCAAGGATGTGGGCCGAGCTACCGTGCTGGCGCTGCTCGGCGCCCTGACGCTTTACGTGATGGTGACCCTGTTCTCGCTGGGTGTCATGAGCCAGCCGCAACTGGCGGCGCTCAAGAACCCTTCGACCGCCATGATCCTTGAAGCAGTGGTCGGCCCCTGGGGCGCCTGGCTTATCAACATTGGTCTGGTGGTGTCTGTGATGGGTGCTCTGCTCAGCTGGACCGTGCTGGCCGCTGAAGTGCCCTACATCGCGGGCAAGACCGGTGTGTTCCCGGGCTGGTTTGCCAAGGAGAACAAGAACGGCTCGCCGCAGGTGTCCCTCTGGTGCTCCACCTGTCTGGTGCAGATCTTCCTGATCATCATCTACTTCCAGAGCAGCACCTATCTGGCGCTGGTCAACATCGCAACCTCGGCGGCGCTGGTGCCTTACGTCTTTTCGGGCGCTTATGGCCTGAAGCTGGCATTGAAAGGGGAGACCTATCAGGGTCAACCTCATCAGCGCAAGCGTGACCTGCTGCTGGCCCTGGTGGCGACCGTTTACGGCTGCTGGCTGGTCTATGCTGCCGGTGTGGAGTACCTGCTGCTGGTGGCGCTGCTTTATAGTCCGGGCATCTTCATCTACTGGAAGGCGCGTCAGCATCACGGTCTGCGCGGCCTTAACCGATTGGAGCAGGGGATGACGGCGGCCCTGCTCGGCTGTGCCGTGCTGGCCTTCTACAAGGTGATGGACGGTACCATTCCACTGCACTAACCGGCACAATGAAGAGATGGCCCTCGCGCCATCTCTTTTTTTTCATGCAGATATCCACTGTTGCCCGGCCGTGTTGGCCAGTTTTTGTTTAACACAGGAATTTTTATGCTGTTTATGGGTTACCTCCTGCTGGGCGCCTTTGCCGGTATGCTGGCGGGACTGTTCGGGATCGGCGGCGGTCTTATCATTGTCCCCGTGCTGGTCATTACCTTTCGCGCCCAGGGCATCGACCCTGAAATCATTACTCATCTGGCCCTTGGCACCTCGTTGCCCACCATGATCTTTACCGGATTCAGCTCGCTGCGGGCCCACCGGGAGGCGGGCGCCGTCGATTGGGTGATGATCCGCCGACTCGGCGCCGGCATGCTGATCGGGGGTTGGCTCGGCGGCATGACCGCCAATCTGCTCAGCACCAGCACCCTCAATATCATTATCGGCTGCTTCGCCTGGAGCATGGCGCTACAGATGGGGCTCAACCTTAAACCCAAAGCGGAGCGCCATATGCCGGGGCCGCTCGGCACAGGCATTGCCGGTACCATCATTGGCTGGATGTCAGCCCTGTTTGGTATTGGCGGTGGCTCGCTCACTGTCCCTTATCTGAGCTGGAACTCGGTGCCAATGCGCAATGCGGTAGCGGCCTCTGCAGCCTGCAGCATACCCATCGCGCTGGCGGGGAGCCTCAGCTACCTCTATGCGGGTTGGGATCATGCCGATCTGCCCGAGTGGAGTGTGGGCTACATCTATCTGCCCGCCCTGCTGGGCATTGTGCTGACCAGTACCCAGTTCGCACGCATTGGCGCCAAGCTGGCACACCGCCTGTCACCCACACGCCTCAAGCAGGCCTTTGCCCTGCTGATGCTGCTGGTGGGGGCGAAATTTATGCTGTTTAGCTGATTCATTCAGCAGATTGTTGAAAAATAAGGCAAACGATCTGTTGGAGGGTAGAAAGCCGTTGCATTGAACGCCCAGTTTGCCTATTCTCCTCGCCGGTGGTCCTATTGGTCCTCTCGCATTGATAACCCGTCGACCTGGTCAGGACCGGAAGGTAGCAGCCAAGGCGGGGGACTCGAGTGCCGGGATGTGGCTGGTAGGGCCACCACTTGTTTCTGCCATTCAATAAGTTAGCTTTCTAAAGCCCTTGGTCATCCACTTTGTGTGGACGACGAGGAGCTCATCGATGAATCTCTGGCTCAGTCCCCACGGCATCTGGTATTACCGGAAAGTCACCACGCTCCCCTGTGGTCGTCGTAAAGAGATCAAAAAATCCCTGCATACCCGAGACAAACTTTGTGCACGTAACAAGGTGACCCAGCTGCTTGCCTGCGTGCGTTCCAGACCGAAATCTGGCGTTGAGCCTGCTGAGGCATCAGAGACCCCACCAAATCAATCGAGCACCAAGCCGGTAGCTCGGGCGGTTAAACCGCTTGCTCCGCTCCTGTCAGTCCTGAGTGACCGCTATCAGAAGGAGAAGGCCCTATCCTGGGCTCCCAAAGAGCGAAAGAACCAGAAAAACTATCTCGGCTCCTTTATCGAGGCACTGGGGGATCGCCCTGTGACCGGCTACAGCAAGGCTGACGTGGTCATGTTCAAGGATGGGCTACTGAACTCGGGTAAGAGTCCGGCCACCATCAACAAGTACCTCCAGAAGCTCTCCCTGTTGTTTAGCTGGCTGGCTAACCATCAGGAGGGAATCATCAACCACTTCGCCGGATTGAAGCTGCAGCGAGCCAAGGAGGTGAACTCACGAAGTGGATACACAGCGGAAGAACGTCGCAAGTTTATCGGGTGGGCTAAGCAGCAAGAGCCCCACCGTAGGTGGATTGCTCTGCTGGGTCTGTTCACCGGAGCTCGTGCCAACGAAATCTGTCAGCTCTATGCCGATGATGTGCAACAGGTTGACGGTATATGGTGCCTAAATATTCGCAATGGACGGCCAGACCAGAAACTCAAGACGGTCAACAGTGCTCGCCTCGTTCCTCTCCATCGATATCTCCTCCAGAGCGGTTTCATCGAGTTTGTTAAGGGGAGGGAAGGGGGGCGCCTCTTCCATGAACTGCCCCATCGCCAGGATGGATACAGCCACCTGTGGGGGCAGTGGTTTAGCCGCCATCGCCCCGTCGACAAGGATTTCCACAGCCTGCGGCATACCGTGGGGACAGCCCTCAAAGATCACGGTGTGCCATTGCAGTATGCGGCGGCGATCTTGGGTCACACCAACGGAGCGATCAGCTATGACCGATACGGTGGGGATATCTCGCTGGATAAGCTCCATGAGGTGATAGAGACCGCCCTATCATCCTTTCCTGATGCCAGTTAAATGGAGGGGGCCTGGCTAACTGCTGAAATTTCGGCAGATTTACGGCTTTATTTGGGCTCTTTGCCTTTGTTGGCGGGCAAAACGGGAAAATCAAAAACGGCAGATGTGATTTGGTTTTGTGGTCTTGCATGTCAGCACAAGGGAGAGTGGATTCATTCGTCTTCAATGTGTCCGAGACTATGTCTTTGCATCACATTTCTTCTAACCCAAAGTAGATACTCGACATATCTCCTTGATAGCTTAGTCACCTCGACATGTTTTTAGCCTTGGACTGCCTGCCAGCTTATCGAGTCGGGATTTACTAATCATATTGAGCATCATGGAGAGTCGTATGCGTTATGTTGCGTTTGCTGTTGGATTAGCACTTTTTGGTTCGGTTGCCCATGCAGCCACTCAGTACACAGGCGATAAGGTCCAAGGTATACCTGTGATTTCAGCACTCGATGTCGCTGATCTTGCTACAGGCCAGCACCGTTTTATGTTCGAGGGCGTCGAGACCGGAACCGGGCAACGTTGGTATGTGCCTGTCATGGTGGCCAAAGGGGCTACCGATGGTAAAAAAGTATTGCTACAGGCTGGAGTACATGGTGACGAACTCAATGGTGTTCGGATCGTACAAAAGGCGATGGCACAACTTGAACCAGCCAAGATGAAAGGGACCGTCATTGGGGTTATTGGCCCCAATCGTTCCGGTTTAGAGCGAGTGTCGCGTACATGGGCAATATCGACTGACGGTGGTGATGTGATCGATTACAACCGGATTCATCCAGGTAAAGAGACAGGTAATGCTCCCGAGCGTCAGGCATGGCTGATGTGGAACAAAATCTACAAAGGGAATGTCGATTTGGCCATCGACTATCACACTCAGTCTACTGGGACGGCATACCCACTCTTTATTTATGCCGATTATCGCAATGCGGATGTAAAGACCATTGCGGAACTGTTCCCTGCCGACCAAATTAAAAAGGATCCTGGCGAAGCGGGGTCGATGGAAACTACGTTTGTTGAGAATGGCATTCCGGCTATAACCGCAGAAGTAGGCGAGCCACGGGTGTATCAACAGGATATGATTGATCGAGGTTTACAGGGGGCCTTAAACGTGTTGAGTCACTACAAGGTGATAGACGGAAAGCTTGGGGCCACCGCCGAGAGTCATAAGACATACATAGGTAATGAAATGAGCTCGATTCGGGCAACGACAGGTGGTTTTGCAGAAGTTCTCGTCAAGTTGGGGGACGATGTGAGGAAGGGCCAGAAGGTTGCTTTGCAGCGTAATGCTTTTGGTGATGTAGTGGCCGAATATACTGCGAATATGGACGGTAAAGTGCTTGCAGTCGGCACTGATGCTGTACGTGAGCCTCGGGCGTTACTGGTTCGGATTCTGGGGCAAAATCCTGCGGACACTTGCAAAAATGGTTGCTAAGTAAGAGATGTTGCTATCGCGACAAGGAACATGTTTCCGTTAAGGTCAGCTTTGGATGCACGACCAAACACTCTATATTGAGCGTCACTTTTAGATCAAAGTATGAGGGGCCCGTAGGCCCCTCGTTTGGTTATACGGTGTAGTTAGCACCGAGATCTGTCTTACTGGATGATGCCGTCATGTCAGCCATCTCGCTATCGAGCAGGGTCAACCCGATGACGGTTGCCTTGCTGTTGTAGCGGGGGACAGCAAAGCCCTTCTCCATCAGCTTCTTCTTGAGGGCCAGCTGCTTCATGGCCCATTCACCGTTCTGCTGTGCCCAGCGGCTGTAGGCCGCATAGACCTCGCTCATGGGCACTTTGGCCCCTGCTCTGGCCTGGGTGCACTCTTCCAGGAAGCAACCGACCATATCCGACTCGGCACGGTAGGTCTCGACATCCTGCTTGAGGCGAGCAGGAATCGATGCCTTGAGTCTCTGCTCTTGCCACATCTGGCAGCCCTGGATGGCCCAATTCAGAATGCCGGGCATCTCGGCTTGCAGCTTCTCCATCAGCATGGGGTCAAGTTGTGCCTTCGTGAAGGAGGCATTGAAGGGCAGCATCAACATCCGACGCCACATGCCATTGCTGGTATCGCGGATCTCGGGCTTGTGGTTGCCCACCATCACCAGAGAGAAGGATGGGCGGAACTCCATCTCCTTCTTGGCGTAGGGAGCACGAGCGACAATCACGTCATCCCCTGTCATGGCCTTCACCAAGTTCTCATCCATGCGAGAACCCTCTGGCAGCTCGTTGGCGACCACGAGGCGTGCATCCACCAGCTTGGTCAGGGACGGGTTTGGACCAGTATTGCCGTTGCGGTTGAACAGCAAGACGTTACTGCTGATCTGCCGACTGAACTCTCCCAGCAACTGCTGGATGACCGACATGAAGGTACTCTTGCCGTTGCAGCCGCCCCCGTGGAGGAAGAACAGGAGCTGTTCGTCGGTGCGGCCGGTGATCCAGTAGCCCACACAACGTTGCAGGAAGGCCGCATACTCGGCATCGCCACAGGTGATCTCGCCGATGAACTGCTCCCATCGTGGGCAAGTGGCGGTCGGGTCATAGGCCACTGGGCTATGGTGGGTCATCATGAATGCCCGTCTCGGTGCCAACAGGCGACCCGACTTCAGGTCGATGACACCATTGGCCGTGCCCAACAGCATCGGATTGGCGTTCAGCTCGTGCAGTCTTGCCGTCATCATCGGCTTGGCCAGTTCCAGCATGTTCTGAATGCCTGCCCGGTTAAGGCTGCTTGAGCCGTGTCTGAGCACTGCATAGGCCCAAGACAGCTCTTCTTTCTTGCATGCCTGCTTGATCAACGCCTGCCCGATGTTCTGGATCTCTTTGCCCACGGTTTGAGCAAGGATCATGGGCGTCAAGTCATTCTGGGTCCAGTGCGTACCATCGAAGTAGATAAAGCCACCTAACTCAGGGACGAACTTCAGGTTATGCCCGTGCATCTGCACGAACCGTTCGGCGTTGGCCGAATCGTTGAGCTCGTTTTCAAAGATGGCTGTACGTGGCATGACCTTGACGACTTCCGGCTGCTGATCATCGTCCTGAACGGCTTCGGCTTCGGCTTCGGCTTCGGCTTCGGCTTCGGCTTCGGCTTCGGCTTCGGCTTCGGCTTCGGCTTCGGCCACAGGCTCAACCAAGGTGAATGCCGCTACCAGCTCGGTCAGAGGCAAGGGGTTGTCGCCATGCAGGTATTCGTCGATGTCCTTCACACTTTCCGGCAGCTTGACTTGGGTCAGCTTGAGACCGAGTTGGACTACCTTAGAGCGGTACTTGTCGCCAGCTTCGTCAGTGTCGAAGAAGGTCACGACGTCTCGGTCAGTCAGCTCACGCCCCAGCCACGCCAACTGGGTCTGCGACAGCGTGCCAATGGTAGCCAGCACAGGGCCCGGCCAACCTGCATCCACCAGCGACAGGCGGTCATTCTCTCCCTCTACCAGGGCGACAGGGCCGGGGGCATTCAGGCTCTCTTCTCCGTAGAACTGCACTCCGTTAAGCCAGTGCTGGCTCGGCAACTGGAACTGATACTGCTTGTTTGGGTCCTTGAAAGTGAAGCGGCTGACTTGTCCGTTGCGGTCGAAGTGCGGGAACACATAGACACCGCTCGGGAAAAAGTCACGAAGCAGATCTGGGGCATCGTTGCGAAGCTTGACCAGACCGGAGGCCAGTCGCTCCTCTTGGCTGAATCCTGCATCCTTAAGTGCCTTGTTCAGGCCACCTGAGAAGCCGATATCCAGCCCCACCAACACATCCTCAGAGTGGCCACGCAACTTCATCAGCTCCTCTACATCCAGGCGAGCTTGGTAGTAGTTAGCGGCCAGCTTGAAGAGCTCTTGCAGGCGAGCAGGTGGGGCCGTGTAGATCGGCTGCTCCAGCTTCACCACTTTGCGAACGGTCGGGGTGACTGACAGCTCGCCCAGCAGAAGCAAGCGGGCGGCATCAGCAGGGCTACGGGCTTCGTCGCACTTGACGATCAGGTCGAACACATCCCCGTTCTCCTCACAACTGAAGCAGTGGAAGCTATCGTCGTCAGGGTAGAGGGTGAAGCAGTCGTTATGGCCACACAGTGGGCAACTGGCATCATCTAGTCGATAGGTGTTGGAGCCGACTTTCTTGACGTCTTGCCCGGTCAGGGCTGAGGCGACATCAATGATGGGGAACTGCTCTTTGACAGCGGCGAAGTCGATATTCAGGGAGTGGCCTGCATCGGCCAGGGCAAATTCAAGGTCAAACTTGGTGGATTGAGACATGATGTCTCTCCTCTTAGATGACCGCTGCTGTGGAACTAAAATTAGGATGAGTGTGTTCCAAGCGGCGGTAATCAGGTCGGGTAACAGCGCCCCCCGTGGGCCTATGGCGTGAGCCAAGGTGCGATGTGCGGGGGCGTTTGCCCGCCGACAACCCCGACTATACGGATCGGCAGAAGCAATACAACCCCTCATTTTTCATCCCCAAGACCCCACTTCGAGTTTTCGTTGTGAACAACGCAAAATCAATAGATATGAAATGTATTCATAATTTGGTTGCCATGAATGCCCTAAAGGAATATATAGTCTAACATGCCAGACGATTCTGATTTCTTGACAGAAAATGTCGCATATGGCCAAGAAGTATTGTTTTGACCTCTCCCGCATAGGTACAATCGAGTCGTTTTTTTGAGCGTATCCACTTTATGCTTTGCCATCCGGCTATCAGTGGCCTGATTGCAAAGCACAAAGGAGTTGCTGATGGCAAATCAAACCGGACTTCAATTCACCGCAACCGTGGGGGCTCTCCCTGACAACACGTTTGCGGTCGCGGCGTTTGAGCTCGACGAACAACTGAACGCCCCTTTTTCTCTCACCCTTGAGCTGGCTAGCTACCAGCCAGACATCGATTTCGCTGATGTGCTGGACCAGCCGTGCGAGCTGCTGGTGTGGTACAACGGCGAGCTACAGCGTCGGGTCTGCGGCGTTGTCAGCGAGTTTGCTCAAGGGGACAGCGGCTTTCGTCGTACTCGCTATAGCCTTGAAGTGAAACCGGCATTATGGCGGCTGGGCCTTCGCCAAAACTCCCGCATATTCCAGGCACAGAAGCCGGATGAAATCCTCAGTATCCTGCTGCAAGAGCACGGCATCACCGACTATGCCTTTGCCCTCAAGCATGACCATGCCCAGCGGGAATACTGCGTCCAGTACCGTGAGACTGACATCGATTTCCTCAACCGGCTCGCCGCCGAAGAGGGGATGTTCTACTTCCACGAGTTCGAGCAAGGCAAGCATCGTATCGTCTTTGCAGATGATCCCGCAGCCCTTGGCAAGGGGCCGGAGCTGTTCTTCAACTCCGCCAATCAGACCCTTTCGCATGGCTCATTTGTCCGCAGCTTTCGCTATTTGGAAGCGGTTCGCCCCAGCGAGGTGGTCCTCAAGGACTACAGCTTCAAAACGCCTGATTATGCTCTTGCACATCAGAAAGAGGGCCGCGATCTGACGCATCAGCGGGATACCTACCAGCACTTCGATTATCCCGGTCGTTTCAAGCAGGACCCGAGTGGCAAGGCGTTTACCCAACATCGGCTGGATGCCCTTCGGGCTGATGCTGCCCGTGGGCAGGGTCGCTCCAATGCGGCAGCACTGATGCCCGGCCAGACATTTTCCTTGAGCGAGCACCGAAATCCAGCCCTCAATTCTGCTTGGCAGGTGGTGCAGGTCTCCCACACAGGCAAACAGCCTCAAGCCCTGGAAGAAGAGGGCGGTAGCGAACCGACCGTCTACTTTAACGACTTTCAAGTGGTCAAGGCAGACCGTCCCTGGCGAGCATTGATGCCCCACAAACCTATGGTGGATGGTCCCCAGATTGCTATCGTGGTCGGCCCTGAAGGCGAGGAGATTTACTGCGACGAACATGGCCGGGTGAAGCTGCAATTCCCGTGGGACCGCTACAGTGATGGCCTAGACCAAAGCTCCTGCTGGGTACGAGTCTCGCAAGGTTGGGCCGGTGGTCAATACGGCATGATGGCCATCCCGCGTATCGGCCACGAGGTCATCGTCGAGTTTCTGGAAGGAGACCCTGACCAGCCTATCGTCACGGGCCGTACCTACCATGCCACTAACCGCCCACCTTACGAGCTGCCAGCGAACAAGACCCGCACCGTGCTGCGTACAGAGACCCATCAGGGGGAGGGATTCAACGAGCTGCGTTTCGAAGACCAGGCGGGACAGGAAGAGATCTACATCCACGGTCAGAAAGACATCAACGTCCTGATTGAGAATGATGTGGCGTGGCACATCAAGCATGACCAGCACTCCGACATCGACAACGAACGGGTGACCCGTATCAAGGCCAATGACCACCTGACGGTAGAGGGTGAGAAGCGGGATCACATCAAGGCAGACTATTCGCTGACCGTAGATGCCTCCCTGCATCAGAAGCTGGGCCAATCCCTGCTAGTTGATGCTGGGCAAGAGGTGCACCTGAAATCCGGTAACAAGATCGTGCTGGAAGCCGGTGCCGAGCTGACACTCAAGGTTGGCAGCAGCTTTGTGAAGGTTGACCCCAGTGGGGTGACGCTGGTTGGTCCCAGCATAAAGATGAACTCTGGCGGCAGTCCGGGTTCTGGCTCTGGTTGGGCGGGTCAACTGCCGAGCCTGCCCGGTGCGGTTGAGGTCGTCCCTCCACCCAAGCCCCCACTGTTTAAGGCCATGCCGCCCTTGGAAAAACCAGTCTGTATCCCTTGCATGCTGAGGGCCATGGCTCAGGGCGATGCCGTGGTGAAGGGAGAGTAAGATGCTACCGGAATCAATCTGGCGTGAAGGAAAGACGGTAGCACTTCTCGAAGCAGCCCATCTCAGTGCCGAGCAGCGAGAGAAGCTGAGTGAGGGTCAGTTTTTGCCGCTCTATCTGCATGACGACCTGTTTGAACTGGTCAATCTCGGCCCCTGGCTCTGGCAGTGCTCACAACAGGATGAAGGCTTGCTGGCCGAACTCGCCGAGCAGGGGCATGTCGTGGGGCTGATGGACAGCGAGCAACCTGTAGAAGTCCTGCAAGAGCAGTTGGCTCTGGGTGCAAGAGTGATAGAGCCGGATGGTAAGTTCAGTATGCTGCTGCGGTTCTATACCCCTGATGCCTTGCCCTTGCTGCTTGACCAGCAGGATGCCCCTTGGCTTGGTGGACTCTTTGGCGGCATCAACCGTTGGTGGCTGCGAGAGTGCAATGGCGATTGGCGTGAGCTGGACTTGTCTGTCCCCCCGGCAGAACCAGTTCTGGTGCAACTGACCCCGGCACTCTATCAAGCATTGGAAGGATCACCGCAAGCCCATCGACTGCTGGCCCTTTGGCAGTCAGGGGAAAACATCGCTCAGTTTCCGCCTTGTGAGCGGATGGCCATGGTGCGTAAAGCACTCGACAAGGCCAAGCAGGCTGGTGCTGCCGATGCCCAGCTCGTGTACTGGGGATTGGCCTACCTGGAGGGTGGGAAAAATGCACTTATTGAAGAGCAACGTTTATCTAAAGGACGTATTTAGTTGATGATTGATTACTATGTATTCCCATTCATGAATATCATCCTGGCACTCTTCTTTTTGCTCTGTGTTAGACGTCATCGTGGGTTAATTATTCTCATCTCATGTCAAGTGTTAATGGCATTTTTGACTGTCTGTGCACAAGAAAAGGGATCTCTACTTTTGGCTAATTTCATAGATTTAATATGGCGTGCTTATGACGTTGTGACTTTGGTAGTAGTGATGGTCGGCCTTCTGTTATTGAACGTAAGGACCCGGTATGCTCGATAGAATTTTATTAGACTTAGACCCATATTTTTTGTCATGGATATCTTGGTCGTATGTAATGATACTTTTGGCTAGTTTGTGGGGGATAGCAAAGGGTCGTTCGGCTTGTTATTTAGTTGCTCTGGCGGCTGTCTTTATGTTCATAGAGAGCACGTCGGTCGTCTCCACGGCTAACGTATTAATTCAACGAGAGTTTGCAAGTGAGGCTGAGGCATTGGGTGTTTGCTCTGAATTTAAAGATGCAAGCCCTCAAAAATTAGAAAATGATCATGCGGTACTTGATGATGACATCTTTTCTGAAGAAATAAAACCACTTAGTTTTGAATATCAAGATTGTGTTGAGCAGTGGGTGAGTAAAAATGATCCTAGAGTCCAATGGCTCAATTTATTTTCTTTTATATTTAGATCCGTAAGTGAGTTGCTTCGTGCGGCAGCTTTCCTGTCTGTTCTAGCAATGTTGAAAGACAGTCATGTTACCAGTACAAAAGGCGTGATTTGTTGGTATAAAAGAAAAGCTTCACATAATGGATGATGCTTTTATGTGTCCCTGATATTGTAATAAATACTTTGGGTTTAGTGCGTATAGACATAAAGAAATAAACATGAGCGTAGAAAGAAGCCTGACACGATTTATCTCCACGATGGCCACGGCTGTGTGGAACTTGATGCCTCGTTGGGGACGCTGGCTGAGTGCCATTGTACTGGTGCTCTGGTTAGGATGGACGTTTCTGGTGCAGGAGCGTCATGGCGGGGCCGCTATCGTGCTCATGTCGGTGATTGATCGCCCCATCACTTACGTCTATGTCAATGGCAAGATGGGTAGTAACACGGATGCGTTTGACGGATTTGGTGCTGGTGGGGGCGGCAGTGCGGGTCCCTACCGGATTGAGGGCGATACGGTCGAGATCAAATGGGAATTGGCGATGACCCGCAAGCAGTATGACGAGCTTGGTTACAGGCCTGAAGTGTATAACGTTGTTCTACCCATGCCCAAACGGGAAAAGGGGCAGGATGATTTCTGTGTATTGATGCTGCCTGACAATACCCCGATGGTACGTTGGGCCCATAGCTGCCCTGTTGAGCTGGATAGCATTGTTGATACCTATCGGACGAGGAAATAGTGATGGTGGATAGGGATGATCCAAAGTGCCGTGTTGATCTAGAAGAGAGCCTCCATCAGGCGGGGACCTGCTCGCTGGTTGAGCGTTTGGCTCAGGGATAACAAGAAAGAGACAAGCATGACAGTAGAAAGAAGCCTTACCCGATTTATCTCCACCATGGCCACGGCTGCGTGGGACCTGATGCCCCGCTGGGGGCGTTGGTTGAGTGCAATTGTACTGGTGCTTTGGCTGGGATGGGCGTTTCTGTTGCAGGAGCGACATGGTGGGGCCTCTATCGTGGTCCATTCTGTGATAGACCGCCCAATTAGCTACGTCTACGTCAATGGCAAGATGGGGAGCAACACATTTGCATTTGACGGGTTCAGTGCTGGTGGGGGCGGTAGTGCGGGCCCCTATAAGATTGATGGCGATACTGTGAAAATTGACTGGTTGCTGAGTACCACGCTTGACCAGCTGGAAAAAGAAGGATTGCGGCCTGAAAAGCACTCGATAACCTTACCCATGCCCAAGAGGGAAAAGGGGCAGAATAACTTTCATGTCCTCTTTTTGCCCGACAACAACGTGATGGTGCGATGGGGGGGGTGGGCTGAGCCTGTGATGAATGACGTGATTGATACCTATCGGACGAGGAAATAGTGATGGTGGATAGGGATGACCTGAAGTGTCGTGTTGATCGAGAAGAGAGCCTTCATAAGGCGGGGATCGGCACCTGCTCGCTGGCGTTGCAAATAGGTTTTTTCTTCGATGGCAGCAAGCGGAATATCTACACAGATGAAGAGATCCAGCGGCTGACCAATGTGGGACGTCTGTTTCGAGCTCATCCGCTTGAGATAAATGCTCCACTCACCTCATCCTATTCATACGCCAAGGTTTACATTCCAGGCTTGGGCACAGAGCTCAACGATACGACCTCTGAGCAACTGGACAGCATTCTGGATGCAAGGCAGAAGGCGTTGGCTGGTGATTACCTTGACGATTTGAAAGGTCAGGCTAAAGAAACGGTGGTCGAGGCTGTCAAAGGGGATTGGAGCAAGGTTCTGACCAATAAGCTCGGCGATATGCTGACCCTGAAGAGTAGTTTCGAGGCATCATTCTCCGCCGCCAAGAATGCGGCCAAACGAGCTCTGGTCGAAGCGGTAGCTCCCATCCGGGATAACCCGTTGGTCGCTGACCTGCTGATGACCGGAGTGGACGCCAGAGTCGACTTTGCCAAGAACCGCTTCAAAAAGAACGTGTCAGCTTCCAAAGAACTGAACCAGCTTCCCATCAAGTTGATCCAGGTATCGGTCTTCGGGGCCGACCTGGGGGCCGCTCTGGCTCGCCGCTTTATCGAGGAGTTGCTGGAGTCGGTCTGTACCAAGGTGGGCAACGAGTACCGCTACGAGGAGAGCAAGGTCGAGGTGATCTTCGCTGGCCTCTTCGACAGCTCACGGCGTAGCCTGCTCGATATGGGGGACACTGTTGCTGAAGTGTCTGACTGGGCAGGTCTGTTGACGAAGAATCCGGCTGGCGTGCCGTTAGGCGTGGTAGCGGGTGCCAAGGTGATCGACTATAACAAGCCCCTTCACCCTGCCGTCAAGCGAGCCCTGCATCTGGTGGCTGCCCACGAGCGCCGTGACTATCGCCCACTGCTACCCCTTGGGCCGCTCAAGTCAGGTTGGCGGGAGGAGCTCTGCCCTGGCATCAGCGAGGACGTTACTGGGGGTCTGCTGCCTAACGAACAGCGGCCCAGTGCCGAGCTTTGCCGGGTGCCGCTTAGAAAAATGTTTGATACCGCTCGTCGGGCTCAGGTGCCGTTCCCCAACTTCCGAACTCTTGATGCAAAGAACCCCCGTGTAGCTCAATACTTCGTCATGCTGGACAACTTGGCGGGACGCTCAGTGCAGGATTTCAGCGACTATTACCAGAAGTGGGTCGGCAGGAGTGACCCCACTCCAGCCGGGTTTGAGATGCACATGACCGGGTACTGTATCTGGCTCGGAGAGAAGCTACATGACTACAGGGCTCGCCTGAAAGTGGCTCGGGGTAGTGAACGCGATGAACTCAAGGAGCGTTGGGGTTGGCTTGAGCAAGTAGGAAAGGATGCCGATGACATCGTGATGTGGCAGCGGTACAACAGCAAGACCGTGCAGGCTGCCAAGCGGGTGAAATTCTTCAATGAGTCAATGCGGGTTCCACCAGCGGTTGACGCCTTCTTCAACTACTTCATGCATGACTTCAGCTCGAAGGAGCTCAAGCACGCTACGCTCGACGCTCAGGCCAACACCATGCTCAGCAGCAACAACTTCTTCGTTCCCCGTGGCATTGAGACGGTGGAAGCTGATGAGGAGGCCGCAGCGTGAAGCAGTACCAGAACTGGTTGGCCCACTATCTGGTTTGCCGCCGAGACGGTGATCATGCCATGGCCGCCGATCTGGCCCACTCTATCTGCCTGTTCTGGCAGGCTCGCGATAATGCCACCGAACAAAAGAAGTGGGAGCAGGTACGGGAAAGCCATCTGGGACAGGTTGAGTAGGTCTGCCGATCTGCTGAAATTTTGGCATTTTTAAGAACTTTTTCTACGAGATTTCATACAGAAAAAGTTCTATAAATAGCTGAAATTTCAGCAGATTGAACATCCTAAATGGCCCCTTTGCCTTTGATGGCGGGCAAAAGGGCCCGATCCAAAATCAGCAGATTTACGCAGCCACCTCCTCCTCGGACAGCATCGCATAAACCGCCTTGGCGATGTGCTCTAACTTCAGCCCGTCAGCGTAACCAGAATCCAGCATGTGAGTCGTGACGAATGCATCCGGTAGCCCTTTCCGATGGAGGAAGGACTGGACTAGCTGGACCTGCTCGGGGGTGATGGCGAAATCACCGCGAAGGTAGCCCTTCTGGTGGTAGTTCTCGATGATCCAGAGTGCCGGAGTGTTACTTCTACTGCAACGCTCGATCAGCTCGCTCTTCATCTTCTGGCCCAGCGGGCTCTTCTCGACCTCTTCATCCATCATGATATGGGTGGGGTGGATTTGTGGCTCGTAAATCATGCTGTTTCCTTACATCATCGCTAAGTTGGCGTTTCGGTTAGATATTTTTTTGGTGCATCCTTGACATTTTAAGGGTGCCCCTCCAGGGTACTTATACCCTGACCGACGCAATCTGACAAAGTCACCGGCGGGAAACCGTCGTTCAATATCTACTCCTCCCCCTGGCATAAGTAACTCGTGTACCAAAACGACGCGAGGTTACTGTTATGTCACACCACTATGATGATCACCCCGGACAGGGTGATCACATCATCAATCAGGCCTTGGCCATTTTGGAGAGTCGACAGCGGCATCTGGGCCAAGCCTTCACTCAGCCCCAAGCGGCAGCAGACTTCCTTCGGCTCAAGATGGGGGAGTACGAGCGGGAAGTGTTCGCCGTCATGCTGCTCGACAATCAACACCGACTGCTCGATTACCAGGAGCTGTTCTTCGGCACCATCAATGCGGGCACCGTTCACCCCCGTGAGGTGGTCAAGGCGGCTCTCAACAGAAACGCCGCAGCGGTCATTCTGGCCCACAACCACCCCTCCGGCATGGTCAACCCCTCGGATGCCGACAAGGCTGTTACCGCTCGTCTCAAGGATCTGCTTGAGATGGTAGATGTGCGAGTGCTCGACCACTTTGTGGTGGGACAGCACGACATCGTCTCGTTTGCCGATAGGAGGTTGCTATGACCCCATCCAAACCGCTACAGGCTTTGTTCACCAAGATCATCGGCAGCTACCCCGACGCCACCGCCCTGACCCTCAACTTCCGCAGCCCCGATTATTCCGCCGACACCGGTGGTTACCGTCCGGTCGAAATCCGTCTGGAAAAACGGGCTGGTAGCTGGGGGATGGCCTACGTCACCGAGTTCACTTACCTCGATGGCGAGCTGGTCAAGGATCTTGACTTCGACTTCAACGCCGGGCTTGCCTCACAGCTCTGGTGTGGAGAGCGGCCGTTGGCCACCACCATGGACCTCTACCGGCTTTGGGAGAGGAACTTTCTCGACTATCACCGGATGGAGGTCTACCGCCTGAAGATAACCCCTGAGTAATCGCCATGAACGACTTCACGAAAGCCCTGCTGCTGGACGCCTTGAAGGCAGCCCTGACGGCGTTTGCGTCAGTCATCGTCAACGCGATGATGGCCCGCTACATGCCGCCACACTTCTACAACATGAACGAAGAGGACTACCCATGAACAAAATGATCCTGACCTCGGTGACTCTGGTTGCCATTGCAGGGGGAACCCTGATGATCCGCCTAATCGCCCGTGACAAGGCTCACGCTGAGGAGCTGGCCAAGGTATTGCGGATGCCGGGCGGAGCGACGCGTCATTGAGATCCCCCGGTCGGCACCCTGCATGACCAATAGATAGAGCAGCCAGAGCATCTGGTTGACTACCCCTGCGGGCCCTCCATCACGGAGCGGCCCGTTTTCATTTGTATCACTGGCGCAGGTCAATAGACCAAGCCCGTGTGACGCGAGCGAAAGTGCCACTTTTTGCCGGTCATATGGGTTCCTTTCGACCTTCTGACCGGTCGCGTCAGTGTACCTTGCCCTATTGACCAGGAGGAGACCATGGCACTGGTGGGATATGCACGTGTCAGCACTGTGGGGCAGAGCCTGGATGCCCAGCTTCAGGCACTGGCCGAGTGCAGCAAGATATTTCAGGAGAAGGTGAGCGGGGCCAAGGATGATCGCCCGCAGCTCTCGTTGATGCTGGATTTTGTTCGTGAGGGAGACGTGGTGATGGTGACCAAGCTGGATCGCTTGGCTCGCAACACTCGCCACCTGTTGGAGATCTCGGAGTACCTGCACGCTAAGCGGGTTGCTCTGAGGATTTTGAATCTGGGTATCGATACCTCGACACCTACCGGAAAACTGATGTTAACCATGATCGGTGCCATCGCCACGTTTGAGCGGGAGCTGATGCTGGAGCGTCAGGCAGAAGGGATTGCTATGGCAAAACAGCGTGGGGTCTACAAAGGTCGCAAGCCGACCGCCATGGCTAAAGGGGAGGAGGTGCTGTCACTCGCTGAACGGGGACTAGCCAAGGCCGAAATCGCACGTCGAACGGGGATCAGTCTCTCCAGTGTGCAGCGGATCTTGCGTGGACTGTCTGGCGAATGAATAGTTTTGACAACAAGGAAAACGACATGGAACAAGAGAAGACGAAACAAGAGTCCGGCCGGTTCTTCGAGCAGCGGGAGACGTTTTCGACACAGATGGCGAGCAAATGGGCCCGTTATCGTCTGTGGCTGAAGCAGTCGCTGCGTAGAGACCCTGAGCTAGATTCGAGTGAGGTCAACAATAATCCCTACCAGCGGGGGGGCATATGCAGTTACAACGCCTACCTCTCAGGGATGTTAAAGGCTCACTTGTGGGGGATATGGTTAACTGCAGTGGTAGTCATCGTGTTCTACTTTGGGTTGGGAATGGCAGGCTTTCGGTCAAATCGCTTCCCAGGCTTGCCGATCATGCTGTTGGTCGCGGCCTTTTGGTCATTCCACTGGGCCCTGATCAGCTTTATCTGCCTCGAAAAGCGGCTGAGGGCGATAGGGATGGCTCAGAGTAAGCTACGAGTCATTGCCCTGGCGTCGGTTGGTATGACAACAGCAGGCATCATGTTCGGATGGTTTATCCGCTTTAAACGTGATGGCATGGCTGGGAACCCCTTGATTGATTTCGCGATGTCACAGTACGAAGCTGTGGGTCAGATAGGTGCCGGTATGATCTACCTCGGTTTTGCCATGCTCTTCGTACTGCCTTGCTACCGTAATAGCGATGCGTTATCAGAGGGGGTAAAAGAGGAGCTGGGGAAGGTGCAGGGCTATCCGACCCCGATCCTGTTGGTGTTCCATTTGCTTCTGCTGTTTCCGGCAGTGGCGATTCTGGCCTAGTAGACTTGAAGGAGCTCATATCAGAGCTCCTTTTCTTTAGCAGGTATGCAAGGCATCAAGCCGGTAGCGGTGCTTGGCTCGGCAACCACGGCACCATGATTGTATCCTGGTTACACCAGCCATCCGTCTGAATCCGAATTCTCCTGCCCGATAGAACACATGAACGCCAGCCTGTTCTGAACAGCTCGGGCAGCTTTTGAGTTTCTGCCCGTTTTGATGGAACACAACTGAATGGTTGAGGGGCTGGCCACAAGAACACTGGTCGGTCATCGATGAACTCACTTCCGGCGGTTGTCGGTTTCTTTGGCTACCCCTTTGAAGGGCTCCCCACCTTGTTTCTGCTCGATAAACTTGCCGCTATCCGTATCACGTTTCGTCCAGTTCCCATTAACCGGGTTCTGAACTTGGGTACGGTCGTTGACGGAACCTTGTCGATAGCCTTTGCCTGTGTTCGTAGCCATATGTCACCTCGGGGTTAAGTGAGACCCAAAGTTACCATTAGATTTCATTTTGCTCAATATTGGGTTGATTGTTGAGCTGTTGAGGGAGGGGATGGGACCTGTAATGAGGTGCTTGCAGGGTACGGGAGAGGGCGGGTAGGATTGGCCTGTTTGTTACCAATTTAAGCATGTCCACTTGATGTGGATGACCGTACTTGCGGCGGATTCTCGCTTGTTGAGGTTTCAGAACACTGTGATGGCAATCAGTTCCATCCCCAAGTGCCTGATTTATTTGGGCTCGCATTGATAACCCGTCGACCTGGTCAGGACCGGAAGGTAGCAGCCAAGGCGGGGGACTCGAGTGCCGGGATGTGGCTGGTAGGGCCACCACTTGTTTCTGCCATTCAATAAGTTAGCTTTCTAAAGCCCTTGGTCATCCACTTTGTGTGGACGACGAGGAGCTCATCGATGAATCTCTGGCTCAGTCCCCACGGCATCTGGTATTACCGGAAAGTCACCACGCTCCCCTGTGGTCGTCGTAAAGAGATCAATAAATCCCTGCGTCCCCGAGACAAGCCGACGGCCCGTGCAGCTGTTGTGAAACTGCCTGCCTGTGCGCGTTCCAGACCCAAGCCAATTCAGTTGCCTGCAGAGGTCAATGTTGCTCCACATGAGCAATCAGTAGCCCGGAATCAGGGGGGGGGGGTTATTACTTGGTGACACGCAGGGTGGCGTTGTATTTGAGCCGACCATGGGAAATATGTCTGTTTATCTCGCTTAGCAGCGTCTCTTTATTGATGGGCTTGGTGATATACCCGTTCATGCCATGGGAGAGATAGTATTGCTTGGATTCCGGCATCGCATCAGCCGTCAGGGCGATGATGGGGATATCTGCCCAAGGCATCTGGGAGGTGCGGATCCGGGTGGTGGCCACCAGGCCATCCATCACTGGCATCTGGACATCCATCAACACCAGATCAAATTCGGTGTGACCCAGTTTCTCCAGCGCCTCTTCTCCCTGAACGGCCAGTGTGACCTGATGGCCCACGGAGTCGAGCATGGCGCCGATCACCTTGCGGTTGGTGGCATTGTCATCAACCAGCAAGATGCGATAACTCTCCTGATCCAGCGGTTTGGACGGCAGGCAAACAATCGAGGGGGTCGTGGCTCTGGCGGGCCAGATGTAGGTAAAGGTACTGCCATGCCCTTCGCTGCTCTCTACCGAGATATCGCCGCCCATCAGGCGTGCGAGATTACGGGATATTTCAAGTCCCAGGCCCGATCCGCCATATTGGCGGGTGATCGAGACATCCGCCTGGGCGAATCGTTGAAACAGGTTCTTTAGCTGACTTTTGCTCATGCCGATCCCGGTGTCCTGGATCGAGATGCGTATCGAGTGGCGATCCTGCTCCAACAGGGTGCTATCAACATGGATCTTTACTTCCCCCTGATGGGTGAACTTGATGGCATTGCTCACCAGGTTGAAGAGGATCTGGCGCACTCTCAGCGGGTCGATCATCAACCACTCCGGCGTATCGGAGGCAACAGTCAGGGTCAGTTTGATCCCTTTTGCATCGCAGTTGCTCTGCATCAGGGCCCGAATATCCTCCAGCAGCTGGGGCAAGTGATGGGGGGCCAGTTGCAGCTCGATCTTGCCCTCTTCCAGCTTGGATACATCCAGAATGTCGTTAAGCAGACCGAGCAGATGATTTGCCGATTCCCGCGCCGTCTCCAGATAGTCTCGCTCCCTCGGGTCCATATCCCGGTCGGCCAGCAGTGAGAGCATGCCGAGAATGCCATTCATGGGGGTGCGAATTTCATGGCTCATGTTGGCCAAAAAGCTGCTTTTGGCTCTTGTGCCTGCCTCTGCCGCCTGATTTGCCCGCAGCAGTTTGTCATTGAGCTGCTGCATCAGTTTGTGCTGCAGAAACGAGATATTCATTTGCCGCCAGATCAGCAGGGCGAGCACAAAGAGCAGCGCAAATTGCAGGGTCGCGATGAGTGTCGTCGTGATGATCTGCTCCCTCACGCTGTCGCGACGCGCCACATCAAACAGGGTCGCCTGCTGGTTCACCTCCAGAGTCAGCTGATGGAGCAGGGGGAGCAGGGAGGCAAGCTGTTGGCGCAGCTCCTGATGGGCAAGATTGTCGAGCGGCTTGGTGGCTTCCGGGCCGAGCCAGATATCCGCCAGAGAGATGTAGGATCGAATGGCTTTGCTTGCCTGCTGATATATCTCTGTTTGCTGAAGCAGGCTGCGATCCTTGCTCTCCAGCACCAGATCCATGCGGCTGACCAGAATATCGTATCTGAGCTGGAAGGTCGGTTGCGACTCATGGAGCAGCGAGCTTTGAAAACGCAGCGCTTCGTTATAGAGCTGGAAATAGTTCCACATCACGTTGTCTTCGCCCTGGCTGGTACTGCGCTGCAGATCCTGAAATTGCCGGTACTGGATGGTACCAATACCGGCAAAGGCTAGGAGCAGCACGCAGAGCACCACAAACAAGAAACGTTGACTGGCCGCCATGGAACGCATGATGGGATCTACTCCACTTTTATCGCACTGATCTGCCAGATAGCCCGACCGTAATAGAGCTTGTTTTGCAGTTCGGGATATTGATCGAACGGATAGACAAGGAACAGCGGCCCTTTGTCACGCACCGACAGTGGCTTGCCATTGATCGTGCGGGCGAGGATGACCCGATACTGCTCGGCATCGCTTGTCGGCACCTGTACCGAGTAGTCATTGAGCGCGGTAATGGTGAGCTGTTTGCCGGTTGCCCCGACCTTGGCCAATACATCTTGCAGCAGCGGGCCGCGAAAGGTCTTGGCTTCGTCATACCAGGGGGTATGGGTTTTGATTTCGTGTACCGGCAGTTGATCCAGCATGGCGCTGTCCCACAGGGCCAGAGCCTGATGAGTGGGGCTGCTGATGGCGCCTTCAACCTTCAACACGGCACTGTCAGGGGAGGGGGCTGCGTATGCGGTGCCGCAAAGGGCTGCCAGCAGTGGTGCGATGTAAAGGCCTGCTTTCATGATCTCTCCTTCCTGGAAAATGGCGGCATGGGGGCCGAGCCAACGGTGGCTTGTGAAGTGTGTCCAAAGGCAAGCAATAATCGGGCCCAGTCTAATGGGCTTGAATTATCAGCCATTTAGCCTGTTATCGGGCGATCTCGGCCAAGGTGAATTGCAGTTTGCAACGTTCGGGGGAGGTTAATTGCAATTTGGCAATCAAAACGAGGAGTGGGTGTCGGTGAATAAGGCGCAAAGAGTATCATTTGGAGAACAAGAGCCGTGGCACTGCCCGGCATAACATTTGCAACGTGCTGAATGCCGTGACAGCAAATAGTCTGAGAATCGACAAGGAGCTAGCGATGGAAAGCATGACTTACACCCTTAATGATATCCAGGTAGTGGTACTGGAAAACGAGTTTGACGCGATGGCCGTCAGTGAGCTCCGCCCGTTGTTTGAAACCCTCTCGACCCACCCGGGAGATATCCTGGCCGATATCAGCGATGTTCATTTTATCGACTCGTCGGGGATCGGAGCCTTGGTATTTCTCTATAAAAGATTGATTATGAACGGGCATCAGATGGCCCTTGTCTGTGGACCCGGTCAACCTCATGACCTGCTGGAGATGCTGCATATCGATCGGGTGATCCCCTGCCATGAGAGCATCAAGGCCTATATGCGCTCCCGTGGCATGATGGCCGCTGCATCATGAAACGCTTTGGTATCCTGCTCTCATCCATTCTGCTGTCGGGTTGCGCGCAGTGGCCGCCGGAGGGATATGGCGGCATGGCCGAGGCAAGACCCACCCGTATTCCGGTCAATGAGGATGAACGGCGGGTTTGGTCTCGTTATGATGAGCGTCAGAAGGAACTCGACTTGCAGCTGACGGAATTAAAGCAAGCGAGTCTGCAGGGGTGTATGCCTGCCGAGTTGAAACGACTACAATCTCAACGTATTGATATCGAACGGGATATGCACGGACGGCTCTGGTCGGATGTAGCCTGGCGTCAGACCGTGTTGGCACAATCACTACAACAAGTACGTTTGCGGCTGCAACAGACAACAGCGGATGGCTGTCGTGCTGATTGGTCAGGGCTCCCCTTACGCCAATGGGGGCAGACGTAACAGACGAAAAGGATGTCTATGAAACGGGGCGCTCTCGAAGGATTGATCTGTGTTCTCTTGCTGTTGTTCACCTGCCCGTTACTGGCCTCCACCTTATTGGCTCCCGGTGATCGGTTGGCAATAGTGCAACCCGGTGAGCCTGCTTTTGATCAGCCTTTCCAGATCAACAAGCAGGGGGAGATTGCACTGCCTGAGGTCGGCAACGTCGTGGTGGGGGGAAAGACCCTGCAACAGGCGGATGAGCTGATCCGCACTGCCCTCAAACCTGTTTACAACAACCTCTCTCAATTGACCGTCACCTTGCTGGAGAAGCGGCTGCTGATCAGCGTGATGGGCTATGTCAAAAAACCCGGCAGTTATGATCTGGCGCCCGATGGCAACGTGCAGATGGCCCTCGATGCCGCTGGCGGTCTGGTGCCCGGTGCCCAGCTCAACAATATGCAGGTGCGGCGTGGCAGCACGGTCTCTAGCTTCGACTACAAGCGTTATCTCGATACCGGCGATGCCAGCGTGTTGCCGCCATTGCAATCCCTCGATGTGGTGTTCGTGCCCGCATCGCCTTTGATCGGCAACGTGCAGATCGATTTTGATGCGGCGACCCTGGCGGCAGGTGGGGATGGCGATACCGGCAAGGCGATCAAGGTATTTGGCGAGGTCAACAGCCCCGGCGCCTTCAGTTTCAAGAGCGGCAACTCTATCGTGGATCTGCTGATGCGAGCCGGTGGGGTGACCCGCTTTGCCGGGGTGGAGCGGATCCGGGTGATCAATGGTGATGCCCCCGAACTGTTCGATCTCAAAGCCTATCTCGACTCCGGCAACAACAAGCTGCTCCCTAATCTGGCGCCGGGCGCCACCATCTTCGTGCCCAAGGATGAAGAGCAGATAAAACGGGGAGCGCGCACCATCTACATCATGGGCGAGGTGTTCAAACCCGGCGCCTATGAGGGGCGGGAAGGGGACTCCTTCCTCGATATTCTGGCCAATGCCGGCGGCCCGACCCGCTATGCCGAGAGTCGCCAGATCCGTTTGCTGCGCACCGATGGCACGATCGAACCCATCGACTTGCAGGCCTATACCGAAGGGATGCAAAAGGCGCTTCCCCAAGTCAAACCCGGTGATGCCATTTTTGTGCCGGAAAAGACCGATATCAACGAGAAGTCCTGGTTGAAAGTGGCACCCGGACGGGCGGTGATGGTGATGGGGGCGGTGCGGATCCCGGGCCGCTATGAATGGTCTGACGAGATGTCGTTGCTGGATCTGATCGCCCACGCCGGAGGACCCAACGAGCGGGCCGATATCGCCAAGGTGCAGATCCTGACCGCCGAAGGGGGGCAGGCCACGCCGACCCTGTTTGATCTCGACAAGTTCCTTCATCAGGGCGGGGCGCTGGCCAGCCTGCCGAAGATCCGGGCCGGATTCACCATCATGATCCCCGAGCTGCCCACCGATCCCAGTGACAACAAGTCCCAGTGGGTGCGCCAGTCACCGGACAGTTCCATCTATATCTTCGGTCAGGTCGGAGCCCCCGGTCGCTATGCCTTCAATGAGCAGATGGGCTTTATCGACATCCTGTCTGCCGCCGATGGTCCGACTGCGGCGGCGGATCTGCGCAATGTGCGTATCGCCCATCGCAGTGGCAGCACGGCGCGGGTCAGCAAGCTCGACCTTGCTCTCTACTTTGAAACCGGCGATGAAACCTTGCTGCCCAAGGTGCTGCCCGGCGACTCCATCTACCTGCCGGAGAAGAATCGTCCCTGGCTCGACGAGCCGAAGGAGAACACCATTCGGGTGCTGGGAGCGATAGCCCGTCCCGGTCGCTACCGCTTTGACTCCTCCATGACCCTGTTGGATCTGCTGGCCGAGGCAGGGGGCCCGACCAGCAGCGCCTATATCAAGAAGATTGTGGTGATCAACATGGCCACCAGTGGTCAGGGGGATCAGGCCCGCAGCTTCGATCTCGACGGCTTTGCCAAAGAGCCCGACTTTAGCCAGTTACCGGTGCTGCGCGCAGGGGACACCGTCTTTATCCCTGACAGCAAGAGCAGCAACTGGGCCATTTTCATGGATGGCATGCGCGACATTTTGACCACGATTTCGGTGGTGGCCCTGGTCGGGACGCTTTGATATGAGCATCCCCATTCAATATCTGGAGCTCGAATCCCTCTACGCGGCGACGGTCGCCCGGGGGATCCGCTCGCTGGCGGTCACCTCGTCAGAAGGGGGAGAGGGGGTGAGCTCCATCTGCGATGCGCTGGCAAGGCGCTCGGAGGCGGATGGGCTGCGCACCCTGCTGGTGGATCTCAATCTCTATCACCCCGGCCGCGCCACGGCGGTTGCCTGGGGTCCCAATGATGTGCCCGAGCCTGTGGCCACTGGCCGCTCCTTGTCCTTGCTCCCGGCGCCGGGCAAGGATCTGATGGCCTTTCGCAACAAGGATACCTTGCGTCAGCTGCTGGTTCGCTGGCTGGAGCATTACGATGTGGTGATCTTCGATACCTCGCCGCTCACCGCCCTCAATCGGGGCAATATTCCGGCCGATCAGGTGTGTGGGGCCTGTGAAGGGGCGCTGCTGGTGGTATTGGCCGGGGTGACCCCGACGACCGTGGTACAAAGTGCGGTGGATAAACTGACCCGTGCCGAGGCCAATCTGGTTGGCGCTGTCTATAACGACAAACTCAACCCGGGGCTGGCCAGCGAGATCCTGCGCGAACTCAACCGGCTGCCCAGTAACCGGGTGACCGAATGGCTCAAGCGCTGGTGTCGGCGCAGCGCCTTGCTCAATTTCCGGATCTGATCGCTCGCTGATGGAGGCCCGATATGGATGACTGGTTGCGATCTGCTCCGGCAACCCTGCAGGCGGTGCGCGAACTGCGCAACCGGCTGGCACAGGGACTCTCCCTGTTTCAGGTCTCCCCAAAGGATCAAGCCAACTGGCTGCTCTGTTTCAGTGAGCTGGCCACCAATAGCGTCAAACACACAGCTCCTCCTGCGACCCGGCTCTGGCTCACGCTGAAAGAAGATGAAACGGGCTTGAGTCTGATACTGGAGGATGATGGCGGCCCGCAACCCGGTCTTGCCAGCGCGCCGTTACCCGATGAGCTGCAGGAGGGGGGATACGGGCTGGCGCTGGTGCACCAGCTGTTTGCCGAGGTGCACTTCTCTCGCGACGGTGAGCGCAATCGCGTGACTCTTCGCCAGCAGGGCCCGGTCAACCAACTGCCGGTGCTCGCGGTGATCGACGATGACAAGGTGATGCGTGCCCTGCTCACCGCCTATCTCCATGAGCACTACCGGGTTGAAAGTTATGCCGACTCCCATGCCGCCCTGCTGGCGCTTGGAAAGCAGCCCCCCGCGCTGGTGCTCTCCGATATCGAGATGGAGGGGATCGATGGCTTTGGGCTGCGCCAGCAGTTGATGAAGGATCCCAAGATGAAGGGGGTGCCCTTTATCTTCCTGACCGGTCATCAGGATCAGTGGACCCAGAGTCGGGCGGGGGCGCTGGGGATCGATGACTTTCTGGTCAAGCCCATCACCAAGCAGGACCTGTTGCTGGCGGTTTCGCGGGTGCTGCAACGCTCGCAGCAGCTCAAGTCGCAATGGGGCGAACAGCTGGATCAGCGCATGACCTCGGCGCTGCGCCCGTTATTGCCCGCCACCTCCATAGGGGGATACCAGCTGGCGTTGCAAACCCGCGCGGCCACCGTGGGGGGCGGGGACTTTCTGCTGGTCAAGGATCGGGTGCTGTGGCTCGGGGATGTGATGGGTCACGATGCAGAAGCCAAGTTCTTTGCCCATGCCTATGCCGGTTATCTGCGCGGTTTGCTGACGGCGCACGATCTGGAGCGCGCCCCCGCCCGTTTGCTGACCATCTTGTCCAATGCGGTTCACAGTGATCCGCTCCTTGGGGCTACCCTGCTCACCACCCTCTGCATTGAACTCGGCAACGAGGGGCGGGTGCAGTGGGCCAGCGCGGGCCACCCGGCGCCCTGGCTGGTTGGGCCCGGCACCATCCGTCAGGTCGGCGTGACCGGCCCCTTGCCCGGTTTGCGCCCGGATCCCCACTTCGTGACCAATGAGCGTCAGCTCAAGCCCGGCGAGATCCTGCTGTTCTGGACCGACGGTCTGCTCGATAGCCGTGATGCCGCAGAGCGCCAGCGCTGGGAGTCGCAGCTCAAGGAGATCTGCCTGACTTCGGGGCCCGGTCTTGAGCAACTGGCTCATCGCATCGCCCGCTGGTTTGATGAGCGCGTCAATGATGCCGCCCTCGATGACATGACCCTCCTGCTGGTCGCCTGTCCCGGCGCCTGATCCAGCCCCTCTTTGCCTGACTGGCCCGCTCTATGCAGCGCCTCATTTCAGGTGGCATGGAGCCACGGGAGGAGGTGCCTATGTTACCCATGCAGCAGATCTGGCTGGCCATCGATGCGCGTCAGGTCGGTGGAATAGAAGTTCACATTATCCACTTGGCCAACGATCTGCTGGCCAGGGGATTTCGCCCCACCATAGTGCTGGTGAGCAACCACGGTATGACCCCCTTTACGACCCTGCTCAAACAACAGGGCTTGCCCTACGAGGTGTGCCAAAACAGCCGCGATTTTATGCGCCGTCTGGCCCGCCAGCCAGCCTCTGTGCTGATCCATACCCACGGCTACAAGGCCGGGGTGCTGGGGCGGCTGACGGCCTGGTTCACCGGTAAATCGGTGGTTTCGACCTTTCACAGTGGGGATGACGGGGAAGGTTTGCTGAAGTTTTACAGCTGGCTGGATCGCACCACAGCGCGTTTTGCGAAGTGTATTGCAGTGAGCGAGCCCATCGCTCGCAAATTGCCAGTGCCAAGCACGGTGATCAGCAACTTTGTGCCTATGCCTGCAACGCCTGCATCGGTAACTGGCAACCGGATTGCATTTGTCGGCCGCCTCTCGCCGGAAAAGGGGCCGGAGGCGTTCTGCCAGCTGGCCGCCTTCTGCCCGGACGGAGCGTTTCATCTCTACGGGGATGGCCCCATGAAAAGCGGCTTGTTGCAGCAGTATGGTGATCGCGTCCAACTTCATGGTTTCCAGAACATGGCCAATGAGTGGCACAACATCGACCTGCTCTGCATCACCTCCCGCTTTGAAGGACTACCGCTGGTGGCCTTGGAGGCGATGGCTCACGGCATACCGGTTTGTACCTTTGCGGTGGGGGGCCTGGTCAATCTGATCGACCATAAATCCAATGGCTGGCTGGTGGAGCCCGGCCATGTGAGGGATATGGCGGAGCTGGTCAACTACTGGCTGCGCAGCGATGGGGTGGTGCGCAGCAAAATGAGTCAGGCGGCCCGCAACACCATAGCCCGCGGGTATAGCGTCAACAACAGAGTGACCGATATTCTGGCCGTCTACGGCGCCTGAATCACGGAGAAACCTGTCAAAACGAGTGGCCGCTGGCCACTCATTTTTTTATGTGCCGGTGCTATAGGGAGCAGGAGGCGGATTGCTTCTGTGATCACGCAACGCTCGGATTTCTGCGGTGGGGCAAGCGGACATCAGGCCTTTGGATGAATGAGGCCAGATGATGGCGATCAGGTCGCTGACTTCTCTGTGATCACCGCGGACGTACCACAAGGATGCGCCATAAAAAAGCCATTGCAGTGACAATGGCCTGATGGTCTCGAGGTGTGGCTGAGATTGGCGGGATTAGCGCCCCTTCTTGCCAACCATGATGGCGATCGTCTTGCCGATGATATGCACATCCTGCACCAGCCAGCGCCAGGGGTGGAGCAGGGCGACCGAGTAGGCCAGATCGAACGCCAGCTTGCTGCGCACATCATCCAGCGACTCGTCGTAACCCTGATTGACCTGTGCCAGACCGGTAATGCCGGGGGCCACTTCATAGGTGCGTTCGATAAAGTACGGCACCGCATCTTCCAGCCGGTTGGCGATCCCGGGTCGCTCCGGACGGGGGCCGATCAGCGACATCTCCCCTTTGAGCACATTGATAAACTGCGGCAGCTCATCGAGCCGGGTTTTGCGCAGGAAGTCGCCGCTGCGGGTGATCCGGCTGTCCCCCTTGCCACACCAGACCGGCCCGGTGGCCGCCTCGGCATCGGCGCGCATGGTGCGAAACTTGATCATGAAAAAGAGCTCGGTATGGGTGGCGTGGCTGCGCCCGATCCGCAACTGACGAAAGAACACTGGCCCCGGGCTATCGAGCCGGATGGCCAGCATGATCAGTGGCCACAGCGGCAGCGTCAGCAGCAGGCCAAGAGTGGCACCGAGCAGATCCATGCTGCGTTTGACCACCAGGGTCAATCTTGGAATGGGGTGTGTCATACGGCTTTCTCCTGTGACATGAAACGTATGGGGGCGCGCAGGCAGTAGCGCAGGGTGCCCATGCCGTTGTACCAGTGTCCGAGTACCAGATAGTGGATCTTGCGAAACAGATTGGGCCAGGGGTGGACAGGGGTCAGCTGGATCAGGATGACCAGCAGATACCCCAACAGTTGCAGCCCCAGCAGCAGCTGAAACAGCAGAGATTGGGTAGCCAGCGGGATGGCGCAGAGCCACAGCAGGGTCAGGCAGAGCGGCATCAACACCCGCAGCCCCTTGCCACTGGCAAAGTTGAAGGCAACCCAGCCGAACTTGGGGTGCAGCAGGGGCAGCAACCGCAACAGCTGCTGGGTGTTGCCAGCCCCGATCCGCTTGCGCCGTGTCGCCTCCAGCGCGGCATCGGAAACTTCCAGCTCCAGTGCGGCGCAGCGATTGTCATAGACCGCCCGATACCCCTTGGCGATGGCCTGCATCGGCAGGATGAAATCGTCGTTGATGGTATCGGCGGCCAGTGGGGTGAGGCACTCCCGGCGCATCATGTAAAAGGCCCCATGGGCCCCCAGCATGCCGCCAAGGGCCGACTCGCAGAGCTTGATCTGGCTTTGATAGTGCCAGTAACTCTCCTCGCCCTGAGAGCCCGGTTGCCAGAACCGGTATGCTTCCCCGACCACCCCTACCTTGGGATCGGCAAAATGGGCGACCGCCAGCAGCAGGCTGTCGATGGGCAGTAGGGCCGAGACATCGGTGAGGGCCACCAGATCGCTGTGCACCCGGGTCATGGCCTCGTTGAGCACGGCGACCTTGCCGCGATTGCGGGGGTGATCAAACAGCCTGATCTGCAACTGCTGCAGGGCGGGATCACCGAGCTGGCTCAGCGCAATGGGGTAACTGTTGTCGCTGCAGCCGTCGAAATGCACATGTACCCACAGCTTGTCGGCGGGGTAATCGAGGCTGGCGAGGTTTTGCAGCTTGGCCGCGATGGTCGCCGCCTCGTTGTAGACCGGCATCAGCAAAGTGATGGTCGGCAGCGCCTCATCGGTGGCGTCTGCTTTGAACCCTCGATCCAGAGGGCGCGGTGGATTGGCTACCTTGCGCGCCTGCCGACCACCGAATTTGAGCAGCAGGGGATAGCCGACATGGTGGTAGACCACCAGTACAGCGCACAGCCAGAACACGATCATGATCCATTCCATGGGATGCACCTCTGGTCATCGGGTCGCTTGATCAGCGGCTGTAAAGCTGCTGATAGGCCTGAGCCATCCGGCTCAAGCTGCTTTGCTGGCACACAAACTCACGGGTGACGGCACGCAGGCTATGGCACTGCAGCAACCCTTGTGCCAGAAGCTGGGCAAGGCGGTCGGGATCCCGCTCCGACAGGATATGGCCGCTGGCCTGGCAGACGATCTCTCTGGCCGCCCCCACATCGCTCATCACCACCGGTACCCCGCAGGCCTGTGCTTCCAGCACGCAAAGCGGCATCCCCTCCGCCAGCGAGGGGAGGCAGAAGAGATCCAGCCCCTGATAGAAGCGCGGCATGTTTTCGACCAGCCCCAGAAAATGGACCCGATGGGCGATCCCCAGTTGCTGACACTGTTGTTGCAACGCATTTTGCAAACTGCCGACCCCAGCCAACGCAAGATGCACCTCCTCCGGCAGGGCGCGGATCGCCTCCAGCAGCAGAGTGTGACCCTTGACCGACTCAAGGCGGGCGGCGCAGCCAATCAGTTTGACCTCTTGGGGCAGCCCCAACTCATGGCGGGCGGGGTTGATGGCGCCCGGCGCAAAGCGCTGTTCATCAATGCCATTGGGAATGACGGTCGGTGACAGTTGGCCAAGCTTGGCTTGCAGCTGACTGGCGACCAAAGTGGCATCCGCCACCAGAACGGGTTTCAAGATGCGCACACCCAAGAGTGCCAGCGTGCGCTGATGCGGGTTATCGAGATACCAGGCATCGTGCTCGGTGTGTACTAGGGTGGGCACCCGGGCCAGCCGACTGGCCAAGCCGCCATAGAGCATGGGCCCCAGATGGTGGGTATGTACCGCGATGGGCTTGAGTTGGCGCAGCAGCCGGGTGAGCCGCCAGAGGGTCGCCAGCGACCAGCCCGCAGGCTTTTCCAGACAGTGAATATTGCCAGCAAAGGGATGCAGGGCGGGCCAGGCGTTTAGCACATCCGTTTTGCGCCCTTCAAGGGAGATGATATGCACCGGCTGATCGGCCGGGCTTGCCTGAGTGAGGTTGAGCACCATGGTCTCCAGCCCGCCGGGCTGCAGGTGCTGCACGATTTGTACGACAGGTTGCAGGGCAGGTTGCACGATGGGCTTGGCGCTGGCGCTCCCGCGGGGATGGGGTCTGTGCGACGGGGTTGATGACAACATGGTTCGCGCTCCGGCAAGGGAAGGGGTAACACCCCGGATAGCGGGAGAATGCGAATCTTGTACCACTCTTGCGATCTGCCCACAGAGGCGATCAGCTCCTCTGGTGGCACTGCCTTTGCATCGTGCGAGGGGAGCGCTTTTCTCAGGGAGTGATGCCATGCCTGTCCAGTTCTATTACAACCTCTACATCATTCTCTTTGCCGCCTGGCGCCGTCGCTATCTGCTGGTGATCCCGGTACTGGTGATGCCGCTGGTGGGCGTGACGGTCGGCTTGCTCACCCCCAAGGAGTATGAGAGCCGCACCACCTTTATGGTGCCGCAAGATGCCAACCAGACACCGACCCTCAAGGATCTGATCACTCAGGAGAGCCTGAAAGATCGCTTTGCGGTGCTTGAAGCCCTGCTGCGCAGCCGTTATGTACTGGATGGGGTGGCGCGGGATCGCGGTCTGGTCAATGATGAGACCCCCCCAGCCCAGCGCGATGCCATCATGGACTGGCTCTCGAGTGCCGTCTCGCTGCGGCTGATCGGCGATGAGGTGATCGAGATAAAGGTCAAGGCGGATTCGGCGGCCAACAGCGCCGGTTTGCTCGAAGCCATTTCGCGGCGCTTTTTCTTCAACCTGCTCAGCAAGGGGCGCCAGTCGGCGGAATCGTCCGAACGTTTCCTGCAAAGCCAGCTCGACAGCCGCCGCAGCGAACTGCAAGCGGCCGAGCAGCTGCTCGCCGATTTTAAACGGGAGCATGCCAGCGCCTTGCCCCAGCAGCAGAGTACCAACGTCGCCCGTCTTTATGGTTTGCAGGAGCGCTATGCCGAGAGCCTGATCACCTTGCAGCAGGCCAAGGCCCGGGTCGATCAGCTATCGCTGGGGCAGGAGAGTCAGCTGGCCCGCCAGCTGGATGAGAAGCTGCAGCTGATGCGCACCGAGCTGGTGTTGCTGCGGGCCCGCTACAGCGACGAGCACAGCAAGGTGCAGAGTCTGCGCTATCAGATTGACCAGTTGCAGCAGGAGTTCGAGCAGCTCAAATCCCAGCCGGATATGGCCCGCGGGCCCGAGTGGCAGCTAGCCCAGACGCAGCTGACGGAGGCGGAGCAAAACGCCGCCGGCTTGAAGAGCCAGCTGGATGGGCTGGACAAGGTGGTCGACTCCCAGGGGGATACCGAGCGCCAGCTCGCCGAGCTGGAGCGGGATCTTGCGGTCAAGCGCACTCTCTATCAGGATTTGCTGCTGCGCTATGAGAAGGCCAAGGTGACCGGCGATCTGGGCAACTTCGAGCAGGGGGAGCGGATCAAGGTGATCGACAAGCCCTTTGCCCCCAGCAAGCCGAGCAACTACCCGCTCTGGCTGTTTCTGCTGGCGGGCATTGTTGGCGGGCTGGGGCTCGGCTGCGGTCTTGCGCTGGTGGCCGAACTGGCGGATGCCAGCCTGCGCCGCTCCGATCAGCTGGCCGCCCTGGTCAAGGCACCGGTTCTAAGCCGGATTCCCTACTGCGAGCCGGTGCCGGACTATCCATCCCATAGTGATCAGGCGCTCGATGGGCAGGTGTTGCCCTTGTCACCAGAACCGAGTTGATTGCCACAAAAGCTGGCTATCAGCCGGAATCTGAATATTTCTGATTAGGCCTCTTAATGAGGCCTTTTTATATCATGCAAATAGCGGAGTAAACATCGCGGCAAGCCGATAAAAGAGGAGATAGGCTGCATTTTATATTTCCGTTTGTTGACTGTGGTTTTATCCAGTGGTACAAGTGGAACCGGCGCAAGGCTATTGATAATAGACCTATAAGAAGGACTTATAAGTCAGATGCTGGTTGGTAATACAGTGATTTTAATATTATCTATTGGTTGTGATGACGAGTGGTAGGGCAGAGCTAGATGGAAGGCGTTACGAAGGCATTAATAGTGTTTTCCATCCTATTACCGTTAGGCGATATTAAGGCTGGCTTGAAATTATGAGGGATAAACTTTGGCAATAGAATCACCATTATTTCAGAGTGCAATGGAGTTACTTGGTCACTCTATTACACATTACAATGGTAAGAAAGAGCTAGACCGAAAATTGTTGATTTTGCATTTGGCAAATGCAGTGGAATTAATATTGAAAGATTTAGTGCTTGACTCTGGTGAATCTATATACAAAGGGCCAAAGGAAACAATTACTATTCAAGGTTGTATAAAAGTATTGCAAGATAAGTCTATAAGTCTACCCTTACTAAATAAGATAGAGTTGTTAGTTGACGAAAGAAATGCTCTACAGCATCGTTTTGGTTCTCCGAATGAATTGACCAGTATTTTTTACATAAATATAGCAGAGAACTTTTTTCGAGAGGTTCTGAAAAAATATTACAGTCAGGAGTATGATGAAATTATAGTGCAGTTTTCGTATGAGTCTGACTTGCTTGAGTATAAATTGAGTGATCCAAGTAATGACCAAGAATTAGACAAGCTTAAAGATTTAGCTAAAATACATCCTTTAGGTGCATTACTCTCGGCTTGGACATATCTCGAAAAAGAAGTTGAAGTATTTGCAGAGGAAACAGGCATAAAATTTCTCCAACGTCGCCCTGCAACCACAGATCTGGTCAATGGTCGTTGGGAGCGATTCGGTGTAGCGGTACCTGATGGATTGAGTGACCGTTTCCATGAAGCACGTCGATTAAGAAACATGGCAGCACATGGCCGCCTTGAGCCGACGGTCGAAGATGTCATATCTTCAGTTGATACAATTGAAGCATTAGATAAATACTTATTGAGCCTAGATAAATCTGTTATTAAGCAAAGTGCCCAAATTGAGAGAGAACGGCATGAAAAAGAGCAGAAAGAGTATCTTGATAAACGTTCTAAAGCGCGCCAGCCAATAAAATTCATTGATTTGTTCGGTGGTCAGGTAGCCTAACAAGCCCTTGAATAGGGGGGCTGCCAACGTATGGTGTTTACAGCGCGTAGGTTCGATTAGCGGGTGGTAGGAATAATCGGATGCTCGCTGTGACACTCCACTTCAATGCTGTAACTACGCCCCGACCGGTGCCAGTTCGAGGGTGATTTTTTGTGGGAGGGGGAGAAGTGGCAAGATGGAAGGGTTTTAGCGAGTTAAATAGAAATGTTGCAGAAAGACCGCGAACGTCCGATTACGCTTCGCTAATCGAACCTACTGCCCTTAAAAAATCGTAATGAGGAGAGACTATATTGATAAATCATCTGTTGTCACGCTCTGCTGAACTTGAAAAAAACTTACTGGAATTTTTAGTACTGCCTCCCTTCGATGACTCACAAAGAATCATGGTGAGCAGAGTCATGTGTAGTATTGCTTTCGAGCATGCTGAAAGTGCTAAAATGCTTATATCAGCAGGTAATCTAACCTCGTCTACGGGGCTTGTTCGTCTTCAATATGAGGCACTGGTTCGGGCAATGTGGCTGCTCTACGCTGCAACCGATACAGATGTTTTAAAGTTAACCAGCGAGCTGACGCAGGAGACGGCAAATAAGGCAAATAAGCTTCCTATGCTCAGCGAAATGTTAGAAAAACTACAAGGAAAGTCCCCTCAAGAACCGTTGGATATGTTGAGAGAATTCAAAGAGTATTCTTGGAAACCTCTTAGTTCGTTCATCCACGGTGGACTTCATGCAATCCATCGCCACAGTAAGGGTTATCCACTTCCTTTACTTGAACAGATGGTCAGAATATCCAACGGGGTGTCGTTAATGGTGGGCATGCTGTTAGTTATATTGCATGGTGGTGGTGAGCAGGTAGGTAAAATCCCACGTATTCAAAGAGAGTTTGCTGATTGTCTACCTGATACCAAGTTGTAAATTTCAATAAGAAGTGTCGTAAAGAGCCGCCAGCCCCATGTTTTAGTCGAGTAGCCTGCCTCAGCCCAATCATGAGCACAACTGCTGTATATGCTCAGCCACTTATCCTTGTTTCCAGATAAAAATCAGGGAGCCATAGCTCCCTAATCGCAACACACGGGGGGATAAATCAGCCGATGGCGGGTGCCAGTTGCCCGTTGGCGGGCTGCAGGCGTCCCTGATTACGGCGTTGATAGCGCCAGGCTAGCAGTAGCGGCATACCGAGCAGCAGCTGGGCGGCCAGCGGGATCTCCTCGATGGGGGCGGCCAGTGCACCTTCCGGAATAATGCCCCCCTCAATTTCGGCAGCCAGTTTGAGCTCCAGCGCATTGCCAAAGTCGGCGAAGGTGGTGGCATTGATGACAAATGCATCCTGACCGCCCGCCACGTTTTCCACATACCACTCTTGCAACACCCCATCGGCATAGTCCTGACCTATGGTGATGCCGTTGATGGTATCGATGCCGGAGGCGAGCAGTTGATCCCGCACGGTAGAGGTATCCAGCCCGTTGTTCTGGATCCCGTCACCCGACACATCCATCACTTGGCGGGCGGCGGTGTAGTTGTTGGTATCAAACTGCTGGGCACCAAAGGCCATGGCCGAACCGGGGGCCGTCATCCCCGCATAGGGGCGCACCAGGGCATCCAGGGTGGCGGCGAAGTTGTTGATGGAGGTCATGTCGTAGAGGTGGAACCAGTCAGTCATCACGCTCTGCTGGTTGCTGCTGCTCCACATGATCATCTGTACGGCGATGGACCCGAGTTTGCCACCACTGGTGTCGAGGATGGCGCTTTGTACATCCTGACTGTAAAAGGCGTCCACATACCCCTGTAATTGCAGATTGAATTCCGATGAACTGACGCTGCCCGACACATCCATCAGCAGTTGCAGTTCGGTATCGACTTCGGTCAAGGCGTATGCGGGGGAGGTTACCAACAACATCCCCAGCAGCCCTGCCAACGGTTTGAGTTTCATTGCTCACTCCTTCTCCCTGGCGCTAGTGCCAGCAGGGTGGAATGAATAAAGCGTGCCAGCTTTGTTGCATCCTCTGACTTGGCTTGGTCCGGGTGAGAGCGGGCAGGCATGGAACTTGCGACAGCGGTCAAAAGCGCTGATAACCGGCAGGAGTTGCGATGGAGATCCGTCCCTGGCAGTGGGCACCCAACTGGCTGCTACTTGGTTTGGCCAATCAGTGGGGCATGGTGTGGCTCAATATGGGCCACTTCAACCTGCTGGTGGTGTTGCTGATTGCTATCTGGTGGCAAATTGCATCGCGGGTTGCACCGAGCTGGCGCCCGCATCCACTGGCGCTCGCCCTCTTTATCCTGCTGATCCTGATCCCCAGCGCCAGTTGCAAGGCGCTGGCCTGTCTGTTGCTGGTGGCCTCGCTGTGGCGCCGTCATCAGAGTGGCGATGAGCGGGCGGTGTTGCAGATTGTGCTCGCCTTTACCGTGGCGGTGTTGTGGGGGCAGCAGGTGTTTGCCCTGCTCTCTGGCCCTGTGCTGGCGCTCGATGCCTGGGGGGTGGGCCAGTGGTTGCAGCTGCTGGGCTGGGAGACTCGCCTTGATGGCAATCGTATCGAGCGGTTGGGGGGCCATGCGCTGATCGTGCTCAAGGGGTGCTCCTCGTTTTCTCAACTCTATCTGGTGGTGCTCTCCTGGCTGGTCTCCTGCTGCTGGCTGGCGCCGGAGCGCCCCCTCTACCGGCAGTGGCCCATGTTGCTGCTGGTTTGCCTGCTCTATATCGGGGCCAATCAGCTGCGGTTGGTGCTGATGAGCCTGGATCTGCGCTGGTATGGCTGGCTGCATACCGGCTCGCTGGCCCAGCTCTACCAGTGGGCCATCATGTTGTTGGTGATGACCATCCTCTTTCTAAGGGGGCGCCGTGATGGGTCTGTCTAAGGGATATCTGCGGTTGGTGGCGTTATCAGAGCCGGGTGGTCAATATGATGCTGCTGGTGATGACCATCCTCTTTCTAAGGGGGCGCCGTGATGGGTCTATCTAGGGGATATCTGTTGCTGTTGCTGGTGGCACTGCTCAGTGCTGCCGCTATGGGCTGGCGTTATCAGAACCGGGCGATCAATGAGGGGGCCAAACCCATGCTGCTGGAGCTGGTCCAGTTGGGCTGGCGCTTGCGGGTGGCCACGCCGGTATTGGGCGGCACCTATGTCAGCTATCAGCTGGCCCATCCCCGCTGTGACGGCCTGCTGCAGGCCATGCTGGTGGCGCCTGATAGCGAGGCGATGTCAGTGACGCTGGCGGGTGAAGGGATGAGTCAGGGGGTGATGTTTTTAGGCGAGCTGCACCAGAGCCCGCCGCTGCTCTCGTACCGTCTTACCCAGGGTTGGCGCAAGTTGTGGGGGCTGGCCCCTTATCCCCTCTATCGGGTGGCTTTGCCAACCTCTTGCCTCGGCCTTATTGCGCCGCCGCTGGGGTGACCGACCCCGATTCACCGTTTGGCAGAATGCGGATCAGCAAGGTATTGGGAGCCAACATGGGGTCATAGCGGGGCTCCAGCTCAATGGCGCGAGCTCCCAGCAAACGGGTGAGGGCGGTCAGTCGCACGCTCGCCATCCGCGCACTCTCCAGCATGTCAGTTTGCAGCCCGGGGCCGCTTACCAGCGCAATTCGGGCCGGATCCTTGCGTCCTAAAAACTGATGCAGCAGCTGCTCCTGATCCGCTGGCAGTTGTGTCTCCGCTTGCTGGTACTGCAGTTGCAGCTGGGGCTGTTCGGCCAGTTGCTGTTCCCGCAACTGGTTGAGGATCGGCAGGGTCTCATTGACCGGCTCCTGACGGGCGCAACCGGTGAGGATCAGCAATGGCAGCATTAGGGGCAACAGGCAGCGCAGGGCGCTGTCTTTGGCTGTGGAGCGGGGAGTCTGGTTGGCCATACGCAGTCACTTCAGGAGGATGAGTTGGCACCAGTTTGCAATGTTTTCAATCCCTTGGCCAGTTGTTCAATCTCGCGGCGCCACTGGATCCAGGCGGCAGAGGGCAGTTGCTCTGCCACCTGCCAGCGGGTCGGCAGCTGATCGCGCAGACGCTCCAGCAGCAGGGCGGCTTCCACCTGATAGCGGGCCTCCTGCTCCAGCCAGGCGAGCCAGCGCAGATCTTCGATGGCTTGCTGCAACAGCAGCAGATCGTGAGAGAGGCGGTGCGCCTCGCAGGCTTGTGGGCCGAGCAGCATAAAGTCGCTCTCCCGCCCGTCGGTGGGGTCATAGGGCAGGGCGGTGGGCATGCGGCCATGCCACTGCAAATAGCCTTCGGCGCCGCTTTGCCACAGATAGAACCCGGCGGCTCTCAGGGTGCCCAGATTGTAAAACCAGGGGGTGACCTTGTGCTGGCGTACCCGCGCCACATCGGCCTTGTCGGCGCCAAAGCCTGCGTTGATCAAGGCAATCTCCACCTCTGCCAGCAGACCAGCCTGACCCGGATGATTGAAGTGACCTGCGCGGAGCACCGCCGGATCCCGCCGTTTCATCTCCCGCGCCAGGCTGGTAATGGCGGGCAGAGTGGCAAGATCCGGCTCATCAAACAGGCTCCATGCCAGCGGGGGCAAGCCGCTGGCGGTCAGCCCCTGTTGCCGCGCTTGCCACTGATCAAGCTGGCTGGCAGGGTCGCCCCCCCAGCGTTTGAGCGGGGTATAGGCCAGCAGGGGGGGCACAAAGCCGAGCCCGGCCGCTTCTCCCATGATCTCCCGCATCCCTGCTTCATCTTGTGGCAGGGCGGGCGAGAGGCCGCTGATCCCCAGCTTGGCGAGCCGCTCCAGATCGCAGCGACTGGCCGTGGCGATCTGCTCTTTTAGCGCCTCGGGGTTTGGGCTTAGCCAGTTCAGATAGGGGGGCGCTTCGACATAGATGCCGACCGGCTTGCTGGCCGCGGGCAGGGTCAACGGCAGCACCTCGATAGTCAGTGGCAGCTGCACCAGTTGCTGTTGGCTGAGCAGCTGAATATTGCCCAGATAGCGTCCCGCCGGGGCGTCTCTGGGGACGGTCATTTGCAGCACCAGACGCCGTGGCACCCCTGCCAGTAGGGTGAGCCCGGCGATCCCCTCGACCAGCTCCTGATCCGAGGGGGCCAACAGGGTGCCGCTCGCCTGCGGGCGAACCAGATGCCACTTGCCGTAATAGGGGATCAGCGCCAGCGGTGATCCTGCCTGTTCGGGGGGCTGGATCACCAGCAAGGGGGCCGGATCGTCGGTGGCGGCGTGTATGGCAAACTCCAGCAACAGCTGGCTGCCACGGGCGGCCAGCACCGGTTGTGAAGCCTGCTGCAACGCATCGGCCGCAGATAGCGGGGCGATCTGCAGGGTTGGGGCGGCATCTGTAATCGGCGTGAGGCTCAGTTGCTGCGAAGCAGGGGCTGGGGTTGGGGAATAGGGGGCCAGAGTCCACTTCTCCAAAAACAGCTGGCGCTGCTTGGTCAGCACGATGGCGGTAGCGTCGGCCAATACAGCGTGATCTTTCCCACTATTCGGGAGCGCCTCTTTGCTGGTGGGGGCCGGATAGGGGGCAAGCAGCAGTCCCGCCAGGTACTTGGCATCCGGTGAGTGACCTACCAGTGTGATAGTGAGCGGGCCGCCTGGGTGGTTCAGGGTGACATGAACGGGGCCGCCCTGTCGTGCCCCGAACAGCTGCCAGGGATCCGGGTTTGGCAGTGCCTCGCGGGATTGTCCCGCCAGATAGCGCTGCGTTAGCCACTCCTGCGGTTGCCACTGCTCGGCCCAGATGGGCTCGCCATTGACCAGCACGCTGCGCTCGAAGGGGTGGGGCAGATACTCCCACTCGCCGGGGTCATCGAGCCAGAGGGTGAGCTGGTAGCGCCCCTTGGCGACCTCCAACCGTACGCCATCCAGATTGCGCAGCCCATCGCGCACCAGGGCATCGCCGGAGGGGCGCAAGATGGCGGTGGGGTGGCCAATCAGCCGGGGATCCCCCGGGCTCAGGGGCTCAAAGCCGGTAAAGCGGGGCGCAGCCGCCGCCCCCAGATCCAGCGCAATGGTGCCCGCAGGCAGAGTCAGACCGGGCTCCCAGTACCAGCGGTGAATGGTCATTGAGGGGGCGTTATCGGCCATAAAGAGATAGAGCTTGGTGAGTTTGTCCAGCGCCAGCGCTCTGGGCTGGCTGGTGCGCCACTCACTCAAGGCAAAGCGCTGGGTGAAGGGGCCGGGGGCGACAATCCGCTCCAGATTGACCCGGCTGCGGTAGTTGACCGAGGCGTTATCGTCGATACGCAGGATCAGGGTTTGCGGGTGAGCGCTGGGGTTATGGCCCTCGATCACCAGTTCATCATCGCTGCCTATTGGCCAGTTGTGGGAGCTCAGATCGAGCCGCTGGGGTGTCTGGTTGCCCGTCAGGGACAGCGGGGTCTGTCCCTCCAGCCGGGTGGCGCCCATCGCTGCATTGGCGCAGAGCAGGATAACCAGCCAGAGCCCTCTGCTCATCCGGGCAGCCCCTTCAACCAGTTGTTCAGCTCGGCAGCCTTGTGATCCCAGCTTTGCAGGGCCACCTGCTGTTGGCGAGTGTGGCGCCCTTCGCTGCGGGTGAGCCCCTCCCAGCCACTCTCCTGAAACCAGCCCGGATTGGATTGATCAAAGGCGGCCCGGTTGATGGCCTGGGCCAGGCTCTCCCCATCCTGGGGGAGCTGGATCTGATCCCGATAGCCATCGAGGGCCGGAAAATCGGTGCTGACGATGGGTCGCCCTGCGGCCAGATATTCGCGCAATTTCAATGGATTGCAGGCACGGATCTGGGCGTTGTCGACAAAGGGCAGCAGGCTCACCTGCCAGTGCTGGGCATAGGCCGCCAGGGTGTGGTGGGGACGGGGCCCCAGCAGATGGATATTGGGGAGCCCCTTGAGGGGGGAGATATCGGTCTGGACCGGGCCAATCAGCACCAGATCCCAGTGGGGCAGGGCGGCAGCTGTCTCTGCCAGCAGGGGGATATCAATCCAGTCGCTCAGGCTGCCGTAAAATCCGGCAATGGGACGGCCGGAGGGGAGATCCGCTGGGCGCTCTCTGGGGGGCATAAACAGCTCGAGATCCACGCCGTGGCTGAGCAGCCGGGTTTTATGGGGCGGAAACCGGCTGGCCAGCGCGGGGCTGGCGGCCAGAATGAGATCGGCTTTTTCCACCAGTCGGGCCTCGCAGTGGGCAATGGCCTGATGATCCACTCCTGCCAGCGCCGAGAAGTCATCGCCGCAGTAGTAGATCACCGCCCGCTCTTCGAGCTTGCCAATCAGATCGACGGCGCTGGGCAGGGAGATCCAGAGCAAGGGGCGATCCAGCTCGGGCAGCTGACGCCGGATCTGCGCCGCCAGCCAGTGGCCATTGATTTTGCCCGCCAGACGACTGCCCGGCAGTGGCAAGGCGAGCGGCGGCAGAACCCGGGGGCTGCTGATCTGTGATGGCGCAACCGACTGGCCGCCAGCATGGCGCGCACCGCGCAGCACCGCCCCCAGTTTGTGGACGATACGGGTGAGATCGTGAAGGGTAAAGCGGGGACAGCGCATGCCGATGGAGTTGACCCAGAGCACTTGATAATCAAGCAACAGACGCTTGATCAGGTGTTGGGTGCTGGAGGGGTGCTGGCCCCAATCCTCTCCCAATACCACCAGTTGCGGCAGTGAGTGTAGTTTCATGCAAAGGTCTCCGAAGCGTGTGCGGGGTCGCTGTGATCTTGTGGCTGCAACGGGCGCAGTACTGTGGCCGGTACACCCGCTGCCAGCACACCTGCAGGCAGATCCCGGGTGACGATGCTGCCAGCGGCGACAATGGTGCCCGCGCCTATGGTGACACCGGCCATCACCATCACCCCGGTGCCAAGCCAGACATCCTGCTCCAGCACAATGGCCCCCACCTGTTCATCGCGATCCGGTTTGCCAAGGGCGCGATCGCGGGCGTTGACCGGGTGCCCCGGGTAGCCCGCCAGAAAGGCACGGCCAGCAATTCTGACGTTATCCCCCAGTACTATCTTGCTGCCCACCGCCAGGGTGGTCTGCCAGCCAATCCCGACATTGCGGCCAATGACCAGCCTTGGTGTCTGGCTCGATGCCCGGCCGCTGATGGTCATGGCGGCGCTGAGGCGGCAGTCGGCGCCGATCTCGATGGTGACCGGACCGCTGATATAGGGGATGCCGCCATAGAGGTAGAGGCGCGGGGCGGGGGCCGTCAGGCGAGATTGAAACAAGGGGGTCCACCAGAGGGTGCGGGTCAGGGTCGCCAGCGCGTTGCTGCCCAGCAGATAGAGCCGATAAAGCAGCCGATGCAGGGGAGGGATCACGGGGCATGACCAGTAGCGGGCACTTTTGGCCAGTCGCCATACCCGGCGGGCCAGTGGCGTCTCCCCCTGTTTGGCCCAGCTTTTCATCCGGTGCAGGTTGATGGTGTTCATGGCGACCTCTCCCTCTGGTGCAGTCCGTTGCTCGCTATGCAGAAAGCAGGGATCGGGCCAACAGGACGACCCCTGTTAGAACGAGCTAAATGGGGCTAAGAGGAGGGGCAGATTGCGCCGGTCGGTGCAATTTGCAGCCCGCATTGTGCAAAACGCAAATGCCAGTCTCATTCTGGGCTTGTTCAGACCGGTTAAGCCGCGCAGAGGGGCTATCGCTTCTGGGCGGGAGTGAGTGGCGTGGGCTTTGCATTAGCGGTAGCTGACCCGGAGCAGGATGCTTCGGGAGGCTGGGAGGCCCTATGAAACTTGGTGTGAACCAGATTGCCATGCTCTATTACGCCGGTGGCTTGCTCCTGATGAAGGGGATCTCCCTGCTGATGTTGCCGGTGCTGACCCATCAGCTGCTCCCTCGTGAATACGGTCAGCTGGAGGTGCTGCTCACCCTTATCAATCTGGGCTCCCTGATCCTTGGATTCGGGCTGGTGGATGCCCTCTACCGCTTTGCCGGACTGGCGAAAGATGAGCAGGAGCGCCAGCAGGTGGTGGCCCGCATGTTTGGGCTGGTCTGGCTGATCGCCCTGGCCAGTCTGGTGCTGCTCTGGCTGCTGGCGCCTGTGGTGCAAGCCTGGCTGCCGGTGGAAACCCGTCTTGCGGATGTGCGCTGGGTGCTCTGCGCCCTGCCGTTTGAAGGGGTGATCGGCGTGCCACTGGCATGGCTGCGGATGCGCAATCAGGCGCAGCTCTTTTTCGTGGCGACCGCAGGCAAGGCGGTGATCCAGTCGGTGTTGACCGGCTGGTGGCTCTGGCTCGGCTGGGGCGTGAGCGGGGTGCTGGCCTCCGGCACCCTGACCTGCGTTGCACTGGCGCTGCTGCTGAGCCTCTGGCAGTGGCGAGATAGCGGGATCCGCTTTGACTGGCAACACTATCGGCCGCTGCTGCGCTATGGATTGCCCCTGGTGGTGAGCGGGCTGGCAGGCTTTGCCCTGAGCGGACTGGATCGCTGGCTGCTGGCCGATGTGGTGGGTGAGGCGCTGCTTGCCTACTACGCGGTGGCGGGCAAGCTGGCGCTGGCAGTGGGGTTGTTGCTGCAACCCTTTGCCCTCTGGTGGTATCCCCGCCGTTTCATGCTGCTGCGCGAGCCGGATGGACTGCGGCTCAATGCCCACTACAGCGTGATGGGGTCGGTACTGGGGTTTGTCACCGCGGGGATTGTCGGGCTCACGGCCCCCTTGCTCATTCGCTGGCTGACCCCGGAGAGCTATCACGGGGCGATCGCCTATATTCCGCTGCTGGTGCTGGGTATGGCGGTGCGCAATGTTTCGGACTTGCTCAATGTCGGCTGCTTTAGCGGCGAGAAGAGCAATGCCCAGATGGTGATCAATCTGGGCTGCAGCGCCCTTGGGGTGGCAGGCTTTCTGCTCGCCATCCCCCCCTTCGGGGTTGCCGGGGTGATCTGGACCCTGCTGCTGGTCTATCTGGTGCGGGCGCTCGCCTTTTATCTGGTGAGCCAGCGGTTGCTGCCGCTGCCGTATCGCCTCTCGACCCTCTGGGCCAGTTCGCTCGGGGCGCTGGCGATGGTCTGGCTCGGCCAATGGTGGGCAGGATCATGGCTCGTCTAACGCCAGCCATCTGGGCAAGCGCCATCTGTCTGGTGCTGGCCCTGCTCTGGTGGCGGCTGCCCCATCCCTTGCTGCTACCGGTGCTCGGCCTTGCCATTCCCGCCATCTGGTTTGCCCTGCGCTGGCCCTTCTTGATGGTGCTGGGGTTTGTTACTTTCTCCTTCTTTCGGCTGCATGAAGTGTTCCCCCAGCTCTATCCCCTCAAGATCCCGCTGCTCTTCTCGCTGGCCGCCATCGGCGCGCTGGTCTGGCACATTTTGCTGACCGGCCGGATCAAGCCCTACTGGAGTCCAGCCCTGAGCTGGCTGACGGCCTTCTTTGTGATGGTCTCCATCGGTGTGCTGTCTGCCAGCAACCGGGGCGAGGCGATCGCCACTTGGACCGGCAGCTATAGCAAGATCTATCTGATGACCCTGGCCACCGCCTGGCTGGTGCGCACTCCGGGGGATTTTGCGCTGGCGGTGCGCACCTTCGTGGTGGCGGGCTGTCTGGTGGCGCTGGTGGCCCTCTACAACAAGGCGAGCGGAATTGGGCTGGTGGAGGGGACCCGGGTAACCATAGGGCGCGAGCTGGGCTCTGTGCTGGGGGATCCCAACGATCTGGCGCTGGTGCTGCTCTTTCCTGCCGGCTTTTCGCTGAGCTTGCTGCTCAATCAGGGCAATGGGGTGGGGGGGCGTTTACTGGGGGGGCTCGGCTTTGCGCTGACTGCGGCCGCCATTATCGCCACCCAGAGCCGCGGTGGCTTGCTTGGCGTGTGTGCGGTCAGCGGCCTGTTTGCCTGGCAGCGGGTGAAGTCGAAAACCCTGTTGATCTCGATGGGGATGGTCGCGCTGGTGGTGCTGTTTGCCGCCGCCGGGATCAGCGATCGGGCATCTGGCGGCGCCGCCGAGAGCGGGGTCGATGCCTCGGCCATGGGGCGGATCTACGCCTGGCAAGCGGCCTGGGGCATGGCGCTGGGCCATCCGCTGGTGGGGGTGGGCTTGTCCAATTTCTATTACAACTACTTCTTCTACAGCCCCCATTGGGACGGGCTCAATCATGCGGTGCACTCCACCTGGTTCGGGGTGCTGGCTGAAACCGGTTTTGTCGGGCTGGCGCTGTTTATCGGCATGGTGACGGTGACCCTGCGCAGTTGCTGGCGTTGCCAGCTTGCTGGCATGCCTCCTGCAGTGATCACGGCTGTGCAGGGGGTGATGGCCAGCATGGTGGGGTTTGTGATTTCGGGATCCTTCCTGACCCAGGGCTTTACCTGGCCCATCTATCTGGAGCTGGCGCTGGCCGTCGCCGCCATCAAGTACGTGCAGCAGGCGGCCACAGAGGTGAAGGCCACCGCTGCGGATCATCAGGAGGCAACCCGGTTGCCGGCAGTGCCACCAAAGGGAGCAAGAGGATGAACGCAACCCCTGTTTTGCTGGTTCACTACGGAGAGGACTGGATCCGCGGCAGCGAACGCTGCCTGCTGGATCTGCTGGCCCACCTCGATCGCAGCCGGTTTACGCCCCTGCTCTGGTGCAATAGCCCGACGCTGGCGGCAGAGGCGGCCACCCTCGGGGTAGAAACCATGGTCGAGCCGTTCAGCCTGCTGCTGGGATGGCAGGCGCCCCGTTTTGATCTTGCAGCCCATCGGCGCCTCTCCGGGCGAGCCAGAGAGCTCATCACCGAGCGGCAGATTGGGCTGGTACATGCAAACAGCGCGGCCCCTTGTCAGTGGCTGGTGGGTGTCTGTCGAGTGTTGCAGGTACCGCTGGTGTGCCACCTCCATGCCCGTTATCAGCCCAGAGACAGATTCAGCCTGCGGGTTCATCAGGCAAGCGTGCTGATCGGGGTGAGCGAGCCGGTGTTGACCGGTTGGCGCCAGGATGGCTGCGCGGCCGAGCGGTTGATCCGGGTACCCAACGGGGTGGATGCCGCTCGCCTGAATGGCGGTGCTCACTGGCCGGTCGTCGGCATGTTGGGCTTACCCCCGGGGGATATGATCATCGCCACCGTCGGCTCATTGATCAAACGCAAGGGGATTGATCTGCTGATCCGCTCGCTGGCTGCCCTGATGGCCTCGGGGGAGGAGGCTCAGTTGCTGATTATTGGCAGCGGCCCGGAGCGGGAAGCATTGATGGCGTTGGCTGTCGAGCTCGGGGTGGCCGAGCGCGTCCACTTTCTCGGCGAGCGACCGGACAGTGCCGCTATCTTGCGGGGCGGGGTGGATCTGCTGGTCTCCGGCGCCCGTGAGGAGGTGTTTGGTCTGACGTTGGCGGAGGCGGGCATGTTGGGGCTTCCGGTCAGTGCCTACCAAGTGGGCGGCATCCCCGAAGTGGTGGAGGAGGGAGTGACCGGCTTGCTGGCAACCCCGGGGGATTGGGCCGAGATGGCTGATCACTGGCGGCAATTGAGCAATCCGCAGCGCCGATGTGCGATGGGGCGGGCCGCTCAGTTGCGTGCTGCACAGTTGTTCACGGTGGCGCGCTATGTCGACGGGGTCACGGCGGTGTGGGACGCCGCGCTGGCTGGTCGTTGGCACGCCACGGCCCCCACACCCTTCCGACCACTCATTCACTGGGCGGGGCAACGACTCCTTGCCAGAGGGCGCAATATGCTGGCGAGTGGGATGGCAAGAGTGGCGCAAAAAGTGCAGTTGGGGTTTGGCCGCCGCAAGGTACCAGAGTAAGGGAGCAGCAAGATGAGCATGCAAACTGAGCCGGTGTTTGGAAAGGTCATCGTCGTGGATCCCATCCCGTTTCGCGGTGGCTCCAAGGTTGCGACCGAAGTGCTGCTCGATGAGTTGGCCAAACGGATGCCCGGGCTAACATGCCATGTGTTGACCCAGGATCCCGACTCCTGGTCCCGTTGTCAGCATCATCCTCTTTGGCTGCCCCACATATTGAAGGGGCGGGAGTCCGGCATCGGCTATCTGCTCAAACAGGGGTGGCAGACCCTGCTGATCCTCTGGCTTGTGCTGCGCTTGGGGCAGGTGAAGTGTCTGGTGGCGGCGTCCGGGCCGGGGGTGGATCTCTGCTGTTACTGGGCGGCCCGCTGGTTGCGGTGCCGGGTGGTTCAGCTGATCCATGGCCCTGTGGGGTGTTCGGGGCTCTCTGCCAGAGCCTTGCAACGGGCGAGTTTTGTGTTTTATCTCGAATCGACCCGCAGCTCCCTGGCGGCGCTGCTGGCCCGGCTTGGCGAGACCGAGTTCCCGTCACACTGGCAGCCATTTACCAACGGTTTGAGCGAGATTGATTGGCCCAAAGCGACTCTGGGGGGGCCTCGTATTTTGTGGGCGGCCTCGTTGCTGCGCTGGAAGGGGCTGGAGACCATGCTGGCCGCCCATCAACTGATCCCTGATGCTCGCCCCGAGCTGATGGTGTGCTATCTGCAGCCCAAGGGCACGCTGCAGCCCTGTAGCCAGCCTCAGCCACAGCTGCCAGACACGCACTGGTATGCCAACCCCGCCAATCTTGACGAGATCCGATCTCAATGCGGCATTTTTGTCTCCACGAGTCACCAGGAACCCTTTGGTCTCTCCATTCTGGAGGCCATGGCGGCGGGATTATGCGTAGTGATCCCGGCCGATGGCGCCTGGTGGGATCGACACCTCACCGATGACGTGAATTGCCGCAAATATCAGCCAAACGATCCCGGCGATCTGGCGCAGGTGCTGGCCAGCCTCAACACCATGCCCGATGTGGTCAAGCGACTTGGCCATCATGCCCGCCTGCATGCCATGGCCCATTACAACGCGGCGGATACCTATCAAAGCACACTGGATCAGTGGGAAGGTATGTTGCGATGGGATGCGTTGAGCCTTGCCGTGCATGGTTAGCGCGCAGTGGTTTCCCGTGAGGAGGATGGGGGCGTATGAGGGACTTATGGGCAGACTGGTTGCGGGAGGCTGGGTGACTCCGCCACTCTGATGCAGTTACGGCCGGATGATTTGGCGGTGTAGAGCGCAGAATCAGCCAGTTTGACCAGTTCAGACGGCTGCCAGTGACTCGATGGTCTGAGGCAGGCAACACCCATGCTAACGGTCACCAGACCGGTGGCATTTTGTGCGTGTGGCTGCGCCAGTGCAAAAATCAGTCGCTGGATATGTTGGGCAATTTCATAGGCGGATTGACGCTCGACATGTGGCAGCAGGATGACAAATTCCTCTCCGCCGTAGCGAGCCACCAACTCCCCCGAGCGGCGCCCGGATTGCGCCAGGGTATGGGCCAGCAATCGAAGGCACTCGTCACCAGCAACGTGGCCATAGAGATCGTTGAACTGCTTGAAATGATCGATGTCGAGTATGATGAGCGCAATCGGCATCTCTGTCTGAATACAGTGTTCCCAGGCCTGGTTCAATGAGTTGTCGAACAGACGACGGTTGCCGATATTGGTGAGCCCGTCGGTATTGCTGAGCGCTTCCAGTTTCCGGTTCGCTTCCGCCAGCTCCTTGGTTCTGAGCTCGATAATGAGCTCCAGCTCATGTTGGCGCTCCTCCAGACTGGTCATCGGGTAAATTTCGCTTTCCCGAGCAGCACTGTAAGGGATGGAGATACTGCTGTGAGCAATTTTCCACGCCATGGCTTCGTGTCGAAAAATCAGCACCAACCTGGCGGTTCTGCGGGAGAGGATAGGTTCTGATTTCGGTAGATGGATATGGAAGAAGGCGGTGACAGCCACCACATCAGCGGCCAGATCTTGCAGGGTTACATCGAGTATTTCCAGGCGGATCCTGCTCGGGATCTGGGCAAAATCGCGGCGGGTTATCCGGATCCACTCATCTTTATCGGTAACCAGAACATCACTGCTGCCGGCAAAACCGCTGAAATTGTCGCTAAACCGCGTGGTGAGCCGATCATCCCGTGATGAATACAGCTCGATGTACTCATCAAACAGTGAGCGGATCAACGGTTCCCGTTCAGTGGTCATTGCGCTGGGCCCATGTGAAGTGGTCACGTTTTTAAAACGTTCGATTGAACTATAGTCAATTATGTCGTTTTAATTGGCTATCTATCTTGATTTTTATCGTTTTTTTGTTCGATTACCGTTATTGGCAAGTGTCCGTAAGGTCAGTCAGAACAAGGTGCCATGGAGAGGATTAGCATGGCTGTCCGGTGCATATCCTCCCCATCTCTATTGCGCATCGGGGTGACCACCGGTGACAAGACGGCGGGTCTGCATGCAGATCCCCAGATTGCAGGCATCAGGTAACCCAGAGTGCCTCGCGGCGATCAATGGCTGGCGAGATAGGGGCTGATATCCACCTCGTCAATGAGCTCCGGGCTCATGTAACGCTTGGCATAGCGCAGGTAGACGCCAGAGCGGAGAAAGAGCGCAAACATCTCGGGGTCGATATGGTGATCCTGTTGCATGAATCCCATGATGCGGATGGCCTCCGAAAGAGATTTGGCTTTCTTGTAGGGGCGATCGCCAGCGGTCAGCGCCTCGAAGATATCGGCGATGGCCATCATCCGGGCAGGGATGCTCATCTCGTCCCGTTTCAGCCGCTTGGGATAACCAGTGCCATCCATCTTCTCATGGTGTCCCCCTGCGATTTCCGGCACCTGTTTCAGGTTGGCGGGGAAGGGGAGTTTTTCGAGCATGATGATGGTCTGGATCATGTGCTCGTTGATCTTGTAGCGCTCCTCATCTGTGAGGGTGCCCCGGCGGATGGCGAGGTTGTAGAGCTCGCCGCGGTTATAGAGGTATTCAGGGGTGTTGACCTGAAATCCCCAAGGGTTGTCAGGGGCAAGGCGGTCGCGGTTGCTGCGGGTGAAGAGGTGATCCGGGCGATCGGCCAACAAGGGTTCGGTGACCGGCAGCGGTGACTCCGCGGCCCGCTGTTTGCGCGCCAGTTCATCCTGAGAGATCCCAATCCGATCGGAGAGCGTGCGCTGCCAGGTGCGGCCCGCGATCTGCTGCAGCCTTGCAATATCCTCTGTGGCCATAAATTCGCCCCCTTCGTTGCAACGGGCGATAAAGGCAAACTCCTCATCCAGCTGTTGCCACTGCTGTTGCAGCGTGGCCTGTAACGTGGCCTCATCACCCCCATGGAGACGTGCCTGCCAGTAGGCAATCTCGGCATCCCGTTTCAGCACTTCAAAGCGCATCCTGACCTCGTGAATGCGATCGCACAGGGTTTCCAGCTTGGTGGCCTTGTCGACCACAAACTCCGGAGTGGTGACTTTGCCGCAATCGTGCAGCCAAGCCGCGATATGTATTGCTTCCCACTGTTTTTCATCGAGCGAAAAGTGTTGGAAGGGGCCCTCCTTGGCCTCACATGCCGCTTCTGCCAGCATCTTGGTCAGTTCGGGGACTCGCTGACAGTGGCCACCGGTATAGGGGCTCTTGGCATCGATGGCCCCTGCGATGAGCTGGATAAAGGCTTCCAGCAGATTGCGCTGCTCCTCTAGCAGTCGCTGGGTGGTGAGCGCTACGGCGGCGGTGGAGGAGAGGGCTTTGACAAAGGACATCCGCTGCGGGGTCAGGGATTTCTGCTGTTCATCGATCAAAAACACCAGGGTGCCGAGCAGTTGGCCATCGCGGTTTTTCAGGGCTATCGGCCAGAAAGTCAATGGTGTGTCACTTTCCTCGATGTATGGAAAAAGGATCTGCAATTCGCTGGTGACCAACGCGACGGGTTCCAGTTCAACTCCTTGCAAGCTCTGGAACAGTGGATGTTTGGGTTGATTGAGGGACCCGATACTGTGGGTTGGCTTTTGCTCCTGTACCTCACCATTCCAGCACAACCCAGCCAGATCCAGCGTCTTGTTGCCGTTATCGGAGAGGTAGAGCATGCAGCCTGTTGCACCGGTGAGTTGCTGCATTTCGCTGAGTAGCCGTAAAAGCAAGCGGGGGAAGCTGGTCTCGCTTGAGAGTGACGTGGAAAGCTGCAAAAAGTGCTGGATCGTCGATTTCATGTTACCCATGGCCTGGGATAGATCGATGATTTCGGCAATATATGTGTTGACCCGGACAGGGTCATGGAAGTCGAAGCTGGCAATTTTTCCTGCCTCTTGCGTCAGGGCATCAAGAGGCTTGGCGGCGGTTCTGGCAAGCATTATTGCTGCGAAAAGGGCAAGAATCAGAAATATCCCCGACAATAGGAAGGTCTGGTTGCGAATGGTGATGGCGGTAGCCAGTAATTCATCGACAGGTGCCGCAATCCAGAGTGATAGCCGTGATTCATCCGCATCCGGCAGATCAATGCGCATTCCTTGCCAATCGTGCCCTTCCGAGTGAAACGTCAGTTTATCTATGTTCTGGTGTTGGCTGGCATCTATCAGATGTTGCAGCATGGGGAGCTCTGCCTCAGCGACCTTAGCTAGCCGATATGCCCCGTTCTCACCGTGAATGATCATGCCGCCTTTATGACTGGTAACCAATTCCCCCATCTCATTGACGATGGCCTGCCGCATATTTGGGGTGATCATGGCAGATTTGAGCAAGCGTTCGATGGATCTCAGACTCAGGTCTACCCCGACGACGCCAGCCCCGTTCTGCATCGGTTTGGCAAAGCTCAGGTTTATCTCCTGAGTATCGATCGAGATATAAGGTGGCGTTTGCACCAGTCGTCCAGCCTGTTTGGCTTGAATAAACCATGGGCGCGTTCTGGCATCAAAGAGCTGCCCTGATACCTGTTTGTGTTCGATGATGGTGAGATTGTCGGTCAGCGCGAAGATGTCCGTGAGGGTCGCAGTCTCTTGGTGCCGAACGCTTTTCAATATCCAGTGGGTATTGGCTGGAGGGGTCAGGCGTTGCACCTCTGCATCGGCAGGCCAGCGCATAAGCCAGAACATATCGCCGTTGTGGTACCCGGCATAAACCCCATTGGCTGAGCGCTGTCCTTTTAGCAAGGTTGCCATGTAAGGAAGGTTAGCCATGCGAGCAGCTAATGTTGTTGCCTCGATCAAGCGTTGCTGGGCGAGCATATTGGTGCTCAGTGCCGCAGGTCGAAATAGCCCCTCCAGCTCTTGAATCGTCAGTTGGCCGATCAGGCTGAATCTATCTTCGGCTTCCTTCATCAGCATGATTTTTGTCTGTCGGTATTGGTGGCCGAGAGTGATCAGGGCAAACACCAGCAACAAACCTAAGAAAAGATGTGCAATATGGACATACAAGGGGATAACACGGCGAAAAAGATTCATGTTATCTCCTCAGGTAAATGGGGTCATGAAATGAGCCATAGAACAGACAACCCAACGGGATCATTGACAGTATTATTGTGTTCATCCTGCCTGCTGCATACATGAAGATTACCCCGTTGTGTTACACCACAAGATGAAGATCAATGGAAAGGACGGAGAAAACCCATCGTGTGTTACTCACCCATCACATAAGCAGAAAATAATTTGCGGCGGTGTCACGGCTGAACACGGGGACCTTGATCCGGTTCATTCTGGATATGGATTGAAATCCTCTTTTTGCGGGAAAATTGCTGAGATATTAAGCAGATGGGATTCTTCGTCAAGCGATGCAGTAACGGTAGCGCCATTAGCTTCCAGCATGATTTTTCCATGATAACCATTGCGACTGTGCATTTCTTTATTATCTGAGGAGGAGAGTTGATCGAACAGAGATGAGACACTGCTGATATCCAGCATGCTAGAGCTATCAATATTCAAGATAATGCTGTCTGGTTTTTTCAGACAGACAATCTCCACGCAGGAGGAGGGCGCTGCATGTTCACAAGCGAGCCGTATCAATATTTGAAATGCGGAATAACAGAGAAATTCGTCACCGGCGATGAACAGCTCGTCATAGAGATAATTTTTGGGTTTGGTCAGCTTGATATCGAGCTTTTTCTCGGCATAGAGATTTTTGAATTGTACCGAGAGCCGGTTGAATATCTCAAAGAGCTGGACTTTTCCCGCTTTCAAAACAAAGGCACCGGTTTCAATCTGATAGATCTCGGTGGCCAGACGGGTCAATTCCAGCGCATCGCCCACTGATTTTCTGGTAATGGAGAGCTGTGTCTTCTGGATCATGTTGAGCGATGGATCGGCCGCCAGCTCTTCCAACAGATGCACCGCATTGAGCAGGGGCTCCCGGATTTCATAGCGGATATTGAACTCGAGGCTCTCTTTGAGCCTGTTGAGCTCCAGCATCTGATCGAACTCTTTTTGCAGGTCTTTTCTGGCATGCACCAGCCGCATCAGATTGGCAATACGGAAACGCAGCATCTCGATGTCGATCGGCTTGGTGATAAAATCGACTGCTCCCAGTTTCATCGCCCGTTTACGGGAATAGATATCATCCAGTGCCGTCATAAAGACGATGGGAATATGTTCTGAATGGGGGTGTTCACGCAAAATTCTGGCGACATCAAATCCGTTCAGCTTGGGCATCATGATATCCAGCAGCACCAGGTCGGGTGGATTATCCGACTGGCAGATATTGATCGCCTTTTCGCCATCCTTGACTAGCTTGAGATGAAACTCTTTGCGAAATACCGAGGTGATCAGCATCAAATTATCTGGAACATCGTCAACCACCAGAATAGTGGGACTGTCCTGATTGCTGGCGATCAGATCGCTGTTGGAAAAACGGTGCAAACGACCAAAATCGAATTGAGATAGCTGGAGTTGCGATTGACTGGTTGCCAAAAGCAGCCGAGCGATCCTGTTTTTAAGTACATCGGGTTTGAGCGGGGTCAAAATAATGTCAGAGACTTTCGCCTGAACAAATTGTTCGATCCGTGAGCGATCGATCCCTGAGGTCAGGGTCAAAAAAGGCAGTGTGTGATAAGGGGCTGTGCTGCGGATATTTTTCAGCAGTGTGAGCAGATTCGCCGAGTCGATATCGATATTGCAGATGATCATGGCAACGGGGCCGTCAGATATGCAACGTTCCAGCGCCTCTACACTCTCCACCACCGTAATCTGGCTTATGCCAATGGCACGTAACTGCTGGCAGAGCGCATCACTATGCACATTATCTTTTTCCAGTACCAGCGTGGGCCCGGCAATGATTTTTGCTATGTCCATATGGCTATCTGATGTGCCCATCTGTTGCTGTATCCTGCCAGCTCATTCTGAGCATGATAATATAGAGTGCATGACCTTGGTCAACCGATACTGCGGTTATCTTGTGCTGGAGATCTAAATCTATACAGAGGCACATATCTTCAACTGGATTAACGGCTCAATCTGATCTGATGTCACAGCGACAGTGGGCGTAAGCCATCCTGTGACGCAACAAAACTGCCGCAATCACATATCCGCTGTCTTCTTGGCCAACTGTTGACTCCATTGGTTAGACCGCATATTTCAACCGGGTTGCCATGGCTGCCAGCCGGTGGATCCGTTATGGTGTGAGAAGGGCTGTAAAGGTTCACAGCCTTCCATCATGGCAGGGAGAATCACAAGATATGGAACATCTTGCCCTGGACGCAATTCGTCCTGTGGTGCTGGTGGTTGATGATGATACCGGCACCCTCAATTTGATGAATGCACTGCTCAGTGCTCGCTATATCATCAAGCTGGCGACCACGGGTCGCAAGGCGCTGGAGATAGCCCTTGCCGACACGCCTCCCGACCTTGTGCTGCTCGATATCATGATGCCGGATCTGGATGGACATGAGGTGTGCCGTCAACTGAAAGCCGATCCAAAGACAAGCGAAATCCCGGTGATTTTTCTGACCGCCATGGCGCAGATCGAGGATGAGCGGCAGGGATTTGCACTAGGTGCCGCGGACTACATTACCAAACCCATCAGCCCGCCGATCCTGTTGGCCCGCATCGACACTCACCTGATGCTCAAGCGAGCGGCGGATCAACTGCGTGCATCTCGTCACCAGCTGGCGTGTCAGCATGCAGGGCAAGCAACGCCTCATCACGCCCTTGCACTGGGTGCCGCTTTGTTGCTGGCTACGTTTGCCGCGCAGCGTGTCCTTGATGTGCAACCTCATGTCTTTTACACCCAATCCTGCCTCAAAGCGCTGGTTAGCCAGCTGGTAAATCAGTCGCACTATCGGGATGCGTTGGCTGGGCTCGATCTCGAGCTGCTTTATCAGGCCGCTTTGCTGAGGGATGTGGGGATGTTAAGTGTTCCGGAAACCGTCCAGTGTAACTCTGCGCCACTGACTCTGTCAGAGCGTGAGCAGATCGTCCGCCATCCTGAGTGGGGAGAAGTTGCGATCGCCCGGTTGGCGGGGTGGGTTGAGGAGTCTGTCGCCTCTGAGAACCTGGGGGAAGAGTGTTGTGCTGATAACAGTACTAATAGGCTACTCACCGGGTTTGCCCTCGCCGGGATATTGGCTCGTCATCATCATGAGCGCTGGGATGGCAACGGCTATCCCGATGGTCTGGCGGGAGAAAAGATCCCGTTGGTAGCGCGCCTGATGGCTATCGTCGATGTATATGGTGCTCTGCTTAGTGAACGACCCTATCGTCCGCCTTTCTCCCGCGAGCAGGCACTGGCACTAATGATGGCTGGGAGAGGCAGCCAGTTTGATCCTCTGCTGCTGGATTGTTTTGTCGCTCTGGCGCCGACATTCCCGCTTGGCGGAGTGGCTGACGGAGCATGCCATACACCATGAAATCCCGTCTTTGGCATATGGTCGCCGTGTTGTTGCTTTCCTTGATGGTGGCCAGTCTGGTTGATGCTTTCTATCTGGAACTGGAGCGGCAGGAGTATCGCCAGTCGCTGGATACCCGCATTCAGCGCGAGGGCGAGAATCTGCAGCAATTGACCCTCTCAAGCAAGGGGATGGGGGCCGTTCAACTGGCTGGCCGTCTCAACCGCGAGATCCAGCAATCGTCACTGCTTGAGCGGGGGGACCTGAGCCCCAGCGAGGCACTGCAGGTACTGGCGCAAGGGGTGAAAGCCAATCATGCCTTTGTTACCAACAAGGCAGGGGTGATCGTCCGTGACTGGGATGCGCTCGGCCGACATGTTGTTGGGCAGGATGTATCTTTTCGCTCTTACTTCAGGCAAGGGATCAGGGGGATGGAAACGGTGGATGCCGGGGTGAGCCTCAATACCGGCAAGCGGATGATCTATGTTGCTGCGCCAGTTTCTCACGATCGGGCGCAAGGAAGCGAAATTTCCGGAGTGGTGGTGGCTCGTTACGAGATGACACTGCTCGATACCTTTCTGGCAGGGTGGGGTAATACCATCGGCTTGTTGGTCTCGCCAGATGGTGTGGTGATGGCCAGCAACAAGAGTGAATGGCAAATGGCAGTGGTGGGGCCAAACTCTGTCGCAAGGCAGCAGCAGCTCTTGGCATCTCGCCAGTACGGACATTATTTTGCAGCGGATCGCCAGCCGGTGATCCTGCCTGTGCTTGATGGCAGTGAGGTGAGGATAGGGGAGGAAAGCTATCTGGTAAGCCGCCTGCCCATCGAGTGGCACGATGCCAAAGGGCAATGGACGCTGCTGTTACTGGGTAATGCTGAGCAGGCCGTATCAGGATGGCGGCGAGTGGCCTTGTTCGGCACAGCTCTGTTGATCTGTCTGATATCTGCTCTGCTCTGGCAGGGCCGGATGTTGCGTCGCCGCAGCATTCGCGAGCGCAACGAGCAGTTTGCCTTTCAACAGGCGTTGATCGATACCCTGCCACATCCTCTCTTCTATACCGACAATCAGGGTTGTTTGTTGGGCGTAAATCGCGCTTTTACCAGCGCATTTGGCAGTGTCCAGCCAGTCGAGGGCAAGCGGCTGGCTGAGCTGCCCCAGCTGGCTGTACTGGATGAGGCAGATAAGGACAGCACCATACAGAGGGTGGTTGGCAGTCAGGTCAGAACACAGCATGAAGTGCGTATGTTCTCGCAGGATGGGCTTCCTATGGACATGCTCTATTTTCTTTCGGGAATTGAACTTGCCGAGAGCGAGCGAAGCGGTGCGGTCGGCAGCCTGGTCGACATCACCCCGATCCGTGCTGCCGAGCAGGCCATGCGGGAGGCCCATGATCGGATAGCGGCGGATCGCCAGCGATTGCATGAGAGCGAACAACGGATCCACTCCATGGTGCGCAACGTGCCGGGTATGGTCTATCGCTGTTTGCCTCATCCCCCCTGGACCATGTTGTTCGTCAGCGACGAGGCGGAGAAATTGACTGGCTATCCTGCCAGCGATTTTGTCGGTGATGGTAACAGTCGCGATTTTGTTGACTTGATCCATCCCGATGATCTCGAACTGAGCAACCGCAACACCATCGAGGCGATTGCCGGACACCGGCAATATATCAACGAGTATCGCATCTTCGATCGCTGGGGCCAGATCCGCTGGGTCTACTCCATCGGGCTCGCTACCTATGACGCAAATGGTAAGGCCGCCTATCTGGACGGGATCATCTTCGATTTCAGCGACCGCAAGCAGGCGGAGGACGCCATGCTTGAAGCCCGGCGGATCGCCGAAGACGCCACCCGAACCAAGAGCGAATTTTTGGCCAACATGAGCCATGAGATCCGCACGCCGATGAATGCCATCATCGGAATGGTCCATCTGGCGCTACAAACCAGCCTCTCCCCCGAGCAGCATAACTATGTAAGCAAAATAGACCGTGCGGCGAACAACTTGCTGGGGATCCTCAACGACATCCTCGATTTTTCCAAGATGGAGGCGGGCAAGTTGCAACTGGAGCAGGTGGATTTCCGGCTCAACGAGGTATTCGAGTGGCTAGCTGATCTGACGGCGTTTCGGGCGCGGGAAAAGGGGCTAGCGCTGCTGTTCGATTTGGCTGGTGATCTGCCTGAGCGTTTGCGCGGTGATCCCCTGCGACTTGGCCAGATCCTGCTCAACCTGACCAGCAATGCTATCAAGTTTACCGAGCAGGGAGAGGTGATTGTCCGGCTGGCACGCAGTGACGAGAATGATTGTGCGATCTGGCTGCAGGGCTGTGTCCAGGATAGCGGTATCGGCATGACGGCAGAGCAGTGTCAGCGTCTCTTCCACTCCTTTGAGCAGGCTGACAGCTCGACCACCCGCAAATATGGTGGCACCGGCCTTGGTTTGGCCATCACAAACAATCTGGTGCAGCTGATGGATGGGGAGATCCGGGTGGAGAGTACCCTTGGGCAGGGCAGCGGGTTCCACTTCCGTATTCGGCTTGCGATCGTGGCGGATCAGGATAAGCGGCAAGAGCAATGTGTTGAGATGCCGCTGGCGCCACGGCGAGTGATGTTGCTGGAGCAGCACCCTGCTTCGCGAGCAGCCATCCTTCACCAGCTGTCGGCGCAGCCGGTTGAGCTTGTCTACGCGGACGCTCCCGCAGCAGTGCTGGCACTGCTGCATCAAGGTATCGCGGCGGGTAAACCCTGTGAGCGAGTGGTGCTGGGCTGGCAGGAGGGGGAGAGCTGGTTGTCAGAGGTGTTGCAGGAGATTGCCATGCTGGCAGTGTCGCCCGCGATCTTGCTGATCACCTCTGGCGATCCTGCACTGGTTGCCAGTCATGTCGCGGTGCAGGGGCTGTCGCCGAGTGATGTACTTGCCCATCCGTTTACTCCGCAGGCATTGCGCCAGGCGCTGAGTGGCAACGCCGTCGTGGGGGAGGCGTTATCTGATACAAGCCCTCATCATCCGGTGGCGCTGCCCGGTCATGGGCTGGCGGGGGCTCGTCTGCTGCTGGTAGATGATAACGACATGAACCGGGAGGTGGCATTGGCCCTGTTGGGCAAGGAGCAGATCACGCTGGTCTGTGCCTGTGATGGGGCGCAAGCGCTCTCCCTGCTGGCGCAAGATCGCGGGTTTGACGGCATCCTGATGGATTGCCAGATGCCGGTGATGGACGGATATACCGCGACCCGGTTGATCCGCGCCGATCCGGCGCTGTCCGCGATCCCCATTATCGCCATGACTGCCAGCACCATGGCCACAGATAAAGAGAAGGCGCTGGCGGCCGGCATGAATGCTCATATCGCCAAGCCTTTGAATATGTCGCTGTTGCTGGCGACCCTTTCGCACTGGATTAAACCTGCCAGACCGCTGGGAGCCGCTAGCAACTCGCAGGTGTCAGACGATGTGACCCCTTGGCAAGATGTGCTCGGTCTTGATGTGCAATGGGGCATGACAGTAATGGGGGGGGACAGTGTGCTCTACCGAAATATGTTGCAGCGCTTCTGCCAGGGACAGCAGGGATTTGAAGCCAGTTTCCACTCAGCGTGGGCCTCGGATGACAAGGGGACGGCCCGGCGTCTGGCTCACACCCTCAAGGGCAGTGCCAGCACCATAGGCGCAACCGGTGTGGCGGCACAGGCTGCGCTGCTCGAGCGCGCCTGTGAAGAGGCGGATTGCGCAGGGGTTGCAACCCGCTTGCCATCCCTGATGGCAGAGCTGATACCGCTGTTGTCTGGGCTGGAAGCCGTGCTGGCATCGTCCACCATGGCGGTGGTAACTTCCCGGGGTATCGATACCGAGATGCTGGCGTTGCAACTGCGGCAGTTGAGGGCCTTGTTGGCACAGAGCGATGCCCAGGCGTTGGCGCTCTGTCAGCAGATAGAGGCTGATCTGGCTGGCAGTGAATTGCCGCTGCGGACTGCGTTTCAAGAGGTGAGTCGGGTGGTCAACGAGTTTGAGTTCGATCAGGCGTTGCAGTTGCTGGAGCCACTGCTCGGCTGATGATTAATACATTGATCGTTTGTCATGATCATCGTCACCCCTACTCATTTCTTTTTGTTACCATTGAACAAGAATAATTATCATCCACATCGATGGAGGTGGATATTTACGCTCTGGTTAATTACGCAGGGTGACGTGAAGGTAAATAGTGTGACTGTGGGCGGTAACATCTGTAACCGGATGAGCAAATATATCTCGATTTAAATATCGATAACTATGTTGCTGCAGCCGTCCAACTTGCCATTTCTCTCACTGTTAATTTGAATGCAGATTCACGATGATGCGTAAACATATCCGTGAGTGCGATATTTTACTCACCCGCATCCAAGACAATAAATAGTGGTGGGAGGTCATACTGATATGCATACCTCGGCGGCATATTTTCATTAAGCGGTGTTAAACGTCAGGGAGGACAAGCGGGGTTGTGCTGTGTGGGCTAGCAGTAGAACGGTCGCACTGAAGCGCAGGTAAAATGCAAACTGAAACCAAGCGACATTCAGGTAAATCGTGCCGTGCAGGCCGTGCTTGCTACCGGTGGTAGCTGGCCGTGAGACCGTTCTGGTATGGGGAGGCAAGTCAGGAGGTTGTCCCGTGGATGACTGTATGGAATATGCAATGAGATGAGTAAAGATATATTCAATGGATCATTTATTGGTGGGCATCAGTATTGTTAAATAAGCGGTACAGCCAAGATTTCAGTCATGTTAATTTGGCTCGCAGCGAAAGAGAGGGAGATGCGGCGATTAATTATTTTATATCCAATTAAGTGCATAAAATTTATTAGGCAGCCAAATATCTCTTTGGGGGTAATTAATTTCGTTTGTGATGTGGCTCGCTATGGAAATAGGGGTAAGCCGGTCGAAGTTGATAGAGATCAATACTGTGATGTGGGTGAGTCCTTAGCATTTCTCCTATTAAGCATTTACCAAACAAGTGCTCACTACGGGAATAAGAAGAATGGTCGAGGATAATTTTTTATCGGCTCATGGGATTAATCGCCGTGATTTTATGAAATTGTGTGCCGGGATGGCCGCAACCCTGGGATTAAGTCAGAATGCCGTCGCCAAGATGGCCACTGCGCTCACCAGCCCCGAGCGGCCGCCGGTGATCTGGATAGGGGCGCAGGAGTGCACCGGCTGTACCGAGTCGCTGCTGCGCGCCACCCACCCCACCATCGAGAACCTGATCCTCAATACCATTTCGCTGGAGTACCACGAGGTGCTCTCGGCGGCCTTTGGTCATCAGGCGGAAGAGAACAAGCACAACGCCATCAAGCGCTATAAAGGCAAGTATGTGCTGGTGGTGGATGGCTCCATTCCGCTCAAGGATGGTGGCGTCTACTGCATGGTGGCCGGTGAGCCCATCGTCGACCATATTCGCCGTGCGGCTGCCGATGCGGCTGCCGTCATTGCCATTGGTTCCTGTGCAGCCTGGGGTGGCGTCCCTGCCAGTGGTGGCAACCCGACCGGCGCTGTCAGCCTTGAAGAGGCGCTCGGCAATATCGGCACCCCCATCATCAATATCCCGGGTTGCCCGCCCAATCCTCACAACTTCCTCACCACGGTTGCCTACTACATCACCTACGGCAAGCTGCCAGCGCTGGATAGCAAGAAACGTCCGCTGTTTGCCTATGAGCGACTGATCCACGAGAACTGCGAGCGTCGTCCGCACTTCGACGCAGGGCGTTTTGCCAAGGAGTTTGGCGATGAGGGGCACCGTCAGGGCTGGTGTCTCTACCATCTGGGCTGCAAGGGGCCGGAGACCTACGGCAACTGCTCGACCCTGGAGTTCTGCGATGTGGGCGGCGGCATCTGGCCGGTCGGCATCGGTCACCCCTGTTATGGCTGCAACGAGCAGGGGGTCGGTTTTAGCAAGGGGATCTTCCAGCTCGCCAAGGTCGAGAACCCGACTCCGAGGGTGGATAAACCAGATGTGAAGATCCAGGAGGGGGGCTATACCTCGCCCACCGCGACCGGCCTGATCGGTGGCGCCCTCGGGGTGCTGGTCGGGGTGAGTCTGATGACGGTGCGTGAACTCGGTCGCCAGCAGAAGCGCCACGAAGCCGGGCAGCACCCATCACGGGAGGAGTGACCGTGAACAGACGCAACTTCCTCAAATTTGCCTCCGTCGGCGCGCTGGCGGCGGGCACCACCGTCTCCGGCAGCGCATTGGCGGCGGCCGAGAACAAGCCGCCCATTCCCGGCGCGCTCGGCATGCTCTACGACTCTACCCTCTGCGTCGGCTGTCAGGCCTGTGTGGCGGAGTGTCAGCGCCTCAATGGCAATCCTGTCAACCCGGCAGGGGCGCAGACCTGGTCCAACAACGACAAGCTGACCCCCTACACCAACAACATCATTCAGGTGTGGAAAAGCGGCACTGGCGAGCACAAGGATCAGCTGGTGGATGGCTATGCCTACATCAAGAAGCAGTGCATGCACTGCGTCGATCCCAACTGCGTCTCTGTCTGTCCGGTGCAGGCTCTTAAAAAAGATCCCAAGACCGGCATCGTTCACTACGACCCGAGCGTCTGCACCGGTTGCCGCTACTGCATGGTGGGTTGCCCGTTCGATGTACCCAAATATGACTATGACAATCCGCTGGGGGCGATCCACAAGTGCGAGCTCTGCAACCAGAAGGGGCTTGAGCGAATTGATCAGGGCAAGTTGCCCGGCTGTGTCGAGGTGTGCCCCACCGGCGCCGTCATCTTCGGCACCCGCGAGGAGCTGATGGCCGAGGCCAAGCGCCGGTTGCTGGCGACTCCGGGCAGTGAATATGCCTATCCGCGCCAGACCCTCAAGGCCAACGACCCCTACCTGCACGAAGTGCCCAACTACCAGCCCTACGTCTATGGCGAGAAGGAGGGGGGCGGCACCCAGGTGCTGGTGCTGGCCGGGGTGCCCTATACCAAGCTCGACATGCCCGACTTGCCGGAGCTCTCCTCCGGTGCCCGCTCCGAGCATATCCAGCACACCCTCTACAAGGGGATGGTGCTGCCCATGGTGGTGCTGACCGGCCTTTCGGTGCTCATTCGCCGCAACACCAAGAATGGTCACGAACACCATCATGACGATGGCCATGATCAGGGGAGTGCGCAGATCAAGGATCAGGGCACCACAAAGGGAGGCAAGGATCATGAGTAATCACAAGGCGTATCCCCTCGGTGGCAAGCTGGTCAGCTGGCCTGTACTGGTGCTGGCCCCCTTTGCCGTGCTGTGCGGCATGTTGATTTTAAAACGCCTCGTCTTCGGGCTGGGCTCGGTCACAGATCTGAATGGCGGCTACCCCTGGGGGCTCTGGATCTCGTTTGATCTCTTGATCGGTACCGGTTTCGCCTGTGGCGGCTGGGCGCTGGCCTGGGCTGTCTATGTGTTCAACCGGGGCGAGTATCACCCGCTGGTGCGACCGGCCCTGTTGGCGAGCCTGTTTGGCTACTCGCTGGGCGGCCTCTCCATCACCATTGACGTCGGCCGTTACTGGAACCTGCCGTACTTCTACCTGCCCGGTCACTTCAACACCTCCTCGGTGCTGTTCGAAACTGCGGTCTGCATGACCATCTATATCGGGGTGATGGCGCTGGAGTTCGCTCCCGTGCTGCTGGAGAAGTTCGGCTGGAAGGCGTCACTTATTCGCCTCAACAAGATCATGTTCTTCGTGCTGGCGCTGGGGGCGTTGCTGCCCACCATGCACCAGTCCTCGATGGGCTCATTGATGATAGTGGCAGGGGAGAAGATCCATCCGCTCTGGCAAAGCTACGAGCTGCTGCCGGTCTTTTCGCTGCTGACCGCATTTATCATGGGCTTCTCCATTGTGGTGTTTGAAGGATCCCTGGTGCAGGCCGGATTGGCGGGGCGGGGCCCCAACGAGAAGTCGCTCTTCTACAAGCTGACCCAGGTGATCGATATCTTCCTGATCCTGTTTGTGGCGCTGCGTTTTGCCGAGATCGTCATCCACGACAAGTCGGCCTACCTCTCCGAGTTCAATCGCTACTCCATCATGTTCTGGAGCGAGATTGCGCTGATGATCTTCCCGTTGCTGGTGTTCCACTGGGACAAGAGCCGCCGGGATTCGCGCATGTTGTTCCTGGGGGCCCTCAGCATGCTGCTGGGCGCCGCCCTCTGGCGGCTGGATTACTCCCTGCTCGCCTTCAACCCCGGCAATGGCTACCACTACTTCCCCTCTGCGGAGGAGGTGCTGATCTCCCTGGGCTTTGTTGCCATCGAGGTGTGTGCCTATTTGCTGTTGATCCGGCTCTTGCCGGTACTGCCATCACTTGAACGTGTTCACCAAGATTATCAGGCCCGAGGGAAAGCCAACGTATGAGCCAACGTATGAGCCAACGTATCACCATAGACCCCATCACCCGCATTGAGGGGCACCTGCGTATCGACTGCGAAATCGAAGGCGGTAAAGTGACCAAAGCCTGGTCGTCCGGCACCATGTGGCGCGGCATGGAGGAGATCGTCAAGGGCAACGACCCGCGCGATGCCTGGATGATAGTGCAGCGCATCTGCGGGGTATGTACCTCCATTCACGCCATCGCCTCGGTGCGGGCGGTGGAGAACGCCATTGGCGCCAAGGTGCCGGTCAACGCCCAGTACATCCGCAACCTCATCATCGCGGCCCACAACATCCACGATCACATCGTCCACTTCTACCAGCTCTCCGCGCTGGACTGGGTGGACATCACCGCGGCCCTTGAGGCCAATCCGCAAAAAGCGGCGGACATGCTCAAGGGGGTATCAACCTGGTCCCTCAACAGTGCCGATGAACTGACCAAGGTGCAGGACAAGATCCGCGCGCTGGTGGCGAGCGGCCAGCTCGGCATCTTTGCCAACGGTTACTGGGGTCACAAGGAGATGAAGCTGAGCCCGGAGGTAAACCTCATCGCCGTGGCCCACTACCTGCAGGCGCTGGAGTGCCAGCGCGATGCCAACCGCATTGTCGCCATCCTCGGTGGCAAGAGCCCGCACATCCAGAATCTGGCGGTGGGCGGCGTGGCCAACCCCATCAATCTGGATGCACCGAGTGTGCTCAACCTGGAACGGCTGCTCTATGTGAAGAGCTTTATCGACCGGCTCGGCGAGTTTATCGAGCAGGTCTACAAGGTGGATGCCGCCATCATAGCCGCGCACTATCCCGAGTGGCTGACGCTGGGGCAGGGTGCCAAGCACTACCTGAGCGTGCCGGAGCTGCCCACCGATGCCAACGGCGGCAGCTTCCTGATGCCGGGCGGCTATATCGAGAATGGCAATCTGGCGGGTTATCGCCCCATCGAGAGCCATCAGGATGGCTGGCTGATGGATGGCATCGCCGAGAGCAACAAGCACGCCTGGTACAAGGATGACGAGCCCCTCAAGCCGTGGGAGGGCAAGACCGAGCCCGACTACACCGGCTGGCAGGATGACGGCAAATACTCCTGGGTCAAGTCCCCCACCTTCTACGGCAAGGTGGTGGAGGTGGGGCCCCTCGCCGATTTGCTGGTGAAGCTCGCCGCCAAACACCCGGAGACGGTGGCGCACTTCGATCAGCTGAACGGCCTCTACAAAACGCTCACCGGTTCTGCCATCAAGACTGAACAGCTGCACTCGACCCTGGGCCGCATCATCGGCCGCGCGGTGCGCTGCTGTGTGCTCAAAGACACCCTGTCTCATCAGTGGAAGGCGCTGGTGGACAACATCGGCAAGGGGGACACCACCGCCTATATCAAGGCGGAGATCCCGGCGGACAAGGAGTTTCGCGGAGTGGGCTTTGAAGAGGCTCCGCGCGGCATGCTCTCCCACTGGATCGTCATCAAGGGGGGCAAGATCGAGAACTATCAGGCGGTGGTGCCATCGACCTGGAACTCGGGCCCGCGCAACTTCAATGACGAGCCCGGCCCCTACGAGCAGGCGCTGGTGGGCACCCCGGTGGCCGATCCGGCCAAACCGCTGGAGGTGGTGCGCACCATCCACTCGTTCGACCCCTGCATGTCCTGCGCGGTCCACGTGGTGGATACCCAGAATGGCGAAACGACTCAGGTGAAGGTGTTGTGATGAATACCCTGATCCTGGGCGTAGGCAACCTGCTCTTGAGCGACGAAGCCGTCGGTGTGCGCATCGTCGAGGCGCTGGGGCGTGAATACCGTTTCGCCCCCGGTATCGAGCTGCTCGATGGCGGTACCGCCGGCATGGAGTTGCTCGAAGCGATGGCCAGTCGCGATCACATCATTCTGGTGGATGCGGTGCGCAGCGGTAATCCGCCGGGCACCGTCGTGACCCTGAAGGATGAGGAGATCCCGACCCTGTTTGGTCGCAAGATATCCCCGCACCAGCTGGGGCTGGCGGACGTGCTCTCGGCGCTGCACATGACGGGGGAGTCGCCCAAGCGGCTCACCCTGATCGGGGTCGAGCCTGAATCCCTCGAGCCCCGCATCGGCCTCACCCCTGTGGTGGCGGCTGCCATGGGTGAGGCGACGGATCGGATTTTGACCCTGCTGGCTGCCGTTGGTGCGCCCGCCATTGTGCTCTCTGAGCAGGAGAAAGCTGAACAAGCACGGGAGGGCCTATGGCGCAGTCCCATTTAAGCGAGGCTGAGAGAGTGCTGGAGATAGTACCGGAGACAGCGCAGGAGTTTGCCGGTTTTGCCACCAATCCAGCACCCTTGCTGGTAGCCCAGTACGAGCGGATCGCTCGGGAGGAGATGCAGGCGTTGCCTTTCTATCACCCGGACATGCCTATAGTGGCGGAGTGCACGTTGTTTGAAGGTCAGTGGCTCGGCTGCGTGCTCACCCCCTGGATGTTGAGCGTGGTGGTGTTGCCGGGGCCGGATCAGCTTTGGCCGGTTCGCAGCAGCAGCGATCGGCTCGCCCTGCAGCTCCCCTGCGGCAACATGACCTTTATGGTGGGTGAATTGCCCGAGACGGGACAGCTGCTGGCTTGCTCCCTGATGTCGCCGCTCGATCCCCATCTCGGTGCCGAGCAGGGGCGGGCGCTGGTGAGCAGCACCCTCAAGATGCTGCTCTCCTTGCCGGTGCAGCAAGGGACTGGCGGCGTGGATCTGGGTCGCAGACGACTATTCGGTGCCCGGCGCGGTCAACCGGCATAGTCGCTAGGTTTCACGCGAAATCAAGTTTAGAATAGGGGGCCATTTTGGCCCCTCACTCCCATGTTCAGACACGCATTCCACCTCTTTTTTGAGTGATGATCCGTGAGTGGTACAAAACAAGAAGGATCCCCATGACTGTTCCACGCAATTCCCTTCGCCATTACTGTGGCACCAGTGCTGCCGCCCTGTTGACTCTGCTGCTGGGCACTGCCTCTCACGCGGCGCTGGCCGCAGCCCAACCTGTGCCTGCCGAGCTCAAGCTCGCCATCGGAGCTGAACCCACCGAAGGGTTTGACCCTCTGCTTGGCTGGAGCCACGGCAGCTACCTGCTGCTGCATAGCCCGCTGCTCAAGCAGAACGCCGATCTCAGCTGGCAGAATGTGCTCACCCAAGCGGTGACCCCGAACAAGGATGGCAAGGGGTGGCTTATTACCCTCAAGCCGGATTTGAAATTCTCCAACGGCGCACCGCTTACCGCCGAGGATGTGGCCTTTACCTACAACAGCGCAGCCAAGGGTGGCGGCAAGATCGACATGGGCAACTTTGTCTCGGCCAAGGTGCTCTCGCCCACCGAGGTTGCCATCACCCTGAGTGCCCCCCAGAGCACCTTCGTCAACGTGCTGGGATCCTTGGGGATAGTGTCGAAGAAGGATTACGACGCAAAAGCATATGCCCAAAAGCCGGTCGGTGCCGGCCCTTACCGGTTGGTGAGCTTCCTGCCCGGCCAACAGCTGGTGGTAGAGGCGAACCCCTATTACGCCGGTGGCAACAATGACTTCAAGCGGCTGGTGTTTGTCTTTATCGATGAAGAGAGCGCCTACGCCGCGGCCCAGAGTAGCCAGCTCGATGTGGTGCGCATTGCCCCGTCACTGGCGCCCACCGTGCCTGCCTCCCTCAAGCTGTGGGTGCGGCCGAGCGTGGAGAATCGCGGCATCGTTTTCCCCATTCCGCCGGCGGGCAGCAAAGATGCCAAGGGTTATCCCATCGGCAACGACGTGACCTCGGACGTGGCGGTGCGCCGCGCCATCAACTACGCCATCGATCGCAAGCTGCTGGCCGATCAGCTGCTGGAAGGACATGCCATCCCCGCCTACAGCGCGGTGGAAGGTTTGCCCTGGCTGAACAAGGCCACCGCCTTCAAGGATGGCGATGCCGCCCACGCCAACGCCCTGCTCGACGAGGCGGGTTGGAAGATGGGCAGTGACGGCATTCGCCACAAGGGCTCCCTGCGCGCCGCCTTTACCCTCTGGTACACCAGTGGCGACAGCACCCGCCGGGATTTGGCGGAAGCGGTGCGTGCCATGCTCAAGCCCATCGGTCTTGAGGTGAGCCTCAAGTCCGGCAGCTGGGAGCAGGTGGAGCGGGAGATGCACGCCAATCCGGTGCTGATGGGGTGGGGGAGTCTGGATCCCATGGAGCTCTATCACCACTACCAGAGCGGCTCCGGTGGCGTGGAGTTCTACAATCCGGGCTACTACAGCAACCCTGTGGTGGATGGTCACCTCAAGCAGGCGCTGGATGCCCCGAACTGGCAGGCGGCCGTGCCGTTCTGGCAGCAGGTGGAGTGGGATGGCAAAACGGGCGCCGGAGTGCAGGGAGATGCCGCCTGGGCCTGGCTGCTCAATGTGCAGCACACCTATCTCGCTAACCGTTGCATCGATCTTGGCAAGGGGGCGCCGGAAATCCACGGTAGCTGGTCACTCCTCAACAACCTGCAGGATTGGCGGTGGACGTGCCGTTAAGTTCGCCCTTGAGTCATTCAGGTTATCTGTTGCTAAAAGCCCTGCTGCGTCTGGCAGGGCTGTTATGTCTGGTCTCGGTCGCCACCTTTGTGCTGCTGAGTTACTCCCCCATCGACCCCATCAAGGCCTATATCGGCAACGATCTGCTCCATGTGCCACCGGAGCAGTACGCCCGCATCGCCGCCCGCTGGGGGCTGGATCAGCCGCTCTGGCTGCGCTATTGGCACTGGTTTACTCAGGTGCTGCAGGGGGATCTCGGTTACTCCATGCTCTATAACGCACCTGTGGGTGAGGTCATAGGCCAGCGCTTTGCTGCCTCCTTCCTGCTGCTGGCGGGTGCCTGGCTGCTCTCCGGCTGTTTCGGCATTCTGCTGGGCCTCTGCGCCGGTCGCTATCTCAATCACTGGCCCGATCGCCTGATTTGCCGCTTCGCCTACCTGCTCGCCTCCCTGCCCACCTTCTGGGTCGGCCTGTTGCTGCTCGCCCTGTTTGCGGTGCATTGGCCACTACTGCCGGTCTGCTGCGCCTGGACGCCGGGTCTCTCCGCCGATGAGGCAGATTGGGCTATGCGAGCGCGCCATCTGTTGCTGCCGGTGACGACCCTGGCGCTGCTCGGGGTGGGCAACATTGCCCTGCATACCCGGGCGCGGGTGGCCGAGGTGCTGGAGAGCGACTTTATCCGCTACGCCCGTGCTCAGGGGGATGGCGGCTGGCCCATGCTGCGTTTTCATGTGCTGCGCCACGCTCTGACCCCGGCGCTCTGCCTGCAGTTTGCCTCCCTTGGTGAACTGATTGGCGGATCGCTCTTGGCCGAGAAGGTCTTCTCCTACCCGGGGCTCGGCCAGGCCACCGTGGATGCGGGGCTGCGGGGGGATATCCCCTTGCTGATGGGCATAGTGCTCTTTTGCACCCTGCTGGTCTTTATTGGCAACACGGTGGCCAGTTTGCTGCTGGCGCGCATCAATCGGGGTTGGGAGGGCGAGCATGCTGTTTAACCCGCTTCCCTCTATGGTGCGCTTGGCCGTGGCAATGATCGGGCTGGCGCTGCTGGCCACTTACGGCTGGAGCCTCTCTCATCAGGATGTGCCGATGGATCTGCTGGCGCGCCAGCAGCCTCCCTCGCTGACCCACTGGTTCGGCACCGATCAGATGGGGCGGGATCTCTGGTTGCGGGCCTTTCAGGGCACCCTCACCAGTCTGGAACTCGGCATCAGCACGGCCCTGTGCAGCGGTCTGCTGGCTATGGTGGCAGCGAGCCTCTCGCTGGTTCATCCCAAGTGCGATGCGGCGGTGCGAATGGTGATCGACGCCATGCTGGCGCTGCCCCATATGCTGCTGCTGATCCTGATCTGCTTTACCGTGGGAGGGGGGATGCGCGGGGTGATCCTGGCGGTGGCGCTCACCCACTGGCCCAAGTTGGCGCTGATCCTTTGCGCAGAAGCGCGGCGGATCGCCTGCAGCGACTATGTGGTGCTGGCCCGCTGTCAGGGGATGGGGGCGCTGCGTCGCTGGCGCATCCACCTGCTGCCGGGGCTGTTGCCCCAGTGGTTTATTGGCACCTTGCTGATGTTTCCCCATGCGGTGCTGCACAGCGCGGCCTTGAGCTTTCTCGGCTTTGGGCTGGCGGCCCACGAGGCCTCGCTGGGCCTGCTGCTGGCCGATGCCCTGCGTTATCTGGCCGGTGGCGGTTGGTGGCTGGCCCTCTTCCCGGGGCTGATGTTGCTGCTGCTGGTTTTGCTGTTTGATCAGGCTACCCGCGCTCTGCAACAGCTGCTGTGGCACAGGAGTGAACCATGCTGAGTTTTGACCAGGTGACCATAGAGGCGGCCCACTACTCCTGGCTGGGGCGACGCAGCTGGCAGCCATTGCTGACCGATATCAGCCTGCAACTGGCACCGGGGGAGATAGTGGCGCTGGTGGGGGGGAGCGGCGAGGGCAAGAGCCTGCTGCTGCAAAGCGCTCTGACCCTACTACCGGACAACCTGCGGATGCGCGGCAGCATCTCCCTCGATGGCACGCCTCTGTGCGACGCCAGCCGGGCCCGTCTGCGCGGTCACACCCTCTGCTATGTGCCACAGGGGGTAAGCGCCCTCAATCCATTGCTGACGGTGGAGCGTCAGCTGGGACGTGCGGCACGCCTCTGCGGCCAGAGCGGTTCTCGCGATCGGCTCGGCGAGCAGCTGCTGCGCTACCAGCTGCCCGCGACCACCCTGGACAGGTACCCACGCCAGCTCTCCGGCGGCATGGCCAAGCGCATTCTGGCCTGCACCGCGGCGCTTGGCGGTGCCCGCTACATTCTGGCAGACGAGATCACTGCCTGGCTCGACGAGGGGTTAGCCTGTCTGCTGCTCGGCCAGTTGCGTGAATTGGCCAATCAGGGCAGCGGTATCCTCTGGGTGACCCACGATCTGGCGCTGGCGGCCCGCTTTGCCGATCGCATTGTGGCGCTGCATCAGGGGCAGGTGAGCGATACCTTGAGCTGCCACCATCTGCGCCAGGGGCAGGGGAGCGAGATGCTCCGCGCCCACTGGCAGGCACTGCCGGAATTCAACGCGCTCTTCTCTGTGCCGGAGGTGTCCTGATGTTTGAAGTACGAAATCTCACTATCGCCCAGGGGGAACATCCCCTCTGGCAGGGGTTATCGCTGACGGTGAAAGCGGGCGAACGGCTCGGTATCTCCGCCCCGAGCGGTTATGGCAAGACCACGCTGGGGCGGGTATTGGCGGGTTGGCAACCGGTTGGGGCCGGCGGGCAGATCCTGCTGGATGGGCAGCCAGTACCTGAACAGGTAAAAGGTTATAACCCCATCCAGCTGGTGCCCCAGCACCCGGAACTCACCTTCAATCCCTATCGCACCACCGGGCAGGCGTTGTGGGATGTATGGCGCCCCGATGACGCCATACTGGCCCGCTTTATGGTCAAACCTGAGTGGCTCGGCCGTAAACCCGGTCAACTCTCCGGCGGCGAGCTGGCCCGCATCGCGTTGCTGCGCGCCCTCGATCCCCGTACCCGTCTGCTGATTGCCGATGAGGTGACCGCCCAGCTGGATCCGCAAATCCAGCGCCAGCTCTGGCGGGAGTTGATGATGGAGTGCGAGCAGCGCGGGCTTGGTATGGTGATATTCAGTCACCAGCAGGCATTATTGCGCCAGATCTGCCATCGTGTGCTGCGTTTTGGTGAGGTGCCTGCGGAGCAGGAGGCGATGGCCCGTAGCGTGGCCTGAGGATTGGCTTTCCCCTCATCCCCAACCCTTCTCCCGCAAGGGGAGAAGGGAGCAGACGGTGCCATTTCGCCAGGCTCGGGGTTTGGAATTTGGGAAATATGGCAGGTGTATGCTCGCAGACCCTCTCAGGGGGCGAATATTTCGAGCATATTGCCAGCATCCATGAACAGGTTCTCCTTTCCCTGTTGAGACGGGAGCGGAAGGTGGCATCCACGAACCGGTTCCCTCTCCTTGGGGAGAGGGTTAGGGTGAGGGGGCGAGTATGAAACGCTGGCTATTCGGTATAGAGAGAGCGCCTGACAAGGTTCGCAGATTTCGCAGATAAAGAGAGGGAGACATCAGCCTCCCTCTTTTGTTATCCACCGTTATCAGCGGTTGTGATCTATCCGCACTCAGGCAGTCGCCAGCCAGTTGAGCCAGGCATCCATCCCTTCGCCTGTGGTGGCGCTGACCTGGATCACCTGGATATAGGGGTTGACCCGTTTGGCGTTCTCGATGCAGCGGGCCACGTCAAAGCTGACGTAGGGCAGCAGATCGATCTTGTTGATCACCATCAGCTGGGCGGCGGCAAACATGTCCGGGTATTTCAGCGGCTTCTCTTCCCCCTCGGTGACGGAGAGGATCGCCACCTTGTACTTCTCACCGAGATCGAAGCTGGCGGGGCAGACCAGATTGCCCACGTTCTCGATAAAGAGGATACCCCCTTGATTGGCGGGCAGCTGGTGGCAGGCGTCGTGAACCATTTTGGCGTCCAGATGGCAGCCCTTGCCGGTGTTGATCTGCACGGCAGGGACGCCGGTGGCGCGGATGCGATCCGCATCGGCGCTGGTCTGCTGATCCCCTTCGATCACGGCGCAGGGGCGTTTTTCGGCCAGCAGGCGCAGGGTTTCGCACAGCAAAGTGGTTTTGCCTGAACCCGGACTAGAGACCAGATTGAGAACCAGCTGGTCGGCGGTTGTGAAGTGCTCGCGGTTGTGGGCGGCCAGCGCATTGTTCTTGGCCAGCACATCCATCTCGATGGCGATCAGCTGGCGCTGCCCCATGCCGGGCACCGACAGTCCCGCTTCCCCTTTGCCATAGTGCAGATCACCCTGCTGGTGGTCATGGTCATGGTCATGGTCATGGTCATGGTCGTGGCTGTGATCATGGGGATGTGCGTGGGAATGGCCGTGGTCATGAGAGTGGGCATGTTCATGATGATGGTCGTGGGGGTGATCATGTGGCTGATCATGCCCCTCATGGCTTATGGGAGCCCGCACCCCGTGGTAGTGGTGATGGACATCCCCCTGATGGTGGTAGTGGTGGTGAATGATCAGGGTGCGCGGCGCACTCTGCTCGTGGTCATGATGGTCGTGCTTATGACCATGTTCATGGTGATGTTCATGAGCATGTTCGTGATGATGCTCATGACCGTGCTCATGATCATGCTCATGGCCGGCGATCCGCGCCTGGCCGCATCCGCATACGCTACACATATCAACTTACCTCGATGTCGGTGATGCGCAGGCTATCACCCTGCGCGACTCGTAATTTGTATCCGCCACACCCGGGGCAGGCCTGCCCGCGTTCGGTGAGGGTGACCGTCTGGTTGCAGTCGTAACACCAGGCCTCGGCCACCTGGTGCTGAAAGTGAAGCTGGGCCCCTTCGACGGCAGTGCCCTTGGCGGCCGCCTCGAAACAGAAGGCAATGGTGTCCGGGTCGACGCAGGAGAAGCTGCCGACCTCGAGCCAGAGGGCGGTCACCCTGGTAAACCCCCGCTGGGTGGCCTGCTCGGCCGCCAGATCGATGGCAGCCATGGCCAGAGACATTTCGTGCATGGTGACTCCTTAACCGTTATGGGGAGAAGCAGTGACTCCTCCCTGTAATTGACGAAACGGCATGGCTGCTCAACAGATCCGCGGCAGCAGCTCCCCTTGCGGCAGCTCCAGATAGCGGCGGCTGCCCCAGGGGTTGTTGAGGATCACCTTGTGGCGATCGCTCGCCTGCACCACGCCGATCTGGCTGGCGGCGGGGTTGAATTGCCGCAAGATGCCCAGCGCGTCCTGCGCCTGTTCGGCAGGCAGGGCCAGCACCATGGTTCCCTCGTTGGCGAGATCATGGGGCTCGAAACCGTAGAGCTCACACAGGCCGCGCACCGGATCGCACACCGGAATGGCTGACTCCTCCAGCTCGATGGCAACACCGGAGGCGCAGCTCCACTCGTTGAGCACGGCGGCAAGGCCACCGCGGGTGGCGTCGCGCAGGGCGTGAGGGGTAATGCCAGCCTGCAGCAGCGCTTCGACCTGCGGCCAGAGGGTGGTGCAGTCGCTCTTGAGATCGGATCCCAGTTGCAGGGCGTCACGGGCCATCAGGATGCAGGCGCCGTGACTGCCGATATCCCGCGACACCAGAATGGCGTCACCGGCCTTGAGGTTGCGTACCGAGATGCCCCGGCTCTGCTCAGGCAGAGGGAAGGTGCCGACCCCGCTGGTGTTGATAAAGATCTTGTCGGCCGCTCCTTTGGGCACCACCTTGGTGTCGCCGCAGACGATGCGGGCACCGCTCTTGGCCAGCTCTGAGGCCATCGACTCGACGATGCGGGCAAGATCGGCGTAGGGGAAGCCCTCCTCGATGATAAAGCTGCAACTGAGGTATTCCGGTTTGGCCCCCATCATGGCGAGATCGTTGACCGTGCCGGCGATGGCCAGCTTGCCGATATCACCCCCCTCGAAGAAGAGCGGCGAGACGGTAAAGCTGTCGGTGGTGAAGGCGACGGGGCCGCTTACCGGCAGCAGCGCGGCATCTTCACCGCGCAGCAGGATCTCGTTGCCAAAGTGGCGAAAGAAGAGCTGATTGATCAGCTGGTTCATTTCGACACCGCCGCCGCCGTGGCTTAACTGAATTTCTCTCATTGGATCCCCATATATCGGTAGTAGGCATTGCAGGCCCCCTCGGAGCTGACCATGCAGCTGCCCATGGGCTGGGTCGGGGTGCAGCCCCGGCCAAAGACTTTGCACTGGTTCGGTTTGGCCAGGCCGCGCAGGATATCGGCGCACTGGCACGCCTTGTGGTCATCGATGGGCGTCTGATCAAGCTGGAAGTGGCGCTCTGCATCGCGCTTGGCAAAGGCATCGCGCAGGCGCAGGGCGGAGGCGTTGATATCCCCCAGACCTCGCCAGCGAAAGTGCTCGCGGGTCTCGAAAAAGCGCTCGACCAGCCGCTGGGCGGCTTTATTGCCGCTGGCAGTGACGGCTCGGCTGTACTGCACCTCCAGCGCGTAGCGACCCTCCACCTTCTGGCGCACCATCATCAAGAGCGCCTCCATCACATCCACCGGTTCGAAGCCACTCACCACCACAGGCACCTGATAACGATCGACGATGGGCAGGTAGATATCGGCGCCGGTGATGACGCTGACGTGGGAGGGGCCGATAAAGGCGTTCACCTTGGCCACCCCATCGGCCATCACCGCATGAATGGCTGGCGGCACCAGCACATGGTTGATATGGAATAGGAGGTTCTCGACCCCCTCAGCTTCAGCGGCAGCCAGCAGCGCCGCTGTCATCGGGGTAGAGGTCTCGAAGCCGATGGCGAAGAAGACCACGGTTTTCTCCGGATTCTCACGGGCGATGCGCAGGGCGTCGAGGGGGTCATAGACCGGGCGGATATCGCTCCCCTTGGCCCGCTGCTGGGCCAGCGTGCCTTTGGAGCCCGGCACCCGGATCATGTCCCCCAGGGTGACCAGAATGACATTCGGTTGACTCGCCAGCTCGATGGCCTGATCGATGCGCTCTTTGGGCATGATGCAGACCGGGCAGCCGGGACCGTGAACGAACTCGATGCTGGCGGGCAGCAGCTGGTGCAGGCCGTACTTCATGATGGTGTGGGTATGGCCGCCGCACACCTCCATCACCCGCAGCGGCTCGGGCAGATCCTTGGCCAGTTCGGTGATCTGGGCGGCGAGGGCACGGATCACCTCGGGCTGACGAAAGCCCTGAAAGAGATCATTCAAGGTCAGCATGGCAAGATATCCTGTTTTGGCATCAGGGCCACCATCTGGCGGAAGCTCTCGAGGCTGGCCTGCGCCTCCTCTTCGTCAATCTTGCTCATCACAAAGCCGATATGGAGCAGCACATAGTCGCCCTCCTGGAGAGGCTCTTCGAGCAGCATGCAGCTGACGCGCCGCTGCACCCCCAGGGTATCGACGGTGACGCAGTTATCTTCGGGGTGCAGCTGCACCACCTGAGAGGGGATGGATAGACACATGAATTTCAGGACTCCGACAAGGTGGCACAACCGGCTGTGGCAGGCTGATGCGTGGCAAGATGGTGGATGGCAAACCAGAGCTGACCGGCGGCGATGCCACCGTCATTGAGCGGCAGGGTTTCGCTGGTCAATACCTGCCAGCTAGCCGCTTTGAGAGCGGGCACCAGCTGGTCCATCAGCACCCGGTTTTGAAAGACGCCGCCCCCGAGCGCCACCGGATAGCCGGGGAAGCGCTCGGCCAGGGCAACCACCAGATTGCTGATGGCGCGGATAAAACCGGCGGCCAGGCTGGCGGTGGAGGTACCTTTGCGCCGCTCGCTGACAAGGGTATTGATGAGCTCGGCCCACTTGATCTGCAGCGGCCCTTCCGCTGATTGGCTGAGATCAAAGGAGAGGGGGAAGGGCTGTTCATCGGGAGCCAGCTGCAAGGCAGCCGCCTCCAGCAATAGCCCCGCTTCGCCCTCGTAATCCGGGGTGTCGATCACTCCCAAGAGCGCCGCCACCGCATCGAACAGCCGACCGATGGAACTGGTGTAGGGGGCGTTGCGACCCAGCTGCCAGAGCTGGTGCAGGTTGTTGATCCGCTTAAGGGGCAGTTGCTTGATCAACGGAATATCGAGGGCACTGATCTGCTCAGGGCTGTGCGATTCAAACAGCAGCCCCAGCAGCTGGCGCGCCGGCTCGCGAATGGCCGCCTCGCCGCCGATCAGCTTGAAAGGTGCGAGGTGAGCAACCCGCTCAAATCCCTTAACGTCTGCGATCAGCAGCTCGCCGCCCCAGAGGGTGCCGTCATCACCAAGGCCGGTGCCATCGAAGGCAACACCCAGCACCGGGCCCGTGATGTCGTGCTCGGCCATCACCCCCAGCAGGTGGGCGTGATGGTGCTGCACCTCGAGGTGAGTTGCACCCTGATCCTGGCAATAGCGTTTGGCCCACTGGTGGCTGAGGTAGCCCGGGTGGCGATCCGATACCAGCAGCTGGGGTTTGAGATCGTAGAGATCGCGGAAGGTCGCCAGGGTCTGCTCGAAGTGCTCCTGCATCGGCAGGCTATGCAGATCGCCGATATAGGGGCTGTAGATGCGCAGGCGGCCGAAGGCGAGCGCCAGCTGGTTCTTCTGCTGCGCCCCGACCGCCAAGAGCGGCACCCTGACCGCCTCTCGCAGGCTGGGGGTGCAGGGGGCATAGCCCCGGGCCAGCCGCAACGTCTGGCGCCGTCCGCCCGCCCACTGCACCAGACTGTCGTCGCACGGGCGCAGGATGGGGCGGTTATGATCCAGGATGCCGTCAATCTCGCTGCCGAGTTCCCTGACCACCGCCTCGCACTCGATAAGGATCGGGCTGCCGCGACCATTGGCGCTGGTGGCCACCAGCGGCATGGCGCAGGCGTCCAGCAGCAATTGGTGCAGCGGGGTATAGGGGAGCATGACCCCAAGGTAGGGGATGCCGGGGGCGATCCCCTCGGCCAGCGGCGCGGCTGACGGTCCAGATTCTGAGTGCCGATCATCATTTTTGCGCTTGCGCAGCAGGGTGATGGGTCTGGCCTGAGAGGCGAGCAGCTTCCACTCGTCTTCGCTGCCGGTGACATGCAATTTGGCCTCGGCAAGGGAGCCCATCATCACCGCCAGCGGCTTGCGCGCGCGCCGCTTGAGTGTTCGCAATCTAGCCACACTCTGTTCATTGCGGGCATCACATATCAGGTGATACCCCCCCATCCCCTTAACTGCGATCAGTGCTCCCGCTTGCAGGGCGCGGGCAGCGGCCTGCAGGGCCTCTTCGCGTTCGGCCAGCGCATCGCCGTGGCCGCTGCGCCAGCTGAGATGGGGCCCGCACTCGGGGCAGCTCACCGGCTGGGCGTGGTAGCGTCTATCCAGCGGGTTTTCATAGGCTGCCGCGCAGCGCGGGCACATGGCAAAGCCCGCCATGGCGGTATGGGGGCGGTCGTAGGGGAGGCGGCGGATAATGGTGTAGCGCGGGCCGCAGTGGGTGCAGTTGGTAAAAGGGTAGCGATGGTGGCGATCGTTGGGGCTGGCCACATCCCGGGCGCATGCCTCGCACATTCCCTGATCCGGCGAGATGGCGACCGTGGCCGCGCTCTGCTGCTGGCTCGCTTTAATTCGAAACTGGCCATGAAATTGGCCATCGAAGTCGGGATCATGAGCAAGGGGCAGTTCCCGCTCGCTGAAACGATCGATGCGGCTAAGTGGCGGCGCCAGTTCCCGCAGTTCGCGGGCAAAGGCGGCGAGCTGCTCAGGCGATCCTTCGGCACCTATGGTGACGCCGTTGGCATCGTTCAAGACATAACCGGCAAGGCCGTGGCGCAGCGCCAGCCCATAGACGAAGGGGCGAAAGCCGACCCCCTGTACGATGCCGTCGATATGAAATTCGCGGCGCAGCCGGTTGGCCACAGGATTGGCAGAGCCAGAGGGGGCGATGGTGGCGCTCATGCCGGCTCCATCTCATCTTGAGTCTGCGGCAGACGCAGCACTCGGCGCTCGTTCTCCTCGCGCCGCACCCAGCCATCCATCTCCATGCGCAGGCAGAACGGAATGGCGTATTTACGCGACAAGCCGGTGATCTCCTTGAGGGATGCCATGTCGATCAGATCTCCCACCTGCTGGCCCGCAAGCACGGCGGCGACCATCTGGTTGTAAAGCTCGGCGTCGTAGTAGATGGGGCCATCGAGCTGCACCAGATACTTGAGTCGCGCCAGATTGCGCAGCTGCTTTTGCAACGCGCCTTTTTGCTGTAAGCCCTGCTGCAGGGCGGCGGGTAGCTTGCGGGTGATAAAGGGATCCAGCTCTACGCCGCCGGGGCCCAGTTTACCGGGCTCGTAACCCTCCTTGCCTTGATCTCGCACCACCTTGAGCACCAGCTGTGCCTCTTCCCCCAGATCATCTTCCGACTCGCCGCTGCCCTGCTGCCACTTGTCATGGTGCAGGCGAACAAGCTGCTCGCTCTTGAGCTTCTGGAGCAGGGCCTGAATGACTGGCAGGGCGATGCCAAAGCGGGTTGCCAGCTCGGCGGCACTCAGCGGTTCGCTGGCCAGCGTAGCCAGCAGCTGGTCGCGGCTTTGGGCCAGCCAGTGGTTGTCCAGCAGCCAGTCACCGAGGGGGGTGACCTGCTCTGGCTGCTGGTCAAAGCGGCTGGCCAGCACATAGCCATTGAGCCCCAGTTGCAGGGTGGCCGGGTTGTAGTGCTCCAAGTCATCAGGCAGCTCGCCCAGCAGGGCGTGCAGCGCCTTGCGTCTGGCGGGGTGGATGTCGCCGCACCAGACGATGCGGGCGCCGTGCAGCAGTTCGCTGCTGCCGTGGCGAATGATGGCGAGCGGCTGGCCGAAGAAGCAGGGAATGGGGCTGGTAAAGATCAGCCGCGCCAGCCGGGTATCCTTGATGGGCACGAAACGGGCCCGGCCATGCCAGCTGCCGAGGGCTACTTCCACCTCCTGCGTGCGCAGTGTCTTGCTACTCAGGCTCTCGGCGTTGAGTCGCACGATAAGGTGGGTTGCCGCCTCGCACTGGCCAGCGGCGCTGGTAAGGCAATGGCCGCGGGCCACCTCCTTGTGGGGCACTTTTTTAAGGCCCACCGCCACCCGACAGACGGCGCCAATCTCGTCGACGCTCTGGTGATAGGCTTGCAGGGAGCGCACCTGCACCTCCCGATCGGCGGGGTAGAGGCGCAGCTTGTCCCCCACCTTGAGGTTGCCCTGCTGCAAGGTGCCGGTAAGCACGGTGCCGGTGCCGTTGGCGGTAAAGACTCTGTCCACATACAGTCGCGGGGCGCTCTGCTCGCGGGCAGCGTGTGAGGCTGGCAGTTCGGCAAGCTGGCGCACGATGGCGGTGTGCAGGGCCGCCATATTCTCACCGGTTTTGGCGCTGACGCTGACGATATCGAGCACCATGCCGCTCTCGTCCATTACCCGCTCCAGCAGGCTCTCTTCCAACAGCAAAAGCTCGTCAGGGGAGACCAGATCGCACTTGTTGATACAGACCAAGAGGCGCGGCACCCCCATCGCCCTGAGCAGGCGCAGGTGATCGCCGGTCATCGGCATCCACCCCTCGTCGGCGGCAATCACCAGCAGCACCAGATCCAGACTCCAGAGCCCTGCCACCATGTTGCGGATATAGCGCTCGTGGCCGGGCACGTCGATGACGCCAATGGTGTTGCCCTGACCGTCGTCGAAGTGGGCAAAGCCGAGATCCTGGGTCATGCCGATGGCCTGCTCGTGGGCACGGGCGGTGGTGATGCCGGTGAGGGCCTTGATCACCAGGGTCTTGCCGTGATCCACGTGGCCGGCAAGGCCGATAACGGCGCGATAGGGGGTCATGGGATCAGGGCTCCTCGGTCGCATTTGTTGCATTGAACGGGGCGGGGAGCAGCAACTCCTTGAGTTGGGCGATCAGCAGTTCCATCTCGGTCGGCAGCAGGGTGGCCATATTGAGCAGCACCTTCTGCTGGCGCACGGTGGCGATGACCGGCACCGGCAGTTCGCGCAAATCATCGAGCAGCTGCTGGGCCGGACGCGGGTCGGTGCACTCCAGCGCAGGGGCCGGGTAAAACTCGTCCGGCAAGGTGCCACCGCCCACCACCAGCTGGGCTGGGACCGGCACAAAGCAGCCGGGCAGGGCGGCCATCAGCCGGGAGGCTCTCGCCTGCATGGCTGCTGGGTTGCTCAAGGTGCGCTGGGCAATACCCTCACCGATGGGGGATTTGTTGAGCTTGTGGATGAGCAGGCGTTCGAGCAGGGAGTAGACGATGCGGCTCGGGCGGAAGGTGCGCATCATGGGATGTTTTTCCAGTCGCTTGATAAGGTCGCTGCGGCCACTGATGATGCCCGATTGCGGCCCCCCCAAGAGCTTGTCGCCTGAGTAGCAGACCAGATCCGCCCCCGCCTTGATGTACTGGCGCACCGAGGTTTCATCCGGTGCAAACTCTTCGGTGGTCAAGCCCGACCCCTGATCCACCGCCAGCACCACGTGCTCGGGCAGGGCGCGGGCCACCTCGCCGATATCGGGGGATTCGGTAAAGCCGCGAATGGCGAAATTGGATCTGTGCACCATCAGCACCAGCGCGGTCTGATCGGTGATGGCATCGAGGTAATCTTTGGCGGTAGTGATATTGGTAGTGCCCACCTCCACCAGTTTGGCACCGGAGAGCGCCAGAATATCGGGAATGCGAAAGCCACCGCCAATCTGGATCTGCTCGCCGCGCGAGACGATCACCTCGCGCCCCTTGGCCACCTCCTGCAGCAGCAAAAAGAGCGAGGCGGCGTTGTTGTTGACCACCAGCGAATCCTCGGCCCGGGTGAGGCAACGGAGCAGGGGGGCGATCAGCCCCTTGCGCCCGCCGCGCTTGCCGGTGGCGAGATCCAGCTCCAGATTGTTGTACCCGGTGTTGAGGTCGCGCACCTCGTCCCACAGCTCGTGACTTAATGGCGAGCGCCCCAGATTGGTATGCACCAGGGTGCCGGTGGCGTTGATCACCCGGGTTTGACGCTGGCGCAACTGCTGTCGGCAACGCTTGGCAATCAGCGCCTCGATCTGCTCGGGGGCAACGCCATGCTGGCGAAAATCTTCGCTCTGGCGTAGCTCGCTCAGGGTGTCGCGCACCGCCTGAGTCACCAGCGGGCGGCTCAGCGCCTCGATAAAACCGGCGAGAAAGGGTTGCTGCAGCAGCTGCTCCACTTGCGGCAAACGGCGCGTTTGTTGCTGGCCGGGCTGTTGCTGTGAATCTGGCAGTGAATCGTCGGCAGCCGTACCTGATGCGGGCTGGCGGTGGGGGATGGCTGACGCGTGAGACGAGTTCGGCATGGGATTACCAGTGCAGTGCGTGGGTTCGGGATGCGCACCGGTTTGCCGATAGAGAGGCCGAGCTGACGGGTTATGGCACTGCTGGCGCTTTGCGGATGACTGCAAACTGGATGCATCAATGAGCGGGTATAAATTAATGCTGCATCGATGCTGATAAATTAATTTTTGGCCAGCGAGATAACCTGAGTTCGGATTATATTGGCAAGCGGCAAGCACCTTTTTTAAGGTATTACTTCAAACATATTGAACAAACAATGGAAATAACATCCAGGCCGAAAAATTCAGCGGGAGAGTATTTGTTCAATAGATGAATTTGGCGGAAGAGGCAGGAATCGAACCTGCCAAAGCCTTCTCGGCTCACATCGGTTTTGAAGACCGAGGAGGCCACCAGACCCCATCAACTTCCGTAACGGTCGCCATTTTGTGGCAAATTTCTGTGACTGGCAACGCTTTTTTTGTCATAAAAAATCGAGAGTTAGCGATTTTTTGAAAAAATCAAAGAACCTTGTTTTATATCAAGTTCAGCACAATTAGCCCGATGTTTTTAATTTAACATCGGGCCTCGATCACATTGCCGGAACCGTCGGTCAATAACGGTCGTTAACAACTCGATAAATAATCACCGGTTGGCGTTGGCAATATTCCACTGATCCAGTTTATCTATTAACAGACCGGTATCCCTGGCGACATCAAGATGCTGATAAAGATAATCCATCGCTTCGCTCACCATCTCGGTCATCGGGAAGGAGAACGCCACGATGGCCGGTTGTACCCCGACAAAGATCACCTCGGGGACAAAGGTCTTGAGCTCGTCGATCAGGAAATTGAGCGGCATATTGTGGGTCGAGAAGATAAACATCTCGGCGATGGTCTCGGGGGGGATCACCTGCAGGGTTCCCGCCTTCTCGCCGATCTCGGCGGCATCCACCAGCACCACCCGCTCAGGTTGCTGCTCCCGCACCTTGTAGACCACATTTTCCGGCGCGATGCCGCCGTCGATATGGATCCAGCCGGGCAGGGGGGCGGCTTGCAGTTTGTCGGCAAGATAGGGGCCGGCACCGTCGTCCCCCATCATGGCATTGCCCACGGTCAACACGAGATTGCAGCCCATCAGCGGCTCCTTACCATCAGGTACATATGGGGGTCGTTAAAGAGGGCGGTGAGCTGATCCATAAAGGTATTGGTCCAGCCCAGCTCCTGCTCATCGAGCAGATTGTCGGCTTTGCGCAGTCGGTCGAAGGCGCAGGCCAGCATATGGCAGTGCTCGCGATAGATGGTGATCTCGCCAAAGGTGAGAAACCCCTCCATCTTGCGGCGTGCTTCACTGCCGACGGGCAGCTTGGCCACCCAGTCGCGATAACCGGTCAGCGAGCAGACCAGGTCTGCTCGCAGGCAATCGACGATGCCGAGGTGGTGGCCGATGGCGAGGCTGTAGTACATCACCTCCTTGGCCTCTTCCGGCACGTCGAACTGCTCATCGACGAACTTGCGCGAGAGGCGATAGAAAAAAACCTCGTCAGCCATGTACCGCCTCTCCCTTGCCGGCCGCCCGGTTGAGGCAGGCGTTTGCGAGGTTGTTGACGATCTCCGAGAGGCGCGGATCGTCGTGCTGATCGAGGTAGCTCTGGATACGCAGATCCACATCCTGCTGGGTCGCCCCTTCAAGCAGGGCCATAAACTCGTCGGCGATGATCCGCCCCTGACGATAACCGGCCATGCGGCGCGCTTCGCGCTCGATCATCACCCGGATTTCATTGGGGATGCCGGTGTGGCGCAGTTCGACCCGCTCACCCGGTTGCACCTCGTGACTGGTGGCTTTGAGTTTCTGCTCAAGCAGACCGAGCGCCACGGCAAAGCCGTAGATGGTGGCCGCCGGTGTCGGAGGGCAGCCGGGGATATAGACATCCACCGGCACGATCTTGTCGGTGCCGCCCCAGACGCAGTAGAGGTCGTGGAAGATGCCACCGTCACAGCCGCAGGCGCCGTAGGCGATGCAGATCTTGGGATCGGGTGCCGCCTCGTAGGCGCGCATGGCCGGCACCCGCATCGCCCGAGTCACCGCGCCGGTAAAGAGCAGGATGTCGGCGTGGCGGGGGGAGGCGACCACCTTGATGCCGAAACGCTCGGCATCGAACAGCGGGGTGATGGTGGCGAAGATCTCGATCTCGCAGGCGTTGCAGCCGCCGCAATCGACCCGGTAGACATAGGCCGAGCGGCGAATGTCTTTGAGCAGGGTCTTCTTGAGTTTGGTGATCTCGGGATCCTGTGCCAGCGGCACGGCGCGGGTATGGGCATGGCCGACAACCGGTTCTATGCCTTTGATCTTGCTCATCACATCCACTCCTTTTGTGCGGCCATCGGTGTGATCAGGGCCGAGTCAGGCTGGCTCAGCATGCTCTGTTTTCGTTTGCAGTCGGGGCAGTGATGCAGCCGCTCCGGGGTCGCGAGCGGTGTGCCCGCCTGCTTGAGGGTGTCCTCCACCAGCGCCACCAGCTTGCTCGGGGCAAAGTAGGTGCCGCACAGGGTGCAGGGGGCCAGCGCGAAGCGGGCCTCCTCATAGAGATCCGCCTTGTTGGTCACCGCCAGCTCGAACTCGGGTGAGAGGGCGATGGCGCGGGTCGGGCAAACCTCCTCGCAGCGGCCGCAGAAGATGCAGCGCGCCATGGAGATCTCCCAGCGCCGTTCGCCGGTCTCCATATCCACTTCCATCACCAGCGCGTTGGCCGGGCAGGCCTTGGTGCAGGCGGAGCAGGCGATGCACTGATCCGCCTGATATTTGGGTTTGCCGCGAAAATCCCGATTCACCTCGTAAGGGGCGAAGGGGTACTTGGCGGTCGGGGTGCCAGCCTTGAGGATGGTCTTGAACAGCTTGATCATGATGACCCCTTATTTCAGCGGAGAGTTTTTGCGATCGATGCCGTAGCGCTCGATCTCCTTGTAGGAGACCACGGTGGATTTGCCCTTCTTGGGGTCGACCAGGGTGACCCGGTCGGTACAGGAGTAGCAGGGATCCAGACTGCCGATGATGAGCGGCGCATCCGCTACGGTATTGCCGCGCAGCATGTAACGCAGGGCAGGCCAGTTGGCGTAGGTGGCGGCGCGGCAGCGCCAGCGGAACAGCTTCTGGTTGTCCCCGGTCATGCTCCAGTGGACGTTCTCGCCGCGGGGCGCTTCGGTAAAGCCCAGCGCAAACTTGCCCGGCTGGTAGGTGAACCCTTCGGTCAACAGCGGCCCTTCCGGCAGGTGCTCCAGGCCGAACTCAATCATGTCGAGGGAGTCGTAGAGCTCGTGGATCCGCACCAGCACCCGGGATTGCACGTCGCAACCCGCCTTGGTCTGGATCTCCATCGGCAGCTCGCGGTAGCCGGCAAAGTCGTGGACCCGACGCACGTCGCGCTTGAAGCCGCTCGCCCGCACCATGGGGCCGACGCAGCTGAAATCGCGGGCAATTTGCGGGTCGAGCTTGCCGATGCCGATGAGGCGGGAAGAGATGTTGGCGGTATCCAGCAGCATGGCCACCAGGGGTTTGAGCTCATCACGGAGCTCCCGCACCAGCTGGGCACCCTTGATGCGATCTTCCTTGAAGATGTCGCGGCGCACCCCGCCAATCAGGTTGAGACCATAGGTCTTGCGCGCGCCGGTCAGCAGCTCGGCCAGGGTCATGGATTTTTCCCGCACCCGGAAGAACTGCATGAAGCCGGTGTCGAAACCGGTGAAGTGGCTCGACAGGCCGATGTTGAGGATATGGCTGTGCAGGCGCTCCACCTCCAGCAGCACGGCGCGGATCATCTTGGCCCGCTCCGGCACCGGAATGCCCATGGCGTTCTCCACCGAGGTGGTGTAGGCGACGCTGTGGGTAAAACCGCAGATGCCGCAGACCCGGTCGGTCAGAAACGCCACTTCGTTGTAGCCCATCCGGGTTTCCGCCAGCTTCTCCATGCCGCGATGGACATAGAAGAGGCGGTAGTCGGCATCGATGATGTCTTCGCCATCGACGAACAGACGAAAGTGGCCCGGTTCATCCGAGGTGATGTGCAGCGGGCCGACCGGCACGATGCGGTTGGCATCACTGCCGAGCTCATTGACGAAGGGGTAGGTCTCGGTGTCGGTGGTGGGCATAGGGCGCTGGCGATAATCCATGGCGTCCTTGCGCAGGGGGTGGATATCCTCCGGCCAGTCATCCGGCAGTACCAGACGACGTTCGTCCGGCAGACCGATGGCGCGCAGGCCATACATATCGCGGATCTCCCGCTCGCCCCATACCGCCGCCGGAATGGTCGGGGTGATGGAGGGGTACTCCTGGGTATCGGCATCCACCAGCACCTTGACGGTGATCCAGCACTTGGTGTCGCCCTCCATGGAGAAGACGTGGTAGACGGCGAAGTGGCCGTTGAGGCTGCGCTCGTCATTGGCAAAGGAGAGCGGAAGCCAGCCCCCCAGCTGGTGGAAGATCAGGCTGGCCGTTTCGACCAGACTGGTGGGCTTGACGGTAATGGTGGCCTGATCGGCGGTTTGCCACTCCTCGTCGACGATGGCGTGGGGCAGTTGTGCTCGCACCTGCTGGATGTAGTCGCAGCCGATGCGATCCGAAATGGCGATGGTCATGCAGTTCTCACTTTAATGTTCGGGAATGAGCATTCACAAATGATGAAATCGGAAAAAGTTGCTGTGCTGGCGGGCATGGTTCAGATCCCGACCAGATAGGCGAGCAGCGCCAGCAGGGCCAGCCCCAACCCGTAGCGGGTGAGCTTGTGGGTGCGCACGAACTGGGTGCGGGCCATGGCGTTTTCGATGATGCCGGCCAGAAAAAAGGCCACCAGCAGCTTGCAGGCGAGGAGCAGCGCAGCACCGATGAGCGCGGGCAGACTCCAGTTGGCCGCCTTGCCGAAGGGGAGGAAAATCACCAGAAAGAGCTGCACCACCACCAGTTGCTTGAGGCCGATGGAGAGCTTGAGCAGGGCGAGGCCCGCACCGGAATACTCGGTGAGCGGCCCCTCCTGCAACTCCTGCTCGGCTTCGGCGCAGTCAAAGGGCAGCTTGCCCATCTCGACAAACACCGCAAAGGCACAGGCGGCGCCGGCCAAGAGGGTGGCGATGGGCGCGGCCAGTGGCTGGGTCGCTACATAGCTGCTGATGTTGCCCAGATCCGAGCTGCCCACCATCATCGCCATGATGAAGCAGGCGAGCACCAGAATGGGCTCCACCAGAATGCCGAGGGTCAGTTCGCGGCGGGCACCGATCCCTGCAAACATGCTGCCGCTGTCGAGCCCCGAGAGGGAGAAGAAGAAGCGGAAGATGGCGAACAGATAGATATCGGTGATGAGATCCCCGGCGATGGGGAAGGGGGACTCATGAGTCAGGGTCGGCAGCGCCATCCCCACCAGCAACAGGGCGGCGATGAGCAGCGCAGGCATCAGGTTGAAGATGATGCCGGCAGGCTCGGGAGTTACCTCCTGACGGCGCAGGAGCTTGGCGATATCCCGGTAATCCTGTAGCAGGCCCGGCCCTTGGCGGGAGTGCATCTTGGCTCGCAGCACCCGGTTGAAACCGGTGGCCAGCGGCGCCAGCGCCAGCATGGCGATGGCCTGGGTCAGGGCGAGGGCAACCATGCCCCAGCTCGGCATTTCAAGAACAGGCATATCAGACTCCTACAGCCATCAGGATAAAGAGCGCCAGCACAATGCCGTGCAGCAGCCAGCCGGTCGTCCCGCTGGTATCGCTCACCCCGTGCAGGGCGCTGGCCAGATCGAGCTGCGGCTGCTTGCGATAGAGCGGCGCGCAGAGTTGGCGCAAGGTGTGGGTGACACCGCCGGAGGTAAGGCTCATGCGCTCCTCATAGGCGTAACCACAGGCCCACGGGGTGCCAGCGTGACGACGACCCAGCTTGGGGCCCTTGAAGATGGCCAGTACCAGCAACGGGATGAGGAACAGACCCAGCAAGGTGATGGCGATAACGGGTGGGGAGAGGATCGCCTGGCTGCTATCGAGTGGCAGCAGGGTGGCGCCGGTGGCGACACTCATTTGGCTGGCAACCAAGGCTTGGCCATAGCTGGCGATATGGGGGGCAATCCAGGGGGCGCCCAGACCCAGCACCAAACAGACCGCGGCCAGCAGCAGGGTGCCTGCCACCATGGTGCCCGGCACTTCGCGGGCGTGGCTCGCGTGTTCGCTGCGCGGTGCGCCGCAGAAGCAGATGCCGTACACCTTGACGAAACACATCACCGCCATGGCGCCGGTTACCGCTAGCATTACTACCGCGAGCGGCGCGACGACAGAGGTGCCGAGTTTGGTCATGGAGAGCAGCGACTGGTAGATAAACCACTCGCTGACAAAGCCGTTGAGCGGCGGCAGCGCCGAGATGGCCATGGCACCGATCAGGAACGCCAGCGCAGTCCAGGGCATCAGCTTGGCCAGCCCCCCCATCTTGTCCATGTCACGGGTGTGCAGACGGAACATCACAGAGCCGGTGCCCATAAAGAGCAGGCTCTTGAAGATGGCGTGGTTGAGCAGGTGATAGAGGGCGCCGAGCAGCCCCAGCACCACCAGTGCCGGTTGCTGGTTGGCGATGCCGATCATGCCGATGCCCATCCCCATCAGGATGATGCCGATGTTCTCCACCGTGTGGTAGGCGAGCAGCCGCTTGAGGTCATGCTCGGCCAGCGCAAACAGCACCCCGAGCACTGCCGAGCAGGCGCCGAAGATCAGCACCACATAGCCCCACCAGAGCTGGCTGGCGCCGAGAAAATCGATGCTGACCCGCAAGATGCCAAAGAGACCGAGCTTTACCATCACGCCGGACATCAGCGCCGAGATATGGGAGGGGGCAACGGGCTCGGCCACCGGCAGCCAGCCGTGCAGCGGCACGAAACCGGCGCGCAGGCCAAAACCGCAGAAGCTGAGCAGGAACACCAGAGAGGCCAATCCGCCCGCCAGATGGTGCTCGCGCAGCGCGGCGAATTCCAGCGAGCCGCTTTCGCGGCAGAGCAGCCAGAAGGCGATCAGCACCAGAGCCATGCCGATATGGTTCATCACCAGATAGAGGCGGCTCTGTTTGGCGGCCTCGGGGTTGGTCTTGACCAGCCAGTAGGTGGTGAGGGTCACCAGCTCGTAACAGAGCAAGAAACCGAGCGCATTGTCGGCCAGTACCATGCCCACCATGGCAAAGAGGAAGAGGTTCATCAGCGCGCCGATGGCCACATCCCCCTTGCCCTGATATTCGCGGATATAGGCAAAGGAGTAGAGGGCGACGGCGACGCCGACAGTGCTAATCACCAGCAGCATCAGCGCGGCCAGCATGTCGAGATGAACCGAGCCCAGCAGCCAGAGCTGGCCGTCGACGGGGGCGCCTTGGGCAAAGATCTGGATGGCGGCGACCAGACCCGCGAGCGAGCCCAGCAGGGCAAAACCGCTGTTGAGACGGTTGGCCAGTGCGGGCAGCTTTTGCAGGAGCAAACCGGCGGCAGCGCCCAGCAAAAAGAGCAGGAGCGTGGCCATTACAAGGGGGGACAACATCAGCGAACTCCCTCTGTGGTAGATAAATCGGATGCAGGGAGCGCCGTGGCAGGCGCCGAGAAGGCAGAGGCCCCTTGCGGGTTGGTGTCGGCCGCTTGCTGGCGACGGATACGGGCGGCGCGTTCGGTGTCGCCGTCATTGACCAGCTTCAGTGCCTGGGAGGGGCAGGCACCGACACAGGCTGGGCCATCGGCGCGAAACTCGCACAGGTCGCACTTGACCGCGATGCTGCGCACCCCCGGTTCCCAGCTCAGCAGATCCTCGCCAAAGCAGCGCAGGCCGGCGGAGGTGGAGGGGTTGCTGGAGCGGATGGAGCAGGGGATATAGGTGTCGTAACTGGTGGCCACGGCCACCGGACGGCTGCCGCCGCTCTGGATGGCGCCAAAGGGGCAGGCCACGGCGCAGAGATTGCAGCCGATGCAGAGCGACTCGTTGAGTTGCACGCAATCGCCGGTCTGGCGAATTGCCTCGACCGGGCACACCTTGATGCAGGGGGCATCGTCACAGTGACGGCACTGAACCGGCATGGTCGCCTGCTCGTGTCGCATAACGGTTAAACGGGGGGCTTGCTGCAAACCTTGCGCCTTGTGTACCTCGCTGCAGGCCGCCATACAGGTGCCACAGCCGATACAAAGCTTGGGGTCAGCGATAACGAAGCGGTTCATAGCCTACCTTGTCGTGTCGCGAACGGAGAAAGTAGGGGCAGGTTGGCAAGATACGGGCCAGAATGGTTTTTGCAGCAAAATTGATTTTAAGTGTATGTTTTTAAATAAATAAAAATCTTCATGTGGGTGAGTGAACGCGTGAATGTGGCTGTCGAACTGTGACGTTCGTCACTTGTGACGAAGCCATCGGGAGGGTTCGTCACCATGGAAAAAGCAGTATGAGTAGGGTGCAAAGAACGGAGTGAATTGCACCGCTCTCCAACATATGTGTGCGGTGCACGGCGCTGCGCTTGTTGCACCCTACGGCTGTTGTGTGAGGGGAAATGAGCTGGTTCGATTTGCCGTGGTTTGCTCCCTTCTCCCCTTGCGGGAGAAGGGGTGGGGATGAGGGGGCCGGTAACTGGGTTAACGGAAACAAGAGAGGGAGGCCAATGCCTCCCTCTCTATTTGCTGAGGTTTTCTATGCCTTTTAGAGGCCAGCAAGCCGATATCAGATATCCACCTGCGAACCCAGCTCGATAACCCGGTTGGGCGGGATCTCGAACTGATCCGGGGCGCGCAGGGCGTTGCGCTGCAGCAGCATAAAGAGCTTGCCGCGCAGATAGAGATACCAGGGGCGGTCTTTCATGATGAGCGACTCGTGGGCCATAAAGAACGAGGTCTCCATCATCCGGCAACTGAGCCCCTCGGCGTTGCAGCGGTGGAAGATCTCCTCCACGTTCGGAGTCTCGCGCCAGCCGTAGCTTGCCACCACCCGCCAGAAGGTGGGGGAGAGCTGCTCGATGCAGACCCGGCGCACATTGTGGACGTAGGGCACATCCTCCACCCGCAGGGTGAGCAGGATGATCCGCTCGTGCAGCACCTTGTTGTGCTTGAGGTTGTGCAGGAGCGCATGGGGGATCACATTGACCACCCGCGACATATAGACGGCAGTGCCGGCCACCCGGGTCGGCGGGGATTTCTCCAGCGAGGCGATCATCGGCTCAAGGGAGTTGCCGTGTTCGTTCAGGCGACGAATAAGCTGGAAACGCTCGCTCTTCCAGCTGGTCATCACGGTGAACATCACCGCGCCCAGGGTGAGCGGCAACCAGCCACCGGAGAAGATCTTGGCGAGGTTGGCGGCAAACAGCGGCACGTCGATACAGAGCAGCGCGGCAAACAGGATGGCCACCAGATACTTGTTCCAGTGCCAGCTGTTCTTGGCCACCGAGCAGGAGAGGATGGAGGTGAGCACCATGGTGCCGGTCACCGCGATGCCGTAGGCCGCCGCCAGATTGCTGGAGTGCTCGAAGCTCATGATGACGATCACCACCGAGATATAGAGCATCCAGTTGATGACCGGAATATAGATCTGGCCGGACTCCTGCTCGGAGGTATGAACGATGCGAATGGGGGAGAGATAACCGAGCCGCACCGCCTGACGGGTCAGGGAGAAGACCCCGGAGATCACCGCCTGCGAGGCGATGACCGTCGCCATGGTTGCCAGCAGCAGCAGCGGCACCAACGCCCATTTCGGCGCGAGCAGGAAGAAGGGGTTGGCAATGGCGGCGGGGTTGCTTAGCAGCAGCGCCCCCTGACCGAAGTAGTTGAGCACCAGAGAGGGCAGCACCACGATAAACCAGGCGAGGCGAATTGGATTTTTGCCAAAGTGGCCCATATCCGCGTAGAGCGCCTCCACCCCGGTGATGGCCAGCACCACGGCGCCGAGGGCAAAGAAGGAGGTGGTCTGGTACTGGACAAAGAAGCGCACCGCCCAGATGGGGTTGAGCGCACCCAGCACCTCGGGGTTGTGGATGATGCCGCGCAGCCCCAGCACCGCCAGCGTCATAAACCAGATCAGCATGATGGGGGCAAACAGCTTGCCCACCATGGCGGTGCCATGTTTCTGGATGGCGAACAGCAGGGTCAGCACCAGCACCGAGAGAGTGACGATATAGGGGGCGAGGGCGGGGGTGAGAATGCTCAGACCCTCGATGGCTGACATCACCGACATCGCCGGGGTGATCACCACCTCGCCATAGAAGAAGCTGCCGCCAATCAGGCCGAGGATGATCAGCAGCGGCGTCCAGCGGGTGGAGGCGTTGCGGGTTGCCAGCGACATCAGGGTGAGAATGCCACCCTCGCCGGCGTTGTCGGCCCGCATCACAAAGGAGAGGTACTTGACCGACACCACCAGGATCAGCAGCCAGAAGATCAGCGAGAGAAAGCCGAGAATGGAGGCCGGCTCGACGCCGAACCCGAATTGACCTGACAGGCACTCGCGCAAGGTATAGAGCGGGCTGGTGCCGATATCGCCATAGACTACGCCAATCGCCGCCAGCATGACGCCGGACATGGCTTGTTGTTTATCACAGTTCATGAGTTCATCTTGTCAGTTTGATGTTTACACGTTTGCCACAGCAGATCGCCCCGAACACATCAGGTATGTGTGGATACAACATCGGGGGGAAATCAAAGGATTGCGATGGGAAGGGAGCTAATCGGATATAAAGATGCGTTTCATGGGACACAGTCTGTTCATCTGTCGTTAAGCTTATAATGACACACACTCTGCGGGTTCATGCTCAGGTATAAATAATCAAAACGCCCTTTTGAGTAAGGTTATTAATTGGCCGTTGATTGAAATATTCACCCGCTCTGCGGGCAACCGTTTGTTTTATCTGGGGAAGTGGTTTGGCCACTATTTTTTACCGAAGTGAGTGAAAAACAGACGATAAAATAGTGACTAATTAATTGCTGGCAGGACGGCAAAGGGGAGGGCGCTGGGTAGCAATGGAGTCTTTATTTTGGAGGGGAAAATGTAGGGTGCAATGAACGAAGTGAATTGCACCAAATATTAAAAGAGGCAAGAGGTGCAATGCGCTGCGCTTATTGCACCCTACGTAGTACGTACATTTTGATTACGACTGCGTGCCAATTCCTATTACGTGTAATAGATGAATTTCCTCACCACCAAATGGGCTTATGGCTAATTCAACTAGACAATTTAGTATTACAACAGGTTTCAGCATTGAGTAAATATAATCAACGTTATCTTGGTTTCCAAAAATAGAGAAGCTATATTCACCAACAGGAATGTCTTGCCCCGCCACACTGACATTTAGCTTTCCTGCATTTTTATATTTATTGAAGTCAAATACTTCGCAATATAACTCAATAGTATCTTTTTGTATTTTTGTTGGTATACGAAAAGCATCACTATCCTCTGCACCAAGGAAAATATCTTTCACTTCATTATTAATTGGGCCAGCAGATATTTCATTTAACTTGTTTTTTCCCAGCAATGTTGCTAATTCTTGGTAGTTTGGAAGAGCCATCTTGCCAATTTGAATTACAGTGCCATGATAGTGATGAACTTCATCTCCTATATGCACTTCGGCATCTCCATCGTTGTTGAATTCGTAGACTGGCTGTTTGCCATTTTGCACAGCAGTGCAAACAGTCCTCAAAAAATTAAACGTATCCTTTGTCGCATCCCAAATGTTTTGAGGGCCATATGCGGAAACAAAAGGTAGTCCTAATTGGACACCTTGTAGTGCAATGTCAAAGTAGGTGAGAAGTGAACCATGCTTAATCTCTGTTGTACGAATGAAAAATTTATCTCGCTCCCTCTGAGTGAGGCGTTTACTTCCACTTACACCTAGATATGATTTATCGACAATCTTTTGAAATTGATCTAATGCAGCAACTGCTATGTGCAATGGAACACCATCCTTAAGTTTTTTGCCGTCAATCTTAAATTGCATTTTGTTCATTGTGATTCTCTAGGTATTATTTGTCGATTCGCAGGCCGAGTATTCATACTAGTTTATTTTATCTCGAACATCTTGTATGAAGAATACATGGCCATACTTATCAGATCTCTGTTTTGCCTCATATGTCTGCGCAATTGCTGAGCATAGACCAACCGGATTTAGTATCAATGGACTTGGTAGATTACCAAGGAAGCCTGTAAGAAAAGTTTCTGTTATGTTTGGTTTGACTTCTCTAGCTAAATTCCTGAGGTCAGATTGAACTTTGTAAATTAATGCTAAATCAGGTTTTTCAGGAGTGTCAATGGTATTCTCAAAGACCATTTCTCGAAAATGATGAATGTGTTTGTCACTTCTTAACTCAATTATTTCATCCCATGTTAAATCATCGAAATTAGGAATTAACAAATCATTTTTAAATAATTCATGGCAATCTATCTTGTTATGGGTATATTCATTTTTTAAAGCTCGTCCAACTATTGGGGCATAACTTGAAATAATGCCAACCCCTTCATCTTGAAGTAGTTGGTTTATTCCAAGGTCTGCGCTTAGATCGCCGTACAATTCTCTGGCGTCGTCAATGTTATAACCATGATCACCATGAACTCTTTTCAACTCTTCATGACAGAACTCACCAATTCTTTTTTTTGATTCATTTGACATTGCATCATGAATTCTACTTTCGAATTTAGCAGCGTTTTCTGTAAACTCCCAACAATCGATAAATATCTTACAAAATTCATCATTTTTACCATATGACTTTCTTTCAGCTAAAGTTTTTCCAGGATGAATAATCATTGATACGGCTTCACCTAGACTTTCCGCGAAGTTGCCAGGGCCTATACCAATTCCGCGACGATTAAAAATAACGTTATCGTAAAGAAGAGCATATCGCTTCATCACACTTTCTCGTGATAGGCCTTCGCGGTAATAGTTACATAAACTAGATAATGATGATGCTACGTACATGCTACCTCTGAAAGTTAAATGAAAGGTCATGTTCAATCCCTATTTATGGCCTTTCAGATGAATCTCTGTGTTAGCTCCAGCAGTGTTATGAAAAACTTCCCTAATGAAGCTGGTTGCCAACTGAAGCATGCTATCCAATCGGGTAGGGGGTAAAAAGGTTGATCTGCGCAAAATCTGTCCAAGATCAATAAATTAGTCATTGATTGGTCGCTGTTTGCCCGCTTGTGCTGAAAGGCAGGGTGATACACCTTGGTCAGCCGGTGTCGAGCTCGTCACTTTTGTCGTGTCGATCACACTTCCCAGCCCGTCGTCACTCTCGTCAGTAGTGGTAAACAGCAAGCCACTCTTGCCGATTACTCCTTTATTTTCAGTTGGTTGTAAATTTTTATTGCACCCTTTTCCCGTTTTGGTCTGATAAATGCTTTGTGGGGGGCTGGCCGCCTCTTTGCCTGTCGGCGGGCGGCCCGGTGTAACGAACCATTTAGGATCCCTCTCTATGAACAGCTTCGTGATTGCAGATCCCAGTCTCTGTATTGGGTGTCGTACCTGTGAGGTGGCCTGCGCCGTTTCACACCAGTCAGGGTCTTGCAGCGGGACCCTTGAGCGGGAGGGCGGCCTGCATCTTGCCATCGAGGATGGACATCTGGTCTCCAAGGACAGCTACTTTCAGCCGCGCCTGAAGGTGATCGTGGGCAGCAAGGTGACCACGCCGGTGCTCTGCCGCCAGTGTGAAGACAAGCCGTGCGCCATGGCCTGCCCGAACAATGCCATCGTCAGTGAGGATGGTTGTGTCAAGGTGTTGCAGGAGCGCTGCATCGGCTGCAAGTCCTGCGTGGTGGCTTGTCCTTACGGCGCCATGGCGGTGGTGCTCAAAGAGGTGGCACCCGCTGCCGATTCGCTCTTCAAGCGTCCGCAGACCAAGGCGCAGGCGCTCAAGTGCGATCTCTGCCGTCACCGTGAGGCGGGCCCGGCCTGTGTCGAGGTGTGTCCGACCCAGGCGCTGCGGCTGGTCACGCCGGAGCATCTTGAAACCCTGAATCGGCAGAAACAGCTGGCCAGTGCCGAGGCACTGCTGGCGATGCCGGCGCGGGTGTGAGCGGGCTTGCCGAGCCGTTTTTCGTTAACAAACAAGAGTGTGAGTCATGAAAAAAGTCATTACCGTGTGCCCCTATTGCGGCACCGGTTGCAAAATCAACCTGCTGGTTGAAAACGACAAGGTGGTGGGGGCCGAAGGCGCCAACGGCCGGACAAACGAGGGGCAGCTCTGCCTCAAGGGCTATTACGGTTGGGATTTTTTGAACGACACCAACCTGCTGACCCCCCGTCTCAAGAGCCCGATGATCCGCCGCGAGCGCGGTGGCAAGTTCGAGGCAGTCTCCTGGGACGAAGCCATCGAGTTCGCCAGCAGCCGTCTCTCTGCCATCAAGGCGAAATATGGCCCGGACGCCATCATGACCACCGGCTCTGCCCGTGGCCCGGGCAATGAAGCCAACTATGTGATGCAGAAATTTGCCCGTGCGGTGATTGGGACGAACAACGTCGACCACTGCGCGAGGGTGTGACACGCACCCTCAGTCTCCGGTCTGGAGACAACTGTAGGCAACGGCGCCATGAGCAACGCCATTCCCGAAATTCAAGAGACCAAGTGCCTGCTGGTGTTTGGTTACAACGCTGCTGACTCTCACCCCATCGTCGCCCGCCATATCCTCAAGGCGAAGGCAAACGGGGCCAAGGTGATTGTGTGTGATCCCCGTATGGTGGAGACCGCCCGTATCGCCGATCAGTGGCTGCCGCTCAAAAACGGTTCCAACATGGCGCTGGTTAACGCCTTCGCCAACGTGTTGATCAATGAAGGGCTCTACAACAAGGCATTTGTCGCCAACTACACCGAAGGGTTCGAGACCTTCAAGGCGACGGTGGCCAAGTACACCCCGGAATATGTGGAGGGGATCACTGGCCTCAAAGCCGCCGATATCCGCGCCGCCATTCGCACCTATGCCGAGTCGCCTGCGTCCATGATCCTGTGGGGCATGGGGGTGACCCAGTACGGTCAGGCAGTGGACGTGGTCAAGGGGCTGGCGGGTCTGGCGCTGCTGACCGGCAACTTCGGTCGCCGTGGCACCGGCTGCGGGCCGGTGCGTGGTCAGAACAACGTGCAGGGCACCTGTGACATGGGGATGCTGCCGCACCAGTTCCCGGGTTATCAGTCGGTGGCCGATCCCGCCATCAGCGCCAAGTTCGCCAAGGCGTGGGGCGTGGCGTCGCTCTCCCAGAAACCCGGCTATCGCCTGACCGAGCTTGGCCACAAGGTGGAGGAGGGCAAGTGCAAGGCCTTCTACATCTTCGGTGAAGATCCGGCCCAGACCGAGGCTGACTTGGGGCAGTTCCGCCGCACTCTGGCGGGGATGGAGCTGGTGATCGTGCAGGATATCTTCATGACCCAGACTGCCGAGATGGCTGACGTCATTCTGCCCGCCACCAGCTGGGGCGAGCATGAAGGGGTCTACAGCTCGGCGGATCGCGGCTTCCAGCGCTTCTACAAGGCGGTGACGCCCCCTGAGAACGTGAAACCGGACTGGGCCATTTTCTCGTTGATGGCGACCGCCATGGGTTATCCCATGGAGTACCACAACACCGAACAGATCTGGGACGAGATGCGAGCGCTCTGCCCGCTCTATGCCGGGGTCAGCTACGACAAGATGGCCGATCTCAAGAGTGTGCAGTGGCCTTGCCCGACCGAGGATCACCCGGGCACCAGCACTCTGTTCGAGGGGAACGTGTTCACCACCCCGAGCGGCAAGGGCCAGCTGATTGCCTCCGAGTGGCGGCCGCCGCTGGAGCAGCCCTGTGCCGAGTACCCGCTGGTGCTCTCCACCGTGCGCGAGGTGGGTCACTACTCCTGCCGCTCCATGACCGGCAACTGTTCGGCGCTGCAGACCCTGGCCGATGAGCCGGGCTATGTGCAGATCCACCCGAGCGATGCCAAAAAGCTCGGGGTGAAGGATCAGGCGCTGGTCTGGATCTCGTCGCGCCGTGGCAAGGTGATCACCCGCGCCAACTACAACGACCGGGTCAACGCCGGGGTGGTCTATATGACCTACCAGTGGTGGATCGGGGCCTGCAACGAGCTCACCATCGAGCACGTCGATCCCGTCTCCCACACGCCGGAGTACAAGTACTGCGCGGTGAAGATCGAGCGCATCGACAATCAGCCTGAGGCGGAAGTGTACGTCCAGACTGAATACAGCGCGCTCAAGGCGAAATTGCGCAGCGCAGCCAAAGGCTGACCCGCCCTAAAAAAGGACGTTCTGCACAAATAAGGGAACCCGACTCGGATTTATCGAGTCGGGCACCCTTTTATTACCCAAAAACAGGGGATAAATGATGCAACATGAAATTGGTCGCTTATTCGGACTTTTCTATATTGGCACCTATCTGGCGGCGATATTGCTGGGAATAGGTTGCTATATTTGGCGCGACGAGATGATATTTCTGCTCGGCTTCGGTTTTTTCGGCTGTTTTATGGCAGCACGACTCGCCATGGGCAGCGTTTTTTCCGCCTTGAGTATTTCCAGTGCCTGGCTGATCGGGTTTATCTACACCACCTTGATCAACGGCCTGCTGCTGGGGGCGATCACCCTGCTGATCTATCTCACGCACCAGAGCGTCACCGCCGAGCTTGCCGACAACGCCAGCTGGCTGCTGATGGCCTTCCAGAGCTTGTCGGCCCTCTTTATCTTCGGTGGCCTGAAGTGCTGCCATAGCCGGATCATCACTTCGTAAATTGCTAATGGATGGGCAGCAAATGCCATCTTGAAACCCGCAGTCAGCGAAGAGGAGAGGCAGATCTGACAGTTGACGGCGGCCCACTTTTCGGGCGCCTTAATTGAGATCAAGAACTGATGAAATAACCGGTTAAATATGGCCATCAGATATATTAAATCGGATTGTAATGAAATTTGAGCTCATCTATGATGAGTCGCCATTCCAATATATCCCCCGATAACGATGTTACTTTTTGTTGTCGTTCGTTAATAACAACTCTGGAATTGCAACATGCGACAATTTTCGTCACCGCTTTTCTTATTGGCAGCCGCTTTTACGGGCTGCGGCTATTTATTTTGGTGACGAGTGCTTGTCGTGATGCGATGGCATGGACAGCCTGACTGGTGACTAAATCGATATAACGTGAGGCCGCAATGCTAAATGTGAGTGCCATCCCCCTGGACGAGATCTCTCCCATCTGGGACGACGGTTTCCTCCTGCTCTCCAAATCTCTCCTGTCGGCCGTGACGCTCGATGATTTTATCCACAAACTCAACAAGATAGATGCCAGCTTCGGCGGCGTGACCCGGGTCAACCTGATCCTCAACATGGGTGCGGACGAGGAGGCCATCTTCTACTTCATGGGACATTCCGGCCCAAAGCATCTTGTCTGCCCCAAGGCAGAGCTGCACCTCTCCCCCCGTCCGACCAAAGAGACCCCGGAACAGGCCATCATTCTCGCTGCCGCCCGCTTTGAGAATCGCTGCCCGGCGCTGGATCGCGAAGGGGTCTACGGGGGGCTGCGCTCCTACTGCCAGCTCCCCATCACCACCGCCCGCAGCCACCTTGGCGGGGTCGAGTTTATCAACACCCAGCTCGACAGTTTCACCATGGAGACCCTCGCCAAGCTGACCCAGCTGGCGGCCATTATCGCCATTGCGCTGGAAAACGTGCTCGACAAGGAGCGCACCCTGGAGCAGGCCAACTCCCTGCGCCTTGAGCGCGACAGCTGCAAAATTCTGGTGGATGTGACCAACGCGGTGATCAAGCTGGTGCGCATCGCCGAACTGCCCAAGAGCCTGTTTGCCATCCTGCACCACCACTTCGGCATCAGCAGCTTGTGTCTGGCCGAATACAACGCCACCTCCGACAGCTTCAAGAGCTATCTGGTCAATCAGCACCAGATCGATCAGCCGGGCATCATCGATCACTCCTGTTTTGAAAAGAAGTGTCTGCAGGGGGCCCTTGGCCACAGTGAGCCGTTTTTTGTCTATCGCGAACACGGTCACGGCTGCAGCAATCGCTGCCGGTTTACCTCCCAGATCCTGCCGCCCGAGGCCGACAGCTCCTGCATTTTGCCGCTGCGCTATCGGGGCAACCTGCTGGGGGTGTTGATCCTCTCGCACCCCAACGCCGACTTTTTTGCCGATATCAATATCTCCTTGCTGGAGCAGGTGGCGGCGCGCACGGCCATAGCCATGAATAACGTGCAGGCACAGCAGGAGATCTCCAACACCAACGGTGCCAAAGAGAAGACCATTCGCATCAACGAGCCCCAGATGCAGGGGGAGTTCCCCCACATCATCTACCAGAGCGCGGTGATGGAGAGCGTGCTGGAGAAGGTGCGGCTGGTTGCCGAGAGCGACAGCACCGTGCTGATCCTCGGCGAGACCGGCACCGGCAAGGAGCTGATCGCCCAGGCCATTCACGCCCTGAGTGCCCGCCACGATCACGAGATGGTGAAGGTGAACTGCGCCGCCATCCCGACCGGCCTTATCGAGAGCGATCTGTTTGGCCATGAGAAGGGGGCCTTTACCGGCGCCCTGACCCAGCGCATCGGCCGCTTCGAGCGGGCCCACAAGGGGACCCTGTTCCTCGATGAAGTGGGGGATATGCCGCTGGATCTGCAGCCCAAACTCTTGCGGGTATTGCAGGAACACGAGCTGGAGCGGGTCGGCAACAGCAACCCCATCGCGGTGGATGTGCGGCTGGTGGCCGCCACCAACTGCGATCTGCTCTCCATGGTCAAGAACAAGCGCTTTCGAAGCGATCTCTACTATCGCCTCAACGTCTTTCCCATCGAGCTGCCGCCGCTGCGCGAGCGGCGCGAGGACATTCCGCTCTTGGTCAATTTCTTTATCAAGAAGATCGCCAAGCGGATGCGCCGCACCATCACCTCGATCCCCGCCGATGCGATGAAAATGCTGGTATCGCTCCCCTGGTACGGCAATATCCGCGAGCTGGAGAACGTCATCGAGCGCGCCGTGGTGATGACCCGCGGTCATGTGCTCAACCTCTCGCCGGAGGAGCTGATGCCCCTCAAGGGCTACCACAAGATCGAGACCCTGGTCTATGACGAGCCCGCTACACCGCTCTTTGCCGAGGGGCCGGAGGATGAGCGCGAGGCGATCATCGCCGCCCTGCGCGATTGCAACGGCATCGTCGCTGGCGAGCGGGGAGCGGCCAACCGCCTTGGCATGAAGCGCACCACCTTGCTTTCGAAAATGAAGCGGCTCGGCATTTCGGCCAGAGATCCCGAGATCATTGACGGGGTTGCACCATGAGAGAGCTACTTGAGCTTGAGGTGCGTGACGAGCTTAGCGAGCAGAGCGAACAGAACGAACTGGCCCGCTGCGCCATCCACCGCGAGGTGGTGCACTACCGCGCCGATACCTTGACCTGCGACAGCGAGATGGCGCTCCCCTCCGAGACGCCGGTGGCGCTGGTCTACAACGGTATCGCCCACAGCGTGATGATGTGTTCGGCCTCCGATCTGGAGGATTTTGCCATCGGCTTCTCGCTATCCGAGGGGATCATCGACAGCCTGCTCGATATCCACGACATTGAGCAGATTGACGGCTGTCAGGGGATTGAGCTGCATATCACGTTGGCCAACCGCTGCGTCCATCGCCTCAAAGAGAAGCGGCGCACCTTGGCGGGGCGCACCGGTTGCGGCATCTGTGGCAGCGAGAGTCTGGATCAGGTGATCCGCACCCAGCCAAGCTTGCCCGATAGTCAGCGTCTGGCGGTAGGGCATATCGACAAGGTGCTGAGCGCGCTGCGCCCGCTCCAGTTGCTGGGTCAGCGCACCGGCGCCACCCATGCGGCGGTGCATCTGGATGGTGAGGGCAACATTCTCGCCATCCGCGAGGATGTGGGACGCCATATTGCGCTGGACAAGCTGGTGGGCCACTTGTGCCGCACGGGCCGCCGTGACGGTGCCATTCTGGTGACCAGCCGCGCCAGTTTCGAGATGGTGCAAAAGTGCGCCAGCGCCGGGGTCGAGATCCTGCTCGCCATCTCCGCTGCCACCGAGCTTGCGGTCGAGCGGGCCGAGCAGACCGGGCTGACGCTGGTGGGCTTTTGCCGTCCCGGGCGGGCCGAGATCTACAGCGGCTGCCAGCGCATTCTGCTCAAGTAGTGACAAGGCCGTGACCCGCTAAACAGGGCACGAAAACTGGCAATAAAAAAGGGCGGGGAGTGTGACTCCCCGCCCTTGTTGTATCTGCTTCTTGAGCGGATTAGCGCGCCAGCAGGATACGCAGCATGCGGCGCAGCGGCTCGGCGGCGCCCCACAGCAGCTGGTCACCCACGGTAAAGGCGGCCAGATACTCAGGGCCCATATTGAGTTTGCGCAGACGACCCACCGGAATGCTGAGGGTGCCGGTAACGGCCGCCGGGGTCAGCTCGCGGGCGGTGATGTCGCGATCGTTGGGGATCACTTTCACCCAGTCGTTGTGGGCAGCCAGCAGCGCTTCGATCTCCGCCAGCGGCACATCTTTTTTCAGCTTGATGGTGAACGCCTGGCTGTGGCAGCGCAGGGCACCGATCCGCACACAGAGACCATCCACCGGAATGACGGCGTTCTCGATACCCAAAATCTTGTTGGTCTCGGCCTGACCCTTCCACTCTTCACGGCTCTGGCCGTTGTCGAGCTTGGTGTCGATCCAGGGGATAAGGCCACCGGCCAGCGGTACGCCGAAGTTGTCGACCGGCAGGGTGCCGGAGCGGGTCTTCTCGGTGATCTTGCGCTCGATGTCGAGAATGGCGGAGGCGGGATCCGCCAGCTCGACCGCCACTTCGTCGCGCAGCATCCCCATCTGGGTCACCAGCTCACGCATATGGCGGGCACCGCCACCGGAGGCAGCCTGATAGGTGGCCACGCTCACCCACTCCACCAGATCGGCCTTGAACAGGCCGCCGAGGGCCAGCAGCATCAGACTGACGGTGCAGTTGCCGCCAACGAAGGTCTTGATGCCATCGTTCAGGGCCTGCTCGATGACGTCGCCGTTGACCGGATCCAGAATGATGACGGCGTCTTTCTCCATCCGCAGGGAGGAGGCTGCGTCAATCCAGTAACCCTGCCAGCCAGCGGCTTTCAGGCGCGGATAGACATCCTTGGTGTAGTCGCCGCCCTGCGCGGTGATGATGATATCCTGCCTGGCCAGCGCCTCGATATCGAAGGCGTCCTGCAGAGTACCGGCATCGACGCCGAAGTTGGGAGCGGCCTCACCGGCCTGGGAGGTGGTGAAGAATGTGGGTTGAATATGGGCGAAATCCTGCTCTTCCTGCATCCGGCTCATCAGAACCGATCCCACCATGCCACGCCAACCGACCAAACCTACTTTTTTCATATTGTCCTACCCTGGATTGCTGCTAAAGAAACTCGCGGTGACACCCGTAACCCCTTGTCTGGCGACGCCTGTTTACAAGCGGTTTACAGGCCATTTAAAAAATATGCGCTGCGAAAAATGCGTCTATCCACATTACGGATTGTGACGGCTTGCGCAAGTCGAATTGCGCAATATTCTGTGCCGTTTGCTGCATTAACCGGCAGCCAGAGCACCGCTCAGGCAGACGGGGAGGGAGAAGGTCAACATCAGACGAAAAGGCCACCGTTTTTGGCGGTGGCCTGTCAATAAAGCGGTTGGGAACGTCCTCTGCTGTTGTCTGAGTGCGTAGTTGGCGAGTGAAACAGCCTGACAGCGTAGGCGCTTAGCCGTAACGGGCCAAGGTGAGCCCCTCATCGCTGATGGCGGGCTCGCTGCCGCTGATCAGATCGCACAACAGCTGACCCGAACCGGCCGCCATAGTCCAGCCCAGGGTACCGTGGCCGGTATTGAGCCAGAGGCCGGGAATGGGGCTCGGCCCCACCAGCGGGGTGCCATCCGGTGTCATGGGACGCAGGCCGGTCCAGAACTCGGCCTTGCTGATATCGCCCCCTGCGGGGAAGAGATCGCCGACCACCATTGCCAGCGTGTCGTGGCGTCTCGGATTCAAGGCGAGGTTGTAGCCCGACAGCTCCGCCATGCCGCCGACCCGGATCCGCTCGTCAAAGCGGGTGATGGCCACCTTGTAGGTCTCGTCGAGCACGGTACTGCGCGGCGCGGCCTCGGCATTGATCATCGGCAGGGTGAGGGAGTAGCCCTTGACCGGATAGACAGGCAGCTCCAGCCCGAGCGGGCGCAGCAGCGGCCGCAAAAAGCCGGTGGCATAGCTGCCCAGCGCACAGACGATGGCATCGGCGCGATAGCGCTGCTCGCCGGCCCGCACCGCCACGGCGCGGCCGCGGGCTTGCTCAATCTCGTCGATGTCGCAGTTGAAGACGAACTTGACCCCGAGCTTCTCGGCTTCAAGGGCAAGGGCCTTGGTGAAGCGGAAGCAGTCGCCGGTCTCGTCGCCGGGCAGACGCAAGCCGCCAACGATTTTGCCGCGCACCCGCGCCAGCGCAGGCTCTGCCGCTTCGCAGCCGCTGGCATCGAGGGACTGGTAGGGGACGCCGTATTCCTCCAGCACCTCGATATCGCGCTGGCTGGCATCGAGCTGGGATTGGCTGCGAAACAGCTGCAGGGTGCCGAGCTGGCGCCCTTCGTAATCGATGTTCAGCTCGTCGCGCAGCTGCTTCATGCAGTCGCGGCTATATTCGGCAAGGCGCACCATGCGGCCCTTGTTGGTGGCATAGGCGGTCGGGGTGCAGTTGGCGAGCATTCTGAGCATCCAGCGCAGCTGGAAGGGGTCGGCAGTGGGGCGCACGGTGAAGGGGGCATGCTTTTGCAGCATCCATTTGGCGGCCTTGAGCGGGATGCCGGGGGCCGCCCAGGGGGCCGCATAGCCCGGGGATATCTGCCCGGCGTTGGCATGGCTGGTTTCAAGGGCGACGCCCCCCTGTCGCTCGAGCAAGGTCACCTTGTGGCCCGCTTTGGCCAGATACCAGGCGCTGGTTACCCCAATCACGCCGCCACCGAGAACCACTATCTCCATATCGTCTTTCCTTGACTGATCTCCTGATGTGGCCACCACCATAATCAGCCGCCACAGGATATTCAACCGCTCTACGCAGGATTGGGATCTCCGTCTGCTTGCCAGTCACAAGCTGGTGTTTGGTGCGATGGTGAGCCTGATTGCCAGCGTAAATCGCTGCGCTCTTGTCAGTGTGACTGTGCCAGGGGACATGGCCCGCTTACAACTGCTCCAGCTTGATCAGGTAGTGCTCCGCGGTGGCCAGAATGGCCTGCTGCTGCGCTGCGGCTTGGCCATCCCAGTTGGCATAGGGGAGGGCGAGGCGGGGATTGCCGCCAAGTTTGTCCCGATTGCGCCAGAGAAAGTGCCAGTAGAGGCTGTTGAAGGGGCAACTTCCGTCGCCGTGGCGTGCTTTGATCTGATAGTGGCACCCCTTGCAGTAGTGGCCCATCCGCTCGAGATAGGCGCCGCTGCTGGCGTAGGGCTTGCTGCCCATCAGGCCGCCATCGGCAAACTGGCTCATGCCGCGGGTGTTGGGCAGCTCCACCCACTCGATGGCATCCACATAGATGCCGAGATACCAGTCATCCACCTCGTCAGGATCGATCCCCGACAGCAGGGCAAAGTTGCCGGTCACCATCAGCCGCTGGATATGGTGGGCGTAACCATGCTCCAGAGACTGGCGAATGGCGTGGCGCACGCAGGCCATCCTGGTTTCTCCATTCCAGAAGAAACCGGGCAGCGGCCGGTTGGCCCCGAGAAAATTGGTCTGCTGGTAGTCGGGCATCTTCTCCCAGTAAAGGGCACGGACAAACTCGCGCCAGCCGAGGATCTGGCGGATAAAACCCTCCACCTGCGCCAACGTGATGGTGGCCTGATTGGCCTGCCAGTGGGTCTCGGCGACGCGGATCACCTCAAGCGGATGAAGCATCTTGCTGTTGAGTGAAAACGACAGACGGCTGTGAAACAGGCTCCAGCCCCGCTCGCTCAGGGCATCCTGATAGCGGCCAAAGTGGGGCAGGCAGTGGGTGAGAAAATGGGCCAGCAGCTCGCGACTCTGACGTCTTGTGATGGGCCAAGGCAGTTGGCTGGCATCCGCCTCGCCTATGGTGCTGACCCCGTGGCGGGTCAGCATGGTATCAATCTCGCTCACCTCGTTGGCAAAGGTGAGAGGTTCCGGGATCGGCTGACGCTCCGGCAGCTTGGCGCGGTTCTCGTCATCGAAGTTCCAGCGCCCGCCAAGGGGTTGGCCGCGCTCATCGAGCAGCACTTGATATTGCTTGCGCAGGGCGCGGTAGAAGAATTCCATCCGGCTGTGAGGATAGCGCTGCCAGCCATCGCGGGGGGTGAGAAAATGCTCGCTCTCCACCTCGGTGGCAGGGATGGCAAGGCCCGCCGCCCAGCTTTTCAACTGGCTGGCGAGGCGCCACTCGTCCGGGCTCTGCCAGGCAAAGCTGCTGGCCTGATGTGCTTCGAGCTGAGCCTCCAGCAAGCCGGGCAAGTCGGGCCAGCGGGCGCTCTCATCTAGGGGCAGGTAACAGACGCGGTGGCCCGCTTGGGTGAGTGCTGCTGCGAAGGCGCGCATGGCGGCAATGAAGGCCAGCACCTTCTGGCGATGGTGGCGGCAGTAGTCGGTCTCCTGGCGCAGCTCCGCCATCAGGTAGCAGATCGCCGGATCCGGGGTGCGAAACCAGCTGTGAGCGGCGTTCAGCTGATCGCCAAGAACAAGACGCAGCTCCATCAGACTCGCTCCCCCTCGGGTTGCTGACTGCTGTGACGAGCGTGGCGACAGCGCTCGCTGCAGTAGCGAACCTCCTCCCAGCTGCGCGCCCACTTGCGTCGCCAGCTGAAGGGGCGCTGGCAGACGGGGCAGATCTTCTCGGGCAGATGGGGTTTGCGATGCATGAGGGTTTCCGGCCTTGGCTGATGGGGGATGTGGCGTGTGGGTAGGGAGAATAACGAACCGGGGGCGTGGACGGATCAACCTCACTGCCAGTTTGCCGCGCAGATGCGCACTTTGTGAGCGGGCGCACAGCCCGTCGGTGCCCCCCTTGTTTGCAAATTAACCAGCCGTTAACGTGGCGAGGCTGCCTGTTGGCAGCATCCATCAATGGATCTTGTTGGCCACCGACTGTCTACAACCGATATGGAGGGGAGTGATGCCAATCATGACAGCTACGCCCCGGGCAGCTTGCCTGCTCTCCCACTGGTATACCCGGGATCCCATTCTCACCTTCGACTTTCCTCACCGCTGATTGGCGGCACCCGCCGTTTGAATTTGTCAGCCGGACGACCCTGATCGCCCCGGCCTTTTTGCCAATCCCGATTTCAAACACACTGGCCTTGCGCCGGTGAGGAGTGTTTTATGCGTCGTATACCCGAGCCGTTTCGTATCAAGATGGTCGAGCCCATCAAACAGACCACTGGCGCCGAGCGTCGTGCCGCCCTCGAGGCCGCTGGCTGGAACCCCTTCCTGCTGCTGGCCGAGGATGTCTATATCGATCTGCTGACCGACAGTGGCACAGGTGCCATGTCCGACCGCCAGTGGGCCGGCATCATGATGGGGGACGAAGCCTATGCGGGCAGCCGCAACTTCGTCGAGCTGGAGCGCGCGGTGCGCGAGATCTTTGGCTATCAGCATGTGATGCCCACCCACCAGGGGCGCGGGGCCGAGCAGATCCTCTTCCCCGAGCTGGTCAAACGCTGCAAGGGCAAGGCGTCGGTCTTTATCTCCAACTACCACTTCGACACCACCAAGGCCCATGTGGAGTTGGCTGGCGCGCGGGCCATCAACCTGCTCACCCCGAAAGCCCTCGACACCACGGCCCCCTACGCCTGGAAGGGGGATTTTGATCTCCCTCGCCTGACCGACACCATCGAGACCCTGGGGGCCGACAACGTGGCCGGCATCATCATCACGGTCACCTGCAACAGCGCCGGCGGTCAGCCGGTCTCCATGGCCAATATGGAGGCAGTCTCGGCGCTGGCCCGTCGTCACCATATTCCGGTGGTGATCGACGCCGCCCGCTTTGCCGAGAACGCCTGGTTTATCAAGGAGCGGGATCCGGCTTATGCGAAGTGCAGCATCAAGGAGATAGTGCGCCAGATGTTTGCGCTGGGGGACATCTTCACCATGTCGGCCAAGAAGGACGGGCTGGTCAATATCGGCGGACTTTGCTGTTTCAAAGAGGATCTCGACCTGTTCCGTGCGGTGCAGGTGCGCTGCGTGGCGATGGAGGGGTTTGTCACCTATGGCGGCCTTGCCGGACGGGACATGGCGGCGCTCGCCATCGGATTGCGGGAGGGGATGGATGAGGAGTATCTCACCTATCGCATCAGTCAAGTGGCTTATCTCGGCGAGCGGCTGGCCGAGGCGGGTATCCCGATCCAGACCCCCACCGGCGGCCATGCGGTGTTTGTGGATGCCAAAAAGCTGCTGCCCCATATTCCGGCCGAGCAGTTCCCGGCCCATGCGCTCGCTTGCGAGCTCTATCTGGAAGGGGGTGTGCGCGGGGTGGAGATTGGCTCCCTGTTGCTCGGGCGCGATCCCGCCACTGGCAAGCAGGAGGCGGCGGACTTCGAGCTGTTGCGTCTGACCATTCCGCGCCGGGTCTACACCCGGGATCACATGGACTATGTGGCCGACTGCCTGATCGCGGTGAAAGCGCGGGCCAGCGACATTCGCGGGCTCACCTTCGACTACGAGCCGCCGCTGCTGCGCCACTTCACTGCGCGGCTAAAACCGGTCTGATCAGCAACCGGTTAGACGGGGTGATCAACCGCGCCAAGCCGTGAGATCAAGGGCAGCTCTCGGTTAAACGGCCAAGTAAAAAGCCCCCGCACCAAGGTGCGGGGGCTTTCGTTTATCGACACAAAGCCGGGATCAGACCGCCTGATACTCCAGCTCGACCGAGCCCAGCGCCTTGAGGGTGGACTGGGCTGAGTCACGCTGGCTGATCTGGCCGTTTTTGTTCTCCAGCAGCACGGCGCGGCGGATGGTGGCGAGATCTTCGCCGTTAAGCACCGCATGGGCGCAGGCCATCTGCATCGGCGGCAGGCTGGGGTTGAAGGCAGCGTTCTCGGCGTAGCGGCCAGAGAAGATGCGGCCATCGGCAAACTGCAGCGCCACCGCGGCATAGCCCTGGCTATAGGGGGCATAGCTTTGACGGGCGGCGGCCAGTGCGGCTTGCCACAGCGGGTCTTCGCTTTGAAGTTCAAGCTCTGCGTGATCCTGCGGGCTCATCAGCGCATCCGTGATGTCGAGATCTGCCGGGCCAAACGAGTGGGGCAGGAAGGATTGCAGGGCGCTCAGGTCATCGGGCAGGGAGACTTTCAGGGTCTTGGCGGTGCTCAGCTCGTTCATGAACTGACGGCAGTGGCCGCAGGGGGTGTAGTTGACGGTGATTTCAGATATCCCGGTCTCGCCACCCAGCCAGGCGTTGGAGATGGCGGACTGCTCGGCGTGAACCGAGTGGAACAACCCTTGCCCTGCAAACTCCATGTTGGCACCGAAGTACCAGGTGCCGCTCAGGCCGCAGGCGATGGCACCGACATAAAACTTGGAGATGGGCGCCACCGAGCAGGCAGTAGCCAGCGGCAACAGGGCGAGGCGCAGGGCGCGATCATCGAGACCTGTGGCGGCTTTCAGGGTGGCGACTTGCTCCGGCGTGAAGCGGGCGTTGAAGTCGGCACTATCCAGCATGGGCTGCACGGCTGCTTTGAGCGGGGCAGAGAGGGTATCGAATGGCTTGGCAAAACGGGGATGCATAGTGTGTCCTCAAAGGCCAATTGGGCGGCCATTGTAGGGAGCAAGCTCGGGTAAATGTGTGAGCAGGCTCACGCCCTGATGGGCAAACGGAGGGGGATGGTAATGGAAACGTTTGTCTTGTGCAAATTGTGCGGCAGGTCGCACCCCGAGAGGCCAGCGGGCCCCTCGGAATGGTCAACAGGTGGTCAATGGGGTGATCAGATCAGCCAGTGATAGATGGCAAACAGCAGCGGCGCGACGGCAGCGGTGAGGATCCCGCACACCACCATGGCGAGCGATGCAAAGGCCCCCTGGGTTATCCCCTTCTCGGCGGAGGTGGCGGTGCCGATGGCGTGGGCACAGGCCCCCATGGCGAGCCCTTGGGCTTCCGGATCGGTCACTTTCAGCAATCTGAGCAGCGGGTAGCCGATCAGGGCACCGACAATCCCCACCACCACCACCACGGCGGCCGCGATGGCTGGAATGCCGCCGATGGACTGGCTGACGCTCATGGCGAGCGGGGTGGTGATGGATTTGGTGGCCAATGAGGCGAGCAGCGCCGGATCTGTGCCCATAAAATGACCGATCAGCAAGGTTGTGCACACCGAGATCAAGACGGAGGCGAGGGTACAGATTAGGATGGGCTTGAGCTTGGCCTGGATCTGGCGCGCCTGTTGATAGAGCGGCAGCGCCAGCGCCACTACGGCGGGCTCCAGCAGCATGGTAATGGGGCTGCTGCCGCGCTCGTACTGCTCAAGGGGCAGATCAAACCAGAGCAGCAGGCCGATGATCACCGCGGTCGGCACTAGCACCGGATTGATGATGGGCCAGGGCAGGCGGCGATAGAGGGCGCGGGTGGCGAAATAGAGCGCCAGGGTCAGGGGAATGGCTAGCCAGAAGATCATTTGTTCATCCTCTGGTAGAGCCGACCGACGGTGGCGAGGATCAGCACGATCCCGAGCACGATGCAGAGCATGATGACGCCGAAGGATTGGCGCAGGGGCTCAAGCCAGGCCACCAGTCCGACCGCGACCGGCACGAACAAAACGCCCATATGGCGCAGCAGCAGGCCAGCGCCAAGCTCGACCCAGTGCAGCTTGATCAGCTGCAGGGAGAGCAGCACGAACAGCAGCAGCATGCCGATGATGCTGCCGGGAAAGGCGAAAGGCAGGATGGCTGCCACGGATTTGCCTGCCAGCAGGCAGGCGGCGATGACCATAAAGTCACGAAAGTACAGCAAGGCGCGTTGCGCGATCACGTGAACCTCATCGACTGGGAAGAAAAATCGCAGTTTACCAGAGAGGGCGGGTCGCGGCATTAAAACAATAACAACTGAAATCAGTTCGTTTGAAGCTGATTTGTATGCAGATTATCTGTTGAACATCGTCTGATAGAACCCTTTTTCGAACTACAAGGAGTAGTGATGACATCCCTCTTGTCCCGAGTTCGCCAGCTGGCGAACGATAATGCGTTGCCACCCCATCTGCTGCAAACCCGTCAGTGGGAAGGGCCCCTGTGTCGGGTGCGACTCGACAACACCGGTTCTGATGCCACCCCGGTCGAGCGCTGGGTGCTGTTTGACGGCAAGCTTGGCCTGCCGGTGGAGAGCGCCATCTATGGCGAAGGATTCCAGATGCTGGCCCAGACCATGGGTAGCTGGCAATCACCGCAACATGTCGGCCGTTGCCCCGATGCCAGCGTTTATCGCATCACCGATGACAATGTCTATCACACCATTCACAACCTGTTGCTGGTGGAGCATGGCAAGGGGTGGCTGCTGCTCGCCTTTGCCAGCTGCCACCGTTTTGGCGGGGAGTTTCGCCTCTATCCTGATGGTCGCCTGCAGATCCTGATGAACTGCGAAGGGCGAAAACTTGCGGCCGGTGGGCACTGGCAGAGCGAGGCGCTGATCTGCCTCGAAGGGGCGGAGCGCGAGGATCTGCTGGCCGAACTGGCACAGCTGATCGAGGCCGAGCACGGCTCGCTGATCGGTAAGGTAAGTGAGCGCCCGAGCGGCTGGTGCTCCTGGTATCACTACTACGCCGAGGTAAGTGCCGCCGACATTCGCGAAAATCTGCAGGTGCGTGCCGAGCGTTTCCCGCCCCTGCGTTACGTGCAGATCGACGACGGCTATCAGGCTAAAATGGGCGATTGGCTCACTCCATCGGCCAAGTTCGAGCAGGGCGTTGCGGCACTGGCTGCGGAGATCAAACAGGCTGGCTGCGAGCCCGCCCTCTGGGTCGCTCCCTTTATTGCCGAACCCACTTCGCAGGTATTTCAGGATCACCCCGACTGGTTCGTGAAGGGGGATGACGGTCTGCCGTTGCCCTCCGAGCGGGTCACCTATGGTGGTTGGCGCTGCACTCCCTGGTATGTGCTGGATGGTACCCACCCCGAGGTGCAGGCGCACCTTGAGCAGGTGTTCCGCACCCTGCGCGAACAGTGGGGCATCCACTACTTCAAGCTGGATGCCAATTTCTGGGGCGCCATCCACGGTGGTCGTTTCCACGATCCGGCCGCCACCCGGGTTGAAGCCTATCGACGCGGTATGGCGGCCATCCTGCGTGGTGCTGGTGAAGGCGCTTTCCTGCTCGGTTGCAATGCCCCCATCTGGCCAAGCCTTGGGCTGGTGCACGGCATGCGGGTGAGCGATGACGTGGAGCGCAATGGCCACCGCTATCGCCAGATCGCCCGCGAGGCCTTCTGCCGCGCCTGGCAGAACGACAAGCTCTGGGTCCTCGACCCCGACTGCATCTGTCTGCGGGATCTGCCGACCCAGCAGGCGAGCCAGGCTGAATACAGTTTCCATCTGGCAGCGTTGGTGGCAAGCGGCGGCATGATGCTGGCCGGTGATCGGCTGCAAGATCTCGATGAAGAGCAGGCTGCGCAACTGCGCAAGTTGCTGGCGCTCTGCGCCGCCCAGACACCTTCTGCCCGTTTCGAGTCGATGGACTTTGCCTGCGGCGAAGTAAGCCTGCCCGAGGGCGGCACTCTGCTCTGCCTCTTCAACTGGGAGGAGCAACCACAGGAGTTTCTGCTGCCGGAAGGGGGAACCGATTTTTGGCAGGGACAGGCAGTCGGCACGGCTGTCACCCTGCAAGGGGGCGAGGGGCGGGTGATCCGCTACACCTGATCACAGCGTCACCATAAGCAATTCAGGCTCCATCACGGAGCCTGAATTGTTTCAATCAGCGGTTATCAGCCACGTTTTTTAGTAACGCCACTCAAAACCGACGGCGTATTTGGCGGAGCCATAGCCCGGGATATCACTGCCGGAGGCGATCGCCTTGAGGGTCAGCAACGGGGTGATGGGCACCCCCAGACCAAAACCGATGGCCAGCTGATCATTGGGGTTCCCCATTAGATCGACCCGCATCACCCGATAGAGGGACATATCCTCGCTCAGGTGCATATAGGCTTGCGAAGCGCGGTTATAGACCTGACCAAACACCTCCAGCTGGAAACCTGACTGGGCGCTAATGGCCAGCGGTACCCCGACAAACTTGTAGAGATGGGAGCCGTTGAAGTAGCTGTTGGTGATCAGGGGAGTGAAATCAGTCTGCTGATAAAGGGAATTGAAGTTCTGTTCTACGATGCGATAGGTCTGCTCGGGCAGGCGAGCAAGATAGTCCGGCACATCGAACCGGTATGCGGCGTTGGCTACCAGCGGCAGCAGGGCCAGTAATCCGAGCAGTGCGTGGTGACGAGGCATCAGCAAATGGCTTCCGTTCTGCCAAAGAGATCTCTTGCTTGGGAGACATCCGCTCAGGATGTTGCAAGATATTGGTTTTTGGGGAAATCCCCTTCGTCATTATGACCTGAAGAAGGGGACGGGCGGGAAGGATTTATTGTGAAACTACTCACAACTCATAAATCTTCCAGATAGTGGTAGAGACTCTTTAGAATTGCAAAGTTCCGTTCGTTACTCTGGTTCTGCTCGGCCAGCGCCTCGAGACGGGGCACATAGTCCGGCAGACGGCGGCTGAAGTAGTCGCTGCAGTGCAGGCGCCAGCGTTTCTGCTCCGCTTCGCTCAAGGTGTGCGGCCAGTTGCGGGCGCGATAGCGGAACAGCATCTCCGGCAGCCGGGAGTCGGTAAAGGCGAACTCCCGCTCACCCAGCAGATCCGCGGGGGTGGCACGCACCAGATCCATGGTGGACTTGTCGCCATGGCCAAAGAATCCGGCGTAGAGCTGGGTATCGGGGTCGCTGTCATTACTGCCGGTGAACTCCTGATTGAACACTTCCACCAGTTTTTCCCGCACCTCGGGGTGGGCGCGCAGCAGATCCAGGCTCTTGCGGCACTGCTCCCGATCGATGCCGAGCTGGTCGGCGCGCTCCGCCGTCAGGGTGGCGGCCGGCGCCAGCACCGGGCACTTGTTGATGTGCACCAGTTTGACCGGAATGCCCGCCAGATCCCCCAGCTCCTCTTTCTTGGTGTAGAGGCGCTCGCGGATCTCCTCGCTCGTGAGCTCTATAAGCGGGGTGGGGTCGCGGGTCAGGTCGACCATGATCACCGCGTTCTGGTTGGTGGGGTGCCAGGCGAGTGGCGAGACCCAGCTTGCACAACCTTGCCAAGGAGAGAACATGCCGGAGACGTGCACCAGCGGCTTCATGGTCACCACGTCAATCAGCGCCTTCACCTTGTTTTTGTTGCGCAGATCAAAGAGATAACCAAACAACTTGGGTTGGGCTTTTTTCACCAGCTTGGCCATCTCGATAGTGGCCAGCACGTCCGAGAGCGCATCGTGGGCATTGGCATGGGCCACGCCGTTGGCGACTGTCAGCTTCTCCAGCCGGAAACTCGGCTTACCCTCCTCGTCAAAGGCCCACTCGATCCCCTCCGGCCGAAGGGCATAGCAGGCCCGCAGCATGTCGAGAATATCCCATCGGGAGTTGCCGTTCTGCCAGCTGTAGGCATAGGGGTCATAGAAGTTGCGATAGAGGGTGTAGCGGGTCACCTCGTCATCGAAGCGGATACTGTTGTAGCCCAGCACACAGGTATTCGGAGTGGCGAATTGCTCGTGGATCTGGCGAATGAAATCCGCCTCGCACAGCCCGTCCTTCATCGCTTTTTGCGGCGTGATGCCGGTGATCAGACACGCCTCCGGATCCGGCAGGTAGTCTGCCGGAGGCTTGCAGTAGATGACCAGCGGCTCGCCAATGATGTTGAAATCCGCATCGGTACGAATACCGGCAAACTGCGACGGCCTGTCCTTGGCGGGGCTGATGCCGAAGGTCTCGTAGTCGTGGAAGTAGAAGGTTGGCTCGTTGCCCGCGTGTGCTGTTTTGCTCATGTTGCTCGAGATGAGGTATCCGATGACGGCGCCTGGCGCCAGGGTGGGCGGTGCCAGGCACCACAATTGCCTGCATGGTAAACCATAGCGCAGACAGAACGAAGGGCGAGCCGTGCAGGTGGCGGTTTATTGGGCAGTTGATCCCGACATCTTGTGCATTTCTGCTCTGTTAACCGAGTCTATAAGACCAGTCTATCTCTCAGGATGTGATGATTTTTTAATGACATCAGTAGTGATCGGTAAAGAGGGCCCCTTCATTGGCGATCCTGTCCAGGTTCGGGGTCTGGCAGCCCACCATCCCCGGTTGTAGGCACTGATGTTTCAGTAGCCGATGTCATCGCTCATGATGGCAAGATATTGGGCTTGGCGGCTGCTGTGGCACTACCAGCGGTGGCCATTATTGGCTCCACATCCTAATCTGATGTGAATTGGTACACAAAATATGCGATGAAAACAGCGTGCGTTTAACACATTGGAAATATCATCCCGTACAGGCTGTTGGAGGGAATGGAATACCCGGATGGGCACATTTCCCTTTATCGCTGTCGTTATGATCTATAAAGAGTGATATGACCTGAATAGCCCCATTTAACCGCAGCTTGGACATCAGCTTTAAACCGTTTCACTCTATAAATTCCGTTTATCCTTGTCGCCTAATAGCGAATATAACCGCTGGTTATCCGATATTTTTTCTCCAGCCCTTCAGTCGCCGGCTATCGGGGGGGGCTGGAGGGCGCATGGAAGGCTGTATCGAGAAGGCATGAGGTATCTACCGCTATCGATGGCGATAAGGCGAATAAATGGGTGGTGGAGTTCACAGTTCGGCTAATTAATTTAGGGGATGAGGGCTGCTATGTCCGTAGTGGTGTGTCTTTATTCAAATATCTTACTGGCAAGCCGAGCACTCTTTAATTCTGATTAAGTCATAATTAAGTAAAGTGGAGGTGTTGATTTTTTCGCTCAGAGATGAGTTTTAAAACTGCTCACAATCTCATCGCGATATTTAAAAGAGTGTGCTCGCATATTTTTGAAAGGATAAAAATGACTTGAATGGGAGTGGCCAAATAAATCCAGCTGTGACCTTTGTCTTTGCAAGGTGTCAGGGTCATAAATGCCTATAAAAACAAGGTAAAAGGCTGTGCTATTGACTAGATTGATAGAAGGCAAGGCATAAAACAGCATCAGTTTGATACGACAACATCGCGTGGGACAGAGATCATGAATAGAGTGCAGGGAGCCAGATTGTTCTCGTTACCGGTAGATCTCAGACAGGTGGTGTATGCCTTGTCTGCGTCACTGGACTTGGTGGGCATTGGTGATGTGGCCCACGGTAAACGGGTCGGGATTATGGCTGCCGAGTGCAGCCGGGAGCTGGGGATGAGTGAGGCCGAACGCTGTCTGCTGTTCGAGCTGGGTGTGCTGCATGATATCGGTGTCTCCTCGACCATCACCCATCACCATCTGGTCAGCGAGTTCGATTGGGAGTCCTCCCAGCGCCACTGCGAGGTGGGATATCAGCTGCTCAAGGATTTCCGTTTGCTGGCCCCGCTGGCCCTGCCTATCCGTTATCACCATACCCACTGGCACCTGTTGCGCGAGATGGCCGATGTGGACCCCAATGTAGCCCGTCAGGCCAACCTTATCTTTCTGGTGGATCGCTGCGATGCGTTGGCTGCGCCCTACTATGGCGATGGTTCATTGTTGATGCATACCAACGAGATCCGCGCACGCCTGCAGGATTTCCGTGACGAGTTCTTTGCCCCCGAGCTGGTGGATGCCTTCCTCAAGGCGTCTCGCTCTGAGGCATTCTGGCTGCAGCTGGAAGCTCGCTCCATCAATGATTACATGCTGGAGATGCTGCAGGTGCGGGAGCCTTGCCTGACCTTCAACGGGGAGCTAAAAGCGCTGGCGCAGATCTTCTCCGGCATTGTCGACGCCAAAAGCCCATTCACGATGACGCATTCACTCGGTGTGAGCAGGTTGTCTCGGGCACTGGCAGAATTGATGGGAGTCAGTGCCATCCATTGTGACATGCTGGAGATCGCCGGTTTGCTGCATGATCTTGGCAAGCTCAGGGTGCCGGACGAGATCCTCGACAAGCCTGCCAGCCTGACGAAAGAGGAGCGGGCAATCATCAATACTCACAGCTTCGAGACTTACCAGATCTTGCGCCATATCGAAGGGTTTGAAGAGATTGCCTGTTGGGCGGCCTATCACCATGAGGAGCCTGACGGGGAGGGCTATCCGTTCCACCTGCCGGCATCCGCCATGGCGCTCGAAGCGCGTATTCTGCGGGTCGCTGATATTTTTCAGGCAATGGTGCAGGACAGACCTTATCGCCGCGGTCTGCCGGCTCGTGACGCATTGACCTTTATGCAGCAACTTGCGGATCAGGGGCGGGTCGATCCCGCTGTGGTGGCGGTGTTGGCCGATCACCTGCCGCAGATGATGATGGCAGCCATTCCGGATCGCGAGCCGGATCATGCCACCAATTGAGGGAGAGGCTGGCCGCTGACTCATACTGCCGTCAGCCAGCTATGCTTGGAACAAGCCGAGCATGGTGCCGGTACCGGCGCACAAGACGCCAGCTTGATGGACTACCGTAGGGGAGCAGATATGGAATCGCTAAAAGCCAAGGATTATATGCAGAGCAGACCCATCACCTTCACTGCCGACATGATGGTGCAAGCTGCGGTCGAGAAATTTCTGAACAGTCATCAGCTCGGTGGCCCGGTGGTGGATGGCCAGGGCCATCTGATTGGCTGGATCTCCGAGCAGGATTGCATCGCAGTGCTGCTTAAGGAGGCCTATCACTGCGAACAGGTGGCGCAGGTCAAGGATGTGATGCGCAAGGAGGTGTTGTCGGTGGGGCCCGATACCAGCATTTTGAGCCTGGCGGAGATGATGATGGGACAAAAGCCGAAGATCTATCCGGTGGTGGAGGAGGGACGCCTGCTCGGTGTCATCAATCGTCACAATGTCATGCAGGCCATTCACGCCCAGCTCACCACCTGTTTTGTCCATCACACCCACGGTTAACCCTCTTTTCCTCTCTCCCAAGGCAAGTTTCGGCTTGCCTTGGCTATTTCATATGCTGCCATTTATCATGTTATGCCATCTTGCAATGGTTGTTTTGTCATGTTTGAGGATCGGCCAATCTCTCTGTCTTCCCATAGATAACGCTACGTTAAGGCTTGCACCGCCCAGCCTCGCTCTTTAGGATCTCCCCCAGCTATCGATATGGCCCCTCTGGGCACCTATTTAAGGAATTCGTACCTTGTCTCTCTCTATCGAGGCGCTGCGCCGCCGTCTCCCTGCCTGCATGAACCTTGACGCCCGCCGTCTCTCCAGCCGCCTGCATGGGGTCAAGAAGCTGCCTGAAGGCAAACAGGCCGCCGTGCTGGAGACCATCGCCGCTGATTTGGCCGCCGCCGAAGTGCGCTATCAAACCCGTCTGGCCGGAGTGCCCAAGGTCACCTATCCGGACAACCTGCCGGTCAGCCAGAAGCAGGCGGAGATCGCCAAGGCCATTCAAGAGCATCAAGTGGTGATCATTGCAGGCGAAACCGGCTCGGGCAAAACCACCCAGATCCCCAAGATCTGTCTGGCGCTCGGGCGCGGGGTGAAGGGCTTTATCGGCCACACCCAGCCACGCCGTTTGGCAGCCCGCACCGTCGCGGCCCGTATTGCCGAAGAGATGGAGTCCGAACTCGGTCACTACGTGGGCTACAAGGTGCGCTTTACCGATCAGGTGAGTGAGCAGACCCACATCAAGCTGATGACCGACGGTATCCTGCTGGCGGAGATCCAGAACGACCGGATGCTGACCCAGTACGACACCATCATCATCGATGAGGCCCACGAGCGCAGTCTCAATATCGACTTCATTCTGGGCTATCTCAAGCAACTGCTGCCTAAGCGCCCCGATCTCAAGGTGATCATCACCTCGGCCACCATCGACCCGCAACGTTTCTCCCGCCATTTCAACAAGGCGCCGGTGATCGAGGTCTCCGGCCGCACTTATCCGGTGGAGGTGCGCTACCGCCCACTTACCAGTGACAAGAGCGAAGGTCTTGAAGAGCGCGACGAACTGCAGGGGATCTTCGACGCGGTGGAAGAGCTGGCCCGCGAGGGGCTGGGGGACATCCTTATCTTCATGAACGGCGAGCGGGAGATCCGCGATACCGCCGATGCCTTGCGCAAACTCAACCTGCGCGATACCGAGGTGTTGCCGCTCTACGCCCGTCTCTCCAACGCCGAGCAGAACAAGGTGTTCCAGCCCCATGCTGGGCGACGCATCGTGCTCGCCACCAACGTGGCGGAGACCTCGCTGACGGTGCCGGGCATTCGTTACGTCATTGACCCGGGCACCGCCCGCATCAGTCGTTACTCCTGGCGTACCAAGGTGCAGCGCCTGCCCATCGAGCCGGTCTCCCAGGCCAGTGCCAACCAGCGTAAAGGCCGCTGCGGCCGGGTGGCTGACGGCATCTGTATCCGTCTCTACTCGGAGGAGGATTTCAACAGCCGCCCTGCCTTCACTGACCCCGAGATCCTGCGCACCAACTTGGCATCGGTCATCCTGCAGATGCTGGCGCTCAGCCTTGGCAATATGGAGGCGTTCCCCTTCGTCGAGCCGCCGGAGTCCCGCCATATCAAGGATGGTCTGACTCTCTTGAAAGAGCTGGAGGCGGTGCGCGAGCTGCCCGCCACCGGCGATCGCGAAGCCAAGTTGCAGCTGACCGAGACTGGTCGCCAGCTCTCGCGCATCCCCCTTGATCCGCGTCTGGCGAAGATGGTGATCAGCGCGGCGCAAACTGGCTGCCTGAGCGAGGTGATGGTGATTACCGCGGCCCTCAGCATTCAGGATCCCCGCGAGCGGCCCATGGAGAAGAAGCAGGCCGCCGACGAGCAGCACAGACGCTTTGAAGACAAGGATTCCGACTTTCTCGCCTTCGTCAATCTGTGGAATTACCTGAAAGAGCAGCAGGATGCCCTTGGCAGCAACCCGTTCCGCCGAATGTGCCAGAAGGAGTTTCTCTCCTACCTGCGGGTGCGCGAATGGCAGGACATCCACTTCCAGCTGCGTCAGATGGTCAAGGAGCTTGGTTTTAAAGCCAACCATGAACCTGCAGATTTCAAGACGGTGCACTGCGCGCTGCTGACCGGCCTCTTGAGCCATATCGGCAACAAGGATCTGGAAAAACCGGAGTTTCTCGGCGCCCGCAACGGCCGCTTCCACCTCTTCCCTGCCTCGGGTCTGTTCAAGAAGCCGCCCAAGTGGGTGATGGCCGCAGAATTGGTGGAAACCTCGCGTCTCTACGCCCGCATCAACGCCAAGATTGAACCCGAGTGGGTGGAGCCGCTGGCGGGTCATCTCATCAAGCTGCACCACAGCGACCCTCACTGGTCGAAGAAAAACGGCGCCGTGATGGCCAAGGAGAAGGTGACCCTTTATGGTCTGACCCTGGTCAACGAGCGCACCATCAACTTCAGCCGTATCGATCCGGCGCTGTGCCGCGAGCTGTTTATACGCCGCGCGCTGGTGGAGGGGGATTTCGAGACCCGCCACCGTTTCTTCAGCGATAACCGCAAGCTCTTGGCCGAGGTGGAGGCGCTGGAGCACAAATCCCGTCGGCGCGACATCCTGGTGGATGATGAGGACTTGTTCCGCTTCTACGATGCCCGTTTGCCGGAGGAGGTGATCTCTGCCCGTCACTTCGACAAGTGGTGGAAAGAGGCGCAAAAGCGGGATCCCGAGCTGCTCAACTTCGAAAAAGAGATGCTGATGAAGGGGGACGCAGCCCACATCAGCGATCTCGACTACCCCAACTTCTGGCAGCAGGGGCGCCTCAAGCTCAAGTTGACCTATCAGTTCGAGCCGGGGGAGGCCGCCGATGGTGTGACCCTACATATCCCGCTGCCGCTCCTGAATCAGGTGGAGGTGAAGGGGTTCGAGTGGCTGATCCCCGGGCTGCGTCATGAGCTGTTGGTGGCCCTCATCAAGTCGATGCCCAAGCCGATGCGCAAAAACTTCGTGCCGGCGCCGAACTACGCCGATGCGCTGCTTGCCAGCATCAACCCCGAGCAGGGACCGCTGCTGGACGAGATGGAGCGTCAGCTGCGCCGCATGACCGGCGTCACCGTACCTCGTGAATCCTGGGACTGGGCTGCAGTGCCCGATCACCTGAAACTCACCTTCCGGGTGGTGGACGACAAACACAAGAAGGTGGCGGAAGGGAAAGATCTGGAAGCCTTGAAAGAGTCGCTGCGTGGCAAGGTACAGGAGACCCTGTCGCAAGTGGCGGACGATGATATCGAGCAGTCCGGCCTCACTCTGTGGAGCTTTGGCGAGCTGCCGCAAGAGTACAGCCAGAAGCGGGGCGGCTTCGAGGTGAAAGCCTATCCGGCCTTGGTAGACGAGAAAGATTCGGTCGCCATCCAGCTGGTGGAGAGCCCTGTGGTGCAGCAGCAACTGATGTGGGCCGGTCAGCGCCGGCTGGTGCTGCTCAACGTGCCATCTCCTATCAAGTATCTGCAGGAGAAGCTGCCCAACAAGGCCAAGCTCGGGCTCTATTTCAACCCGTTTGGCAAGGTGGCGGAGCTGATAGATGACTGCATCGCCTGCGGCTGCGACAAGCTGATCGAGCAACATGGTGGGCTGGCCTGGGACGAGGCCGGTTTCGAGGCGCTCAAGGAGTATGTCCGTGCCGAGCTCAATGATGCGGTGGTGGAGGTGGCCAAGCAGGTGGAAGCCGTACTGACGCTCTCCCATGAGATCAAGAAGCGGCTCAAGGGGAAGATGCAGCTCGACACCGCTTTTGCCATGTCGGATATCCAGCAGCAGCTCGGCAACCTTATCCACAAAGGCTTTGTCACCGAGACCGGCTGGCAGCGGCTGCCTGATTTGCTGCGCTATTTGCGGGCCATCGAACGGCGCCTCGAGAAGCTTGCCATCGATCCCAACCGGGATCGGGTCTACATGCTCAAGGTGCACAGCGTGGAGTCGGAGTACAAGGCGCTGCTGGCCAAGATCCCCAAATCCCAGCTTATTCCCACCGAGGTGGCCAATATTCGCTGGATGATCGAGGAGCTGCGGGTGTCGTTTTTTGCCCAGAATCTGGGGACCCCCTATCCGGTCTCCGATAAACGGGTGCTGAACGCCATTGCTCAGTGCTAAGCTGCTATCTGTCTGTTTTAACTGCGTGATATAGAGTGTGGGAAGGGGTTGCCAAGGTGGCGGGCCCTTTTAAACGGAAGTCAGGGAGGCAAGGATGCTGGGGATCTGGTTGAGCATGGCGCAGGTGGTGATCAGCGGTTATCAGCCCATCGCGGAACAAACCTGGGTGCAGTTGAACCCGGAATATTACCCCCTGACACGCACGCCGCCCGCCATGTTTGTTGCGTGGCGTGGCAACCAGTTCCCGCCACTGGCCCTGAAGCAGAAGCATGGTCGCTGGCAGATCCTCTTTCCCGCCCGGCTGGTCCCCCCTTTCGATTTGTTCGAGGGGGAGGCGCAGCTTTCTAAAACCTATTTGGCAAGGCTGCGACGCATCGATGAGATGGCTTACGGGATCGTACCTGGTCAGGTGGGTGCAATCGTGCAGCAGGGGAGTGGTTTCCCTGGTTATGGCGCGCAATCCATCGCGCCCTTTATCGCCGAGTTCCGCACACCCCAAAACACGTTCGGTGGTGTCGATATTTCCACCGATACCGACGAGAGCGAACCTCTGCTGGCTCAATTAGGCGTGACGTTTCGCACTGCGGGGATGAGTGGTGCACAAGGATATGAGGGCGTAGCGAGCGCCGATATGGCGCTCGCCAGCCACACGGCTAGCTTATCCGCAGGCAGTGATGCCATGCTCACCCTCTCTGATCCGGCAGCAGGCGACCCACAAACCGTGTGTCATCAGGTCGCGGCAGGGGAGACCCTGTGGCGCATTGCCAACCAGCTATCCAGTGCCCGGGGGGCTGATACCTACAGCTATTTGTTGGCGCTGGTGGCGGAGAATCAGCAACGGCTTGGCAAAAGCATTCGGGTCAGAACGGGGGATGGCCTTTACTGTCCGCGCGCCGAGACCCTGGCGAAGTTTGATGCCCTGAGCCCGGCCCAGCGTCAGCAGCAATTTGCCCGACTGGAGCAGGGACGCTAAATGCAGAATCGGTACCTTGTATCCGCATTTGGCCCGTGGTAGTATTCGCGCTCGTTTTGCGAGGTGCCGACCGGTCGCAGTCTGCACCATACATTCCTTTAAAAGAGATACATACTATGTCTTTCGTATTCCAAGCTGAAGTCCGTTCTGACCTGGGGAAAGGTGCGAGCCGCCGCCTGCGTCAAGCTGACCAAGTTCCTGCCATCGTTTATGGTGCAGGTAAAGAAGCCCAGTCCATCACCGTTGACCACAAGAAATTCATCCTGGCCCAAGAAAAGCCGGAATTCTACGAGTCTGTACTGACCCTGGTTATCAACGGCGAAGAAGTTAACGTAAAAGTGAAAGCTATCCAGCGTCACCCTGTACGTTACAAGCTGGTTCACCTGGACTTCGTTCGCGTTTAATCACGAACTGTCAGGTAGCAGAAAAGCCACTCTCAGGAGTGGCTTTTTGCTATAAGGAATCTTGTGAGCGGACTGAAAGAACAATCAGGTCAGCCACAGCCACAACCGGTTATCCCAGCTGGCTAAGCGCTTGTTGGCAGCGCTGCTCGGCGGCATCCAGCTCCAGCTGCACCATCCTGATATCCTCCATCTGTTGCTGCAGCGTCTTCCGTTTCTCGGTGACCAGCCCGAGCATGGTTTGCAGCTGGGTACGGCTGCTCTTATCTGCATCATAGAGATCAAACAGTTCTCTAATTTCGGCCAAGCTGAAACCTAGTCGCTTGCCGCGCAGGGTAAGCTTGAGGCGAACCCGATCCTGCTTGCTGTAGATGCGGGTCTGCCCTTCCCTGGCTGGATTGAGTAATCCCTGATCCTCATAGAAGCGGATGCTGCGCGTCGTAATATCAAATTCCCGAGCCAGCTCACTGATGCTGAAGCGCCGTCCTTCATCCTTGTTGTTCATACAGACTTCTTGGTGAACTAAATCCTGTCTGCACCTTACCTAAACGTAAACTGCACTGCAACTCTTGTTCCATCGCGTCAGAACCCCTATGTTATGGCCATGTAACAAACAGAGGTAGGCAAATGGATATTGCAATTGTGGCGGCAAAACGGACTCCGATGGGGGCGTTTCAGGGGGCATTGGCAGAGGTGACTGCGCCTGAGTTGGGAGCCTGTGCCATTGAGGCTGCACTACAGCAAAGTGGGCTTCGTAAGGAGCTTGTTAATGAAGTGTTTATGGGCAATGTGCTGGCGGCGGGCGTGGGGCAGGCGCCCGCCAGGCAGGCATTGTTGAAAGCAGGGCTGCCACATGGAGTGCCCGCTACCACGATCAACAAGGTGTGCGGCTCTGGCATGAAAGCAGTGATGATGGCGGCTGATACCATCCGTCTTGGCGACAACAGAGTGGTGGTGGCGGGAGGGATGGAGAGCATGAGTCGTGCTCCCTATCTACTGGATAATGCGCGCAGTGGCTTTCGGATGGGGCATCAACAGGTGCTGGATCACCTCTTCCTCGATGGTTTGCAAGATGCCTATGATGGCCAGTTGATGGGGATACATGCCCAGCGCAGTGCCGATCAGGCCGGTTTGACTCGCCGTGCTATGGATGAGTTCGCCCTGGCATCGCTGCAGCGTGCGCGCAACGCACAGCAATCAGGTGCGTTTGTGTCCGAATTGACAAGTGTCTATCGCGGTGATCGTCTGTTGCTGGCCGAGGACGAACAACCGGGCAAGGGCAGACCGGAGAAGATCCCGACCCTGAAGCCAGCGTTTGGCAAGGAGGGCACCATCACGGCGGCTAATTCGAGCTCCATCTCGGACGGCGCGGCGGCGCTGATATTGATGGATGGTGCCACGGCTAAAGCCTGGCAGGTACCAGTGCTGGCACGGATTGTCGCTTATCAGAGCCACGCGGCATTGCCCGCAGAATTTACCTCCGCGCCCATTGGCGCCATTTCACGGCTGCTGGCGCGTTTGGCATGGTCGGTGGAAGAGGTCGATCTGTTCGAGATCAACGAGGCTTTTGCCATGGTCACCATGCTGGCCATGAACGGGGTCGGTATTCCTCATCACAAGGTCAATGTGCATGGGGGGGCTTGTGCCCTCGGTCATCCCCTGGGGGCGAGTGGCGCGCGCATTCTGGTGACGCTCATTGCCGCGCTGCAGCAACGGGGTTTACGGCGGGGAGTGGCCGCCCTCTGTATCGGTGGTGGTGAGGCGACCGCTATCGCTGTCGAGGTGAATGACGAGACGAATTAATTGGTGGCTTCCATCGCCAGCAGCTGTTCGTTGACCCAGGTGGTGGCGGCCAGATAGAGGTGACTCACCTTATCCTCGTTGAGCCCTAACTTTGCGGTTCTGGCCGTGACTCTTGACCAGTTGGCATTTTCGTAATCTTCACAAAACGCGAGGTAGAAACCGAGATTGCCTTTGCGTTCCAGTAGCGCCAGCCGAATATCGTCGATAAGGGGAATAGTGCCGAGCAGCTTGTCCATCGGCTGCTCCATCAGCACGTCCAGCAGGGAAAAGAGGCCGGTAATAAATGCCTGTTGTGCCTGCTGGCTCGGGGCATGGGCATGAGCCAGCAGCTCACAGAAGCGGGCACGGATCATCGACATCTGGTAAAGCTCGGCGCTCTTGCCTTTGCCAGCGCTGGTCGCCGCCACCAGCGAGACAAAGCGCTTTAGCTGGGTGTTGCCCAGATAGATGGCAGCCTGGCGAAATGACGAAATAGGGTTGGTGTGACCTTTGAGATGGTTAACGTAGCGCAGCAGCTTGAGTGATAAAGAGATATCCTGACCGAGTAGTTGCTCAATCTTGTTGATATCAGGCTCTGCCTCGTTGACCACGTTGAGCAACTGCATCACTACGACCTGAGCCGGCTCCATGGTAGCTTGCTTGACCATCTCGGGTCGACTGAAGAAAAAGCCTTGGAACAGCTGGATCCCCAGCTGTTTGACCCGTTCGAACTCAGCCTTGTCCTCTACTTTTTCCGCCAGATAGGTGAGCCCCAGCGTTTGATGACGTTGGATAAACACCTTGATCTGCAGCAGGGGGGTAGCGCGAAGATCAAACTTAATGATGTGAATAAAGGGGAGGAAGCGCTCCCAATCCGGCGACATGGTGAAGTCATCGAGGGCCAGCTGATAACCCAGCTTGTGCAGCTGTTTCACCTTTTCCAGCAGGGCATCATCCGGTGGAGAATCTTCCAGGATCTCAATCACCACTTTTTCGGGCGGCAGGCACTCTGCCAATCCCTCCAGCAGCAGTGAGTGGGGAAAATTGATAAAGCAGGGGCGGCCCCCCAACAGCTGATCGATATTTTGTTGCAGAAACTGTTCAACCACCAGGCGTGACGTCGCCTGCTGGGAGGAGATACTCGGGAAGACATTATTCAGACTATCGCGAAAGAGCAGCTCATAGGCATGGGTATTGAGGTCTCTGTCGAGGATCGGCTGTCTTGCTACGTAGGAATACATGCCTTGCTCCAGTAAAGGTACTGGGTTGATTTTATGGTGTTGCGGAACACTATGCCAGTTTTGACCCTGTTCGGTAAGGCAATAATTGGCATAGCGTTTTTCTGCAGGGAAGGAATTTAGAAGAGATAACTCAATTGGGCGCCAGCCAGCCAGGCATCTCCCTCGGATGTCCCCTGGAAGGTGGAAATACTCTGCGGGTTGCCAGGTTGCAAAGCCATTTTTTCAGTAACATCAACCTTCTTGCCATCGATCAGGGTCAGCCCCAGATCCATGGTCAGGTTGGGGGTGAATTGATAACCCATCCCCAGGCTGTACCAAATTCGGTCTGCATCCGGAATGGAGATGGTACGGCGATCTGCTGGTACAGGGCTCGCATCGTAAGCTACTCCTGATCGCAGTTGCCACTGTGGAGTGAGTTGATAGGTCATCCCGATCGCATAGCGCCAGCTATCTTCCCAGTGTTCATCCTTGATATGCATGTTGGGCAGTGTATCCAGATCTGCTTCCAGCTGGACAAATTTGCTCCAGTTGGTCCAGTTCAGGCTGCCATGAATAGCCAGTTTTTCAGTCAGCTGATGAAATGCTGCAAGCTCTGCCGTTGCCGGTAGCGGAAGATCCAGAGAACCTGTGTCTCTGAGTTCTTTGCCGCTGGGCAGGCCAATGATGGCGTCACCCGAGAGTGTCAAGTTGACATCGTGGCGGTATGAGAGGCCAATCCGGGTCTGTTTGGATAGTTCCAGCAACGCGCCGACATTCCAGCCCCATGCCCAGCCATCTCCTTGCAGATGCTTTGCTATCAGGTTGCGCGAGGGGAAGGTGCCGCCGACTTCGCCCTCACCCTGAATAGCTGAAATACCGGCTCCTACCGACAACATCTCATTGATGCGGTAGGCAAGTGAGGTACCCAGATCCATGGTCTTGATATCGGAAACATTACCAAAGTGCCCGGCGCTGTAGTTATCTGGCATCTTGATGCCAAGGCCGTAGTAAGAGGTGGCCGATAAGCCGAGGCGCCACTGTTCATTGAGCGGGATGATCAAATAGGCGTTGGGTACCCAGGCTGCGGCCGCGATATCGTGCGCACTCGCATCCGAGGTGACGATACCAGCTTGGGTCGGCAAGCGGGTGTTACCTTCAATATTGACGTCAGGACTGACATAGATGACACCGCCAGACAGCGCCATTTGATCGAAGCGGGTCATGGCTGCTGCATTGCGGGAGAGCACACTGGCGTTATCCGCGATGGCTGCCTCACCGGCAAAGGCGCGTCCAAGGCCTGTGGCGGATTGTTCAGCCAGCTGGAACCCGGCGGCATGAGTCTGACCCGCGATCACCAGCAGGGCGATGGCGGACGGTTTGATGATGGGATGCATGGCAAAATCCTTGCTGTTACCCGAAGGTTCAATCGGTCATATGAATGGAGACAGGATTTTATATGGTATGACCAGTAAGGCAACGGCAATGGCATCTATCTGGAGAAAACAAGATTAAATGCTGGGATGATGTGCTCTAATAGATTGATTGAAAAGGAAAAATAAACACATGTGTGCTACATGTGTGCGCTGAAATGGGTTTTCGGATAAAAAAAGAGCGCCTGTCGGCGCTCTTTTAGAGTGAGCTGTAATCAGAACTTCATGTTGAACTGGGCTGAGGCGAGGAAGGCGTTGCCGTGGGAAGAACCTTTCCAACGCAGAGCGTCTGAGTGGTTACGCAGACCCTCGTTGACATCAACCTCTTTACCATCCAGATAGGCCATGCCGAAATCAACACTCATATCGGTGTTGATATGGTAGGTGGCGCCAGCGCTATACCAGACACGGTCGGAGTCCGGGATACTCAGGCTACGATATTCCGGTTCGATAGGACTGTTATCATATGCAAAACCAATACGTGCTTCCCAAGCCGGGTTGATATACCAGGTACCACCGATAGAGTAACGAGTAGAGTCTTTAAACTTTTCGTCCTTTTGCAGACATACGCCGCCAGCGCATTGGTTACTGGTTGCTTTCAGCTCCTGGAATGCGCTCCAGTCAGTCCAGTTCACGGAGTAGTGTACGGCGAATTGCTGATTCAAACGGTGATAACCGGCAAACTCTGCTTGAGCAGGCAGATCCAGTTTCAGATTGCCATCAACAACGCGGTTCCCTGAAGTGAGTCCCTGGAAGTCACCATCAAAGCTCATATCGACTTGTGAGCGATAAGTCAACGCAAAGCGATTGTTTTCATTGACTTCGTACAGAGTACCTACGTTCCAGCCAAAACCCCAGGTGTCGCCTTTCAGGTGAGCCAGACGAGTATCTGTTGCCAGCGGACCGCCTTGACTCGGCGGGTTCAACGGACCCAGCAGACCGGCATAGCGGTTCAGTTCGGCTGCACCGTAAACAGCATTAATACCTGCACCGACGCTGAAGTGTTCATTGATGCGATAGGCGATGTTCGGGTTGATATTGAGAGTCATCAGCTCAGTATCACCAGCACCTGCACCAGCAGGGAAGGTTTTGGAGTACTCGGTAGACAGCCCGTAGTTGGAGAAGAGCCCGATACCCCAGGCCCACTGGTCATTCAGCGGCTGGATAAAGTAAGCAGCAGGAACGAAGGCTGCCGGAGCAATGCCTGATTCGCTGGCGGGAATTGGCCCAAAGGGAGTACCAACGCTGCCATTAACATCTACGTCCGGTTTGATGTAGGTACCGGAGACGGAAACTGCCATCTTGTCAAAGGTGGTCATGGCGGCAGGGTTACGGGACAATACGGAGGCGTTGTCGGCGATAGCCGCTTCGCCGGCATAGGCGCGACCCAGACCGGAGGCCGAGTGCTCGTTCAACTGGAATGCCGCGGCATGGACTTGACCGGTGGCCAGCGCGATGGTGGCGGCAATCAGGCTCTTCTTGAAAATAGTTGTCGTCATGGTGTTCTCTCTTGTAGGCAGATTTTTTTGCCGATATTGGCTGCACGTTCAATGCAAACCTCGACAAAATCCGTTTTTATTTCAGCTTCTTCCCAATCAATTCTGGCGTGATTCTATGGATCTGGTAGGAGGTAAGAAATCAGACCAGTGACAGCAGAATACATAAAAGTGATCGATGTGTTAATCATTTGTTTTAACTTGCTGTTTAATTCATCATTTTCAGGGTCTAAAGGCGGAATATTGACCTGGATTGCTGATCTCCGTCACAAAAATAATTTTGTCAATTTTTCGAAATCTTGAGGCAAATGAGTGACAAAGGGGAGTAATCAGGGAGGGAACAGGCAGCGGCTCGTGACCGCCGCCTGCTATTGAGGATGGATCTGAGGTTGTTAACCAGCGATGTTAAATGTCCCACTGCAGACGTGACTGCAGGGCGTTGGCAACGGGGGCAAGTGGCTCTTTCATTTCGCCAATCAGTACCATATTGGCGCCTTTGAGCTGGACTATCTCCCCTTTGAGGGTGCCATCTTCAAAGGTGGCCTGTTGCAGGGTTAATGGAACATGTTTGGGCACTAAAAAGAGAGTGACTGGCCCCATCTTTCCCTGGATCACCATGTGCAAGGCTGGTCCCTGATAAAACGAGCAGTGATTGACATAGGTCACCTTGAGCCCATCCATCCCGCTTAAGGTGGCGCCATACTTCTCCATCTTGGCATTTATGTTATGCAGATTGACCTGCTCATCGACACCTTCAATAAAGGGTTCTTCGCCATAGACATGAGCCATCGCCACCTGTGCGAGGGAGAGGGCCGCAGGAGCCGTTTCTGGCAGCGTGATCCAGCGGGTGCTCATTCCCAGCAGGAAGGCGACCGATGCAGCCAGGGCGATCTGGCGCCAGGATGTTGATGTCCGGAGCTTGACTGGTGCCGTGCCAAGGGGGCGGGATGGCGTCATATCATCTTGCCTGTCACTGTCTTGCAGCATGGCTTGCCTGAGCAGGATCCGCTCGGCCAGTCCGGCGGGAACCTCTACCTGCATGGCGCGCTTGAGGCTTCTGTCGAACTGCTTCATCTCGTCGAGGTAGTTCCGATTGGCCTGGCTTGCTTCAGCGGTTTTGAGAAAGTCCGGTTGTTGATCGTTGGGCTGGATCATGGCGTTGCGGCGAAATTCGAGTTCATCCATGTCCGTGTCCTCTTGCTTGGTTCTTCTGCTCCATCGCCTCCTTGAGCTGGTTGCGGGCGCGAAACAGTCGGGTCATGACGGTGTTCTTGTTGAGGCCGAGCATCTCGGCAATCTCCTCACCACTGAATCCTCCCACGACTTGCAGCAGCAGTGGCTCCTGATACTCCTCCGGCAACCGGGCGATGTGACGGTGCAACCACTCGTTCTCCATCTCCTGTTCACTGTGCAGCGTATCGTGCTGGGGTTGAGGGTGATCGTCGAGAGCCACCAGTTCCAGCTGTTTGCGTTCAAAGCGGCGGGCGTTCTCCCGTCTGAGGATGGTGATCAGCCACCCCTTGGCCGCCTTGTCATCCTGCAGTGTGTCGATAGCCTTCCAGGCACGCAGGAAGGTCTCTTGCACCAGATCTTCCGCTACGTTGGGATCCCGGGTCAGCCAGTAGGCATACCGGTATAGATCGCCGTGCAGCGCATGAACCAGTGCTTCAAATTTGGTTTGTTTGTCAGCCATGGGATCAGAGACCGGCGAAGTGGCCGGATCATTTCCACCAATATGCTGCTGAGCACGTTTTTTTCTAAAAAACAGCAGTGCCATAGGGCAATCCTTGTCAGGGGGCGTGGCGGCGGGAGCGCTAACTCCCGTGCGCCAGCAGGTAAATCAGGTGCGCAATACCGGCGGTTTCATCAGCCCTGAGGGTACGCGCCAGAGCGCGCCACTCGATGGGAGGGGCAGAAGAGGGCCGTGCAAAACAGGCTCGCTCGAGTGCGGCGAGCGCGTTGCCTACCCGATTATGCCCAGCGTCAGGCAACTGGCCTAATTGATAATAGGGGACCTGCCAGCGTAAGGTCGCCCACAGGATCAGTGCCTTGCGACTGGCATCCGGCTGGTGTCGGGCAAGGGCACGTTGCAGTTGATAGAAGGCTCGCCAGCGGGGGCTGCGGCGCCATAGCGCACGCAGTGTTATGGCCAGCACGACCCACCAAAGGCTCTCTCGCAGTGCCACCTGCGATGTCTGCTCATCAGGTTGCCGATTTGCTGTTGCCTGAAACGTCAGCGTGATGGCGGGCAGGCTGGCCTGCTCAATCCGGCCGCTTTGGGTATTAAACCAGGGCAGATCAATGGGGGGCAGCTGATAGTCACCGCTCTGCTCCGCGACCAGAGTCTGGCGCCACTGTCGCTCAAACAGCAGCTTGCCATCGCGGTAACGCTCCTGCTGTTGCTCGCCATCGGGATGTGCCTGTATGCCGCTTGGCAGTTGATGGGCCATCAGGGGGGCAAGCTGTATCTGACCGCTGTCACCATTCTCCATGGTCAGGCTGAGGATCCGGATCAGCGGTTCACCCACTTCCCCCGTGGTGGCCGGTTCAAGACGCTGGCTCAGGGTCAGCCGGGTGGCCACCGGCGTGGCGGGGGCTTTGTCGACCCTCACCTCTAGCGGTGCCGCACGGGCCGAGAGTCGTTGCGCTTTTCCCCCTTGCTGCGTGAGCTGCCCCTGCAAGCGGGGTGAGTCGAGGTACCAGAGTCCCGGCGCTTTTGCCTGAATAAGCCAGCTGCGGGTGAGCCGGCCGGGTAGACCTGCCTGAGCGGGGGCGATCCACTCGTCGCTACCGAGGCGACGGATGGTGAAGTGGGCAGAGCTGAGCTCGCTCAGGGCCGGGTTTTGCATACTGGTGGGCAGCCAAAGAGTCAGGCGGTAGATCACCGGCTGGCCGGGATAGAGCGGGCCCTGATGATCAAGGCTGGCCTGCATCTCGAGGGGCGAGGGGGCTGCGGGTTGCGGCAGCGCCGCTGTTTTCACCTCTCTCAATGGCAGGGTGAGCGAGGGGGTGAACTCATTTCCCAGCTTGAGCGGGGCAATCATCACCTTTGTATTCGCGGGTGAGTCGCTCTGGTGCAGCGGGATCTGCCAGCGAGTCAGTTGTTGTACCGGGGTGGTGACCCGGCTCATGGTCACTCTGCCCACTGCAAATTGGCGCAGTAGGGGGGAGATCTCCAGCTCGTTGCTCTGGCGCTCGCCATCCGCTTCGATGATCAGCAGCCAATCGCTGGGGTCAGCCCCTGGCAGCAGCTCTGCCCGGGGGGGCAGGGCCCAACCAAGTGGACTCGCCAGTGCGAGCAACAGTCCCCATCCTGCCCGCGTCACCAAGGCTCCTCCACCTTGATCAGATCCCGGCGCAGCGCCTCTTTGCGCAGTCGTTGCTCCAGCAGCAACACCGGGGGGGAGGGTGGCATGGGCATTGCCGTCACCTGCTGTTCAGCCGATGGTTCGGGTTGCTTGCTGTTGCTGGTATTGGGAGCCGCCGCTGTGCCCTGTAACAGAGAGAGGTTATAGAGCGCATCTTCATGGCCGGGTTCAAGCGCCAGAGCGGCCAGATAGGCCTCTTTGGCTGCGGCAAACTCCCCCAGTTGCAGCAGGGCATTGCCGCGGTTGTAGTGGGCAGTGGCACTCGCTGCTTCCTGATAGGCTGAGATAGCTTGCCGATAGGCTCCGGCCCGATACCAGGCGTTGCCGCGCCAGACTGGATCGTTGAAGGTGCGGGCAGCCCGCTGAAAATCCCCCTCTTGATAAGCCTGCATCGCTTGCAAGTCTACCCTCTCTGCCGCTTGCAGGTCTTGTGGCGAAAGCAGCTGAGCTCCTACCATCAGCGCCATCATCAACCGGGCGCCGACTCTGGCCAGCAAGGCCAGTGGTAACAATGGGATCAGCAACCATGGGCCAAGATCCAGTGGTGCCGGGGTGAGGGCCAAGGTCGTGGTGGGGAGAGGGGCAAAGCGGGGGACGTCGCTGCCAAGCCACTGTAGCTCACCGCCGAGACGGTTGGCCAGAGCGGCAATGGCCTGACTATCGGGGGCGGGCAACTGTGCAGGCATGCGGGCGGCAAACCCCAACTCACTGGCCGGAATGGCGGGCATGGGGGCCGGTTGACCGCTGCTGGCGAGCAGAATATCGAGGCGTGCCGACTGGGTGTCGCGGCAGAGAAGGCGTTGCTGGCAGGGCCACAGAGCAGCGATTTGGGTCATCTGATTCTGGGTGAGGTCGTCGGTGATCAGCAGCAGACGTGCTTGTTCACCGGGAGCAATCTGCTTCATGGCAAGTTCCACCGCCCGTGCCGGGTTGCTGCCCTGCAGCGGCATGATATCGGGGCGCAAGTCGGGCAGTAGCAGCGAAAGGGCTTGATGATCACGGGTTGGTGACATGGCGAGGTAGGCATCGCCCGCGTAGAGGATCAGCGCAATGCGCTCTCCCTTTGCGCGGCTCAGCAGCTGCTGCAACTGCCATCTGACCCGGGTCGCCCGATCCGGTTTGAGGTCGGTGGCGGTCATCGAGCGTGACAAGTCCAGCAGCCAGATATCGAGCGGCGCCGCAGGCTGCTGTTGCAGCTCGCCGCGCAGTGCGGGACCACTCAGGGCTAAAATGACGGGCAGGGTTGCCAGCCAGAGCCAGGGGCGCTGAGGACGAGATGCTGGCAGCAGATAAGCCTGCATAGCAGGTGCGAGCAGCGGGGGCTGGCGACGATGGTGCCACCCTTGCCAGAGCCAGGGGATGAGTGCGATCAGCCACAGGGGGCGGAGCAAGATCAGCTCCATCTGCGCGCGCCTCGTGCCAGCCAGTTGCGCACCATGCGAAACTCCAGTCTGCCGTGCCCTGATGGCAGAAGCAGCAAGCCACAAAGCAGTGCCAATGGCCAGGGGTAGAGCTCGATCACCGGCTGGTACTGGGCAATCGGCATTGGGGCAGGTTCAAGGGCATTGAGGGTCGCGTTGATGGCATCGAGATCGCTTTGGGTGCGTGCCCGAAAGTAACGCCCCTGGCCTGTCTGTGCCAGCTCTTTCAGAAGCGGCTCGTCCAGTTCGCTGCTGGGATCGGCCTGACCGCTGCCCGCCTCATCGTAGGGTTGGATAAAGGTATCGGGATCGGCCCCGACCCCCAGCGTGTAGATCCGTATTCCCTGTGCCGCGGCGAGTTTGGCCTCCTGCAGCGGGTCGGCATTGCCTGCGGTATTGCGGCCATCAGTGACCAGCAGCAGGGCGGTGGGGCGACCAGGATCCCCATGCTGGCGTGCCAGCTGGATCGCCTCGCCAAGGGCGGTGGTTCGGCCGACCAGATCAAAATCGAGCTCGTCGCTCAAGGTCAGCAGCGCCGGGATCTCCTGGGTGAGGGGAGAGAGCAGGTAAGCGTGATCGGCAAAGACGATAATGCCCACCCTGTCACCGGCCCGTTTGGCGATCAGCGCCTTGATCTGCTGGCGCACTGCCGTCAGCCGTGCTTGCTGCTCGCCGTTGTCGAGCATATCCGGGGTACGCATGCTGTCTGACAGATCCACCGCCAGCAGCAGATCCCGACTCCCCTCATATTGGATCACCGGTTCCCCCCACCACTGGGGGCGGCAGAGGGCGAGGATAAGGGCGCACCAGAGCAGCATGGCGCGCCAGAGCGGCAATCCGGCCTGAGGACGCAGCAGCGGAAACCCGGGGTGAGCCAGATAGCCGCGGCGCAAGGGTGGCAAGCCGAAGCGCACCAGCAAGGGCAGCACCAGTGCCAGCGCAAACCAGGGCCAGGCCAGGATCATGAATGCCTCCGCGCGGCTTTACGCCTTGGGCGGGTGGAGCGTTGCAAGAAGAGGCTCTTACCCCAGCGGCGATAATGTTGCCGAAGCTGTTCGCTCTGCTCACTGCTCGGGTTCTGGTTGCCATAGAGCCAACTGCTCCAGTGAGACGAGAACTGGCTGAAATCGCTGCCGCCGTGACGATCGACGAAGGCGAGCCAAGCCTCTCCCTGTAACTGGCGCGCCTCGGGCCAGCGTTGCAGTGCTTCATGACGCAGGGCCTCCTGTATGCGTGCCACCAGCAGCGCCGGATCTCCCTCCAGCTGACGACACCAGCGGCGGTAACGTATCACCCTGCGGGCAATCAGGATGATCAGCAGCAGCACTAACGCTGTGATCAATAGCCACAATAGCGCCTGCACTCTGGGGTCAAGACTCTGTTCAATCAGATCCGGCCCCGGGTGGATGTCTCGCATCAGGGCGACCAGCGGCGGAGTGATGGCGTCGGAGGTGGGACTGGCGCTGCCGAGTTCGGCGGGGGAGATCATCCCTGATGACATAACCCCTCCTGCCACTGCTGTTGCAGCGTCTGGCTGTTATCGAGCAGATAGAGGCGCTGCACCAGCGGCAGCAACAGCTGCTTGCCATGGGCCAGCTGCTGTTCGGCAGCTTGCTGGTAGCGGCGGGAGAAACCGGCATGGCCCCCATCCAGCCAGCCCTGATAGTGCTGGGCTGGCCGATCGATGGCCACCGGCAGCTGGCCGTCAGGGGGAAGGGCAGCCTCAAGGGGATCGCGGATCTGCCAATAGTGGATATCGTGGCGGCGGGAGAGCAGCTGCAACTGCTGACAGAGCGCTGACTCACAGGGTCTGTGGTCGGTGATCAGCGTCAGTTTGGCACCATGGGGCAGCTTCACGCTGGCCAAGGTGTCGGCCAGTGAATGGGATAGTACCCGACGTGCCAGCCCTTGCTGGTAGTGATGGCAGAGGGATTCGAGCAGGGGCAGCACGCTGCCGCGCTGGCTCTGGTGATTTGGGATAAGCCCGTGGCAGATCAGGGTGTTGTGCTGCTTCTCCCCTTGCCAGATCAGGGCTGCTGCCAGCTCGCATCCCAGACGCGCCTTGAGCTGCCGTGTGGAGCCGAAATACATGGCGGGGGAGAGATCGAGCAGCAGCCAGTGCGCCTGATCCAGCTCCTCGCTATAGAGGCGGGTATAGGGACGACCGAGGCGCGCCGTCACTCGCCAGTCGATATGGCGTACCTCGTCACCCGCCTGATAGGCGCGCAGCTCGCGAAACGTGAGTCCGGGAGAGCGGCCAAGTTTGCCGCGTTCGCTATTGCTTCGGCCTAAGTTAGGTGGCTTCTTGGCTTTCGCCCAGAGCCGGATATTGAGCAGCCGTGGCAGCGACAGGGCGATATCGGGATGGAGGTCCGGCGCTAGGGACATGGCACCTGATCCAGCAGTTGGGCGATCAGGATGTCGTTATCCAGATTGTCGGCCAGTGCCTGATAGCTGGGAATAAGGCGATGGCGCAGCACCGGATAGGCTTGCAGCTGGATATCTTCCGGCAGCACATAATCTCGTCCGGCAAGCCAGGCTCGGGCGCGGGCGGAGCGAGCCAGCCCCAGCGTAGCCCGAGGGCTGGCCCCCACGGCAATCAATGGCTCAAGGGCAGGGCAAAGACCACTGCCCGGGCGAGTGGCGCAGACCAGCTCCACCAGATAGTGCTCCAGTCGGCTTTGCATGGTCACCGCCAGCACTTCGCTGCGGGCACGCAGCAAGCTGGTCTGACTCAGGGTCACTGGTGCCGCGCCAAGCTGTTCGCCGCTGGCGTTGAGCTGCAAGATGGCGAGCTCCATGGTGGGGCTCGGATAATCGACTATCAGCTTGAGCAGAAAGCGGTCGAGCTGGGCCTCCGGCAGGGGATAGGTTCCCTCCTGCTCGATAGGGTTCTGGGTGGCGGCGACCATAAAGAGGGGCGGCAGCCGCCAGCTCTTTTTGCCCACGGTGATCTGGTGTTCGGCCATGGCTTCCAGCAGCGCTGATTGCACTTTGGCCGGCGCCCTGTTGATCTCGTCCGCCAGCACCAGATGGTTGAAGAGGGGGCCTGGCTGGAATACAAAACTGGTATCCTGCGGGTGAAACACCTCGCTGCCGGTGAGATCCGCGGGAAGCAGGTCGGGGGTGAACTGGATACGGGCAAAGCGCCCTTCGACGGCGCCAGCGAGCGCCTTGACGGCGCGGGTTTTGGCCAGCCCGGGAGCCCCTTCGATTAACACATGTCCTTCACATAACAGTGCAATCAGGAGCCCTTCTATTAGCTCCTCCTGCCCCAGGATCTGACTGCCAAGATAGTCCCTAAGTGCTCTGAACTCGGCCGCTGCCATGCGATAAACCCGTTGTTTTTATGGAAGTTGATCTTTTTATACTCCAGTTGCTCCCCAAGGGCGAGCAAAGGGGCCTTGCCGTGCTTAATTTAGTTTCAATCAGCTGTATGAAACTTGTGATTGGATTGTTAAGATGTGGCGCAATGAGGTCAGACCTCTGCCTTTTAAACCAAGGAGCCAGGATGAAACAGCCATTGAAACTGACGACTCGCCAGGGCGAACGGATTGCCGTCGTGGCGGGGCTGCGTACCCCCTTTGCCAAGCAGGCTACCGCCTTTCATGGCGTGCCTGCAGTCGATCTCGGCAAACTGGTGGTGAGCGAGATGCTCGCCCGTACCGATCTCGATCCCAAGCTTATCGACCAGCTGGTGTTTGGTCAGGTGGTTCAGATGCCGGAAGCCCCCAACATTGCCCGCGAGATCGTGCTCGGTACCGGCATGAGCGTCAATACCGATGCCTATAGCGTCTCCCGCGCTTGCGCCACCAGTTTTCAGGCGGTGGCCAACGTCACCGAATCCATCATGGCCGGTACCGTAGACATCGCCATCGCCGGCGGTGCTGACTCCTCCTCCGTACTGCCTATCGGAGTGAGCAAGAAGCTGGCCCGCGCCCTGGTGGATCTCAACAAGGCGCGCAATCTGCAGCAGCGCTTCAATATTCTGCGGACATTGAGGATCAAGGATCTGCTGCCGGTGCCGCCTGCCGTGGCGGAATACTCTACTGGCCTCTCCATGGGGCAGACCGCCGAGCAGATGGCCAAGAGCCACCAAATCAGCCGTGAAGCGCAAGATGCGCTGGCGCACCGCTCCCATACCCTGGCCGCGCAGGCTTGGGCTGATGGCAAGCTCAGCGGTGAGGTGTTTACCGCCCATGTGCCGCCCTACAAGTCGCCGCTCGAGCGGGACAACAATATCCGTGAAAGCTCGGATCTCGCGAGCTACGCCAAGCTCAAGCCGGTTTTTGACCGGGTTCATGGCACAGTGACTGCGGCCAACGCCACGCCGCTGACCGATGGCGCCGCCGCCGTGTTGCTGATGCGCGAAGGTCGGGCGAAAGAGCTTGGCCTCGAACCGCTTGGCTTTATCCGCAGCTTCGCCTTCTCGGCCATCGATGTCTGGCAAGACATGCTGATGGGCCCCTCCTATGCCACGCCGCTGGCGCTGGACAGAGCCGGCATCACGCTCAGCGAACTGACCCTGATCGACATGCACGAAGCCTTTGCCGCCCAGACTCTGGCCAACCTCAAGATGTTTGCCAGCCACGAGTTTGCCCGTGACAAGCTGGGTCGCGATCAGGCCATCGGCGAGGTGGACATGGAGAAGTTCAACGTCCTCGGCGGTTCGCTGGCCTATGGCCACCCCTTTGCCGCGACCGGTGCGCGGATGATCACCCAGACCCTGCACGAGCTGCGTCGTCGCGGTGGGGGACTGGGGCTCAACACCGCCTGTGCGGCGGGTGGATTGGGCGTGGCTATGGTGTTGGAGGTTGAATAATGAGCGCTAAGACTTTTTCCCTGGATGTTCGCAAAGATGGCATCGGTATCCTCACCATGGATGTGCCGGGCGAGAGCATGAATACCCTCAAGGCTGCCTTTGTGGAGGAGATCCGCACCGTGCTGGCCGAAGTGAAACGTAACAAGGATTTGATCGGTCTGGTGATCACCTCCGGCAAGAAAGACTCCTTCATCGCCGGCGCTGACATCACCATGCTGGCCGCCTGCACCAGTGCCAAGGATGCCGAGACCCTGTCGCGGGAAGGGCAGGAAATCTTCGCCGAGATCGAGGGGCTGACCATTCCGGTGATCGCCGCCATTCATGGTCCCTGCCTCGGTGGCGGGTTGGAGCTGGCGCTGGCCTGTCATGGCCGGGTGGTGACCGATCATGGCAAATCTGTGCTGGGATTGCCGGAAGTGCAGCTCGGTTTATTGCCGGGTTCTGGCGGTACCCAGCGTCTGCCGCGCCTTATCGGGGTGGCCAAGGCGCTGGATCTGATGCTGACCGGCAAGCAGGTTCGTGCCAAACAAGCCAAGAAATTGGGGCTGGTGGACGATGTGGTGCCGCCGTCAATCTTGCTGGATGCTGCCATCAAGCTGGCCAAGAAGGGTAAACCGCGCCATCAGTTGAAGCGGGATCTGCAGGGCAAGGTGCTGGAGACCAACAAGCTGGGCCGCAAGGTGCTGTTCGATCAGGCCAGCAAGGGGGTGAAAGCCAAGACCCGCGGCAACTACCCGGCGCCGGAGCGGATCCTGGATGTTGTGCGCATCGGCGTGGAGGAGGGGATGAAGGCCGGTCTGGCTGCCGAATCCCGCCACTTTGGCGAGCTGGTGATGACTGCTGAGTCTGCCGCCCTGCGTTCCATCTTCTTTGCCACCACCGAGATGAAGAAAGAGGTCAACTATCAGGGGGCCGAGCCGCGCAAAGTGGCCCATGCTGCTGTGCTGGGCGGTGGTCTGATGGGGGGCGGCATCGCGTTCGTCACCGCTACCAAGGCGGGCGTGCCGGTGCGGATCAAGGATGTGGCAAGCTCCGGGATCGGCAATGCCATGCGCTACAGCTATGACATTCTGGCCAAGAAGCTCAAGCGCCGTCACATTCTGCGCAGCGAATTGGAAAAGCAGATGAGCCTGCTGACCGGCACCCTCGACTACTCCGGTTTCCACCGGGTGGACATGGTGGTGGAGGCGGTGTTTGAAGATCTCGCGCTCAAACACCAGATGGTGAAAGACGTAGAGCGTGAGTGCGGTGAGCATACAGTGTTTGCCTCCAATACCTCGTCACTGCCCATCAATCAGATTGCGGCAGAGGCGGCACATCCGGAGCGGGTCGTGGGGCTGCACTACTTCAGCCCGGTGGACAAGATGCCGCTGGCGGAGATCATCCCCCACGCTGGCACCAGTGCCGAGACGGTCGCCACCACCCTGGCCTTTGCCCGTGCCCAGGGCAAAACGCCCATCGTGGTGAAGGACGAAGCCGGTTTCTACGTCAACCGCATCCTCGCGCCCTACATGAATGAAGCGGCGCGACTGGTGCTGGAAGGTGAGCCGGTGGAGGTGTTGGACAGCGCGCTGCTGGACTTTGGTTTCCCGGTTGGTCCCATCACCTTGCTCGATGAGGTGGGGATCGATGTGGGTGCCAAGATCTCCCCCATTCTCGAGAAAGAGCTGGGCGGCGAGCAGTTCCAGGCACCCAAGGCGTTCGACAAGCTGCTGCAAGACGATCGCAAGGGGCGCAAGAACGGCAAGGGCTTCTATCTCTATGGCAAGGCGGCACCGCGCAACAAGCTGACCGGCAAAGAGGGCAAGAAGACGGTGGACGAGAGTGTCTATGGCGTGCTCGGCATCAAACCTTCCGCCAAGCTGGCCCGTCAGGAGATTGCCGAGCGTTGTGTGTTGCTGATGCTCAACGAAGCCGCCATGGCGCTGGATAGCGGTGTGGTGGCCTCGGCCCGTGATGGCGATATCGGGGCCATCTTCGGCATCGGCTTCCCGCCGTTCCTCGGCGGTCCGTTCCGCTATATGGATACACTCGGGATCGATCATCTGGTTGGTCGTCTGGAGTATTACCAGAAGCGCCACGGCGACCGGTTTGCTCCCTGTGCCCGCCTCAAGGCGATGGCCGCGGAGCAGCAGACCTTCTACTGATAATCGCTGCAGAGTGACCGCAAGGCAAAGAGGCCCGCACACCATGCGGGCCTCCTTCTATGTTGTGGTTTGTTCGGGTTGTACGGCTTGGGCAGCGCTCATGCTGGCAGAAGCAACCGATTAAAAAACGGCCCACCGAAGTGGGCCGTCGAGATATCGGGTCACGGGTCAGATCCCCGGTTTGCGCTCCGGGCAACGACCTATGATATCGGGCGGCAGCTCGCCGTTATCCTGCTCCAGCACTACATCAAACCCCCACAGCTGATGGAGGTGTTTGAGCACCTCATGGCGTGAGTCGCCAAGGGGGATGCGGTTGTGGGGCACATAGCGCAGGGTGAGGGATCGATCCCCCTTCACGGCGACGTTGTAGACCTGAATATTGGGCTCCAGATTGCTGAGATTGTATTGAGCTGACAGGGTGTTGCGTACCTGACGGTAGCCCTCGTCATTGTGGATGGCGGAGACCTTGATGTAGTTCTTCAGATCGTCGTCATCAATGGCGAACAGCTTCATGTCGCGCATCACTTTGGGGCTTAAGAACTGGCTGATGAAGCTCTCGTCCTTGAAGTTTTGCATGGCAAAATGAAGGGTCTCCACCCAGTTGCTGCCGGCATAATCCGGGAACCAGTATCTATCCTCCTCGGTTGGGTTCTCGCAGATGCGGCGCAGGTCGGTAAACATGGCAAACCCCAGCGCATAAGGGTTGAGCCCCGAGTAGTAGCGACTGTTGTAAGCCGGTTGATAGACCACGTTGGTGTGGCTGTGCAGCACCTCCATCATGAAGCGATCGCTCAGCTTGCCCTCGTCATAGAGGTGGTTGAGGATGGTGTAGTGCCAGAAGGTGGCCCACCCCTCGTTCATCACCTGAGTCTGCTTTTGTGGATAGAAATACTGGCTGATCTTGCGCACGATGCGTACCACTTCTCGCTGCCAGGGCTCCAGCAAGGGGGCATTCTTCTCGATGAAGTAGAGAATGTTCTCCTGAGGCTCGGCAGGATATCGTCTGTCCTCCACCCCTGCCGCTTTATGCTGCTTTGGCAGGGTGCGCCATAGCTCGTTGACCTGAGTCTGCAGATAATCTTCCCGCGCCTTCTGACGCCGCTTCTCCTCCGCCATCGAGATCTTCTGGGGACGCTTGTAGCGATCGACCCCGAAGTTCATCAGGGCATGGCAGGAGTCGAGCAACTGCTCCACCGCCTCGATGCCGTGCTTCTCTTCACACTCGGTGATGTATTTTTTGGCAAACAGCAGGTAGTCGATGATGGAAGAGGCATCGGTCCACGCCTTGAACAGGTAGTTGTTCTTGAAGAAGGAGTTATGACCGTAGCAGGCGTGGGCCATCACCAGCGCCTGCATCGGCATGGTGTTCTCCTCCATCAGATAGGCAATGCAGGGATCGGAATTGATGACGATCTCGTAGGCCAGTCCCATCTGTCCGCGCTTGTAATTGCGCTCGGTATGGATAAAACGCTTGCCGAACGACCAGTGCTGATAGCCGATGGGCATGCCGACGCTGGAGTAGGCATCCATCATCTGCTCGGCGGTGATCACCTCGATCTGGTTGGGGTAGGTGTCCAGCTTGTAGAAACGGGCGACCCGGGCGATCTCCTGGTGATAGGTCTCCAGCAGATCGAAGTTCCAGTCTGGTCCGTCATCCAGTGGCGCTACACGTTTTTCAGTTTCGATCATGTGACCTCCTCACGCCGCTTGTTTCTTGAACAGCTCGCGGAACACCGGATAGATATCCTCGACCTTGCGAATGTGCTCCATCGCAAAGTGGGGGAACTGGCTGGCTACCGACTCATATTCGTGCCACAGGGTCTGGTGGGCACGGGTAGTGATCTCGATGTAGGAGTAGTACCGCACCCTTGGCATGATGTCCCGCACCAGGATCTCCCTGCATTGCGGTGAATCATCTGCCCAGTTGTCACCATCCGACGCCTGCGCCGCATAGATATTCCACTGGTTGGCGGGGTAACGCTCGTTGATGATGTCATTCATCATCTTGAGGGCGCTGGAGACGATGGTGCCGCCGGTCTCCTGGGAGTAGAAGAACTCGTGTTCGTCCACCTCCTTGGCCTGGGTGTGGTGGCGGATATAGACCACCTCGACGTTCTTGTAGGTCCGGCTCAGGAACAGATAGAGCAGGATATAGAAACGTTTTGCCATCTCCTTGGTGGCCTGATCCATGGAGCCCGAGACGTCCATCAGACAGAACATCACTGCCTGACTGGAAGGGACGGGCCGTTTGACGAAGTTGTTGAACTTGAGATCGAAGGTGTCAATAAACGGCACCGCATCGATCCGTCGTTTCAGCTCCCTAATCTCCTTCTCGAGCAGGGCGATTTCGGCAAAGTGCTCGTTGGGATCGGCGGCCAGCAGAGCCAGCCGATCTTCCAGTTCATGCAGTTGGCGCTTCTTGCCCGCTTGCAGCGCCATGCGCCGCGCCAGTGAATTTTGCAGGGAACGCACCACGTTGATATTGGCGGGCACCCCGTTGGAGGTGTAGCCCGCCCGATAGGTTTTCACCTCCATTAGCTGGTTGAGCTGGGTTTTCTGCAGCCTGGGCAGCTCCAGATCTTCAAACAGCAGATCGAGATACTCATCCTTGGAGATCTGGAACACGAAGTCATCGGCCCCTTCACCCTGATTGGATGCCTGCCCCTCGCCGGAACCCTGTCCGCCGCCCCCTCCTTTGGGGCGGTCAATCTTGTCGCCGGAGACGAATTGATCATTACCGGGATGCACCATCTCCCGTTTACCGCCGTGTCCCTGATGAAAATGGGGCTCGCCGATATCCTTGGTCGGGATGCTGATGCTCTCACCCTTGTCTACGTCCTGAATGCTGCGCTTGGAGACAGCATCCGAGACCGCTTGTTTTATCTGCTTCTTGTAGCGGCGGATGAAGCGCTGCCGATTGACAGCGCTTTTGTTTTTGCCGTTGAGCCTGCGGTCGATAAAATGCGCCATAACTCCCCCTTGAACAGTCAGGGTCAGGATGACTTGCGTACCCTGAGATACCATTCGGAGAGCAGTCGCACCTGTTTACGGGTGTAGCCTTTCTCCATCATCCGTTCGACAAAGTTATCGTGCTTCTTCTGCTCCTCAGCCGAGGTTTTGCTGTTGAAGGAGATAACCGGCAGCAGCTCTTCCGTGTTGGAGAACATCTTCTTCTCGATCACGGTGCGCAGCTTCTCGTAACTGGTCCAGTTGGGGTTACGGCCTGCATTGTTTGCCCGGGCACGCAGCACGAAGTTGACGATTTCGTTACGGAAATCTTTCGGGTTGCTGATCCCGGCAGGTTTTTCAATTTTCTCCAGCTCGCTGTTGAGGGATGCTCTGTCAAACAGCTGGCCGGTTTCGGGATCACGGTACTCCTGATCCTGGATCCAGAAGTCGGCGTAGGTGACGTAGCGATCGAAGATGTTCTGCCCGTACTCGGAGTAGGACTCGAGATAGGCGGTCTGGATCTCCTTGCCGATGAACTCCACATAGCGCGGGGTCAGATAACCCTTGATGAACTCAAGGTAGCGATCGTGCAGCTCTTGCGGGAACTGCTCGCGCTCGATCTGCTGCTCCAGCACATAGAAGAGGTGCACCGGGTTGGCGGCCACTTCCGCGTGGTCGAAGTTGAAGACGCGGGAGAGGATCTTGAACGCAAAGCGGGTAGAGAGACCATTCATACCTTCGTCTACACCGGCGTAGTCGCGATACTCCTGATAGCTCTTCGCCTTGGGGTCGGTGTCTTTCAGGCTTTCGCCATCATAGACCCGCATCTTGGAGTAGATGCTGGAGTTTTCCGGCTCTTTCAGCCGTGACAACACAGAGAACTGGCCCAGCAGCTCGAGGGTACCCGGGGCACACTTGGCCTCGGTCAGCTCGCTGTTGATCAGCAGCTTCTCGTAGATCTTCACCTCTTCCGAGACGCGCAGGCAGTAAGGCACCTTGACGATGTAGACCCGGTCGAGGAAGGCCTCGTTGTTCTTGTTGTTGCGGAACTGCTGCCATTCGGATTCGTTGGAGTGGGCCAGCAGAATGCCGTCAAAGGGGAGGGCGGAGAGCCCCTCGGTGCCGTTGTAGTTCCCCTCCTGTGTTGCAGTCAGCAGCGGGTGCAGCACCTTGATAGGCGCCTTGAACATCTCGACAAACTCCATGATCCCCTGGTTCGCCTTGCACAGCGCACCGGAGTAGGAGTAAGCATCGGCATCATCCTGGGCGAAGTGCTCCAGCATGCGGATGTCGACCTTGCCGACCAGTGAGGAGATGTCCTGGTTGTTGTCATCACCGGGTTCCGTTTTGGCGATGGCGATCTGGTCGAGGATGGAGGGGTTGACCTTCTCCACCTTGAACTTGGTGATGTCGCCGCCAAACTCGTGCAGGCGTTTGGCCACCCAAGGGGACATGATGGGACGCAGGTAGCGGCGTGGGATGCCGTACTCTTTTTCCAGGATCTCACCATCCTCTTCGATATCGAACAGGCAGAAGGGGTGATCGTTGACCGGTGAGCCCTTGATGCGATAGATGGGCACCTTCTGCATCAGGGATTTGAGTTTCTCTGCCAGCGAGGATTTACCGCCGCCAACGGGGCCCAGCAGATAGAGGATCTGTTTCTTCTCCTCCAGCCCCTGGGCGGAGTGTTTGAGGTAGGAGACGATCTGTTCGATGGCCTCTTCCATCCCGTAGAAATCCTTGAAGGCGGGATAGCGTGCCACGACGCGGTTGGAGAAGAGTCGGCTCAGTCTGGGGTTGGCTGAGGTGTCTACCATTTCTGGCTCACCGATGGCGGTCAGCAGACGTTCGGCGGCAGAGGCGTAGCAGGCTTTGTCCTGCTTACACATATCCAGGAACTCCTGAATGGTATATTCCTCTTCTCTCGCTTTTTCATATCGCTGTTGGTAATGCTCGAATATGCCCATAACTTTGCCCTCGTTATAGTCGCTTACCCTGAAAAAAGTGGATGACTGCTTTTGTGTTGTGCGCTTTTAAAGCCTAGTCAACAGACTCCAGTAATCCATCACGGTTGATAGGTTAAATTCTGAAGAAACCTGCCCGATCCTTGTGCGGGGAGGGTCAGTCAACAACACCGCTATGTTACTGACTGTTAAATTATTTTTGCCACGATAGCGAGGTAAATGTCAAAGACATAAAAAATAAATGTTTATGGGAAACAGGGAACTTATTGCGAAAAGATTAAGGGGTTTGACGAAAGGCAATGGGGCTGCGGGTTGGCGGGGTTATGGATGAGAATGTCATTACGTGAACGTCAACGTAAATCACTTTGTTTGGAGTTTTGGCTCTAATTTTTACATTGACGCTACATTTTGAGTGCCCTAGATTGGCGATGTGTGAGCAGCAAGATGCTTTAGCAAGAGAGTTGACTGTTGCCTCACCAAGCTCTGTTTAAGCACGTTTCCGTTGGCTTGACCCTCGCAACCGCGAGGGTCTTCTTTTTCTGCGTCTGTAAACGCTTGTTACTGCTGGTGGCTATTGACGCAGCCAGCACTCACCTAGCAAGGGTAGGCTTGTTGCACGGCCGCCAGGACGCGGGCAAACGGGTGGGCGGCCAACTGGCCTGCGCCCGCCAGCGATTTGGCCTTGACCCGGCTGGTCAGCGGTGTGGCGATACCGCACAGGAAACGGGCCAGAACACGCGCATCCACGGAACCGGTCTTGGCAATCAGCGGATCGCACCAGGCGCGGATCCCCGCCTCGTTTGGCATGGTCAGTGAGGGCAGGGGCGGGAGATGCGCCACCTCGCCGCGACAAACCGAACAGTGGCCACAATGAACCGGCGCCACCTCATCGGCAAAATAGCGGGCGAGGCGGTGGCTCAGGCACTCATCCGAGGTGAAAAAGTCGAGCATGGCTTGCAGTCTGGCCAACTCACTCTGCTCTTTTTGCAAGAAGAGCGCATGGAGCGCGTTAGCCTCCTGCTCGTTGTCCCACCCCTGACGGGTGATCCGGTAGACCTCGGTCATCTGTTTGCTTTCAAGCTCGATCCAGCCTTGCTGCTGCAGGTAGTCGAGCGCCGCAACCGCCCGCTGTCGCTCCCCCTGATAGCCCTGCCAGAGGGTGTCAAAGTCCATGGTGCACCAGCTGCGGGCTTGCGGGGCGCAGGCGAACAGTTGCTCCAGAAACTGGCGACGATCCGGATTGAAGCGGCTCACTATCTCGCCTTTATCCAGCACAAACTTGAAGCGGTAGTCGGCGTAGTAGCTGTAGGCCGGTGTGATGATGCCTGCCATCTCCAGATAGACCAGCAGGGTTTTAAGGGGCAACTGGCGGATATTGGTGTCGTTGGAGAGACGCAGCAGGGTGAATTCCCACTCGCTCCCGCTCTGCTTGATGATGGCAAGAAGTTGGATAATGGCACTCAAATCCGGCGTATCGCCGTAGACGAAGTTCTCCAGCACCGGTAGTTGGCTCTGGTTGGCCAGCACGATACAGCGCGATGGCTGGCCATCTCGTCCGGCGCGGCCAATCTCCTGGCTGTAGTTCTCGATGGATTTGGGCAGATCGTAGTGAATGACCCGCCGGATATCCGCTTTGTCGATGCCCATGCCAAAGGCGATGGTGGCGACGATGCAGTCCACCTTGCCCACCATGAAGTCGTGCTGGATCTGGCTGCGCAGCGCCGAGTCGAGTCCAGCATGATAGGCGCGGGCGTTGATCCCTTCTCTAATGAGTTGCTCGGCACAGGCTTCGGCGGTGTGTTGCAAGGTGACGTAGACGATGGTGGGGGCCGCCGGATCGTTGGCCAACTCCTGCGCGAGCCAGCTATCCCGCGCGTCGGGCGACAGGGGAATGACCGCCAGATCAAGATTGGATCGGTAGAAACCGGTGACCACGACCCCCTCCGGTTCGATGCCGAATTTGGTCTGCATATCCTGAATAACCGCCGGTGTGGCGGTGGCCGTCAGCAGCAACACCTGCGGGATCTTCAGGTCATGGCGATAGCTCGGCAGCTTGAGGTAGTCGGGGCGAAAGTTGTGGCCCCACTCCGAGATACAGTGCGCCTCATCGACGACCAGCAGCGAGAGCGGCACTTGCTGGATAAAGCGGCGAAAGCGCTCGTTCTTGAGTCGCTCCACCGAGATCATCAGGATCTTGAGCTGGCCATCCAGCGCCTGCTGCATCACTCGTCGGCTTTCCTCCGGGCTCTGGCTTGAGTCGAGGGTGGCGGCGCTTATTCCCTTGCTTTTAAGGAAGGCGAGCTGATCGTGCATCAGCGCCAGCAGCGGCGAGATCACCAGGGTCAGATGAGGCAGGGCGAGGGCAGGCAGTTGATAACAGAGCGACTTGCCGGAGCCGGTGGGAAAGATGGCGGCGGCACTCTGACCTGCCAGCACCCGGCTGATCACCGCTTCCTGACCTGGCCTGAGTGCGGAGAAACCAAAATATTGGTTGAGCAGGGATGGGATCATGGTAAGGCTCCGCGGCAAATGGGGGATGATAGCACAGCGATGCCGGTCACGGGTGACACAGGAATGGTCGTGAGGGTAAGGGCAGAGAGTGTCGATAAAACGTACAAAAATGGGTGGTTGCGCTGTGGTTAAGGTTTTGTTGCGGTTTTTTGTGATGGAAACGGGATATTTTTTGGTGAGTCTCTGGAAAAAAAAGATGGCGAATGGGATATTCCGTCATGCAATCCGGTGACTGGCGGATCGGCCCGACAGAAGGCTGGCCACAGACACCACATTCGGGCGACAGGGGTCTCCCGATGAGTGGTTGCAGACAGGACTCATGATTCATGCACTACGGTGCTTAGGGACTTTTTTGATGACACAACAACACCCCCTCCTTCGGCTGGTCAATAGCACCAGTCTGGTCAGCCAGATCCTGGTTGGTCTGGTATTCGGTATCTTGCTGGCGATGTTTGCCCCCGAGTGGGCGAAAACGGCTGGTCTGCTCGGCAGTCTGTTCGTTGGCGCACTGAAAGCGGTAGCCCCGCTGCTGGTATTCGTACTGGTGATGGCGGCCATCATTGGTCACAAGCAGGGTCAGAAGACCAATATGCGACCGATCCTGCTGCTCTATCTGTTTGGTACCTTCTCTGCGGCCGTGGTCGCGGTGATTGCCAGCTTCCTGTTTCCCTCCAACCTCCATCTGGTGGCCAATACTGCCGAGCTCACCCCGCCAGGCGGGATCACCGAGGTGCTGCAGACCCTGCTGTTCAACGTGGTGACCAACCCGGTCAAGGCGCTGATGGATGCCAACTATATCGGGATCCTGGCGTGGGCCATCGGTCTGGGTATCGCTATGCGCCATGCCAACGAGAGCACCAAGGCGCTCATCACTGACCTGTCTCACGGTGTCTCCGCCATCGTGAAAGCGGTGATCCGCTGTGCTCCGCTCGGGATCCTGGGTCTGGTTGCCTCCACTCTAGCTGAGACCGGCTTCGATGCCCTGTTTGGCTATGCTCAACTGCTGGTGGTGCTGATCGGCTGCATGCTGTTTATCGCCTTTGTGGTCAACCCGTTGATCGTCTTCTGGAAGATCAAGCGCAACCCCTATCCGCTGGTGCTGACTTGCCTGAAAGAGAGTGGTGTAACTGCCTTCTTTACCCGCAGCTCTGCGGCCAATATCCCGGTCAACATGGCGCTGTGTGAAAAATTGCGTCTGCCGGAGGATACCTATGCGGTCTCCATTCCGCTGGGTGCCACCATCAACATGGCGGGTGCGGCCATCACCATCACTGTGCTCGCCATGGCGGCGGTACATACCCTGGGGATGGAAGTGGACATGGCAACTGCTGTGCTGCTCTCCGTGGTTGCCACCGTCAGCGCCTGTGGCGCGTCCGGTGTCGCCGGTGGCTCCTTGCTGCTGATCCCGCTGGCCTGTAGCCTGTTTGGTATCAGCAACGACATCGCCATGCAGGTGGTGGCCGTCGGCTTTATCATCGGTGTGCTGCAGGATTCTGCCGAGACAGCCCTTAACAGCTCCACCGACGTGCTGTTCACCGCCGCAGCGTGCATGGCCGAAGATGAAACCTTGCTGGATGTGGCTCCGGTACCGAGCCGCGAAGCCTGATCTCGCAACGGTCAGTTTCGCAACACACTTGCGCCCTCTTCGGAGGGCGCTTTTTATTGTCGGCTTTGCTCTCTTTTCCTCTTTGATCAATCTCATTGGCTGATGTGCCGGACATTCTGTCGCCCTTGTCCAGGGCGCTGCCTTATCTTTATCCCTTTGAGTTGTGCTTACTCCCTCTGTGGTGCGCTATACATTTTTGCCTGCTCTGCCAAGAGCCAATTGCTATGGCTTACCCCAGATCTTCAGGATAATCACAGCATCACAGCATCACAGCATCACAGCATCACAGCATCACAGAAGAATGGAGGTGGCTGGCTGCGGCAGATGAACCCGTCCTATCAGACACGCCATCATGGTTTGGTGAGGGGGAGTAAACGTGTTGGCGATATTGAGCTGCGGGTATGGGGGCGGTACATGGTGAAACTCTAAGCATGTTCAATCATGGCGCTGGTGAGCATACAGATATCCAACAAAGGGAGTAATAAGGGGAGAGCAGGGTAATCGCGGAGGCACAGATTGCAGAGATAAAAAAGCCAGCCGAGTGTTCGGCTGGCTTTTCGCTATCAGTGGCAGGTGAGGGATTAACCGACCAGCTGATAGAGGATGGCGGAGATGGCGATCATCCCCATCACAGCGACAAATACGTTGCTGATATGGCCCTGATATTTCGCCATGGCCGGTACGCGCTTGATGGCGTACATCGGCATGATGAACAGGATGGTGGCGATGATCGGGCCGCCCAAGGATTCAATCATGCCCAGGATGGAGGGGTTGGCAATGGCAGTGCCCCACAGGGTCAGGATGAAGAAGGCGATGATGAACATCTCGACTTTCTTGGCGTTCGGCTCTTTGCCGGACTTGCGCATGTTCTGCACGATCATCCCCTTCAGACCTTCACGGGCACCCAGATAGTGGCCGAAGAAGGAGGAGACGATGGCGACGAACGCAACCAGCGGACCGAAGTAGGAGATGATGGGGCTGGCATGCTGGTTGGCCAGATAGGAGAGCACGGCGATGTTCTGAGCCTTGGCTTCTGCCAGCTGGGCCGGTGTCAGGCTCATGACGCAGGAGAAGACGAAGAACATCACAAAGCCCAGCAGCACCATGGCGGTACGCTTGAGGATGGCATCGGCTTTCTCGACAGCCTGATCACCGTGGTCGCGGCGCTGGGCCAGAGAGAAGCTGGAGATAGCCGGGCTGTGGTTGAAGGAGAAGACCAGTACCGGGATGGTCAGCCACAGGGTAGTGGCGAAATCCTTGGCAGAGGGCACCTGCTCCAGCGCGGCACCGGTCCAGTCCGGGATCAGGTAGAGGGAGATTCCGGCCAGAATGGCGATCAGCGGATAAACCAGCAGCTCGGTCACTTTCAGCATCAGCTTTTCACCGGCCAGCATCACCGACATCATGCCCATGATCAGCACGATGGAGAGGATCCAGCGCGGGGGGGCACTCATCTGCAGCTGATTGACCATAAAGCTTTCGACGGTGTTGGTGATGCCCACACCGTAGATCAGCACGATGGGGTAGATGGCGAAGAAGTAGAGCAGGGTGATTAATTTACCGGCACCCACGCCAAAGTGCTCTTCCACCACTTCGGTGATGTCTGCGTTTGGCTTTTTGGAGGAGAGCACGAAACGGGCCAGACCACGGTGGGCCAGATAGGTCATGGGACCTACCAGCAGCGCCATGACGACCAGCGGCCAGAAACCGCCCATACCCGCGTTGATCGGCAGGAACAGGATCCCCGCGCCAACTGCGGTCCCGAACAGACTGATGACCCAGGTAGAGTCGCGTTTTTCCCAACGAGTGGTTTGAGTAGAGCGGATCCCTTGCTCTGTTGACGCCGCAACTCCCTGCGTGCCAGTGACTGTGTTTGACATCTATCTCACCCCGAATGTGTGGTTCTTATTAAGTCGGCGCAAGGATACGGTTTTTCTAATCAAAAATGTTGATCAAATTCATCTTTACGGCACGAAAAACCGCACTTTCTTATGGAAATGTGATCAAAACAAGAAAAATTCAATTATTGTTTATCAATTGGCACGTTATTTTAGTGTTAATGATTAAATCTCGCCCAGCCAAATGTAGGTAAATTGTTATTTTGCGAGATGCTGGGCTAGCTGGTTGATCATGCTGGCGGTAGCCCCCCAGATAAAGTGCTGTTGCCAGGGGATCCAGTAGATGGTGTGCGGTTTCCCCCCTCTGTAAAGGGTCAGGGGGATATGGTTGCGCCGATCCAGCAGATGGGTCAGCGGCACTTCGAAGGCGTGATCCACCTCATCCGGACTCAGAATGAGGGGATAGTTGCCATCGAGCAGCCCCAGCACCGGCAGCACCTCGAATCGTGACACCGTATTGAGTGGGTTGAGGGTGCCGATCACTTCAATCAGCCGGGCCGGAATGCCGAGCTCCTCTTCGGTCTCCCGCAGCGCCGTGGCAATCAGGTTTTCGTCGCCCGGATCCTGTCGCCCGCCGGGGAAGCTGATCTGCCCCCCATGATGACGTAGCCGTGGGCTGCGCCGGGTCAATAACACGCTGAGCCCCTCATCGCGCATCACCACCGGGATCAATACTGCCGCCGGACTGAGCCCGCCGATGGCGAGGCGATGGGCCGGGGCGGGTCGCTGCAACTGGAAGCGGGTCAGCAGTTCGTGGCGATCCATGGCGGGGAGATCTCCTGTGCGTTGGCCAGACAGTGGGGAGGGTTAAAGCGCCGACAGCGGCGGCAGGATGCGGGCGACCTTGTCATAAGTCTCCTGATATTCGCTGTCGGCGTCGGAGTCGGCGATGATGCCGCCACCGGCCCAGCAGTGCAGGCGACCCGCTTCGGCGATCAAAGTGCGAATGCAGATGCTGGTATCCATCCGGCCATGCTGGCTGAGATAGCCGATGCTGCCGCAATAGGCGTTGCGACGCTGGGGTTCCAGCTCTTCGATGATCTCCATGGCGCGTATCTTGGGTGCGCCGGTGATGGAGCCACCCGGGAAACAGGCCCGCAGCAGATCGACTCCTTGCCAGTGTGCATCCAGCTCACTGTGGATGGTGGAGACCAGATGATGTACCGCCGGAAACGACTCCACAGCAAAGAGATGAGGCACGCTGACCGAGCCAGGCCGGCTGACCCGACCGATATCGTTGCGCAGCAGATCAACGATCATCAGATTCTCTGATCTGTCCTTGTCCGCCTGCGCCAGCTCCTGCGCGACTTGTCGATCGGCCGCCGGATCGGGGTGGCGAGGGCGAGTGCCTTTGATGGGTTTGGTTTCGATATGACGGCCATCAAGCAGCAGGAACCGCTCGGGGGAGAGGCTCAGCAGCGCACTATCCGGCAAGCGGATAAAGGCAGAGAAGGGTGCCTTGTTGGCAGCCGCCAGCAGGCAATAGGCCTGCCACTCATCACCCTGATAGGGGGCGCTGAAACGCTGGGTCAGGTTGATCTGGTAGCAATCCCCCGCGGCGAGATATTCCTGAATGCGGGCAAACTTCTCGCCATACTCGGCGCGGCTCATATTGCTCTGCCACGACCCCAGCAAGGCAAAAGCGGGGGCCGGGTTGGTCTGCTGCTGTTCAAGCCAGGCCAGCCGCTTGGCAAGTCCCGCTTCATCCCCCCAGTGCACCAGCTGCCAGTCGCCAGTCGCCACATTGCGCAGCAGCGCCCAGTCGTAGATACCCACCGCCATGTCCGGCACCGCGATATCGGCGGCGGCCTGCACTGGCAGTCGCTCGAAGCGGCGGCCGAGATCATAGCCAAACAGACCGAGGGCACCGCCAATAAAGGGTAGGTGAGTAGAGCACAGTTCCAGCTCTCCCAGCAGCTGTTGCTGGATATGGGCCAGCAGGGCTAGGGGATCCTCATGGTGTTTGCTGATATTCATCCCGACACGCAGAGTGGTCACCTCGCCGCGGGTTTCGAGGGTCGCCAGCGGATCGGCGGTGATGATATCAAAGCCGTTATCGGCGCCGAGTGGCCCCGCCGATTCCAGCAACATGGCCCACGGCTGATGTTGCAGGCGGGCAAAAAGCTGATGGAGTTCAGCACTGTGGTCTAGATGATGGATATGAAGTGTTGGCGTCATTTTATGTTACACAGGCAACAGTTTGGTTCCCGAACCCTAGTCGGTGCTGGTGGGCAAGCGTATCATAGGTGTCGGTGACTTAAGAAAAAACTGCCGTGTCGTTCGTTTTTTGCTGGTTGATAGTTTTTAGCCAGCACGTCAGCACGGCCCATCATATGGAAGCCCTTGCCCTGCTCTGTGGCAGAGACAAGGACCAGTGAGGATGATATGAGCATTATAAAAAAACAGGATTTCATCGATTCTATCGCAGATGCCCTCCAGTACATCTCCTATTACCACCCGTTGGATTTTGTTCAGGCTGCCAAAGCGGCGTATGACCGTGAGGCCAACCCGGCCGCCAAAGATGCACTGGCCCAGATCCTGATCAACTCCCGCATGTCCGCCGAAGGTCATCGTCCGCTCTGCCAGGACACCGGCATCGTGACCTGTTTCGTCAAGATTGGCATGCAAGTGCAGTGGGACAGCGACATGACGGTGCAGGAGATGGTGGACGAAGGGACCCGTCGTGCCTACACCAATCCTGACAACCCGCTGCGCGCCTCCGTGCTGGCCGATCCGGCTGGCAGTCGCAAAAACACCAAAGACAACGCCCCTGCCGTGGTGCATATCGACATGATCCCCGGCAACAAGGTGGAAGTGAGCATCGCGGCCAAAGGGGGCGGCTCCGAGAACAAATCCAAGATGGTGATGCTCAACCCCTCTGACGATATCGTCGAGTGGGTGCTCAAAACCGTGCCGACCATGGGAGCAGGCTGGTGCCCACCCGGCATGCTGGGCATCGGCATCGGCGGTACCGCCGAGAAAGCGGCGGTGCTGGCCAAAGAGGCCCTGATGGAGCACATCGACATTCAGGAGCTGATCGCCCGTGGCCCGCAAACCACAGAGGAGAAGCTACGGGTCGAGCTCTACGACAAGGTCAACAAGCTGGGGATCGGTGCCCAGGGGCTGGGTGGTCTCACTACCGTGCTGGATGTGAAGGTGAAATCTGCGCCGACTCACGCCGCCTCCAAGCCGGTGGTGATGATCCCCAACTGCGCCGCTACCCGTCACGTTCACTTCGAGCTGGATGGTTCAGGCCCCGCCGAGCTGACTCCGCCGAAACTGAGCGACTGGCCGGAGATTACCCGTGAAGCGGGTGGCAATGTGCGCCGCGTCAACGTCGATGGCATCACCAAGGCCGAGCTGGCCAGCTGGAAGAGCGGTGATACCGTGCTGCTGTCGGGCAAGATCCTCACCGGTCGCGACGCCGCCCACAAGCGCATCGCCGACATGCTGAAAAATGGTGAAGGGTTGCCGGAAGGGGTCGATTTCACCAACCGCTTTATCTATTACGTTGGCCCGGTCGATGCGGTGCGCGACGAAGTGGTTGGCCCGGCAGGCCCCACCACCTCCACCCGGATGGACAAGTTCACCGACATGATGCTGGGTGAAACCGGCCTTATCGGCATGATCGGCAAATCCGAGCGTGGCCCGAAAACCGTCGAGAGCATCAAGCAGCACAAGGCCGTCTATCTGATGGCGGTGGGCGGCGCAGCCTATTTGGTGGCCAAAGCAATCAAGAAGGCGCGTGTGGTGGCCTTTGCCGATCTCGGCATGGAAGCGATCTACGAGTTTGAAGTGGAAGATATGCCGGTGACCGTTGCCGTCGATTCCGAAGGCAACAATATCCACGAAACCGGCCCGGCCTACTGGTCGGCCAAGATTGCCGAGCTGGATGGCAAACTCTCCTCCTGAGTGACCGTTTCCGATGCCGGTTAACGGTATCGGCCCTGTAAAGAAGGCGCGTCCATCCGGATGCGCCTTGTTGCTTTGGCTGGCCTGTTATGGGCTCAAGTTGGCCGTTTGCGGCAAGCGGGTATAAAAAAGGATGGCGTGACGCCATCCTTTTTCCGTTGTGCTTGTGCTCTGGCAGCAGACAGCAGAGCAATCGCCCTTGGCTTAGGCCTTTTTCAGGTAGGCAGCAACCAGTACGATCTGCACGCCGTTGACCTTGCCTTCGATATGAAGCGGGTTGTTGGTCAGACGGATGCCCTTGACCAGGGTGCCGCGCTTGGCGGTGAAACCGGCGCCTTTCACGTCCAGATCCTTGATCAGGGTAACGGAGTCGCCCTCTTGCAGCACGGCGCCGTTGGAGTCAACGGTCGGTACGCTGTCGTCATCTTCGTCAGCAATACCAGCTTCAGCCCAAGCCTTGGCTTCGTCTTCCATGTACATCATGTCCAGCAGATCCTGAGCCCACACTTCACCCTTGCCGGAGAGAGCTTTCAGCTGCCGCCATGCCATCACCTGCACCGCAGGCACCTGGCTCCACATGCTGTCACTCAGGCAACGCCAGTGGTTGACCACCAGGGTATCCGGTTGTTCCAGCTGACCACGGCAGGTGTCACAGATAGCAACGCTGTGATCATCGTCGCTGGCGGGGGAGTGAGGCACCACGAAGGCGGTCAGCGCCTGCTCGGCGCTGCACAGTTCACACTTGGCGCCCGCGCGCGCTTGCAGAATGGCGTTGATGGTCATGTTGTTGGTCCCATAGCTAGTGTAAAGCGACCCGCGTTGGGCGGGGCGCGTGAAAGAGGGGGCGGAATATAGCATAAAACCCCGCACTTTGTCAGGTCTGCCCTGGCTCACAAGGTTGGCTGTGCTGTTGCGCGGCGCTGATCGTTTGGTATTGAGAGTGCAATTTGAAGCGGGATCGCTAGAATGAGCCTCCTTTTTGACTGCAAGGCAGGGGCATTCGTGCTGGCTCAACGTTTTCAACAACTGGATCGACTGCTCACCCGCTACCGACGCTGGTGGCAATATCAGCCATATCATCATTTGACCATGGCCTTTGCCGATGAGGTGCCCGAACTGGCGACGTTGCTCAATGGGCTGACGCTGACCCAGTTGGCGGAGTTCGATGCGGATATGGATGCCCTCAGCAGTCTGCTTGCCCCCTGGATTGCCGAGGGAGCCGAGCTGCAGCAACTCAGCCAGCTTGCCCCGTTTACCCCTGAGCCCATCACCTGCAGCAAGGAGATGGCGCTGCATATGCCGGGGCGCAAGCAGGCCCAGATCGAGTCGTTCACCGCCTGTCTGCCTGCCCATCAGGGCCCCTATCTGGAGTGGTGTGCTGGCAAGGGGCATCTTGGGCGGCTGGTGTCACTTCATCGACAGGCTCCTATCCTCAGTCTGGAGTTGCAAGGGCAGCTTTGTGACGAAGGTCGGCTGCTGGCCGAGCGGGATGGCGCGAATATGACCTTTACCTGCGCCGATGCTTTTGCCCCCGAGTCGGCGGCGCTGATCGCCCCCGAACATCACGCTATGGCACTCCATGCCTGCGGCGAGCTGCACACCCATCTGCTGGAGCGGGTGGCCGAACGCAGTGCCCGCGGCGTGACTATCTCTCCCTGTTGTTACCACCTGATCCGCAGCAGCCACTATCGCCCGCTGTCGGCCGCGGCCAACTCCAGCGAGCTGGTGTTGAGCAAGGCGGATCTCAAGTTGCCGCTACAGGAGACGGTCACCGGCGGTGCGCGGATAGCCCGCTTGCGTGAGCAGGAAGTGGTGTGGCGTCTCGGGTTTGACTGCCTGCAGCGTCAGGTGCGTGGCATAGATGAGTATCTGCCGGTGCCCAATATGCAAAAGAGCCTGCTGACCGGCACCTTCGAGGCATTCTGCGTTTGGGCTGCTGAACGCAAAGGGATTGTGCTGCCCGCCGGGCTCGACTATTCCGCCTGGCTGGAACACGGGGAGCGCCGCTTTGGCGATGTCGCCCGCATGGAGCTGGTGCGTCATTTGTTTCGCCGTCCCCTCGAGATCTGGCTGGCGCTGGATCGCGCGCTCTTTTTACAAGAGCAGGGTTATCGGGTCGAAGTGGGGGAGTTCTGTGCCAAACCCATGACCCCGCGCAATATATTGATCCGTGCCGTGCGCGCCTGACACCGAGCTCTTTGTGAGCGTTATTTGAACATTGTTGATGGCTGACGGGTGAAGCGGGTCAGCCATTTTTTTTGCCACGAATAATAAATTGGTGACAGATCATCTGATCGTCTTTCGCCTCCCCATACGGGTGACAAAACAGGCCAAAATGGTCATCGTTTGAGTTCTTTTATGTCGTTTTAGCTGCGTTGAGTAGCACAAGGTGAAATGGTTCACAAATTACGCGCATTTCTTAATTTTCATCGTGAATTTAGTTGTTGGAACACCTACTCTTGGAGCGCATTAATTCAAACAAGGACGATAAACATGTTCAAACCCAAGCGTTGTGCCTGGCTGATCGCTGCCGCTTGCACATTGCCAAGCTATGCCGCAATGAGTGCAGCCATGAATATTCAACCCGATCCGCAAAATGCGGGAGGATATGTGATTGCGGCCCCGGATCTGGCCGCTGTGGAAAAGGCCAAGACGGCCAACCCCATGTATGCAATATGGGCCAAGGCACTGGCCACCCGGTCAAATAAAATAGTCGATGCCATTGAACCGGGTCTGGCAAGCAATCCTGACAACGTAAAACGGGTTGAACGGGTATTTCCCCAATCTGAATGGGAATATTTAACCCAGATGGCCGCGCCGGAATATACCTATGTCCGCTTCTTGCGGGCCATCGGTAAATTTCCTGCGTTCTGCGGTGAATATACCGATGGGCGCGATTCTGATGCGATCTGTAAAAAATCCATTGTGACGGCCTTTGCCCACTTCTCTCAGGAGACGGGCGGCCATATTGCCAAGGAGAACGTCTCTGATAACCCGCTGGGGCTGGAGGAGTGGCAACAGGCGCTGGTGCATGTGCGGGAGATGGGCTGGTCAGAGGGACAGACCGGCTACACCACCGGTTGCGGTCAGAACGACTGGCAAAACAAGAAGTGGCCCTGCAGTACCGGACAAGGCTACTTTGGCCGCGGTGCCAAGCAGCTCTCATACCACTTCAACTACGGCGCCTTCTCCGAGGCGATGTTCGATGGCGATGCCTCTGTGCTGCTCAACAACCCGGGGCTGGTGGCGGACTCCTGGCTCAACCTCGCCTCGGCTATCTGGTTCTTCCTGACGCCACAGGCACCCAAGCCAGCCATGCTGCACGTGATTGACCGCACTTGGGTACCCTCCAAACGGGAAGTGGATGCCGGTATAGGCTACGGCTTTGGCACCACCATCAACGTCATCAATGGCGGCATCGAGTGTGGCGAACAGAACAAGGACAAGGGGCAGCCGGTCAACCGCATTCGCTACTGGGAAGGGCTGGCCAATCACTACCAGATCCCGGTCAAGGCCGATGAGAAGAATACCTGCTGGCAGCAAACGCCCTATGGCAGCCTCAACCTCAACGGTGCCACCGACGTGCTCTACACCAACTGGGATGGCAACTGGAAATACTATCCGGATCGCCCGGGTGGCTACTCCTTCGAGTGTGAGCTGGTCGGCTTCCAGACCGCCTACTCGGCGCTGGTGCCGGGCGATTACCAGAAGTGCGTGACCAACTTCTACGGCTCCCACGCCAACTGGCCGAAAGTGCGGATCGTCGCCAAGCTCGATCCTGCCCCGGTCGATCCGGTTGACCCGCCCCTTGATGGCCAGCCTGCCTGGGAGGCCAGCAAGGTCTATACCGCGGGCAACAAGGTGAGCTACAAGGGCGCCGTCTATCAGGCCAAATGGTGGACGCAAGGAGATGAGCCCGCCAAAGGTGGTCCCTGGGCTGTGGTGGTGACCAAATAAGGTTGCCGTTGGGATCATGGTCAATCACCATGATCTATCGGTAGTGGAAACAAGCAGGCAGCAGGGAGGAGATATCTCCCTGCTTTTTTACCCGTTATCTGTCCGTTGTCGCCCCATCAGGCGGGATCAGAAACGGTAGTTGAGGCCGACACTGACCCCTTTGACATCGAGTCGAGGCATGGGGATATATTGGTACTCCGCATTGAGCCCGATGCCGGAATCAAAGCGATATTGCCAACCCGCAGCGCCATAAAAACCGACCCCGGAGTCGCTCTGATCTTCCTTGTTGATGGTGTATTCGACTCTGTGGGCGTTGGCGCCCAGTTTGGCATAAAAGCTGTTGCCGGAAGAGACCGGGTATTGTGCATACAGGGCAGAGCGGATCCCTTTGTAATGGATATCTTTCACGTCATTGAGGGTGGCATCGAAGAGGGCGCTGACCACACCACCGGTACCAAACAATACTCCGGAATCGATACCGATATAATCGTTGAACATATAACGGTAATAGAGATCGGCGGTAACGCTGTCACCGCCATCGGCCTGCTCCCCATTTTTGGCTTTGAATGACTGGGTGCCATAGCCAAGGGTGGCGCCGACGATATGGGGAGAAGGGGTCGCTATTGCCACGGAAGAGAAGATCGCCGTGGCAATCACAAGGGGAGTGAATAACTTCATCATGCAGGTTCCAATTAAATAGCGTGGAATATGGCTGCGACGAACATATTTATATGGGCTCGGGTGAGCTTGTCTTATATTCGCAGGCCAGTAGTGAGTGGCAATATCTCATATTGTCAGCGAGATGAATAATCAGAGCCCCCATAACTGTTATGATGGGAGGTGAGAGTGGTTATATTATGCCTGAACAATGGTGAACTGTATCAATACCATCTGAAACGAGCGCTGATAAATTGCAAATTTCATTTGTTTTCTGCACGAATCAACTTAGTGTAACGGGATGTTAGGCTGGCAATATATGCCTTTAAACGTGGACTGGATGGTGAACAAGATGGTGATTTCTTGTGACGGTATATTAGAGGGGGGTAGCCATTGTGGTGTAGTCCGCTACAAAGTCCGCTACAAGATGCTGGCCGCCCCCTTTGCTACCGATTTTTCCACAGCCAGGATTGTCAGCGCACCACAAACGCACCGGTCGGCGCCTGGAGGGGTTTTCCGGTAATGGCTATGGGTGTACTGACTGAATATGTCTCCTTGGAGGTGATGCGGTGCTGCTTTTGTGCAACCTCAGGTGCCACTCTCGGTTATCGCAGCATCAAATCCCCCGGTTAGCGGCCAATCTTGTCCCGACTCTATCACTGCTACGATTCGAGTTGCCCGTTAGGCTGGGCGAGTGGGGGCACTGCTTTTACTCCCTTCTACTCTTCAATATCCAGCAACACCAGAATGGCGCTGTCGCCACCCCATTCACGGGGGGCCTGATGGAAGGCGCGCACATTGGGGTGCTGGGCCAGCCAGCTGGGAATGCGCTGCTTGAGAATATGTTTGCCGATGCCGTGCATCACCGAGGCGACGTGAATGTTCTCTTTTTGGCAGAGGGTGAGCAGGGCGGCCAGTTCCTGTTTTGCCTGCTGCTGGTTCATGCCGTGCAGATCGAGATAGATCTCCGGCGGATAAATGCCCCGCTTGAGCTTTTTCAGCTCAAATTTTGACACATCTTCCCGCACGTAACGGGTCGGCCCATCGTCGTCAAGATGGGGCTGATACTCATCGCTGAAATAGTGGTCAACCCCAAGCTTTTCGCGGGTTTCGCGCAATTCGCGTTTCTGCTTGACCGGGCGTAACTCGGCCCTTATGGTATCTTGCTTGATTTTCCGGGTACCTTTTATCGCATCGCGGAACAGCAGGGTTTCCTCGTCTGTCGGTGAGGGCGTTTTTTTCATCAGATGCTCATGTATTAGGTATGCGTCTTGCCCGCTAGGTAAACGGGGCTCGGGCCGGATATTACTCGACTTGGAGGTGGATTTGGACAAGATATTTATCGATGAGGTGGTTGCCGAGATGCACACCATCCAGGACATGTTGCGTTGGGCCATGAGTCGTTTCAACGACGCCGGGATTTTTTACGGTCATGGAACCGACAACGCCTGGGATGAAGCTGTGCAGCTGGTACTGCCCGCGTTACATCTGCCACCGGATGTAGACCCGGCCATGCGCCACTCCCGTCTGACCAGCAGCGAGCGTCACCGTATTGCCGAGCTGATTATCCGCCGCGTACAGGAGCGGGTACCTGCCGCCTACCTGACCAACAAGGCTTGGTATGCAGGTTGGGAATTCTACGTGGACGAGCGGGTGCTCATTCCCCGTTCCCCCATTGCCGAGATGGTGGCCAACCGTTTCGCGCCTTTCCTCAAACATGAACCGACCCGGATCATGGACCTGTGCACCGGCTCCGGCTGTATCGCCATCATCATGGCCCACGAGTTCCCGGAAGCGGAAGTGGATGCCATCGACATCAGCATCGATGCGCTGAACGTGGCCGAGCGCAACATCAACGATCACGGGTTGGAGCAGCAGGTCATTCCGATCCGCTCCGATCTGTTCCGCGATCTGCCCGCGGGTGACAAGTACGATCTCATCGTCTCCAATCCGCCCTATGTGGATTCCGAAGATATGTCGGATCTGCCGGAAGAGTTCCGTCACGAGCCAGAGCTGGCGCTGGCGTCCGGTTCCGATGGCCTCAAGCTGACCAAGCGTCTGCTGGCCCATGCGGCAGATTTCCTCAAGGATAACGGCGTGCTGGTGGTCGAAGTGGGCAACAGCATGATCCATCTGGAAGCCCAGTTCCCCGAGATCCCCTTTACCTGGGTTGAATTCGAAAACGGCGGTCACGGCGTCTTTGTGATGACCCGTGAAGAGCTGGTGCAGTATCAGGATCATTTCGCCATCTACAAGAACTAAGCAGGAGCGCGCATGGCAGGGAACAGTTTTGGTCAACTCTTTCGGGTCACTACCTTTGGCGAGAGCCACGGCCTGGCGCTGGGCGCCGTGGTCGATGGTTGCCCGCCTGGGCTGGAGATCAGCGAAGCGGATCTGCAGGGGGATCTGGATCGGCGCAAGCCCGGCACTTCCCGCTACACCACGCCGCGCCGCGAGCCGGACGAGGTGAAGATCCTCTCCGGGGTGTTCGAGGGCAAGACCACCGGCACCTCCATCGGGCTGCTCATCGAGAATACCGATCAGCGCTCCAAGGATTACTCCGATATCAAGGATCTGTTCCGGCCGGGTCATGCTGACTACACCTACCACCAGAAGTATGGTCAGCGGGACTATCGTGGCGGTGGTCGCTCATCTGCCCGCGAGACCGCGATGCGAGTGGCGGCGGGGGCGATTGCCAAGAAGTACCTGAAACAGGTACATGGCATCGAGATCACCGGTTTTCTCTCCCAGCTCGGCCCCATCAAGGCTGAGGCGTTTGACGCGGCGCAGATTGAGCAGAATCCCTTCTTCTTCCCCGATGCGGGCAAGCTGGAAGAGCTCGATCAATATATGCGCGACCTGAAAAAAGAGGGCAACAGTATCGGTGCCAAGGTGCAGGTCATTGCGCGCAATGTGCCGGTGGGCCTGGGTGAGCCGGTGTTTGATCGTCTCGACGCCGATATCGCCCACGCCATGATGGGCATCAATGCGGTGAAAGGGGTGGAGATCGGCGATGGCTTTGCGGTAGTGGAGCAAAAAGGCTCCGAGCATCGTGACGAGATGACTCCGGCGGGCTTTGCCAGCAACCATGCGGGCGGCATTCTGGGTGGGATCTCGTCAGGTCAGGATATCGTGGTAAGCATGGCGCTCAAGCCTACTTCCAGCATCACTGTGCCGGGCAAGACCATCAATACCGAAGGCGAGGCCATCGAGATGATCACCAAGGGGCGCCACGATCCTTGTGTCGGCATTCGCGCCGTGCCTATTGCCGAGGCCATGCTGGCACTGGTGTTGATGGATCACCTGCTGCGCCATCGTGCCCAGAATCAGGGGGTGTTGACCCATACCCCGCAGCTGCGCTGATCTGCGCTGTAGCCTATCGACTGAGCGCGCCCTGTTCAGGGGGCTGGCTCTACAAACACATCAAAGGCGACCTCCGGGTCGCCTTTGTTATTTCTGGTCATTGCTTAATCCGTCAATGCGTGCGGAGGGTGCGAGTCAGCAGATCCGCTGCCCCCGGATCGGCATCGAGGCGGCAACTGGGTGGAGAGAACTTGCTGTGGTGCTTGGGCAAGGCCTCGATGGCCTTGTTGATTTTGAGGAGCTGCGCGTCACTCACGCTATTTTTGGCAAACATCAGGCTGACCGGCTGGTGGTGCAGTAATAGCTGGCAGCTGATAAATCCCTCGGCACCCAATTGGGAGAGCCGATAGCGAGCATACTGCCACTCCATGATGATGCCATCGAGGCGGCGGGCTAGCAGCAGATCGATCAGCCGATCATCTGCATTGTACTCGGTCGCCACTTTGAGGGCAGGACATCCCTCAATTTGATGAATGGGGCGAGTACCGCGTAGTTTGCCAATTTTGAGCTCCTTGTTGTGGCACAGTTTGGACAAGGTATCGAGCTTTCCCCAGCGATCCTGATGGCCGGGGATAGGGTTATTACTCAACAGCACATAGGCACTCTGGCGATAGGGGGCAGAGAAGCGGGCATACTTTTGCCGCTCTGGTAGTGGTAGCGCGGCCATCGCTACATCCAGCTGATCGTGTTCTACCAGATGCAGTGCCCGTGCCCAGGGGATCTCGCGAAACTTGGGGGTGAATCCTGCCTGGGTAAGGATCTGGCGGGTCAGGCTGACATCCAGCCCGGCCAACTGCCCCTTGTTATTGAGCTGGCTGAAGGGAGGCCAGTGGCTCCAGGCAACGGTCAGGGGCTGACTGGCCTGCAGGGAAGGTGTCAGCAGAAGCAGTAGGCAGAACCAGGCCTGCCAGTTGCCGTGGGGACGATATTGCGTGCTCATAGCGTGAACCTCGTTATTCTGCTTTTTGTTCTTCTATCCCGAGTACCCGCGGCCCGATGAAGGGGCAGGTAATAAGTAGTCAGTTAATAGTGTGGTGCGTGCGTCATCTGTCAGCGTGATTATTCGAGGCAGAGGAGGGGGCTTTTCTGTACGTGCTGGGAGGAGCATCACATTTTTCTCGTTTATCCGGCACAACTCCGTTAGACTGCGCCCCTATTCTTTCCCCTTTGCTCTGCTCCCCGGGGAAATCGTTGTTTTCTCAATAGGCCCAGATCTTGTGAGATGGCATCGGCTCAGCAGAGGAGCCCCACCACAAATCCCCGGCGCCCCTATCCCTAGCAGGTAACTATGAGTTTTACTTCCCTCGGTCTGGCCGAACCCTTGTTGCGTGCCGTTGCCGAACAAGGCTACGACACCCCGTCTCCCATTCAGCAGCAAGCGATCCCCGCCGTTCTGGCTGGCCGCGATCTGATGGCGGCGGCCCAAACAGGGACCGGCAAGACCGCAGGCTTTACCCTGCCGATGCTGCAACGTCTGATGGAGAGCAAGCGCAAGGTCTCTCCGAACCGCGTCCGTGCGCTGGTACTGACCCCGACGCGCGAGCTGGCCGCCCAGGTGGGCGAGAGCGTGCGCAACTACGGCAAGCATCTGCCCCTGCGCAGCCACGTGGTATTTGGTGGCGTGAGCATCAACCCGCAGATGATGGCGACTCGCCGTGGTCTGGACGTGCTGGTGGCCTGTCCGGGCCGTCTGATCGATCTCTACAACCAGAATGCCGTCAAGTTTGACGAGGTGGAGATCCTGGTGCTGGACGAAGCGGATCGCATGCTCGACATGGGCTTTATCCGCGACATCCGCCGCATCCTGACCCTGCTGCCGAAGAAGCGCCAGAACCTGCTCTTCTCCGCCACCTTCGCCGACGAAATTCGCGAGCTGGCCACTGGTCTGCTGGATAACCCGGCTGTCATTGAAGTCGCCCCGCGCAACAGCACCGCCGAGCGTATCGAACAGCTGGTGCACCCGTGCGACAAGGCCAACAAGATCGCGCTGCTGAGCCACCTGATCTCCAGCAACAACTGGCAGCAGGTGCTGGTCTTTACCCGTACCAAGCACATCGCCAACCGGGTTGCCGAGAAGCTTGAAAAAGATGGCATCAGTGCCGCCGCCATTCACGGCAACAAGAGCCAGGGTGCCCGTACCCGCGCGCTGGCCGGTTTCAAGGATGGCAGCGTGCGTGTGATGGTGGCGACCGACATCGCGGCCCGTGGCCTCGATATCGACAAGCTGCCGCAGGTAGTGAACTTCGAGCTGCCGAACGTGGCGGAAGATTATGTTCACCGCATCGGTCGTACCGGCCGTGCTGGCGCTGCCGGTCACGCCATCTCGCTGGTTGCTGCCGATGAAGGCAAACTGATCAAGGCCATCGAGCGGCTGACCAAGCAGAACATCCCCTGCGAGCAGGTGCCCGGCTTCGAAGCATCCCGTGAGACCCTCGACAACATCGCCCGTGGTATCGGCGCGCCGCTGCGCAAAGAGCCCCGTGACCCGAGCGAGCAGCGCCGTGCGCCGCGTCCGCAAGGTCAAGGCCAGCGTCAGGGGGCCGCTCGCTCCGGCAACAACGGTGGCAACTCAGGCGCTAACCGCTCCGGCAACGGCGGCAAGCCCAAGCCCCAGGGTGGTCAGCGTTCGGCTGATGGCGCCGCCAAGCCGGCTCAGGCCCGTCGTCCCCGTCGCGCCAGCCACAACCAGTAAGGGCAAGGAGAGTCACTCTCCCGCTCTGAACGGTTAAACGAAAAGCCCTGCCATATCGGCAGGGCTTTTCTATTTCTGTTTCGGCGGCTCCGCGTTTGGCTGACCTGCTCTGGTCAGGAGAGCAGGGCGGTGAGCAGGAGACAGGCCGCGCTCACCAGGATCACCGTGAAGGTCAGCCCCATTCCCATCACCCGATAGCGGAAATTCTCCGGTGTGCGACTCATGCCAAAGGCGTGACAGAGGCGACCCAGCAGCAAGGCACTCCCCAGCAGATGAACCACCCAGGGGGCATGGCTGCCGGTTTCGACGAAATAGATCAGTAGCAGAGCGAGGGGGACATACTCGGCAAAGTTGGCGTGCACCTGCATGGCCCGCAGCATGGCGGGATCATCGCCATGGCCGAGCGCCACTTTCTGGCGGTGACGGGTGCGAATGGTACGAATGCTCAGCAACACAAACAGCAGAGCGAGCAGGGCCGCGTAAACAGGCAGTATGGTCATGGTATCTGGCTCCCGGTGTGATGATATCGGGTGGCTGGTGTTGAGAGACGCCACATTGCTCGGCATCTCAAGGTCTTGCCTTGAGGGTAGCAGCCATTAGTACCAGATTGAGCCGTCATATTGCGATATGGCGCACGTTATGCAGACCCCAATAGCAAAAGCCCCGCCAATCTGATTGGCGGGGCTTTTGCCTATCTGGCGTATTGAATTACAGCAAAGATTACAGCGCGGGCAGCATTCCAAGGCTGACGCTGATCTGGACGCCGACAATCAATGCGCCCATGGCGGCAGCCACTCCCAGCGCCACCACGCCACCCGGGGCGCGGTAGTGGTGGGCGGGAGCTTGCTTGCGGCTCTGCCATACCAGCGCTACCGGCAGCAGTACCGCGAGGATCGCCAGCGCAATGGCAGCGTAGCCAAGCGCCATGATAAAGCCCTGCGGGAAGTAGAGGGCAAACAGCAATGGTGGCACGAAGGTGATAAGACCGGTCTGGCTGCGTCCCTGCCAGTTGTCCTTGCGGCGGGTTACCTTGGCCATAAAGTCGAACAGCCCCAGCGTCACCCCGAGGAAGGAGGTGGCGAGCGCCAGATCGGCAAACAGGTGCATAGCCTGATTGAAGGCCGGCCAGCTCACCAGCTTGCCGACGTTGGCCAGCAGGCTGTCCAGCGCGCCGCCGGTTTGCAGCAGGGCTTGCTGGCCGAGCAGACCGAGGATCGCCACCTGCCACAGCACGTAGAGGATCAGCGGCAGGGCAGAGCCCCAGACAAAGACCCGGCGCAGCTGCTTGGGGCAGTCACCGAGGTAAAGCATCACGCTCGGAATGGAGCCGTGAAAGCCGAACGAGGTGAAGATGACCGGCAGGCCCGCCAGTAACAGGCCCTGAGCCAGAGGCATTGAGAGCAGATGCTGTCCTTCGGTGCGGGGCAGCAGCAACGCCAGCACCACCACCATGATCACCAGTTTGACAGTGAACATCAGCCGGTTGAGGTAATCCACCGAGCGGGTGCCGACACAGACCATGCCGCCAAACAGCAGGGTAAAGGCCCAGGCGGCCTGCTCCTGGCTGAGGGTCATGCCCGCATCGGCAAGCGCCTGTGCCAGCAGGCTGCTGCCGCCGCTGATGTAGGCGGAGGCCAGCGAGTAGAACAGCATCAGGATACAGAAGGAGGCGACGCGCTTGCCCCAGGGACCGAGCAGATGATCCGCCAGCTGGTGCAGGTACCACTTGCCTGTGTTGAGGCTTGCCTCTACTTGCAGCATGGCGGTGAAGGCCATCAGGGCCCAGAGGCCGACCATCAACATCAGGGTAGCGGGGCCGCCGAGGGAGGAGGAGGCCAGCGGCAGGGCCAGCATGCCGGCACCTATGGTGGTGCCGGCAATCAACAGGGTACAACCCAGAGTTTTGGTATTCATGTTATCCATCCGAACGTAGCGGTGTCAGTGCAAACAGACGATGTCAGCATTAACGTCAACAAAAGGGGGCCGATTGGCGTTATCAGAAGGTGCCTCCGGTGATAGGGCCGGAGGCTAGCAATATCGGAACGGGAACATCTGTACCTAAAACCTGTCAGTTGTAAAAGATGGTTGCCACGTTAGCGGATCAAAATAGCGGAAACAACCCCTTTTATACGGATCTTGTGCTGGCTTGTGGCAATAAGTGGAAATAAATGATGACAGCGGTAGCTAATTGCAGAAAAAAGCACCGAAAAAATGACTGGCAGGGGCTCATTGATACAGGTCAGCCAAGTGGTTGCAGCACGGATGGGAGAGTGCCTTGTCGTGGCGTTGGCGTTTAGTTGCGGGGTGAAAGGAGTGTGGAGGCCGGTTGTTTAGTCGGGCAGACGGTAGAGAAAGCAAAGCGGGCGGGTAGGGTTGTGGGGAAAAACAATAAGGCTGCCAATCCTGGCAGCCTTATTGTCATCTGCATTCTTTACCCACCCATTGATAGCAAATCGGGTCTGCTTCGAGCAGGTTAGCGGCGGCGCTTGAGGGTGCGGCTTACATAGTGCAGCCCGCTCTGGTAGTCGCCATTGACCGCCTTGAGTGCCAGCTCCAGCGCCTGGCTCGCCAGCGCGTCGTGCTGCTGGGGCAGGGAGTTGATGCCAAAGGGGAGGAAGTCGAGCAGCCGATCGTCGCCGAAGGTGGCCATGGCGAGCTGGCTCATATCGGTCTCTTGTTCCAGCAGGTAGTCCAGTACCCCCTCCATCAGGATGTAGGAGGTGGTGATCAGCGCCTCGGGCAACTGGCCCAGCTGCTGGTGCAGATGTTTGATCAGGCGATACCCCTCGGTGCGCGAGAAGTGGGCCCCTTCACAGAGGTGGCAGGTCGCACTGTGGCTGGCGATGGCCTGCTCGAAGCCCGCTTTTCGCTCCTGACTGATCGTGAGTGCTGGCAGCGCGGTGATCAAGGCGATATGGCAGATGGCCGGGGTGAGCAGGGAGCTGGTGAGATCAAAGCTTGCCTTCTCATTTTCACTGGCGACGGTGACGAAGCGATCGGCCGCCATACTCCGGTCGATGGCGAGGATCTGCACCCCTTGTGCCTGCTGGTTGCCATAGAAGGGATCGTCCGGCGGCAGGCAGCTGGCCACCAGCAGGGCATCCACATGGCGGCTCACCAGCATCTGGGCCAGCTCTTTTTCGGTGGCGGGATCATCTTCCGAGCAGACGATGAGCAGCTGATAGCCCTGCGCCCGCGCCCCCTGTTCCAGCCGTTTGGCCAGCTTGGCGTAACTGGCGTTCTCAAGGTCGGGCAGGATAAAGCCGAGGGTTTTGGTCTGGCCGCCGCGCAGGGAGGCGGCGCGGCTGTCCGGTTGGTAGTTGTGGGCGGTGACGACGGCCATCACCTTGTCGCGGGTGGCCTGACTGATGCGGTATTGGTCGGCCTTGCCGTTGATCACATAGCTGGCCGTGGTGCGTGAGACACCGGCGAGGGCGGCGATTTCATCCAGTTTCATCATATTGGCTCTGTTTGAGTTGCTAGGCCCACGGGCACTGCCTGGTAAGGGCACCGAAAAGTGTGCGCGGGATCATATCATTGAAAACCGCTCTTTGTGGGTACTTGATCAATTCGCTGAAACGATTCAGTCTGAGTGTAAGTGAAACGATTCAGCTTGTCAGCAGCACCGCTTCGCAGAGATGCAGAGTAGGGTGGTAAAACCCGGTCAGGATCACATTTCGAGGTATCCCGACTATCGTCAGCTGGCAGGCAAACCGAATGTTCAATTGTGTTGACCCGGCAATGCCGGGATCTGATGGAGAGTGGCTATGTTGAAGTTGGTGCGAGAGCAGATCTTGCTGGGGCAGTCGGTGGCGACCAAGGCCGAGGCGATTGCCCTGTTGGCAGGCAAACTGACCGAGGCCGGTCTGGTGGAGGCGGGCTATGTCGATGGCATGCTGGCCCGTGAAGCGCAGCATGCCACCTACCTTGGCAGCGGCATCGCCATTCCCCACGGCACCACCGACACCCGGCATCTGGTGAAGAGCACCGGCGTCATGGTGGCCCAGTTCCCTCATGGCATCGAGTGGGACGAGGGGCAGATCGCCTACGTCGCCATCGGTATCGCCGCCAAGTCAGACGAGCATCTGGGCATCTTGCGCCAGCTCACCCATGTGCTGGGTGACGAGCAGGCGGCAGCGCAATTGAAAGAAGCCACCGACGCCGACACCATCATCAATATCCTGACCGGTGCCACTGCCGCCAAAGAGGTGCAATACCTGACCCTGGCCGACTTCCCGGCCGATGATCGCGACCAGCTGCTGCTGGGTGCGGCTGCCCGCGCCAAGTCCGCCGGTTGGGGCGATGCCGCCATGGTGAGCGCGCTGCTGGCAAGCGAACCTGCCTATCTGGGCGAGGGCATCTGGCTGGCCCGTGCCCATGTTCAGCAAACAGCATCGGCCCAGACTGGCTGGGTGTTGGCCACCCCGAGCAGCGAACTTCGCGCAGGGGAGCTGCCGGTCAACGCCATGCTGCTGCTTTGCGCCGCAGATAGCGGCCATCTGCCGCAACTGGAGAATTTGGCCAAACTGGCGGCCGCTGGTCAGCTGGCGACGCTGGCAGGCGGCGAGGGGCTGGCCATGTTGCAGGCAGGCCCCGCGAGTGGTCTTTCCGAAACCTTCACCATCATCAACCCCCACGGCCTGCATGCCCGTCCGGGCGCCATGCTGGTCAAGGTGGCCAAAGAGTTTGCATCCGACATCCGGGTTGCCAATCTGGATGGCAGCGGCGAGGCGGTCTCCGCCAAGAGCCTGATGAAGGTGATCGGCCTTGGGGTCAAGTGCGGTCATCGTCTGGCATTTCGCGCCGAAGGGGCGGATGCCGAAGCCGCTCTCAAGGGGATCGGTGAGGCCATCGCCGCAGGTCTCGGCGAGGGGGCGCATTGATGAAGATTGTCACTATTACCCTCAACCCCGCCCTTGATCTCACCACCCGTCTCGAGGCGATGAGCCTTGGCGAGGTCAATCTGGTGAGCGAGGCCAACCTGCGTGCGGCGGGCAAGGGGATCAACGTCGCCATGGTGCTCAAGGATTTGGGCCGCGAGGTAGGCGTCACCGGCTGGCTGGGCGCTGACAATGAACAGAGCTTTGTCTCCCTGTTTGCAGAGCGGGCGCTGGATGATCACTTTGTCCGTGTCGCGGGCAGCACCCGCATCAACGTCAAGATATCCGAGCAATCCGGTCGGGTCACCGATCTCAACCTGCCGGGGCTCACCATCCAGCAAGGGGAGGTGAGCGCGCTGGAGCAGGCCATCGACCAATTGGCCCCTCACGCCGACTGGTTTGTGCTGGCGGGCAGCTTGCCCAAAGGGGTAGCCCCCGATTACTGCGCCCATCTGATCCGTCTGCTCAAGGCCAAGGGCAAGCAGGTGATCTTCGATTGCAGCGGCGCGGCGTTAAGCGAAGGGATCAAGGCGGCGCCGACCCTGGTCAAACCCAATCTGGAGGAGCTGAGCCAGTGGGCGGGCCGCCCCATCAAGACGCTGAGCGAGCAGGCCGAGTGTGCCCGCGCGTTGCAGGCCAGCGGTATCCCCAACGTGGTGATCTCCAACGGCGCCGATGGCCTCATCTGGTTTGCTCCGGATGCCGTCTGGCAAGCCATTCCGCCGCGGATGCAGGTGGTCAGCACGGTGGGTGCCGGCGATTCGCTGGTGGCCGGCCTCGCCCATGGTCTCAGCCTCGGCTGGACGCCGGAGCAGACCCTGCGGCTGGCCACCGCCGTCTCGGCCTTGGCGGTCAGTCAGGTCGCGGTCGGCTTTGACGATATCAATGTGCTCAACCCCTTACTTGAACATGTGCGCGTAGAGCGTCTGGATGCGCTGGCACCGGTTCAGTGCCATACCCCCTCAATGGAAAACTCAGGAGATGCCCAATGAAAGCAATCTTGGTTACGGCTTGCCCGGCGGGCATTGCCACCAGCTTTCTCGCTGCAAAACGGATAGAACAGCAGGCCAAACTGGCTGGCTGGGAGCTCACCCTCGACGTCGGCTCCAGCGTGCAACCGCGCCAGATCCCCTCAAAAGAGCAGATTGCCGCCGCCGATCTGGTGCTGGTTGTCGCCAGTGCTCCGGTTGATCTCGCTGCCTATGATGGCAAGCGGGTCTATCAGGGCAGCATGGATCTCGCCCTGCAGGATCCGGCCGCCTTGCTGGAGGCAGCCGCCAGCGGCGCCAGTGTCTATCGCCATCAAGCCGCCTCCGCCGTTGCCAATGCTGTCGCCAAACCGGCCGCCGCTGGCAAGCGCATCGTGGCGGTGACTGCCTGCCCGACCGGGGTGGCCCACACCTTTATGTCGGCAGAAGCGCTGGAGACCATGGCCAAACAGCTGGGTTATCAGATCCGCGTCGAGACTCAAGGCTCGGTCGGTGCCCAGAACGCCCTGACCGCCGAGGAGATTGCATCCGCCGATCTGGTGTTCCTCGCCACCGATATCGAGGTGGACATGGCCCGTTTCGACGGAAAGGCGGTCTATCGCACCAGCACCGGTGCGGCGCTCAAGAAAACCCGTGCCGAGCTCGACAAGGCGTGGAGTGAAGCGAAAACCTATCGCCATAGCGGCGCCAGCCAACCCAAGAAAGAGGAAAAAGCTGGCCCCTACAAACATTTGCTGACCGGTGTCTCCTTCATGTTGCCGATGGTGGTGGCGGGCGGCCTTATCATCGCGCTCTCGTTCGTATTCGGTATCGAGGCGTTCAAGGTGGAAGGCACCCTGGCCGCGGCTCTGATGAAGATCGGTGGCGGCTCCGCCTTTGCCCTGATGATCCCGGTGCTGGCCGGCTACATTGCCTACTCCATCGCTGACCGCCCGGGTCTGGCTCCCGGCATGATCGGCGGCATGCTGGCAAGCTCGCTGGGCGCCGGTTTCCTTGGCGGCATCGTGGCCGGTTTCCTGGCCGGTTACAGCGCCAAGTACCTGAGTGACAAGGTGCGCCTGCCGGTGACTCTGGAAGCGCTCAAGCCCATCCTGATCATTCCGCTCTTTGCCAGCCTCTTTACCGGCCTGGTGATGATCTACGTGGTGGGTGGCCCAGTGGCCGGCATCATGAATGCCATGACCACCTTCCTCAACAACATGGGCTCTGCCAACGCCGTGCTGCTGGGGGTCATCATTGGCGCCATGATGTGCTTCGACATGGGTGGCCCGGTCAACAAGGCAGCCTACGCCTTCGGGGTCGGCCTGCTGGCCTCCAAAACCTACGCCCCGATGGCTGCGGTAATGGCCGCCGGTATGGTGCCGGCACTGGGGATGGGGATTGCCACCTTCCTGGCTCGCACCAAGTTCATCAAGGCGGAGCAGGAAGCGGGCAAGGCCTCCTTCGTGCTGGGTCTGTGCTTTATCTCCGAGGGAGCCATCCCGTTTGCCGCCAAGGATCCGATGCGCGTCATCCCGGCCTGTATGGTCGGCGGCGCCCTGACCGGCGCGCTCTCCATGCTGTTTGGCTGTGAGCTGATGGCACCCCACGGCGGTCTGTTCGTGCTCTTTATCCCCCACGCCATCAGCAACGTCATGATGTATATCGTGGCGATTGCGGCAGGCTCGCTGCTGACCGGTGTTTCCTACGCCATGCTCAAACGAGGTGAAGAGCAGGCCAAGCTGGCCACGGCATAAGCCTTGCCACCCGGCAACACGTCATAACCAAGAGCGGCCTGCGTGCCGCTTTTTGTTTTGCCGGTGATATAGGTGAGTTGTGAGGTGGGGATTGCAGGTAGGCTGAGTTTAAAAATCCCAGCCTGGTTGTGCTTGCGGCTCGCTTTGGGCTCCTTCCAGTGCCTTGCGCCGCGCAGCCTCGACCCGGCGTTTGCGATCCCGGCACAGGCGCATCACCTCTTGTTGCTGGGCAGGGGTCATGGTGAGCCAGTTGAAACGCTCTTCGCGATTGCGCAGGCACCCCTTGCAGTAGCCTTTGTTGTTCACTTCGCAGACCCCGATGCAGGGGCTCTGCAGCGGGAAGATTTCGAGCTGTTCCATCCATCACCTCGCACATCCTGTCACCTTGTTATAACCCAGCGGATCCCCTTTGGAGAAATCCTGCTTCAAGTAATTGATGTCGTTTGCTTTCCCCCTGCAAATTTGGCATCTTCCCCGCCGAGCATGGCTCTTGGCGTTATATGAGGACATATGAACAAACACGCGTACTGGCTGACCGCCGCAGTGCTGGGACTGGCCGGTTGTGCGGGCAACTCTGACAAAGCAGAAGTGCCCAAAAAACAGACCGACAACAGATGCTTTCTTAACTGCGAGGTGCCGGAAAATCTGGGCAAGCAGTATCTGGACGGGACTTTGCCAGAGGATCTGGTGAGGGTGGAGCGGGTCAATAGCCGTGCGCGTGCCGACTACAGCAAGTTTGGCCCGCAAAGCAGACTGGTATTGGAGCGCTCCGGCAAGATGACCCGCCGTTATGGCGAGCTCTATCACCAGCTCTCCCGCTGGGTGGCGGGCGGCGGCAATCCTGCCGACATCACCCGTTACGGCATCAGCCTGGCTCAGCTGGGCGGCGCGGATCGCATGGGTAACGTGCTCTTTACCGGTTACTACTCGCCAGTGCTGGAAGTGCGCCACCGCCCGGATGCCAAGTACAAATACCCCATCTATGCCATGCCCAAATGTGGCGGTCGTTGTCCGACCCGGGCCGAGATCCATCAGGGGGCCCTGGCCAACCGCGGGCTGGAGCTGGGTTACAGCAAATCCCTTATCGACAACTTCCTGATGGATGTGCAGGGCTCCGGCTTTGTCCATTACGGAGATGACGATCGGCTGCAATATCTGGGCTACAGCGGCAAGAACGGCCACGGTTACGTCAGTATCGGCCGGGTACTGATCGACCGCGGTGAAGTGCCCAAAGAGCAGATGTCGATGAAGGCCATCAAGGAGTGGGCCAACCGACAGCCGGAGGAGAGCGTCAAGGAGCTGGTGGAGCAGAACCCCTCCTATGTCTTCTTCGAGCGCCGCCCGACCAATGATGTGATCGGTGCCGCCGGTATCCCGCTGCTGCCGCTGGCGGCCGTTGCTGCCGACAAGACCCTGTTGCCGATGGGGACCCCGATCCTCGCCGAAGTCCCCCTGCTCGATAAAGAGGGCAACTGGACCGGCAAGCACCAGCTGCGCTTGTTGATTGCGCTGGATGTGGGCGGGGCGGTGAAGAAGGGGCACCTCGATCTCTACCACGGTATGGGTGAGAAGGCCGGTGTCGCGGCCGGTCACTACAAGCACTTTGGCCGGGTCTGGAAGCTGGGCCTGCACCATGGGCCGACCGCTGCCCCCTGGTTGTAATCCTCTGAGGGGTTGGGCGTCTGCCATCGGGCGCCCGAGCAAAGATGAAGAGACAAAAAAGCCGCCGGATTGCTCCGGCGGCTTTCTATTTTGTGTGAGTTACAGCTGGTGGCTGCGTCAGCTCTTCTGGATATCCAGCCGGATGGCGCCGACCGGTTTGCAACAGCAGGGGAGGCACTCCCCTTGGGCGACGAATGCCAGCGGCACCGCAGGATAGTGTACTTTGCCAGCCATCAGCGGAGTGCGGCAGGCGCCGCAATAGCCGCTGCGACACTGGAATTCCACATGATGACCGTGGCGCTCCAGGGTCTCCAACACGCTTTCGCCGGGATGGGCGTGCAGCACGGCACCATCCCGGGTATGTACCCGTGGTGCCACGTCCGCCTGCTGTTCAGCAGGCGCGTGCGGGGCAGGGGTCAGCGTGTTGGTGGCGTCACTCACAGCTCGAAATCACCCAGGTCGTCGGCATTGACTTCGCTGTCGATCTGACCGACCAGATAGGAGCTGACCTCTACCTCTTGCGGGGCGACCTGTACGTTGTCGGATGACAGCCAGGTGTTGATCCAGGGGATCGGGTTCTGCTTGGTGCCGGCAAAGGCTGGCTGCAGGCCGACTGCGCTCATGCGCAGGTTGGTGATGTACTCCACATACTGGCAGAGGATGTCCTTGTTCAGGCCGATCATGGAGCCGTCCTGGAACAGGTACTCGGCCCAATCTTTCTCCTGAATGGCCGCTTCCTTGAAGATCTCGAAGCAGGCCTGTTCGCACTCGGCGGCGATCTCGGCCATCTCCGGGTCATCCTGGCCGCTGCGCATCAGGTTCAGCATGTGCTGGGTGCCGGTGAGGTGCAGCGCTTCGTCGCGGGCGATCATCTTGATGATCTTGGCGTTGCCTTCCATCAGTTCACGCTCGGCGAAGGCAAAGGAGCAGGCGAAGCTGACGTAGAAGCGAATTGCCTCCAGCGCGTTGACGCTCATCAAGCACAGATAGAGCTTCTTCTTGAGCTCGCGCAATGTGATGGTCACCTCGCGGCCCGCGACGGTGTGGGTCCCTTCACCATGCAGGTTGTAGAGGGCGGTCGCTTCGATCAGGTCGTCGTAGAAGTGGCTGATGGAGCCAGCGCGCTTCAAGATCTGCTCGTTGGTCACGATGTCGTCGAACACCTGAGCGGGGGTGTTGACGATATTGCGGATGATATGGGTGTAGGAGCGAGAGTGGATGGTCTCCGAGAAGGCCCAGGTCTCAATCCAGGTTTCCAGCTCCGGAATGGAGACCAGCGGCAGCAGCGCCACGTTGGGGCTGCGGCCCTGAATGGAGTCCAGCAGGGTCTGGTACTTCAGGTTGGAGATGAAGATGTGCTGCTCGTGGGGCGGCAGGGCCTGATAGTCGATGCGATCACGGGAGACATCCACCTCTTCCGGGCGCCAGAAGAAGGAGAGCTGCTTCTCGATCAGCCGCTCGAACACTTCGTGCTTTTGTTGATCATAACGGGCTACGTTGACCGATTGGCCAAAAAACATCGGCTCTTTGAGCTGGTCGTTTTGGGTTTGGCAGAAAGTTGAATAGGCCATGGTTACCAGAATATGTGAATAGAGAAAACAGGAGAGCGGGAGCTTCATGCTCCCGCCCGGTTATCAGTTCTTGCCGTGACTTAGATTTTGCAAGCCCCGCCAGCGCAACCGTCATCTTGCAGATCGGTCTGGGCATCGTCTGCACCATCACGGGTGTTGTGATAGTACAGGGTCTTGAGGCCGTATTTGTAGGCGGTCAGCAAGTCCTTGAGCAGCTGTTTCATCGGGACCTTGTTGCCTTCGAAACGGGCTGGATCGTAGTTGGTGTTGGCGGAGATCGCCTGATCCACAAACTTCTGCATGATACCGACCAGCTGCAGGTAGCCGTCAACGCTCGGTTGCTTCCAGAGCAATTCGTATTGATCTTTCAGGCGATCATACTCGGGCACCACCTGTTTGAGAATGCCGTCTTTGGAGGCCTTGACCGACACCAGACCACGCGGCGGCTCGATGCCGTTGGTGGCGTTGGAGATCTGGCTGGAGGTCTCGCTCGGCATCAGGGCGGTCAGGGTGGAGTTGCGCAAGCCCACTGACTTGATCTCTTCGCGCAGACTTTCCCAATCCAGATGCAGCGGCTCGTTGCACAGCGCATCCAGATCCTTCTTGTAGGTGTCGATGGGCAGGATGCCCTGGGCATAGGTGGTCTCACCAAACAGCGGGCAGGGGCCGAACTCGCGGGCCAGCTGCACGGAGGCTTTCAGCAGGTAGTACTGGATCGCCTCGAAGGTGCGGTGAGTCAGGGCCAGACCTGAGCCGTCAGAGTAGCGGGCACCGTTCTTGGCAAGGTAGTAGGCGTAGTTGATGACGCCGATCCCCAGAGTACGACGACCCATGCTGCCCTTCTTGGCGGCGGCAATCGGGTAGTCCTGATAGTCGAGCAGGGCATCGAGGGCGCGTACGGCCAGATCGGCCATCTCTTCCAGATCTTCCAGCTTCTCGATGGCACCCAGGTTGAAGGCGGAGAGGGTGCACAGGGCGATCTCGCCGTTCTCGTCGTCGATGTTGTTGAGCGGCTTGGTCGGCAGCGCAATCTCGAGGCAGAGGTTGGACTGGCGCACTGGCGCCACGCTCGGATCAAACGGGCTGTGGGTGTTGCAGTGATCGACGTTCTGGATATAGATGCGACCGGTACCGGCACGCTCCTGCATCATCAGGGAGAAGAGATCGACTGCCTTGAGGGTCTTCTTGCGAATGGCCGGATCCTGCTCGTACTTGACGTAGAGCTCTTCGAACTTGTCCTGATCCGCGAAGAACGCATCGTACAGACCCGGCGCATCGGACGGGGAGAACAGTGTGATGTCACCGCCCTTGATGAGGCGCTGGTACATCAGCTTGTTGATCTGCACGCCGTAGTCCATGTGACGGACACGGTTCTCTTCCACGCCGCGGTTGTTCTTCAAAACCAGCAGGCTTTCCACTTCGGTGTGCCACAGTGGGTAGAACAGGGTGGCCGCACCGCCGCGCACGCCGCCCTGGGAGCAGCACTTCACGGCAGTCTGGAAGTATTTGTAGAAGGGGATGCAACCGGTGTGGAACGCCTCGCCGCCACGGATCGGGCTGCCCAGACCGCGGATGCGACCAGCGTTGATGCCGATACCGGCGCGCTGGGAGACGTAACGCACGATGGAGCTGGCGGTGGCGTTGATGGAGTCCAGGCTGTCGTCGCACTCGATCAGTACGCAGGAGCTGAACTGACGGGTCGGGGTGCGCACGCCGCTCATGATCGGGGTCGGCAGGGAGATCTTGAAGGTAGAGACCGCATCATAGAAGCGCTTGATGTAGTCCAGACGGGTATCTTTCGGGTACTTGGAGAAGAGGCAGGCCGCTACCAGGATGTAGAGGAACTGCGGGCTCTCGTAGATCTCGCCGGTGACACGGTTTTGTACCAGATACTTGCCTTCCAGCTGCTTGACCGCCGCGTAGGAGAAGTTCATGTCGCGCCAGTGATCCATGTGCGCGTTCAGCTCTTCGAATTCAGCCTGGGTGTAGTCTTCCAGCAGGTGTTTGTCGTACTTGCCCATGTCCACCAGACGAGCCACGTGCTGGTAGAGGTGGGGCGGTTCGAACTGGCCGTAGGCCTTCTTGCGCAGGTGGAAGATGGCCAGACGGGCGGCCATGTACTGGTAGTCCGGGGTCTGCTCGGAGATGAGGTCAGCCGTCGCCTTGATGATGGTTTCGTGAATGTCTGCGGTACGGATACCGTCATAGAACTGGATGTGGGACTTGAGTTCCACCTGAGAGACCGACACGTTGTCCAGACCCTCGGCGGCCCAGTCCAGCACGCGGTGAATTTTATCCAGATCGATGGGTTCTTTGTGTCCGTTACGCTTCGTCACAAACAAGTTCATTGGCTGATGACCTTTAGTTGATTCCCGAAAAACCATCGCACAATGACACCACCCTTGCCCGGCGATGTGCAGGTATTGGGTAGAGATTGTGCGATGAATCACAAGATGTAGTGTTATTTTAAGTTCGAGCTACAAGATAGTGAGGTCAGCCCGCCATTGCAATGTGTGGATAAGTGACGAGCTGTGGATAAATTGTGAGTCTTGCCACCTCAGTTAGTGACCGCTCACAGTGAGCGGGTTTTCATTCGTCCGCTCCGCTAAATGCAAGTCTCCCGATCGAAGATGGAAAATTTAAATAACTTTTTTTGCTTGCGGAACAGGGTGCTTTTTACTAGCAAACGGCGGCTGATTATCCCTTATGCAATAAGGGTCAAAAGCTGTCCAGTTGTTCTAGCCGCGGGCTCAGCGTGGCAAGGGCTTTGCATCAGACGATGGGGTGTTGTGGCCGCTTTGTGACGGCTATGAGCTTGTCAAATGGGTATCCAATAGGCGGTAAGTTGCCTTTATTATCCATCAATAGAGGAGTGACGGTGGCGCAGGACGCGGGAGCGTAAAGGAAGAGATTCAGGGGGCGGAGAGTCTCTCCACCCCGTTATCACATGTCAGCCGGTAAGGCTGCCGTTACACCTTGGCCGTCAACTCATAGCGCAGCCAGTGGTGCAGGGCTTGCACGGTATCAAACTGCAGATCAGCGCCCCACTGGGCGGGGTCTTCCTCATCATTGAGATACCCCCAACCAGCGACGGCCGTGCGCATCCCAGCATTGCGGCCCGCTTCGATATCCCGCACATGATCCCCCACATAGAGGCAGTGAGCCGCCTCGACTCCCAGCTTCTCGCTGGCAAAATACATGGGGGCGGGGTCGGGCTTGCGTACCGGCAGGGTGTCGGCGCTGACCGTTACGCCGCAGTTGGCGAGCTGTGGCAGGGCTGCCAGCAGCGGCTCGGTGAGAAAGCCCGGCTTGTTGGTGACTATGCCCCAGGGGAGCTGTTTTTCATCCAGCCACTCGATAAGATCCACCATTCCTTCATAGGGGCGGGTACCGACGCAGAGATTGGCTGCGTAGTAGTCGAGCAGGGCATTGCGCAGACGCGTGGCCCCCAGCTCTTCAAGCAGTTCGTCGCCAAGACCCGCTTTCAGCAGCCCGAGCGCCCCATGGGAGGTGGTCTGACGAATGATGTCGTCAGAGAGCGGCGCAAAGCCTTCGCTGATCAGTACGTGGTTGACGGCGGCACCCAGATCCGGGGCTGTGTCGAGCAGGGTGCCATCCAGATCGAACAGCACGCAACGAAGAGGCTGCAGATGAGAGGCGCTCATCAACCTTGCTCCGGGCGGACAAACTCCACCATATAGTTGACGTCGACATTCTTGCCGAGCTTGAACTGGTTGGTGAGGGGGGCGTAGTGGACGCCGCTCATGTCCCGCACCAGCAGGCCAGCAGCTTCACCCATGCGACACAGTTCGGCCGGGGCGATGAATTTTTTGTGATCGTGGGTACCCTTGGGCACCATCTTCATCAGGTATTCGGCCCCGATGATCATCATCAGATAGGATTTGGGGTTGCGGTTGATGGTGGAGACGAACACCCGGCCACCCGGGCGCACCAGGGTAGCGATGGCGCGCAGCACGGAGGCGGGGTCCGGCACATGCTCCAGCATCTCCATGCAGGTGACTACGTCATACTGGCCGGGCGCTTCTTCAGCGTGAGCTTCGGCAGTGATCTGGCGGTACTCTAGCTCGATCCCCTGCTCCAGTGCGTGCAGGCGGGCGACGCCAAGGGGCTCCTTGCCCATATCGATACCGGTAACCTGTGCCCCACGACGGGCCATGCTCTCGGAGAGAATACCGCCACCACACCCGATATCGAGAATGCGCTTGCCAAACAGACCACCACTTTTGTCGGTGATCCAGTCAAGGCGTACCGGATTGATTTGATGCAGGGGTTTGAATTCACCCTCCATGTCCCACCAGCGGGAGGCGATGGCTTCAAACTTGGCGATTTCTGTCAGATCGACATTGGCATCACTGTTCATTTTTCGAAGATCCTGTGGCAGGGCGCCCGCTTCTGAGTCATGGGCGCAATCTATTGTCCTGGCGGGCATTATAACGGACGGACTTTGTCACACCAGCCCGATCTGATACCCGATTTGTGGCTTAAGGTATTTGGCTCAGTGTGTTACCATGTCGCGCTGTTTAAGCCAAAGAACAACTAATTAGGGATAAGGCTTTCTATGAGCGATCTGGCCAGAGAGATCACGCCGGTCAACATCGAAGAAGAGCTCAAGAGTTCCTATCTTGATTACGCCATGAGCGTGATCGTAGGACGAGCTCTGCCGGATGTGCGTGATGGCTTGAAACCGGTTCACCGCCGCGTTCTGTTTGCTATGAACGAGTTGGGGAACGACTGGAACAAGCCCTATAAAAAATCGGCCCGTGTGGTCGGTGACGTAATCGGTAAATATCACCCGCACGGCGATAGCGCTGTGTATGACACCATTGTCCGGATGGCGCAGGATTTCTCCATGCGTTACATGCTGGTCGATGGTCAGGGCAACTTCGGTTCAGTCGACGGCGACAGCGCCGCGGCGATGCGTTATACCGAAGTGCGGATGGCCCGCATCTCCCACGAGCTGCTGGCTGATCTGGACAAAGAGACCGTGGACTGGGTGCCGAACTACGACGGTACCGAGATGATCCCGGCGGTCATGCCTACCAAGGTTCCCAACCTGCTGGTCAACGGCTCCTCCGGTATCGCGGTGGGCATGGCGACCAACATTCCACCTCACAACCTCACCGAGATTGTCAATGGCTGCCTGGCGCTGATCGAAAACGGCGACCTCACCATTGACGAGCTGATGACCTACATCACCGGCCCTGATTTCCCCACCGGCGGCATTATCAACGGTCGTTCCGGCATCGTGCAGGCGTACCGTACCGGTCGTGGCTCCATCTATGTGCGGGCCAAAGCTGAAGTGGAAGTGGACGAGAAGACCAGTCGCGAGACCATCATCGTTCACGAGATCCCCTATCAGGTGAACAAGGCGCGGTTGATCGAGAAGATCGCCGAGCTGGTCAAAGAGAAGAAGATCGAGGGCATCAGTGCCCTGCGCGATGAGTCTGACAAAGACGGCATGCGCATCGTTATCGAGATCAAGCGCGGCGAGTCCGGCGAGATTGTGCTGAACAATCTCTACAAGCACACCCAGATGCAGACCACGTTCGGCATCAACATGGTGGCGCTCGATAACAACCAGCCCAAGGTGATGAACCTTAAAGAGATCCTGGATGCGTTCCTGCTGCACCGCCGTGAAGTGGTGACTCGCCGGACCGTGTTCGAACTGCGCAAGGCGCGGGATCGGGCACACATTTTGGAAGGTTTGGCGGTTGCGCTGGCCAATATCGATCCCATCATTGAGCTGATCCGCCACAGCGCGACCCCGGCCGACGCGAAAGCGGGCCTGGTTGCCAAGGGCTGGGAACTCGGCAACGTGGCCGCCATGCTGGAAAAAGCGGGCGACGACGCAGCACGGCCCGAGTGGCTCGAGCCCGAGTTCGGTATCCGTGAAGGTCAATACTTCCTGACCGAACAGCAAGCCCAGGCCATCCTTGACCTGCGTCTGCACAAGCTGACTGGCCTCGAGCACGAGAAGATCCTGGAAGAGTACCAATCTCTTTTGGATCTCATTGCCGAGCTGCTGCACATCCTGGCGAGCCCGGCTCGTCTGATGGAAGTGATCCGCGATGAACTGCTGGCTGTGCGTGAGCAGTATGGCGACGAGCGTCGCACCGAGATCAGCATGTCCAGTGCCGAGATCAACATCGAAGATCTGATCACCCCGGAAGACGTGGTGGTTACCCTGTCTCACCAGGGCTATGTGAAGTATCAGCCGCTCTCCGACTATGAGGCCCAGCGCCGCGGTGGTCGTGGCAAGTCGGCCACCCGGATCAAGGAAGAGGACTTTGTGGAGCGTCTGCTGGTGGCCAACACCCACGACACCATTTTGTGCTTCTCCACCCGTGGCAAGGTCTACTGGCTCAAGGTTTACCAGCTGCCGGAAGCGTCCCGTGGCGCCCGTGGTCGTCCGATCATCAACTTGCTGCCGCTGGAAGAGGGTGAGCGTATCACCGCTATCCTGCCGGTGAAGGAATATGACGCCGAGAAGTATGTCTTCTTCGCCACCGCCAACGGTACCGTGAAGAAGACCAGTCTCTCCGACTTCAGCCGTCCGCTCTCCTCCGGTATCCGCGCCATCAACCTCAAAGAGGGCGATGAGCTGATCGGGGTGGATATCACCGACGGCAGCAACGAGATCATGCTCTTCTCCGACGCGGGCAAAGTCGTTCGCTTCGCGGAAGGCAGCGGTCGCGCTGATGCCGATGTCAGCGATGACGTTGAAACCGACGACGATGCCGGCAACGACGATGATGGTAGCGACAACGGCGAAGGCACCGAAAGCAAGGGTACCTTCAAGGGTGTGCGTCCCATGGGTCGTACCGCAGCCGGTGTCCGTGGCATCAAGCTGGGCACCGGTGACAAGGTGGTTTCCCTCATCGTTCCGCGAGGCGAAGGTGCCATCCTCACCGCCACCGAGAACGGTTACGGCAAGCGGACTGCGTTGGCCGAATACCCGACCAAGAGCCGTGGTACCCAGGGCGTTATCTCCATCAAGGTGGATGAGCGTAATGGCAAGGTGATCGATGCGATCCAGGTCGAAGATACCGACCAGATCATGCTGATCACCAACGGCGGTACCCTGGTGCGTACCCGTGTTGCCGAGGTGAGCGTCATTGGCCGTAACACCGGCGGTGTCCGTCTGATCCGTACCGGTGAAGACGAGACCGTGGTTGGCCTGCAGCGTATCGCCGAGAGCGACGAAGACGAAAACGACGCTTTGGCCGTTGACGGTGAGGTATCTGAAGGTACCGATACCGCGACCGGCACTGATGCGGTCGATGCGGGCGACGAGTAATCGTCACCTGTTACCCGAGCAACGTCTCTGAGCAAAAAGAGCGACCCTGGTGGTCGCTCTTTTTATTTGTCTGCTTTTTATGACTCTCCGCTGATCTTACGGCTGGATCACTCCTGCAGCCACATTCTGGCGCTGCGGGCGGGAATGGCGACCCGTACCCACTGGCTCTGCACGTTGACCACGGCGCCTTGGTCGAGCACGTCACGATAGTTGCGATACCAGTTCATCTCGAACCTGGCGGTATCGAGCCAGTACTCCTGCTCATAGTCGCACTTGTTGATGCCGACCAGCCCCTGTTTGCCTCGTTTGAACAACACGAAGCAGTCACCGCTGCCGACTAGCTGCATGGGTTGGCCCTGCACCGCATTGTGGAAGCGGATCATTCCCTTGAGATCGGCGCGCTGGTAGTAATCCTGCCAACGCAAGCCATCCTTGTCTCGGGTTTCGCCATGATCGGAGTAGACCAGCGGCGAGCCACCATCGCGGCCGAGCAGGTAGGCATAGGCCAGCTTCTCGTCAGTCTGGCTTAAGATCTGATAGCGGAAGCCGTCGTTGGTGGGGATGTCGTGGGTCACGGCAAAGGTGACGGCGCGACTGCCCGGTAGCGCCTGACCATAGGCGCCCGGATCCGCCAGCAGGTTCATGCTGCCACCGTAACTGAACGCGCCGCGCAAGGAGGCAAACAGCGGAAAGTCATAGGCCCCCTGACCGCTGTTGTCGAGGTAGGGTTTGAGGAAGCGCTCGTAATCGGTGCTACCTGCGCCCCCTGTGGTGATCACCTCGCCAAATACGTGCATCCCCTGTTTGATCTCGGGGGTGAAGATGGCATTGATCTGGTAATCGCTCATGTGTTTGACCGCATCGACCCGAAAACCCTTGATCCCCATCCCCTTGAGCGCCTTGAGATAAGCCTGTTGCTGGCTGACTACCCAGTTGTTGGGATCCAAGTCCGGCAGCCCCTTGTCACCGGCACCGCCACAGAGTCGCCAATACTGGACATGACCCGGATCGCTCCAGTCGCTGATGCACCCTTCGGGATGAAAATCCTGACCGGAGAGGAAGTTTTGCCCGAGATCGCCAAACAGTTTCTGGCGCTCGAAATAGGCCGGGTTGCTGGCGTAGCTTTGCAGCAGGTCGTTGCCGGGATAGTTGAGATCGCTGCGTTTCCAGCTTTCGTTGGCCATGTGGTTGAGCACCACATCGGCATAGACGGCGATGCCCCGCGCTTTCATGGCGGCGATCAGCTGCTCGAGATCCTGTTTGTTGCCAAGGGGTGAGTCGACAAGACGCAGATCCTGCGGCTGGTAACGGGCCCACCATTCGTTGCCGGAGGACTTGAGAGGTGGCGAGATGAGTACCTGTTTGTAACCGGCTGACTTGATAAGGTCGGCTTTGGCGGTCACTTCACTGTACTTCCAGTTGAAGGCGTGCAGTATGACGTCGGCGTGCGCCAAGGGGGCGATCAGCATGCCTGTGATCGCCCATATTCCCGCTGTGTGTTTCATTATTGTGTCCCTGTTTTTATAGATGCCTGAATGGGCAACCCAGCTTTGGCGGGAACAGGATGTGCTGCAATTCACAACCTGCAGATTTGTGACCGCTTTCAGGATGATTTCGCCGAATATGTGAACTGTTTCGGCTTTTCCTCGCCACCGCCAGTTGCCTTTTTACAAGTGATTTTTTTGTCATTTCCCTGTCATTCCCAGTCGCTATCCTGCCGGGCGAGTGGTGCGTTGTTGCCATCACCTTCACCCTCAGGAGCTGCATATGACCAGTTGGATCACGTGGGAAATTTGGTGGAGCCGGGTATGGGGCGAGTCAGAGGTGCCGCAATATGAAGAGGATGAGCACGAAGTGGCTCATGAACCCTCGCGACTACCGGTTGAAATGGTGCAACAGGGGCGGGATCAGCGCGCAGGCTAAGGCGTTAGCCCTCTCTTTACCGGATAGCGCTTTCTTGTCGTGACATGGCTACTTCGTTGGAAAATTCTGAAAAGCGGGATTTCCACGGGATGTGTTGCGCCATATCTTCCTCTCAAGCTCTTGGCACGCCTGATGTGTGAAGGGCGTGAGCAGGGGGATTAGAAGAGCGACAGCTGCTCCCCGGGGCGGATAAACCCATCCAGCCTGAGCTGAATATGACGTTTGCCCAGATCGAGGCGCTTGCTGATGAGGCGAAAGCGCTGGGCCAGCAGATCGGCAAAATGCCCCTCACCGCGCATGCGGGTACCGAAGGCGGTACTGTTGAGCCCGCCACCGCGGCTGGCTCGCAACTGATTCAAAATAGCCTCCTTCTGGCCCGGATAGTGGGTATCGAGCCAGTCCCCAAATAGCGGCGCCAACTCGTGGGGCAGCCGCAGCAGGATGTAATCGGCGCAGCTGGCGCCCGCCTCGGCCGCCGATTTGATGATCTGCTCCAGCTCCGGCTCATTGAGCCGCGGGATCATGGGGGCGGCCAATACCCCCACCTGTACGCCAGCGTTGGCCAGCTTCTCGATCACTTTCAAGCGGCCGGCGCCCGTGCTGGCGCGGGGCTCCAGCTGTCGGCGCAGGGTTTCGTTCAAGGTCGTCACCGACACCATCACCTGACACAGTCCCTCTCTGGCCAGCTCGGTCAACAGATCGAGGTCGCGCAAGATCATGGCGCTCTTGGTAATGAGCCCGACCGGGTGGCGGTGGGCCAGCATCACTTCCAGCAACTGCCGGGTCAGGCGATAGCGCTGTTCGATGGGTTGATAGGGATCGGTATTGGCGCCAATGACGATGGTCTGTGGCTGATAGGCAGGTTTGGCAAACTCCCGGCGCAGCAGGTCGGCTGCATTGCGTTTGGCAAACAGCTTGCTCTCGAAATCGAGGCCGGGGGAGAGCTCCAGATAGGCATGGCTGGGTCTGGCATAGCAGTAGATGCAGCCGTGTTCGCATCCCTGATAGGGGTTGATGGAGCGACCAAAGGGGACATCCGGTGAGCTGTTGTAGCTGATGATGCTGCGTGCACCGATCTCCCGCACCTCGGTGCCAGGCACAGAGGGGGTGAAGGCGGCATCCCAATCGGACGATTGCCAGCCGTCATCGACCGCCTCGACAAGGGGACCGCTAAAACGGTGATCGATATTGTAGGGGCTGCCTCGTCCTGCCATGGTGTGCACCGACACTGTTCATACATACAGTTATTTTGCCGGTGCCCCGGATAAATGACAACAACTGCTGATCGACCGAGTGCAAAAAGGGTTGTCGCTGGGATCTCTTGCTTGATCGCGGCGCTACATTTCGTTTACATAGACGAAATGAGAATTGGATCACGGAAATCATCATGAGCCCCACCACTTCCCGTTGGCTGTTTATCTGTCTGCTTGCGCTGGTTATCTGGCGTCTGCTTCCGCTCTCCACCGAGCAGGAGATGGCTGCCGCCAACCGTGCCTGGCGCACCGGTCACTTCGATGAGGCGACCCGGATCTGGTCGCCACTGGCGGCGCAAGGGCAACCTAGGGCGCAAGCCTTGATGGGCTGGAGCCATGAGGTAGGGCAGGGGAGCGAGCAGGATATCCATCAGGCCATCAGCCTCTATCGCCAGTCGGCGCAGGCAGGTGATCCCTTCGGCCAATACCGGCTGGCAGAGCTCTATCTGCGCGGTGTCGGGGTCAAGCGTGATCTGCGCCAAGCCTTTCACTGGATGGATCAGGCTGCCCGTAATGGTGATGTCCCGGCCATGCTGAAAGTCGGCGTCCTTCATCTGACGGGGGTCAGCGGCAGGGTCGATTTGCCTCAGGCGAAACAGTGGCTCTATCAGGCGGCACAAAAGGGTAACAAGCTGGCGCTTCAGGTGCTGCAAGAGCTGGCGCTGGCCGAGGAGGGGAGCAGTGACTTTGACTTCAACTGGCAATCCCTGCTTGGTGAATAGTCGGTAGGCGACTCATTTGACTGTAGAAAATATCTGCAAATCCGATACAGCACGCCCGACTTCTGGTAGCATGGGGCCGTTTTGGCTTGGTTTGTCACGTTAGACATGTGGTTTACGTGTCAGGCCGTCTTCGCAAAGTGCTGTGGAGAACCAGAACATCACCTTATTTGAATCTCTTTTCCATCCCGCATGTGACCTTTGGTAGGGGTCACCACTGTATAAGGAAACACATAATGCCAATCATTACTCTGCCTGACGGCAGCCAACGTCAATTTGCCCACTCTGTTTCCGTCATGGATGTGGCTGCGGACATCGGTCCCGGTCTCGCCAAGGCGTGCATTGCCGGTCGGGTAAACGGTGAACTGGTGGATGCGTGCGAGCTGATCGAAGCCGATGCTGCGCTGGCCATCATCACCGCCAAAGACGAAGAAGGTCTGGACATCCTGCGCCACTCCTGCGCCCACTTGCTGGGTCATGCTATCAAGCAACTCTGGCCCCAGACCAAGATGGCCATCGGTCCTGTAATCGACAACGGCTTCTACTATGACGTTGATCTTGACCGCACCCTGACCGATGAAGATCTGGCTGCCCTGGAAGAGCGCATGCTGGCGCTGGTAGCCAAGGATTACGACGTCATCAAGAAGAAAGTCTCCTGGCAAGAAGCGCGTGATGTATTCGAAGCGCGCGGCGAGTCTTACAAAGTCGAAATCCTGGATCAGAATATCGCCCGTGATGACCAGCCAGGTCTCTATCATCACGAAGAGTACATCGACATGTGTCGCGGCCCGCACGTGCCCAACATGCGTCACTGCCACCACTTCAAGTTGCTGAAGATGTCCGGCGCCTACTGGCGCGGTGACTCCAACAACAAGATGCTGCAGCGTATCTACGGTACCGCCTGGGCTGACAAGAAGCAGCTCAAGGCCTATCTCCAGCGTCTGGAAGAGGCCGCCAAGCGCGACCACCGCAAGATCGGCAAGCAGCTCGACCTGTATCACATGCAGGAAGAAGCGCCCGGTATGGTGTTCTGGCACAACGATGGCTGGACCATCTTCCGTGAGCTGGAAACCTTTATCCGCGGCAAGCTCAAAGAGTACGACTATCAGGAAGTGAAAGGTCCGTTCATGATGGACCGCGTTCTGTGGGAGCGTTCAGGCCACTGGGAGAAGTATGCCCAGGCCATGTTCACCACCCAGTCCGAAAACCGCGAGTACGCCATCAAGCCGATGAACTGCCCGGGTCACGTCCAGATCTTCAACCAGGGGCTGAAGTCCTACCGTGATTTGCCGCTGCGTATGGCCGAGTTTGGTTCCTGCCACCGCAACGAGCCGTCCGGTTCCCTGCACGGTCTGATGCGGGTGCGCGGCTTTACTCAGGATGACGCTCACATCTTCTGTACCGAAGAGCAGATCATGGAAGAGGTCTCCGGTTGTATTCGTATGGTCTACGACGTGTACGGCACCTTTGGCTTCGAGAACATCGTGGTCAAGCTCTCCACTCGTCCCGAGCAGCGTATCGGCTCCGACGAGATGTGGGATCGCGCCGAGAAAGCCCTGGCCGAAGCGCTGGAGCTCAACGGTCTGAAGTACGATTTGCAGCCGGGTGAAGGGGCGTTCTACGGTCCCAAAATTGAATTTACTCTGCACGATTGCCTTGATCGTGCGTGGCAATGTGGTACCGTGCAGCTCGACTTTGCCCTGCCTGGTCGTCTGGGTGCCACTTATGTGGGCGAAAACAACGATCGCCACGTACCTGTGATGATCCACCGGGCCATCCTGGGTTCTATCGAGCGTTTCATCGGTATTCTGACTGAAGAGTACGCCGGTCTGTTCCCGACCTGGTTGGCACCGACTCAGGCTGTGGTCATGAATATCACGGATAATCAGGCCGATTATGCTGTGAAAGTAGCCAAAGCATTGAATGATGCGGGTCTTCGCGCAAAAGCGGACTTGAGAAATGAGAAGATTGGCTTTAAAATCCGCGAGCATACTTTGAAGCGAGTACCTTTCATGCTGGTCTGCGGCGATAAAGAAGTTGAAGCCGGTAAGATTGCAGTACGTACTCGTAAAGGGGCTGACCTGGGCACTTATCCTGTTGAAGAGTTCATCGCTCTGTTGACCCAGGAAGTTCAGACCCGCGGACAAAAGAAAGTGGAGGAATAAGCTATAAAAGGCGGAAAAAAACTGGGTAAGCAACCGCAAGCCCGCGCTCACCGGATCAATGAAGAGATCCGTCTGAAAGAAGTTCGTCTGACTGGTCTGGATGGTGAAGCCATTGGCATCACCTCCATTCAGGATGCTCTGAACTTGGCCGCAGAGGCCGGAGTTGATCTGGTCGAGATCAGTCCAAATGCTGAGCCGCCCGTTTGCCGGATCATGGATTACGGCAAATTCCTCTACGAAAAGAGCAAAACAACCAAAGAACAGAAGAAAAAGCAGAAAGTCGTCCAGGTCAAGGAAATCAAATTCCGTCCTGGCACTGACGAAGGCGACTATCAGGTAAAACTACGCAACCTGGTTCGCTTTCTGGAAGACGGGGACAAGGCTAAGGTCACTCTGCGCTTCCGTGGTCGTGAAATGGCCCACCAGGATCTTGGTATCAAGGTTTTGGAGCGTGTCAAGAACGATCTGGAAGAGTTGGCCGTAGTCGAGTCGTTCCCGAAAGTCGAAGGCCGTCAAGCTGTGATGGTCCTCGCACCTAAGAAGAAATCTTAAGGCCCACAAGAAATTGACTCATGGGGCTATCCCCATGAGTCGGTTCGCCTTGCGATTTTGTTGTCACTCACAATGCGGAGTATGAAATGCCGAAGATGAAAACCAACCGGGGCGCCGCAAAGCGCTTCAAGAAGACTGGCTCAGGTCGCTTCAAGTGCAAGCACAACCACCTGCGTCACATCCTGACCAAGAAGAGCAGTAAGCGTAAGCGTCAGCTGGGACCGAAGTTCTTTGTTTCCGCTGCCGACCACAAACGTGTTGTCGCTTGTCTGCCGTACGCATAAGGGGGGATGTGAAAAATGCCAAGAGTTAAACGTGGTGTGACTGCTCGTGCTCGTCACAAGAAAGTAATGAAAGCCGCCAAGGGTTACTACGGCGCCCGTTCCCGTGTCTACCGCGTAGCGGTACAAGCGGTAACCAAAGCTGGTCAGTATGCCTACCGTGACCGTCGCCAGAAAAAGCGTCAGTTCCGTCAGCTGTGGATTGCACGTATCAACGCTGCAGCCCGTCAGAACGGTCTGTCCTACAGCCGTCTGATCAACGGTCTGAAGAAGGCTTCTATCGAGATCGATCGCAAGATCCTCTCCGATATCGCCGTTCACGACAAGCTGGCTTTCACCGCCCTGGTTGAAAAAGCTAAAGCAGCTCTGGTCTAATCCAGCTCTGTTATAAAAAATAAAGGAGGCTCAGGCCTCCTTTTTTGTATCTGTAATCCGCAGCGCTACATCACATAGTCCTTTCTCTTGCTACATCTGTCAGCCGGTTAACACATTCTCCACAGAAGGTGATATGTGAGAGATGTCTAGTTATACAAACATCAGATATGCCAACAAACTAATTTTTTATTCCATTATTTGAGAGTGTAGGTGAGCTGGTGAGACTCACTTGATATAACAAAATGATTTGTAGGGAGAAAAGCCCACCTTAACTATGGTCAGCGAAGGGGCTTTTTTTGTATTATTCCCCTCTTGACCTTATTTAGCCTAAAGGCTCCTGTACCGGGAGTGGTGACGAGGAAGACATGCAACAGCTTGAAGAAGTAGTCGGCCAAGCCAGAGCCGAAATTGAGGGCGTGAGCGATATCGCTACCCTCGACGAGATCCGGGTCAAATATCTGGGTAAAAAGGGCTTTTTTACCGAGCAGATGAAGGGCCTGGGTGCCTTGTCTGCCGAAGAGCGTCCCGCCGCGGGCGCCGTGATCAACCAGGCCAAACAGCAGGTTCAGGATGCGCTGAACGAGCGTCGTGAAGCGCTCGAAATCGCCGTGCTGAATCAGAAGCTGGCCGCCGAGACCATCGACGTCAGCCTGCCGGGTCGCCGCATCGAGAATGGCGGTCTTCATCCTGTAACCCGCACCATCGAGCGCATCGAGCGCCTGTTTGGCGAGATGGGCTTCAAGGTTGCCCGTGGTCCCGAGATTGAAGATGGCTTCCACAACTTCGATGCGCTGAACATTCCGGCTCATCACCCGGCGCGTACCGATCACGATACCTTCTACTTCAATCCTGATCTGATGTTGCGTACCCACACCTCCGGTGTGCAGATCCGCACCATGGAGCATCAGCAGCCGCCGATCCGCATCATCGCGCCGGGCCGCGTCTATCGTAACGACTACGACATGACCCATACCCCGATGTTCCACCAAGTCGAAGGCCTGCTGGTCGACGAACATGCCAGCTTTACCGAACTGAAGGGCATTCTGCACGACTTCCTGCGCAACTACTTCGAGGAAGATCTGACCATTCGCTTTCGTCCTTCCTACTTCCCGTTCACCGAGCCTAGCGCCGAAGTCGACGTGATGGGCAAGAACGGCAAGTGGCTGGAAGTGCTGGGCTGCGGCATGGTGCACCCGAATGTACTGCGTTCGGTTGGCATCGATCCGGAAAAATACTCCGGCTTTGCCTTCGGCATGGGCGTTGAGCGCCTGACCATGCTGCGTTACGGGGTCAACGACCTGCGTGCCTTCTTCGAAAACGACCTGCGCTTCCTCAAGCAGTTCAAGTAAGGGCGAGAGAACATGAAATTCAGTAAATCCTGGGTGATGGAGTGGGTCCGCACCGAGTTGAGTGACAACGCACTGGCCGAGCAGATCACCATGGCCGGTCTGGAAGTGGACGCCGTGGAAGCGGTTGCCGGCCAGTTCAACAATGTGGTGGTGGGTGAAGTGGTCGAGTGCGCCCAGCATCCGGACGCCGACAAGCTGCGGGTGACCAAGGTCAACGTGGGCGAGGCCGAGCTGCTGGACATTGTCTGCGGTGCACCGAACTGCCGTCAGGGCTTGAAAGTGTGTGTGGCCAAAGTAGGGGCGACCCTGCCGGGTGATTTCACCATCAAGAAAGCCAAGCTGCGCGGCCAGCCGTCCCACGGCATGCTCTGTTCCTTCGGCGAGCTGGGTATCGACGTTGAAGCCGATGGCATCATTGAGCTGCCGGCCGATGCCCCCATCGGTACCGATATTCGCGACTACCTCAATCTGAACGACGTCTCCATCGATGTGGATCTGACTCCGAACCGTGCCGATTGCCTCGGTATCGCCGGTCTGGCCCGTGAAATTGGCGTGCTTAACAGCGTGGACGTGGTCGAGCCGACCTGGGCACCAGCTGTTGCCACCATTGATGCAACTTTCCCGATCCGGGTTGAAGCACCAGCTGATTGCCCCCGTTATCTGGGCCGCGTCATCAAGGGGCTGAACTTGCAGGCCCAGAGCCCGCTCTGGATGCAAGAGAAGCTGCGCCGTGGCGGCATTCGCTCCATCGACGCCATCGTCGACATCACCAACTATCTGCTGCTGGAATACGGTCAGCCGATGCACGCCTTCGATCTGGCTACCCTGGAAGGGGAACTGGTGGTACGTCGCGCCCACGCTGACGAGCCGATGACCCTGCTCGACGGTAACGAAGTGAAGCTCAAAGAGACCACCTTGGTGATTGCCGATGCCAAAGGTCCTGCCTGCATGGCCGGTATCTTCGGCGGCAACCGCACCGGTGTATCCGAGACCACTACCGACATCTTGCTGGAGTGCGCCTTCTTCGCGCCGCTCTCCATCACAGGTCGTGCCCGTGCTTACGGTCTGCACACCGACTCTTCCCATCGCTTCGAGCGTGGGGTTGATCCCGAGCTGCAAGCCAAGGTGATGGACAGAGCCACCCGTCTGCTGTTGGACATCTGCGGCGGTGAAGCGGGTCCGGTCATCGAGGTCAAATCCGATGCCCATCTGCCGAAAGCTGCCCCCATCAAGCTGCGTCGCGCCAAGCTCGACAAGGTGATCGGTATCAGCGTGGCGGATGCTCAGGTGGTCGAGATCCTGACCCGCCTCGGCATGCAAGTCACTGTGGATGCTGACGGTTGGACGGCTCTGGCACCCTCCTGGCGTTTCGATATCGCCATCGAGGAAGATCTCATCGAGGAAGTGGCCCGCATCTACGGCTACAACAATATCCCGAACCTGAAACCCACCGCCTCTCTGGCGATGGTGGAGCAGGCAGAAGGGCAGGTGACCCTGAAGCGCGTACGCGATCTGCTGGTTGACCGCGGTTTCCAGGAAGCGATCACCTACAGCTTCGTCGATCCCAAGACCCAGCAAACCCTGTTCCCGCAGAGCGATGCCATCGTACTGCCGAACCCGATCTCGGTCGAGATGTCCGCCATGCGCGTCTCTCTGTTCCCGGGTCTGGTGCAGGCCGTCGTTTACAACCAGAACCGTCAGCAGCCGCGCGTGCGTCTGTTCGAGCAGGGTCTGCGTTTCATCAAGGATGAAAGCGCCGAGAACGGCATCCGTCAGGAGCCGATGCTGGCCGGTATCATCACTGGCAACCAGAGCGACGAGCACTGGGATATCAAAACCCGCGCCGCCGACTTCTTTGATTTGAAAGGGGATCTGGAAGCGGTGCTGGAATTGACCGCCGAAGGGGCCACCTTTACCTTCGAGCGCACCGAGCACAGCGCCCTGCACCCGGGCCAGAGCGCAGCCATCCTGCGCAATGGCGAGATCATCGGCCACATCGGCGTGATCCACCCGAGCCTCGAGAAGAAGCTGGGCCTCAAGAGCCGCGCGGTGATGTTTGAGCTGGAGCTGGACAAGCTGACCCCGGCCAAGGTGCCTGTGGCAGCCGAAGTTTCCAAGTTCCCAGCGAACCGTCGCGACATCGCCGTCGTGGTCGATCGTCAGGTTCTGGCAGGTGATGTGCTTGCGGTAATTAAAAAAGTTGGCGGAAATCAGGTAGTTGGAATAAACTTGTTTGACGTATACCAGGGTGCTTGTATGGCAGAGGACAAGAAGAGCCTGGCCATCAGTCTTGTATTGCAAGACACCCAGCGCACCCTGGAGGAGAAAGAGATTGCCGAGACCGTAGACAATGTCGTGCGGGCCCTTGGTGAAGAGTTGAATGCATCCTTGAGGGATTGATCTATGGCGCTTACCAAAGCCGACATTGCAGAGCACCTGTTCACCCAGCTCGGGATGAGCAAGCGTGAAGCCAAAGATATGGTGGAAGCCTTCTTTGAGGAAATCCGACAGGCGCTTGAGCGTGGTGAACAAGTCAAGATTTCAGGCTTCGGTAACTTTGACCTTCGTGAGAAGAATCAGCGTCCCGGACGCAACCCCAAGACGGGCGAGGATATTCCTATCAGCGCCCGCCGCGTGGTGACCTTCCGGCCTGGCCAGAAGCTCAAGGCCAGGGTAGAAAATGTTGAACCCAACGAGTGATAAAAAGCCAGGCAGATGCCTGGCTTTTGTTTTCAGATGACCAAATTCCCCGTTTTTCTTCTGGGTGCCGTACTGGCACTGCCATTGCACGCCAAGCCTTTGCAGACCACAGTGCTGCCGTTGGCGCCGGCGACCCAGGCTTATGTAAATTCACTGAGTCAGCTTTCGCTCTGCTATCCTGCGACGCTTCCTCCACCATACCTGATGGCCGAGGGGGGACTGCTCAAGGATCGTCTCGCCCGGTTGCAGGAGCTATTCCCGGTTCCCCTCGTGCTCAAAGAGTTGCCCGATTGGCAGACATTGCGCAACGGGCTCACAGAGGGTGACTGTGACATCATTCCCTATGTCGGAACCCGCAAGAAGGCCGTGGAGGGCATGCGGTTAAGTCGTCCGATGATGGAGACCGATGCCGCCATCCTCTACAAGGGTGAAAATCTCAAACAGGCCCGCTTTCTGGTCTACTCGGTGGTAGACTCTGCCCGCCTGCTGCACGAGCTATATCCCCAGGCGCGCATTATTTCCCTAAAGAGCGGAGAGAAGGTCTATGACGCGTTGCAGAGCGGCAAGGGTGATGCCTATCTGGGAGACTATCTGCAACTGCGCTATCTGATGCGCGAGTTTCCTGCCGATGGGTTGCGCCTGCGCCGCCTGTTTGGTGAGGATCGGATCATCAGCTATCGCCTGATGATGCGTGATCAGCCTGAGTTGGCCAACCTGGTGGACACCCTGATCCGTCATATGCCAGCCGGTACTATCTATACCGATCTGGCCCGTTATCTCGATCAGGGGTCGCTCTACGTCAACCAGCCCCACTTCAGTGATACCGAGCAGGCCTGGTTATCTGGTCGTGGTCGTACCGTGCGTTTGGTGGTCAATCCCGATCTGATGCCCTATAGCGGCGTCAATGAGCTGGGGGAGGCGAAAGGGTGGAGTGCAGACGTGCTGCGTTGGGTTACCCAGGAAACGGGTCTGAAATACCAGCTGGTGCCTGCCGCCAGCAAGGCGGAGGCTGTAGAAAAGCTGCGCCGTGGTGAGGCGGATATGATGGCCGGCTTGCCGGAATCCCCGGCATTGACGGATCAGTTCATTTTCAGTCGGACGATCTCCACCAACCGGTTTGCCTTGATCAGCAAGCGCAAGCAGGCTGCCGATCGCATGGCGCAGCTCAAGCGGCAGCGTATTCTGGTGCTGGAATCCCTCTACGATCCCTCCTTGCTCGCCCTGCTCGGTGATCAGGAGTGGGTTCGCACCGACGGCATCGAACAGGGGCTTGCAGCGATCAAACAGGGCAAGGCTGACGCCATGCTGAGCGAGCTATATCAGCTGCAATATCCCCAGCGTACCAACTTGCTGGAAGGGCTCGATATCGAGGAGCTGGAAGATCGCTTCAGTCTTGGCTTTGCCATCAACAAGAGTCAGACCGAACTGGCAGGGGTGATGGATCGCAACCTGATGGCCCTGACCAGCACCCAGATCGACGAACTTAACCAGCGCTGGCGCCGCTTGCTCGTCGTGCAGCAGCCCGGCGTGAGCTACGCCGCCTGGTTTGGCTCCATCGCCATGGCACTGCTGATCAGCGGCATTGTCATTGGCGGGATCTGGCGGTCTCGTCAGCAACTGGCACGGGAGGTGGCCCAGCGTCACGCCGCCGAGAAGGCGCTGGCCATCGAGAGCGAGCTGCGGGAAACCATGTTTCAGGCGTTGCCGGTGCCCGTCTATCTGCGCAATAGCCAGGGCAAGGTGATCAAATCCAATAAACAGGGGCGACGTCTGGCCCTGCGCTATTCGCAGCAGTTGATGCTGCCGCCGGTACAGCCGCAAAAGAGCGAAGGGGAGCTGGTGCTGGGGGATCAGGTCTTCGCCTATGCCCAGCATCCGCTGCGGCTGGACAAGCAGGCACCTGCCACCGATCTCATCGCCCTGTCGGATATCAGTGTGCTGCGTGAGCAGGCCCGTTTCCTGCGTCAGGCAGAGCGCCGCCTGCGCGCCCTGACCAATACCGTGCCCGGCGTGGTGCTGCAGTTTATGTTCGAGCAGGGACGGGTAGGGGGGATCGAGTTTATCAGCCGGGGCTGTTACGAGCTGCTGGGGCTGGCGAGTCAGCAGATCCGTCGTGAGCCCAAACGTGTGCTCATTATGCTGGAGCGCGAGGATCGCCGTCGGGTAAGCCGTGAGATGTTCGCCATGTTGCAGGCTGGCAAACCCTTCGCGTTCACCATGCGCTATTACCATCCGACCAAGGGTCTGCGCTGGTTGCAGCTCTATGGCCGTGGCCGCAGTCAACCGCAGGGTTGGCGAATTTATGCGGTGATGCAGGATGCCACTACCAGGGTCGAGCAGGATCAGGCATTGCAGCACTCCCATGAGCAGGCGCAACAGGCCGTTCTGGCCAAGGGGCGCTTTTTGGCCGCCATCAGCCACGAGATCCGCACGCCGATGAACGCCATGCTCGGCTTGCTGGAGTGGCTGGCCAGTACTCCTTTGTCGAGAGAGCAAGACTCTGCGCTGGCGCGGGTGCGTCAGGCGGGGGATGAGCTGCTCGGCCTGCTCAACGATGTGCTCGACTTTAGCCGCAACGAAAACAGCAAACTCTCCCTCTCGCCGCAACCCACCGATTTTGCCGAACTGTGCGAGCACGTGGCGGCAGTGCACTGGACCAAGGCGCGGGCCAAGGGATTGCAACTGCGCCTTAAGTTGGACCCGGCTCTGCCAGCCCTGCAGACCCTCGACCCTCACCGGGTACGGCAAGTGCTCCACAACCTGCTCTCCAATGCCATCAAGTTCAGCCTGCGTGGGGAAGTGGTGCTGTGGGCTGAGGTGGTCGCATCGACCTTGCGCTTCGGTGTGGATGATCAGGGACCGGGAATCACCGCCAAGATGCGCACCACGCTCTTTATGCCGTTCGAGCAGTTTGCCGTTGAAGGGCAGCTGCGGGCGCCGGGCACCGGTCTTGGTCTGGCGATCTGCAAGCAGCTGGTCGATCAGATGGGGGGGCTTATCGATGTCGAGGGGCGTGTCGGTGGCGGTAGCCGCTTCTATTGCGAGTTGCCCCTGAAGCGGGTGCAGCAGGAGCCGGACTGGCAGCCCAATGTGCGGCAGCTGGCACTCTCTTTACCCCACGATGAGGCGCAAGCTCTCTCGCCCTGGCTCAGTCGATTGGGGATCGCCACCGTCAGCAACGCCGTTGATACGCTGCAAGCGGAGGTGGACGAGAAGGGGCTCTACTATTGGGCCTGGCAAGGGGAGTCCTGGGTGCCAGGGACCATCATCAACCTGCTGCAGCCACGGCTGACCCCGGATCAACCGGTCGCTGGCACCCAGCCCGGGCTCGGCATGCGGGTGCTGCTGGTTGAAGATCACGATGTCAATCGCGAGCTGATCAGCCTGCAACTGGGGCAACTTGGTGCCAGCGTTATCACTGCCGCCAACGGGCAGCTGGCGCTGGAGATGTTGGCACAACAGGAGGTGGATTTTGTGCTGACCGATCTGCAGATGCCGGTGATGAACGGGGCCGAGCTGTGCAGGCAATTGCGCCAATCCGCCCGTTGGGCCCGTCTGCCGGTCTATGTGATCACCGCAGATCTCAGTGATCAGGCGGCAAGGGAGCTGCAATCCTGCGGTTGCGATGGCCATCTGGACAAGCCGGTCGCCCTCAAGGAGCTGGCGACCTTGCTGCGCCATATTGCCAAAGAGGGGAGCAATGTTGTCGCCCCGACACCGGTTGCCTCGCTGCTGACCGATGAACTGGCCGCCCTTTATCTGAAGGCTACCCGTGATGATTTGGCCGAACTTGAGCGCTGCAGCACAGAAGAAGATGAAGTTGGCGTGAATGCTGCTTTACACAAGTTGAAGGGGGCCGCCAGAATGGTAGGGGCGACTGCGTTGGTGGCGGCCATTGAAGAGTGGCAACAGGCGCCCCATCCGATGCTGCAAGCCAGATTGAACCGGGCACTGGATGAGTTCAGCCAGCAGTTTTCAAAGAGGGCTCAAGATGATCATCACTGATGAAGAATTACTGGCGTTGCTCGATTCGGAAGAGCATGAGGCGGCAGGATTTTGCCCCATTGTGCTCTATGCCCTCGACAGCACCGCCCATGAGTTGGCCAGCACCATGACATTGCCCTCCTATGTCACGCTGCACCGTACCCGACCGGATGCCTGCTGGCAGTGGGAAGGGCTGTTTGCGGCAGGTGCCATTGCCCTTTACGACCCCGCCGCTCATCAGCAGGCGGATTACTTCCCCCAGTTGCAGCAGCATGAGGGAATTTACGCTATTGGCGAGGATTGGCTGGGGGGGCTTGCCGCCAGTTACCGTAACTGGTGCAACTGGCTGGCCGCTAACAAGGTGCTGCTGCTCGAGGATCACCCGTTTCAGGGGATGCAACTGCAACAGACCATCGCCGGGTTGGGGCTCTCCTGTCAGTGGGTACAGGATGAATCGGCCTGTCTTGCGGCATTGTCGGCGGGCGACATCAGCCTGCTGGTGTGCGATCTCAGCCTAGTGGAGCAAGATGCCATCAGTCTGCTGATGAACCAGCCCCAGTTGCAGGAGGCCGGGCTGCCCATTGTGCTGCTTTCGGCCCATGAGCAGACGCTGATCGACGGTGCCCGCCGCCTGCTGCACGATGCCGGTTTCAATATTCTGGCGGCGCTGGCCAAGCCGCTTGATTGCGACGAGCTGCTCAGGTTGCTGCGTCGACTCTATCTGGGCCCGCTGCGTCAGCAGCGCTTGAGCGGCCAGCGCCGCTCCATCCGCCGGTGGCAGGGGGATGTGCAGGGTCAGCTTGGGCTGCTCTCCAGTCCCGCGACCCCTCATCCGGTCTGGCTGGCGGTAACGGGTTTACCCAGCCGCTGGGAGGCGCTCAAAGATTGGCTGACGGAGCAGTCGCGTACCCCAGCCGAACTGACCCTGCTGATCCACCGTCGTGACCACCTGCTCGGCAATGCCGATCGCTTCGCGCTGGTGCTGCAAGCCAGTCTGGCGGGGAGCAAGCTGGCGCTGCTGCTCGATAACAGCCAGCATCTGCCATTCGATCTGCTGGAGCGTTTGCCGCTGCAAGCCTTGCTGCTGGGGCAGGGGATCTTGCCGGAGATGGAGTCCTTGACCGGTGACTCCCTGCTGGGACGCTTTATGGCCCGGGTTCGGGAGCTGGGGATCGCCGTCTATCTGGATGATCCTTACAACCTGCTCGACGTCGAGGTGTGGCGAGAGCGCGGTATGACGGGGCGCTGGTAAGCCATGCCGCGCTACCTCTGCTGGCCCATGCACCGGGAGCGCCTTGGCAAAGGACTGGAGGGCTGGCCCCATCCGGTTTCCCGAGCTGCGCTGCCACTGGCGATGCAGGTATCCGGGGTGCCTTGCCTGCTGCGCGAGCTGCATGGGGTGGCGCCTGCCCGCATGCTGGCCGCTTACGATGCATTGAGTGAAGAGAGCATCTATCTGCGCTTTATGCGTCCGAAACGGACACCGCCACCGGAACAGGTGGCCCAATTTCTCAATTACCATCCCGAACAACAGATCTCGCTGTTGCTGACCGATCTGGCCGGTGAGCCGCTGGCTCAGGCGCAATCAATCCGCCGCCGCCTTCATCCCGATCGGGCGGAGTTTTCTTGCATCGTGGCGGATCACTTTCAGCACAAGGGGGCGGGGAGGCGCATTCTGCTGGCGCTGGCACTGCTGGCCAGAGCGGACGGGATCCGGGAGTGGACGGCGGAAGTGCTGGCCCAGAACCGGCCCATGCTGACTCTGCTCAAGCACCTTGGCTTGCCGCTGACTCTGGTGACCGGACGGGAGATGGTCTTTGTCAGGCTGGATCTGTCGGTACTGGATGCCTGGTTACCCGTGCCGCCAGCGGCGCCGCTTAAGACCAAGGGCGAATAGTGACACTTTTTTCCCTGTGCTAAGGTCACATTTATTGTGCAGGGATAGACGGAGCAGCTTATGGCGCAGTCATATAAACATATCGTGATCCTGACCGGCGCGGGGATCTCTGCCGAATCCGGCATCAAGACTTTTCGTGCCTGCGACGGTTTGTGGGAAGAGCACAAGGTCGAGGATGTGGCGACCCCCGAGGGGTATGCCCGGGATCCCGAACTGGTGCTGCGCTTTTACAACTCCCGCCGCAAACAGCTGCAACAGCCCCAGGTTCACCCCAATCCGGCCCACTATGCGCTGGCCCGCCTCGAGCGACTGCTGCCCGGTTCGGTCACCCTTGTCACCCAGAACATCGACAATCTGCACGAGAGTGCAGGCAGCAAGAACCTTATCCATATGCACGGGGAGCTGCTCAAGGCCCGCTGCCCCGAGTCCGGTCAGGTGATCGAGTGGCGCGGTGATCTCCATCAGGACGAGCTCTGCTCCTGCTGCCAGTTCCCTCAGCCGATGCGTCCCCATGTGGTCTGGTTTGGCGAAATGCCGCTCGGGCTGGATCGCATCTATAGTGCGCTGGCCCAGTGCGATCTCTTTATCTCCATCGGCACCTCTGGCGCTGTCTATCCGGCCGCCGGGTTTGTCCATGAGGCGGGCCTCAACGGGGCGCACACCATCGAGCTCAATCTCGAACCGAGCGAGGTAGGTAGCCAGTTTGACGAAAAACGCTATGGCCCAGCATCCCTGCTGGTGCCCGCCTATGTCGATGAGTTGCTGGAGGCGTGCGGCATTCATCAACCGAGGCAAGTCGAGGGGCACAACTGGATGGAGATGCGCGGTCCCTGAGCTACTGTGCGACGGGACAGTTGCAATGGTTCGGTGAAATCGCCACACTGGCAACCATTAAAAAATGGGACGCAGTTGGCGCAAATTACCATGACCGCAGTAAAGCAATGGATCGCTTTTTTTCTCCTGATGCTGGCCAGTGCCAGCGCATCTGCCTCCATCCCCCTGATGACCCTGGTACTGCCAGATGGCCAGCAGGTGAGCCTCGATGAGGCGGCCCTCTCCGCCTTGCCACAGACCGAATTCACCACGACTACCCCCTGGACTCAGGGCGCCCACCACTATCGCGGGCCGACCCTGTCAGCCGTGCTGGTGGCGCAAGGGATCCCGGATGCCCGCAAGATCGCAGTCTCGGCCCTCAACGGTTATCAGCAGGTGGTGGATCTGGCCCTGTTCGACGGCGTGCCGCTGACCCTGGTGCGTCAGGAGGACGGCAAACCGCTGACCCGGCGCAACAAGGGGCCGCTCTGGCTGCTCATCCCGTTCACCACCTATCCCAAGCTGGACGTGCCCGCCATCCATAACTGCATGGTGTGGCAGGTGACCCGCATCGAGATCGTCGACTGATGGGGTTGTCCCGCCACAAACTGCTGTTGGTTGCGGTGTCGCTGCTGTTTCTGCTCTCGTCGGGCAGCAGCCTCTATCTGCAGCATCGGCAGGAGCAGTTGGTCGATACCTTCTACCGCAATGTTCACTGGAACATCAGCCAGGTGATGCTCGAATCCCAGCGTTTTCTCTACGACCTGCAGCTCTATCGGGCTGGCAGACTGTCGATGGAGACCCTGAGCCTCGATTACGATCTGCTGTGGAACCGGCTCGACATCTTCCTCATCAGCAGTGAAACCGCCGAGATGCGCCAGCGGCACGGGCTCGGCAAAGTGCTGGCCACCCTGTTCGAGCAGATCAAGCAGCTCGAACCCCAGATGGAGGCCGGTGCGCTGCGCGAGGGGGCTGAGCTTGCCCGCTTGCAGGAGGCGATCGCCAGCCAGACCCGTCTCATCGAACAGATAGGGGATCAGATCCTCTCGGGCCAGGAGCGGGAGCATTCGGTCAGCCAGATCCGCAACAGCCTGTTCTGGCTGCAGGTCTGGCAACTGATCCTGTTGCTGACCGGGGGGGCTCTGGTCGCAGCCCTAATTCGCGCCAATCTGGCGAACCGCCGGCTTGCTCTGCTCGATCCCCTGACCCAGCTGGGCAACCGCCGTGCCCTGCAGGAACAGCTCTCTCGCGCTCTGCATGCTGGCGAGGTGAGCGCTTTGGTGGTGCTCGATCTCAAGCGCTTCAAGCAGGTCAATGATCTGCTGGGTTATCAGGTCGGTGATCGGCTGTTGCAGATGGTGGCCAACAAGCTGCTGCAGGTCCATGGCTGCCACGCTTACCGGCTCGGCGGAGATGAATTTGCCGTGGTGCTGACCAAGGCGGATGATGCGCTGGAAACCGCCATTCATGAGCTGGTGGATCTGCTCCATTTCGAGTTCGTGACCCGGGAGTGCAGCTTCGATCTGGCCTGTCGGCTCGGGGTTGCCAAGGCGCAGCAACAGGATGCCGCCCGGTTGCTGGATCAGGCCATCCTGGCCCTCAACCAGGCCAAGCGTAGCCAGGAGGGAGCGATCAGCTGGTTTGAGCCTGCCATGCTGCAGCAGCTGCAGTTGAGTCAGCAGCAGCTTCATCAGCTGCGAGAGTGGTTGGCGGGGCGCGAGCCTGCACCGCTGCGAGTAGCATTGCAGGCGCTGACGGACAGACAGTGCAACGAGATGTGGCAATTGGCACTTGAGTGGCGTGAGCAGGGGGCGCCCTGCCACATGCGCTGGCTGCAGGAGTGCGGTGTGCTGGGGCCCGTGCTGGCCCGTGTGCTGCAAGCGCACGAGGCGCAGTATGCAGATGGTCGGGCACTGCTGGTCCCGCTCGACAACCAGGCCCAGCTGACCCATCTACTGGCCTATCTGCAGGAGGCTTCCCGTACGCCGCTGGTGTTGTTGATACCGACGCTGCAGCAGGATAGTGCCTTGCTGGCAGGATTGCGGCAGCAGGGTTGTACTCTGGCGCTCAGAGAGATTGGCAGCACCACCGCGGCGCAGCTGGCAGCCGGCTGGCCTGTCCGCTACTGGTTGCCGCAGGGTGATGATGATGGCGATGGCGAGTTGTTGCAGCCTCTGGCCAGACGATTGGGGCTGGTGCTACTGCAAGTGCTGGCTGCCAGGGAGACCCGGTCGCTGCCCTGAGGGCAAAAAGCGGTATTGCACTGGCAAGAGACAAAACGAAACAAGGCGACCTCGGGGCCGCCTTGTTTGTTTATTGCCCCTGAACGTCAGGGGCAGGGCGCGCAAGATTGCCTGATCACCAGGTCAGGGTCGACGGTGATCAGGTGATTCTCCACCGCTTCGCCGTTGATCCGCGCCAGCAGGCGGGTGACGGCGAGGCGCCCCAGCTCCTCTTTGGGCTGGTTGACGGTGGTGAGCGGCGGCGACATAAATTCGGCCAGCGCCACATTGTCATAGCCGACGATGGAGATATCCCGCGGGATCACCAGCCCGGCCTGATGGGCGGCACTGATGGCCCCCATCGCCATCATGTCGTTGCAGACAAAGAGGGCGGTGGGGCGCTCGGGCAATGCCAGCAGACGGGTCATCGCCTGATGGCCGCTGGCGCAGTCAAAATCACCCTCCTGGATCCACCATTGATTGAGCGTAAGACCTGCCTCCTGTAACGCCTGCTCGAAGCCAGCTTGGCGCTGGTTGGCGGGGGCGCGGCTGTGGGGGCCTGTGATGCAACCGATGGCGGTGTGGCCCAGCTCAATCAGATGGCGGGTTGCGAGATAACCGCCGTGGAAGGAGTTGTCGGCGATCAGATCCACATCCTCACTGACCAGCCCCCAATCCATCACCACCACCGGCAGGCTCTTGAGCCAGTCGAGCTGGTTGAACACCTCTTGTTGGCCTTCGCTACACATGATCAGCAGGCCATCGACCCGCTTGCGCAGCATCATCTTGAGGTAGGAGAGGGCCGTCTCGGCTTGCCCCTCGGTGTTGCCCAGCATCAGGTTGTAGCCTTGCTCGAAGCAGTAACGCTCCACCCCGCGCACCACCTCGGCAAAGAAGGGGTTACTGGAGGTGGTGACCAGCATGCCGATACTGTTGGTCTCCTTCACCTTGAGGCTGCGGGCCACCAGACTTGGGGCATAGTTGAGATCGCGCATGGCCGCAAAGACCCGCTCGCGGGTCTCCTCGGCCACAAAGCGGGTCTCGTTGATGACATGGGAGACGGTGGTGGTCGACACCCCCGCCAGCGCCGCCACCTCCTTGATATTGGCCATCAGTGCCCCTGTGCAGTCTGCTCAAGCAGGAAGGTGTCGACCTCCTGCTTGCTCGGGATGGAGCTCTGGGCACCGAAGCGGGTGACGGAGAGCGCCGCCGCCCCGTGGGCAAAGCGCACCGCGCTGTGGAAATCAGCACCGGCCAGTTCCGCCGCCAACAGGGCGCCGTTGAAGGTATCGCCCGCGGCTGTGGTATCCACCGCCTTGACCCGAAAGCCCGGGATCAGCTGTTGCTGCTGTGCGTTGCTGCAGTAAACCCCTTGCGCGCCCAGGGTGATCATCACGTCCGCAATGCCCATCTGGTGGAAGCGGGCTGCCGCCTCGCGGGCGCTCGCTTCGTCGGTGACTTTTACGCCGGTCAACAGCTCTGCTTCGGTCTGGTTGGGGGTGATAAGGTCGACCAGCGCCAGCAGCTCGCTTGAGAGCGGACGGGCGGGGGCGGGGTTGAGCACCACCCGGGTACCATGGGCGCGGGCCAGCCGTGCAGCTTCATGGACGCTCTCCAGCGGCACTTCCAGCTGCAACAGCAGGGTGTGGGCGTCGGCGATCATCGCTTCGTGGTTTTTCACCACGGCAGGGGTGATGGCACCGTTGGCCTCGGCGGAGATACCTATGCTGTTCTCCCCCTCATCGCTCACATAGATGATGGCGATACCGGTCGGGAGCTTGGGATCGAGTTCGACAGCACTGACGTCGATACCGTCTTTGGCAAAACCGCTCTTCATCTGGTGGCCGATGGCGTCATCACCGATGCGGGCGATAAAGGAGACGGGAGCGCCGAGGCGGGCGGCAGCGACTGCCTGATTAGCCCCCTTACCACCGGGCACCACCTGATAGCTGTGGCCGGTCAGGGTTTCACCCGGGCGAGGAAAGTGGGGAACGCGCAGCACGTGGTCTGCATTGACACTGCCCAGAACGACGAGACGATTCATGTTGACTACTCCTGATGCATCTTGGCTTGAACACTGTGACTGAGTGAGCCCAAGCCGGGAGGCACCTGAACGAAAGGGAAAAGGGGAGGCGAACCTCCCTTCGAGCACTTACTTGCTGACCACTTGCAGCGGTACCGGAATGGATTTCTCGACCGGCTGACCTTTCAGCACCTTGTCGGCAGTCTCGACGCCGATGGCACCGATCAGGGCAGGCTGCTGGGCCACGGTGGCGGCCAGTTTACCCTTGGCAACGGCGGCTTTGCCATCGTCAGTGCCGTCGAAGCCGACGATCATTACCTCTTTGCCGGCAGCCTGCACGGCGCGGATAGCACCCAGCGCCATCTCGTCGTTCTGGGCGAACACAGCCTGTACGGTCGGATGGGCAGCCAGCAGGTTTTCCATGACGTTCAGACCCTTGGTGCGGTCAAAGTCGGCAGGCTGGGAAGCCAGCACCTGCAGCTTGTTGGCTGCTACGGCCAGGGCAAAGCCTTCGCCACGGTCACGGGCGGCGGAGGTGCCGGCAATCCCTTCCAGCTGAATGACCTTGGCACCGGTACCCAGTTTCTCGGTGATAAAGTCACCAGCCAGCTTGCCGCCCGCCACGTTGTCAGAGGCAATGTGAGCCTTGACCTCACCCTGCGCGGCGCCGCGGTCCAGAGTCAGTACCGGGATGTTGGCGCGGTTGGCCAGACGGATGGCGTTGCCCACCGCTTCGGAGTCAGTCGGGTTGATCAGGATGGCGCCGACCTTGCGCACGGTGAGATCTTCCATGTTGGAGAGCTCTTTGGCCGGGTCATTCTGGGAATCCAGCACCACCAGCTCGTAGCCAAGCTCCTTGGCCTTGGCTTCGGCACCCTCCTTCATGGTGACGAAGAAGGGGTTATTGAGGGTGGAGACCACCATCGCCAGGGTTTGATCGGCGGCATGGGCGGTGCCCAGCACGGACATGATGGCGGCAGCGAGCAGGGTATTGAGCTTTTTCATCATTTCATTCCTTGTGTGTGGCTTGTCTTATCAACGATTGCTTTTGTTATCGATCATCACGGCAAGCAAGATCACGCTGGCCTTGGCGATCATCTGGTAATAGGAGGATACGTCGAGCAGGTTGAGGGCGTTGTTGAGGAAGCCGATGATCAAGGCACCGATCAGGGTCCCCATGATGCGGCCCTTGCCGCCCATCAGGCTGGTACCACCCAGCACCACGGCGGCGATGGCGTCCAGCTCGTAACCCATGCCGGCGGTCGGTTGGGCAGAGGAGAGGCGGGAGGTGACGATAAGACCCGCCAGTGCCGACAGCGCGCCGCACAGACCATACACCGCCAGCTTCACCCGATCCACATTGATGCCGGAGAGGCGGGTAGCCGATTCATTGCCGCCCAGCGCGTAGATGTAGCGACCCAGACGAGTGTGGTTGAGCATGAACCAGGCGAGCAGGAAGACGATGGCCATCAGCCAGATGGGCACCGGCAGACCGAACAGGTAACCGGTACCGAGCCAAGCGAAGTGATCGGCGCCGTCACTGAAACCGGTGGAGATGGGGCGACCCTCGGTATAGACCATGGTGATACCGCGCAGGGCAGTCATGGTGACCAGGGTAGCGATAAATGCCTGCACCTTGCCCTTGGCAATGATGAGGCCGCTGACGCCGCCCAGCAGGGCACCGGCACCCAGAGTGAGGGGCACCACCAGCCAGATCGGTAGCTCCATGGCGACCATGGTCGCCGCCAGCGCACCGCACAGAGCCAGTACCGAGCCGACCGACAGATCGATACCGGCGGTGAGGATAACCAGCGTCATGCCGACCGCCATGATGGCGTTGACCGAGGTTTGGCGCAGGATGTTGAGGAGGTTGTCGGCGGTGAAGAAGTTGGGGCTCAGAAAGGAGACCACACCAATCAGGACCAGCAGCGCGACCAGGGATTTGTTCTCGATCCACCACGCCTTGCTCATGACGCCACGGCGGGAAAGGGTTTGGGTTGTCATTGGGATGCCTCTTGCTCTGCTTGCCACTGTTTACCGACTGCCGCCGCCATCAGCTTCTCCTGATTGGCATCGCGGGTGTTGAACTCTGCGCTGATGCGCCCTTCATGCATCACCATGATGCGATCACTCATGCCGAGCACTTCCGGCATTTCGGAGGAGACCAGAATGATGCTCATCCCCTCCTTCTTGAACTGGTTGATCAGCTGATAAATTTCCTTCTTCGCCCCCACGTCGACGCCGCGGGTCGGCTCGTCGAGGATCAGCACCTTGGGCCTTGTCAGCAGCCCTTTGGCGATGGCCACCTTCTGCTGGTTGCCGCCGGAGAGCAGCTTTATCAGCTGATCCTGACTCGGGGTCTTGATGTTGAACAGGCGCACATAGTCGCTCACCGCCTGCCGCTCGGCCTTGCCGTCGATCTTGCCGTTGCTGATGAACTCGTCGAGGGCGCAGAGACTCATGTTTTCGCGCACCGACAGCTCCAGCACCAGGCCATCCCCCTTGCGATCTTCGGAGATATAGGCGATGCCTGCGGCCAACCCGTCGGCCGGGCTTTTGGGCACCAGAGCATGACCGTCCACTGCCACTTCACCGGCGCTGATGGGACTTGCGCCATAGATAAGCTTCATCAGCTCGGTGCGGCCGGAGCCCATCAGGCCGCTAAAGCCCAGAATTTCCCCCTGACGCAGGGAAAAACTCACCCCGCGCACACCGGGACCGGCCAGATCTTTCACCTGCAGGTTGACGGGGCCGAGCTCGCGCTCAAGACGCGGGTACTGCTCTTCCAGTCGGCGACCTACCATCATCTCGATGATCTTGTCTTCATCCAGATCGCTCACCGCCTTCTCGCCAATCCACTTGCCATCGCGCAGCACAGTGACCCGATCGCAGATCTCGAAGATCTCCTTGAGGCGGTGGGAGATATAGACGATGCCGCAACCCTGCTCACGCAGCTCGCGGATCACCTTGAACAGCTGCTCGGTCTCGGTATCGGTCAGCGCATCGGTGGGTTCATCCATGATGATGACGCTGGCATCGAACGACAGCGCCTTGGCAATCTCTACCATCTGCTGTTCGCCGATGGAGAGATCCCCGAGTCGGGTATCCGGCCCGTGTTTGACGCCAAGTCGTGCCAGCAGGGTGCTTGCCCGCTCGCGCAGCTGTTTGTGGTCGATGCTGCCAAAACGGGTGCGCGGTTCGCGACCGAGGAAGATGTTGGCGGCAATCGACAACTCCGGCAGCAGGTTCAGCTCCTGGTGGATGATGCTGATCCCCTGATCCTGAGAGTCGCGCGGCCCCTTGAAATGAACCGGTTGACCGCGATAGCTGACGCTGCCCGCATCGGCCTGATAGATGCCGGTCAGCACCTTCATCAGGGTGGATTTACCGGCGCCATTTTCACCGAGCAGGGCCATCACCTGGCCCGGATAGACCCGCAGACCCGCTTCGTCGAGGGCGCGCACACCGGGGAAGGTCTTGACGATCCCGGTCAGCTCCAGAATGGGTGAGAGGGGGGAGGTTGTGCTCATTTGCAGCTTCCTTGAAGAGGCCTTCTTTGAAGAATGTCAGAACGCCACACCGGCGCAGAGGATCAGGTTGGCGTAGGGAGTCACCTCGCCGCTGCGCACGATCGCCTTGCTCTGGCGGGAGCGGGTCTTGAACTCCTCGTGCAGGCAGTATTCGATGGCGATGGGTTTGCCCTGGGCGGCTGCGTGCGCCTCAAGCTGATCGACCAGCGCCTGATGGGCGGCGGGGCTGATCTGCTTGATCTCGCTTGCCATGATCGCTTTCTCCACCACCAGATCGGTGAGCAGGGCGGTCAGTACGGTTTCAAGGCTGGGTGTCCCCGCCATCAGCGCCAGATCGATCCGCTCCGGACCTGCCGGAATGGGCAAGCCTGCATCGCAGACGGTGATCTCGTCGGTGTGGCCCATCTGTGCCACCAGAGCACTCAGGGGAGCATTGAGCAGTACGCCTCGTTTCATACAGCACCTCATCAGGCCTTGGCCCGTCAATCTGTGAACCGCTAGGCAACCGGTTACGCAACCGGTTGCGTCATGACGCAAAGATAGGCTTTTTACTAAGGAAGGGCCACGGCAAAACCACGGAAATGTGAAAACGATCTCAAAGGCGGGAGAAGAAGTGCAGGGGAGGAGGCAGGAAGGGTGTCAGCAGAGCCCTGACACCCTTGTTATTTATCGAGCTATTGATTTTATGGTTAGTTGGCCAGTGCCTTGGCGACCGCCGGACGGCTCAGCATGCGTTGATAATGATCGGCCACTTTGGGGAATTCACTGATCTCGACCCCATCGCTTTTCAGCCAGCCCGCGACCACGAACAGATAGATGTCCGCCACGCTGAACTGCTCGCCCAGCACCCAGGAGCCTGCCAGATAGTGCTGCTCAATCTGGGCAAAGCCATCGCGCATATTACTGGCGACTTTCTGCTGCATGGCGGCAATGGCCTGCTCGTCATCGGCCCAGCGGCTGCCACGGCGACCGTGGGCATGGGAGACATGCACGGTGGAGGCGAGGAAGCTGTTGACCTCCTGCATGCGGGCCAGCAGGAACGGGCTATCCAGCGGCGCCAGCTTGGCTGCGGGGAAGCGCTGCGCCACATAGAGCAGCAGGGCCGGGGTCTCGGTCAGGGTGCCCTGCTCGGTGACAAGGGCTGGCACCCGCCCTTTGGGGTTGATGGCAAGATACGCAGGATCACGCTGTTCCCCTGCGGCGAGGTTGACGAGACGGGGTTGGAACGGGGCATTTGCTTCCAGCAGGGCAATCTGCACGGCCATGGCACAGGTGCCGGGAGCGAAATAGAGGGTCAGATCGGACATGAATACTCCTGATTGGCTCAGGCCACCCGCGATATCGGCGAAAAGCGTGTTTTCCGTGATATCTCGAGGGGTCATGAAAAAAGAGAGGGGGCAACGTTTGCCCCCAACCAATCTACACCCCTAAGGGGCGATGAAAAAGCGCAGAATTAATCGGTTTGTTTGCCCATTTCATAAATTCCTCGGCTAAGGGTGCAAATCAGATGGTGTTGAACTTGATGGGATAGTTGATACCTGAGGATGGGTGGTTGGTACTGAAAGGACTGGGGCACAGTAGCGTCCTTGGTTGTTCTCCCGCTCTTGCACGATCTGATCGTCATCAGATATTCTAATGTTTGGGTCGTTACAATGAATCCTATCTAACAAGATTGATCTTCATTTAGATCATCAAACAGAAAACGGCCTTTTTAGATAACTTTTTGATGACTGTAATCGTTTGCGTTTGATACCATGTTCTTCTACAAACTTTCCACTGCTGTCATGGTGGCTGTAATGTTTTATCATGCTTTAATCCGGTTATAAAATAGCATGTAGGGAGTTGAAAATATATATGCAGTAGCCATGTTGTTTACTAAGAGAAGGGGAGTGAAACTCAGCGAAATTGAGAGTTTTAAGGAAAGGTAGGAAGTAGGTTAAGGAAAATAAAGAGGTGATCAATGGATGATGACAAGGGAAAGTCAAGCAATATCAAAAATAAAACCAAACTGATATCGGGTTTTGTAGCTTTGGCAGTGATATGCGGAGGGTGGTACTGGTGGCTTAAAGAGCCCTATATTGAGCCAGAGATTAATCCCACCCCAACAGAATTGTTTACTATTCAGGGCGAGTTTCCTTTTGATAAGGGGTATCAATTAGCTGTTAATAGTACTTTCATTGCATCTAATAAAACTGACTCTACTTGCAGCAAAACTTTTTATGCGTTCGGAGTTATACCTGCAAATACTAGACTCAGGGGATGGCAAATAGATAACCCCATTAAGAAATATCAATCAAACAGATTCAGTGTAAAAGTGTCAAAAGACTATTTATTGCCTGGCCGATGTAATTGGGTGTTAGATTCTGTTGGCTATTTTATAGTGAAGGCAGGTTCCGAGTTGGAGGCTAATTTGAAAGCTAACCCTTCAGATCAACATAATCGTCAAGGGTATTTTTTATCTTCAGCATACAGCAATTGGAGTGAGTTAAAACTGGGGAGTGTAAATATTTCATGCCGACCAGATGTTGGTCTTAACAAATCAAAAGGTGGTGTTGTTTGTAAGCGACTGAATCAAAGTGAAGTAAACACATATAGACGTAACTATAAAGTTCATAATAAACCGCTACCATCGATAGTTAATTTTAAATTCGTTATGGAGGAAAAAATGTCAAGCTATAGACAAAATACTGTTTTAGAGAGTGCATATGGCGATCCACTAAATAATAATTTGTCCTATGAAAAGGGGGTATAAAGACTGTTAGTTAGATTAGCGAATCGTAATCGGACGTTAGCTGTTTCGATAAAATTGCACAGTTATTCCCCATAAACACATCCATTTTGCCTATATCTCCACAGTGGGGTCGCTATGAGTTCCTCCCTTCTAAATGGAGAAATACATCGCCCCCCTCATATTTCCCTACAAATTTGATCTGAAGCCGGCTGCAGTGGAGCACTTACAAAAATTGTGGTCTGTCTGGCTTAAAGATGACTATCTATATATTTTGCTGTTAATCGATGCGCGCCTGTGCCTCTCTGTGTCTATGACTGTCGTACTTAAAAATTGAGCTGGTGGTTAAAAAGAGAAGGGGGCAAATATTGCCCCCTTTATCCATTAAGCCCGTGAGGACCGATTAACCGCCGATTTAACCGGCCTTGGCCACCATGGCTTTCAGCTGCAGGAAGTACTGCTCGTAGAGGCGGGAGACATCACCCACATCGGACTGGAATTCGCCCTTGCGCTTGATCTCGTCGCTCGGGAAGACCATGGGGTTATTGCGAAACGCCGGGGTGAGCAGTGGAATAGCATCCTTGACCGGGGTGGGGTAGCCAATCGCCTCGGCCACCTTGGCGGCCACATCGGGGCGCATCAGGAAGTTGATCAGGGCGTGGGCCTCTTTCACATGTTTGGCTTTGGCCGGGATGGCGAGGTTGTCCATCCAGAGCACGGCGCCTTCTTCGGGGTAGGTCATCTGGATGGAGGGATATTCGCGCTGGGCGCCGTAGGCCGAGCCGTTCCACAGCATGCCGATATTGACCTCACCGGCGATAAAGGGGTCGGCCGGGTTGTCGGAGTTGAACGCCTTGACGTTGGGCATCAGCTTTTTCAGGTATTCGAAGGCTTCAGAAATTTGCGCCTTGTCTTGAGTGTTGGGGCTGTAACCCAGCTGCACCAGCGCGATATGGAACACCTCGCGGGCATCGTCCATCAGCAGCAGGCTCTCTTTCCACTCCGGTGCCCAGAGCTGTTTCCAGCTGGTGACCGGCTGCTCGATGATGTCAGTGTTGGTGCCGATGCCGGTTGCGCCCCAGATATAGGGGATGGAGTAGCTGTTGTCCGGGTCGTACTCATGGTTGAGCAGGGTAGGGTCGAGGTGCTTGAAGTTGGGCAGCTGGGCGCGATCCAGCGGCTGCAGCATCCCCTCTTTGGCCATTTTCGAGATGAAATAGGTGCTGGGCACCACCACGTCATAGCCGTCGCCATGGGTTTTCAGCTTGGCGTAGAGGGTCTCGTTGGATTCGTAGGTGGAGTAGATCACCTTGATACCGGTCTCTTGCTGGAACTGCTCCAGCAGGCCGTCCGGCACATATTCCGACCAGTTGTAGAAGTAGACCACCTTGTCGTCGGCCGCGTGAGCGTTCTGGCTCAGCAGCGGGGTGGTGAGGGTGAGGGCGGCTGCCAGCAGGGCGCCGGCCTTGTGTTGGATTGTCATCAACAACTCCTTGGGGTTATGGGGCCTTGCGGCCCACCGTGACAGAGTTCGCCAAAGATGGCGGGGACGAAACGGGCAGGGTCAACCCTGCCGTTTACGCAGTAACAGTTGCGCCAGCAGCACCATCCCGAGGGAGGCGACCAGCATCAGGGTGGCCAGGGCGTTGACCTCGGGGGAGACCCCCACCTTGACCATGGAGTAGATCTTGAGCGGCAGGATCTCGTAGGCCGGGCCGGTAACAAAGGAGCTCACCACCACGTCGTCCAGCGACAGGGTAAAGGAGAGCAGCCAGCCCGCCATCACCGCCGGCAGGGCCAGCGGCAGTATGATGCGGCGCAGGATGATCCACTCGCCAGCCCCCAGATCTCGCGCTGCCTCCAGCATCCGCACATCAAAACCGCACAGCCGCGAGTAGACGGTGATCACCACGAACGGCAGGCAGAAGGTGATGTGGGCGATCAGCAGCGACCAGAAGCCCAGCGCAATGCCGGTCACCACAAACAGGGTCAGCAGGGAGATGGCCATGACGATATCGGGGGACATCATCACCACGAACAGCATGCCGCTCACGTATTGCTTGCCGCGAAAGCGGTAGCGAAACAGCGCTACGGCGGTGAGGGTGCCGATCAGGGTGGCCGCGGTGGCGGTGAGGGCGGCGATGGTCAGGGAGTGCTGGGCCGCCTGCATCAGGCTGGCGCTGGCAAACAGCTTCTCATACCAGCCAAGGGTAAAGCCGCGCCAGTCGATGCCATATTTCGACAGGTTGAAGGAGTTGGCGATCAGCACCCCGATGGGCACATAGAGATAGCCAAACACCAGCAGCAGGAACAGAGCTTTCAGTGCGCGCATCATGCCAGCTCCCCCTTCTTGCTGAGCAGCTTGCCCGCCCGCCAGTAGCAGTAGACCAAGAGCGCCATCAGCACCGTCAGCATCACGCTGATGGCGGCGCCAAAGGGCCAGTCACGGCTGTTGAGGAACTGGGTCTTGATCAGGTTGCCGATCAGCAGGTGCTTGGCGCCACCCAGCAAGTCGGAGACATAGAACATCCCCATGGCGGGCAGGAACACCAGCAGACAACCGGCGATGATGCCGGGTAGGGTGAGCGGCAGAATGATCCGCACCAGCCGCTGCCAGCCATTGGCGCCAAGATCACGCGCCGCCTCCAGCAAACGGCCATCCAGCTTCTCGATGCTGGAGTAGAGCGGCAGCACCATAAAGGGGAGCAGCACATAGACCAGCCCGATGATGACGGCCACCTCGGTATACATCATCTGCAGCGGTCGCTCGATAAGCCCCAGATCCAGCAGCCAGCCGTTGATCAGCCCCCGAGTGCCGAGCAGCACTTTCAGCGCATAGGTGCGGATCAGGGAGTTGGTCCAGAACGGCACCACCACCAGAAACAGCAGCAGCGGGCGGATACGCGCTGGCAGATGGGCCAGCAGCCAGGCAAAGGGGTAGCCCACCAGCAGGCAGATGGCGGTGGCGAGCAGCGCCAGCCAGAGAGAGTGGAGCAGTACCTCGAAATAGAGGGGGTCCAGCAGGCGGCCATAGTTGCTCAGGGTAAAGAGCGGTGCGATAAGCTCGGACTCGTCACGAGTCAGGAAGCTGACGCCGACGATCATCAGGTTGGGCAGGAAGACAAACAGCGTCAGCCAGCCGAGGATCAGCGCGATGGCCCCGTTGCGAAAGCCGTTGTGGGCAAAGCTGTGCGGTACCCGCAGATTAGTGAGGCTCATAGGGCAGCACCACCTCCCAGCTGTCGACCCAGTGGATCGCCACCTCCTGACCCAGACGGTAGTCAAAATCGGGGTCATCCTCGTCGAAGAACTCGGAGATAAGCAGCAGTTTGCCACTTTCGAGCTCGATCACCGAATCCAGCGTTGCCCCCTTGTAGTTGCGCTCGCGGATATTGCCCCGCAGCGCACCGATCTGATCGTCATCCTGATCGAGAATGCGCAGATCTTCCGGGCGCAGCAGCACCAGTACCTTGTCGTCTGGCTGGAATGGCAAGGTGGTATGGAGCAGGCATTCGCGCCCCTCTACCTCCGCTTGCCAGATACCGAGCTCGCGCTGGCTGATCAGCTTGCCATCCATCACGTTGATCTCGCCGATAAAGCGGGCCACGAACAGGTTTGCTGGCGATTCGTAGATATCGCGCGGGGTGCCGCGCTGGATGATCTTGCCGCCCTCCATCACCAGGATGCGATCAGACATGGTGAGTGCCTCTTCCTGATCATGGGTAACGAAGACAAAGGTGATACCAAGGCGACGTTGCAGCGCCTTGAGCTCGCTCTGCATCTGCTTGCGCAGCCTGTAGTCGAGCGCCGAGAGGGATTCGTCGAGCAGCAGCAGGCGGGGCTTGTTGACCACGGCGCGGGCGATGGCGACCCGTTGCTGCTGGCCGCCGGAGAGCTGATCCGGGCGGCGGTTGGCCAGCTCGGTGAGCTGCACCATGGCGAGGGTCTCCTCGACCCGCTGGCGGATCTCGCTGGCCGGTACTTTCTGCATCTCGAGGCCAAAGGCGACGTTTTCAAACACCGTCATATGGGGGAAGAGCGCATAGCTCTGGAACACGGTGTTGATGTGCCTGTGTTCGGCGGGGATATGGGTGATCTCGTCACCGGCCAGATGGATGGTGCCACCATCGACCGATTCGAGCCCGGCCAGCAGGCGCAGCAGGGTGGTCTTGCCACAGCCGGAAGGGCCCAACAGGGTAAGAAATTCACCGTCATAGATTTCAAGGTCAAGGTCACTCAGGATCACCTTGCCATCGTATTTTTTGCTGATCTTGTTCAGCGCGACAATTACCTGTGGATTGTTCATCATCCGCCAGTCTCACCCCAGCCAGTGGCCATCGTGTTGAAAGAGGGCCGCATTCTATGCAGCCGACACATGAAATTAAAGGCTTTTTGGTCCGAATTAGCCGCAAGTGCGCAGGAAAAACGGCTACGAATAGCAGACCAAATCGCTATAATGTGCCACCTGATTTGGTCGTTTTCGATATTGGATAGTCAATTGAGTAATAAAATGCGTATTGGCGGCTCCCTTGAGCAGTCTCTGAACCAGGGCTACCGCCTTGATCTGAAAGGGGTCATCCAGGAGGGATGGCAACAGACCCGCCGTACCGGATTTGGCCTGCTGCTGGCGATTGTCGGGGTGACGGCGATCTGGATCCTGCTCAGTAATGTGCTGCTGTTGCCCTATCTGGGGGATGACAGCCAGATGAATGTGGCCATGGTGCTGAGCCTGCTGATGACGGTGGTAATGGCCCCCATGACCAGCTCCCTCGATATGCTGGGGTTGCAGCAGTCTGTCGGGGTGCGCGCCCGCGCCAACCAGGTGTTCGATTTCTTCCGCCACTTTGTACGCCTCGGCATGCTGAGCCTGCTTGGCAGTCTGCTCACCAGCCTGTTTGGCCCGCTATTCGATCTGCTGGGATTGCCCGCCGTACTCTCTTTCATTCCCTCGGCTCTGATCGGTATGGGGCTGCTCTTTACCGTACCTCTGGTGCTGGAGCGCGGCCTGACGCCACCCCAGGCCATTCTGGTCTCTCTCAAGCTCTTTGCGCGCGGCTGGCCCAGCATTGTGCTGTTCCACGGCGTGATGACCGCGCTCTTCTTCCTGGCTCTGATCCCCATGGGGTTGGGGCTTATCTGGGTGGCACCGCTCTATTTCAACTGCAAGGGGATCCTCTATCGGGATCTCTGCGGGGTGGGGGTAGAGGTTAACGAGGTGACAGAAGGCCCCAACCATTTCAATGCATGATGCAAAAGGACGTTGAATGACCCGTCGATATGGAGTGACCAAGGCTGTGCGCCAGAGCCTGCTGGCCACGCTCTTGCTGCCAGGGCTGGCGCTGGCTGAGCCGGTGCTGGATCTGCAATACAGCACCTTCTACAGCCAGATGAAGACCTTTGCCAAAGGGGAGTTTGGTCACGCCAGACTGGGGTTTTATCTGACCGATCCGCAAAATGGTCAGCGCTGCGGCCTCACCTTTGCCCGGGTTGCAACCGACAGCAAGGAAGTGGCGGGTGAGGTAACGGTCGATAGCGAACTGCGCCTGCCTTTTGATGAGGATCTCAACCTCGACAAGGGGATCGTGACCGTCGGCCTGAAAGAAGAGCACGCCACTTGCGATATGACGGTACAGGTGATGGCAGATGCGCCGAAAGGGCCCGAGCTGCCGCTGGCCGAGCTGGCTGCCCGTCAACAGCAGATGCAGTCGCTGCTCGACAAGATGGCAGGCATGGTCGGCAAGCACTTCCTGCCGAAGATGGCAGGGGTACGCATTACCCTGGTGCAGCAGAGCGGCACTGCTTATCTGATTGATGGTGCCCGTCAGGAGGCGCTGCTCTGGCAGGAAGGCCACCTGCTGCTGAGCAATGAGCAACTGGCCGCGTTCGCGACCGGGCAACTGCGCCTGCAGGGTGACGTGTTGCGGCTGACCCCCTGGCTGCATAAAGGGTGAGATCGGTCGCGCTGTCACCGCAGTGAAAGGCCAATCCAGAAAGCAAAAAGGAGCGATCATCGCTCCTTTTTTATTGCGTGGCGTTTGCCCTGTGAGCGCGGCTTAGCGCACTTCAATCACATCCAGCATGTCCATCTCGTCGATGTCCAGCAGCGGCGCCTTTGGCATCTCGGGCGGATCAAACGCCTTGTCGCCACCATCGATGATGCCGGAGTCGCGGTTGATGCTCTTGAAGTCAAACAGCTTGTGGTCGAGCAGGTGGCTCGGGATCACGTCCTGAATGGCGGTGAACATGGTTTCGATACGACCGGGGAAGCGGCGATCCCAATCCTGCATCATCTGTTTGATGGCCTGACGCTGCAGGTTCTCCTGCGAGCCGCACAGGTTGCACGGAATGATGGGGAAGGCTTTGACGTCGGCGTAGCGGATCAGATCCTTCTCTTTGCAGTAGGCCAGCGGGCGGATCACCACGTTCTTGCCATCGTCGCTCACCAGCTTGGGCGGCATGGACTTGAGCTTGCCACCGTAGAACATGTTGAGGAACAGGGTCTCGAGGATGTCGTCGCGGTGGTGGCCAAGGGCAATCTTGGTGCAACCCAGCTCTTGGGCGGTGCGGTAGAGAATACCGCGGCGCAGCCGTGAGCAAAGAGAGCAGGTAGTTTTGCCTTCCGGTACCTTCTCCTTGACGATGGAGTAGGTATCCTCTTCAACAATCTTGTACTCGATGCCGAGGGAATCCAGATACTCGGGCAGCACATGCTCGGGGAAACCGGGCTGCTTCTGATCCAGGTTGACGGCAACCAGATCGAAATGGATGGGGGCGCTGGCTTTGAGGCTCATCAGTATGTCGAGCATACCGAAGCTGTCCTTGCCGCCTGAGAGGCAGACCATGACCTTGTCGCCCTCTTCAATCATGTTGAAGTCGGCAATGGCCTGACCCACGTTGCGCCGCAGGCGCTTCTGCAGTTTGTTAAAACTGTATTTTTCTTTGGCGTTCAGCTCTTCTAGCATGCTCGTAAAACCCGGGACACAAATAAGCGCGTTATTATAGCCATGTCCCGGGGGAGGGCAAGGTGCCAGGCACCTTATGATTGATTGCGACGACTGTCGACCGGGCAGCTGTAGTCCGCCGGTTTGAGGATCAGGATGTCGCAGGAGAGGCGGTCAATCACATGTTCGGCGGTATTGCCGAGCAAAGCTGCAGAAAGCCCGGTACGGCCGACGCAGCCCATGATCATCAGGGTCGCCTTGAGCTCTTCGGCCATATCCGGCAACACCTCTTCCGGTAGCCCCTCTGCTACCCGAGTCCAGAGATGACCGATCCCGAACTTGTCGGCATGGCTTAGCAGCAGGCTTTCGTGGTGCTTGCGGATCGCTTCGTTGTAGGCGTTGGGATCAAACTCTGGCAGCTCGATGGCCACGTTGACCGGGGTGCCCGGGTAGGTGTTGACCAGATAGAGATTGGAGCCCAGCAGCTCGGCGATGTCGCTTCCCTCCTGGGTGATCCGTTCGTTGAGCACTTTCTGATCCGGATCGTCGCTTGAGCAGTTGATGGCGGCGATGATGTTGCCGCCCCGTTTCCAGTGACCCTCCTTGACCAGCAGCACCGGACAGGGGCATTTGCGCAGCAGGTGCCAGTCGGTGGGGGTAAAGATGAAGGTTTGCAGGAAGCTGTGATGGTGAGTGGCTTTGACCACCAGATCGTGGCGCTGCTCCAGCACTTCCTGAATGACACACTCGAAGGGGCGATTGTGCCAGACTACCTTCACTTCGCATTCGATCCCCTGTGCCCGATAGGGGGTCAGGATCTCGTCCAGCCACTCACGTCGCTGTGAAATGACGCCATCACGCATCTCTTGCCGCTCGTCCACCGAGAGCATGGCAGTCATTTCATACGAGAAGTCATAGATGGTGAGCAGCAGGGTCAGATGGGCGCTTTCGTCCAGCTCGGCGACTTTGACTGCCCGTTCGAGGGCGATTTGACGCTCCTCTTCTGGATTGATAACCACCAGAATATTCTGATATTTGACCATCTTCTCCTCCTTGGAAAAGTCCAATGACAGCAGAATCTTAGCCATTACAGCTTAGCGCAGGAGGAGGGTATGGGGAACGTACCGGATCACATTCCAGAGGAAAGGATCCGGCAGGGAAAGCAGGAGACAAGCGAGAGGGTAAGCGGAAAAATATCAGCCGCAGGGCGGGCGAGTTGCACCGGCCATCATGCCCAGCGCGACCTGATCCAGTACGGTAATGTATTTGCCTTTGACGCTGATGAGACCGGACTTCTGGAAACGGCCGAGCAGACGACTGATAGTCTCGACGGTCAGCCCCAGATAGTTACCAATGTCACCACGGGTCATGGATAGACGGAACTCCTTGGCGGAGAAGCCGCGTTCGGAGAAGCGTACCGACAGATTGTGCAGGAAGGCGGCGAGGCGCTCTTCGGCATTCTTCTTGGAGAGCAGCAGGATCATCTCCTGATCGCCCATGATTTCGTTGCTCATCAGACGCATGATCTGCTGGCGCAGCTTGGGCATCTTGCCGGAGAGATCATCCAGCACTTCAAACGGGATCTCGCACACCATGGCCGTTTCCAGCGCCTGGGCGAAGGAGGGGTGGGCCTGTTTGTGGATGGCGTCAAAACCGACCAGATCGCCAGCGAGGTGGAACGCGGTGATCTGCTCATCCCCTTGCTCGGTGATTGTGTAAGACTTGATGGTCCCGGAACGGATGGCATAGAGCGATTTGAACTCATCGCCAGCCTTGAACAGCTCTTCACCCTTCTGGATCGGCTTCTTGCGCTCGATGATGCTGTCCAGCTGATCAAGCTCGTTGTCGTTCAGAGTGAAGGGAATACAGAGCTGACTGATGCTGCAATCCTGGCAATGAATTGCACAGCCACCGCTCTGGATACGTCTGCCAGGTTTCTTTTCCGGGATCATAGGCTCATACGAATAATTGATTTATATCAAACAAGTTTACCATCAACTCATCCGTTTTGGATAGGGTTTCAAAAGGAAGCAATGCCAATCCAGAAGGTATGCACCCCGAACAAAATGAGCAGCAGGGCACCGCCAAGGCGCAAACTGCGCAGGGTGAGCCAGTATCTCAGGCGATCGGCAAGCCCGCCCAACGCGAACAGGGTGGGCAGGGTGCCGAGACCAAAAAAGAGCATGATCAGCGCCCCGCCACTGGCCGAACCGGCCGCTGCGCTCCAGGTCAGCATGGAGTAGACCAGCCCGCAGGGGAGCCAACCCCACACCATGCCAAAGGGCAGTGCCTGCACAGGTGAGGTGAAGGGGAGAAACTTGCCCGCCAGCGGTTTGATACGGGGCCAAAGTCTTGCGCCGAGCCGCTCCAGCAGCAAGATCCCTTGCCACCAGCCCGCCAGATAGAGACCAAGCGCAATCATCAATAACGCCGCCACCAGGCGTAAGCCGGCAATAGCGTGTTTGCCTGCGCCCAGCTCGCTGGTGGTGGCGAGCAGGCCGCCCACCAGTGCACCTGCAATCACATAGCTCAGGATCCGGCCGAGGTTGTAGTTGAGCAGATAGGCAAGCCGCCCCCAGAAGTGCTGCTTGTTGGCGGGGATCGCCATGGAGAGCGCGGCGGAGACGCCACCGCACATGCCGATACAGTGGGCAGAGCCTGCCAGTCCGACCAGCAGGGCGCCGGCCAGATCAAGGTTGTGGGTCATGGTCAGCAGGCTTTACGGGTTTGTGGGCAGGTTGCTCTTCGTCAAACAGGATGTTGGAACCCTGCCGGTCGAGATCTTCAAACTGTTCGGAGCGAATGGCCCAGAAGAAGACGACCCCGGCGATGATCACAAACAGGATGGCGATGGGGATCAGGACAAAAATTATATTCATGAGAGGTACCTTGGCGTTCATCCTTGGCAAGTGTCCCCTATGGTAACCCTGTTCGGGCAGGGGGCCAGCCGCTATCAGTGAGAAATGTGGCCTGCATTGGAGGCAGGCCACATTTTCAGCTATTTTCCGCCACCGGTCTCATCGGTTGAGGCGCATCGAGTTGGTTACCACGATGAGTGAACTGAGCGACATGCCCGCCGCCGCCAGATAGGGGGGCAGCCAGCCGCAGGCCGCCAGCGGCAGCACCAGCAGGTTGTAACCGATGGACCAGGCGAAGTTCTCGATGATGATCTTGCGGGTACGCATTGCCAGCACTCTGGCCTCGAGCAGTCGGCTCAGGTCATCGGCCAGCAGGATGGCATCGGCGCTGTTTTTCGCCAGATCGGTGCCACCAGCCATGGCAAACGAGGCGTGAGCGCCAGCCAGTACCGGGGCGTCGTTGATGCCATCGCCCACCATGATGCTGATATCCCCTTGGGCTTCCCGGGCCTTGAGGTAGGCCAGCTTGCCATCGGGCGAGACCCCCTTGACCAGCTCATCCACTCCTAGCTCGCGGGCAATCTCGTCTGCCTGCAAAGAGCTGTCGCCAGTCAGCACGGTAGTTTGCAGACCGGCCGCCTTGAATGCCGCGATCAGCGCCCTGGCATCGGGGCGCAGGGTATCTTCCAGATTGAAGCGGGCCAAGACCTTCTGCTCGTCGGCCAGATAGATAGCCAGACCGCGGCCGCGTTCTTGCGCCGGATCCAGCCCAAGCCAGCGGGCACTGCCGATGCGGTAGCGTACGCCATTCACCAGCGCCGTGATGCCGTGACCGATGACCGGGGTGATCTCGCGAACGGATGGCAACACGGCGATGCTGTCGGCGGGCAGTCGGAAGGCGCGGGCAATGGGATGTTCGGATTGCGCCTCCATGGCCCGAGCGATGGCGAGGCAGTGGGCCACGTCAAGGTCGGCCAACGCTTGAGTCTGCGTCAGACTGATCTCGCCAGTAGTCAGGGTACCGGTCTTGTCCATCACGATCCGGTTGGCCTTGGTCAGCACGTCCAGCACATGACCACGGCGCAGCAGAATGCCGTTACGGGTCAGATTGGCGGTGGCCGAGGTCAGCGCCGTCGGGGTGGCCAGCGACAGGGCACAGGGGCAGGTGGCAACCAGCACGGCGAGGGTGACCCAGAACGCCTGATCCGGTTGATGGAAGTGCCAGAAGGTCCAGACCGCGGCGGCAATGATCAGCAGCACCAGAATAAAGTGGCGCGACAGCTGATCCGCCATCTGGGCGATGGCCGGTTTGTCGTCGAGGGCGTGATCCTGCAGCCGCATGATCTGGGCGATCCGCGACTCTTCGATACGGTGGCTGACCCGGATCTGCAGCGGGGCATCGGTGTTGATGGTACCGGCATAGACCTGCTCACCGGGCTGTTTGAGCAGGGGCAGCTGTTCACCGGTCAGCATGGATTCGTTGAGGCTGGCTTGCCCTTCGACAATGATGCCGTCCGCCGGCAAGGTTGCTCCGGCCAGCACCCGTACCCGATCGCCGACCTGCAAGGTCTTGGCCGCTACCTCATGCTCCCCTTCATCATCGATGCGGGTCGCCATGATGGGCACCAGTCGTGCCAGGTTGGAGCTCGATTCCGACGCCTTGCGCCGGGCCCGCAACTCGAGAAAGCGCCCCAGCAGCAGGAAGAAGACGAACATGGTGATGGAGTCGTAATAGACCTCACCGGTATTGAACACGGTGGCCCACATGGAGGCGATAAAAGCCCCGATCAGCGCCAGCGACACCGACACATCCATCGACAGATGGCCCTGTTTCAGGCTGCGCCAGGCACCCACGTAAAAGGGTTGGGCTGAATAGATCATGATGGGGGTGGAGAGCAACAGGCTTATCCACTTGAAGTAGACCATGAACTCATCTTCAACACTGATGAAGAGGTCCATATAGAGAGCCACGGCGCACATCATCACCTGCATCGAGCCAAGCCCTGCCAGTGCCAGCCGGAACATATAGCTGCGCACCTCTTTGGCGTAGAGCGCCTCCTGTTGATGGGTCTGGAACGGATAGGCGCGATAGCCGATCTGGGCAAATCCCTTGAGGATGTCACTCAGGGAGAGCTGGCCCGGATCCCACTTGATGCGGGCCCGGTGGGTGGTGGTGTTGACGTTGATGTAGCGCAGGCCGCCAAGGGTCATTAGGTGACGTTCGATAAGCCAGGCACAGGCGGCGCAGGTGAGCCCTTCAACTGTCAGCTGGATTTCGCGAAGGGTACCGTTGTCGGTGACAAAATCCTGTTGTACTTCTGCCAGATCGTAGTGGGTGAGGGCGGCCAGCTCCTCGGGCACCAGATCGCCCTTGGTGCCGGGAGCGGTGCGGTGATCGTAGTAACTGGCGAGGCCGCACTCCATGATGGTTTCTGCCACAGCCTGACAGCCGGGGCAGCACATGGGGCGAACAATCCCCTTTATCTCGAGGGAATAGCCACTATTGGTGGGTACCGGCTCGCCACAGTGAAAGCAGGGGGTCATGCGTTATGCCTCCCTGAATGCAGAATGCAAGCAGCAGGGGCACTGGCGAGCACCGGCTCGCCACAGTGAGAACTGCCGGTCATGGCTTAGCGTCCTTTCGGGTCGAGTTCGACAGGGGCCAGGGTGGGCAGCTGGACGGTCTCTTGCAATCGCCATTGGTGATCAAAGGCATCGACCCGAATGTGCCACTTGCCGACCAGCGGCTTGTCGAAATGGAGGCGATAGGTACCGCTCGCATCGGCGGTGATCATGTGTTCACTGTCCTGACCGGCCAAGGTCGGGTGGAACAATGAGAGATAGAGAGCTTGCCCGGCAGGAATGTCACCGCTGATGGGTTTGAGGGTCAGCTCGTTGCCGTCAACCTCCAGCCCAAAGCGGATATTGAGCGCTTCGGAGCGGTCAAACTTGCTCAAGTCCTGATTGATCTCTTTCCCTTGTTTGTAATAGTCCTCGGCCACCAGATTGACCCCATCCTTGCTGGCGATGATGGCGGTGGCTATGCTGCCAACAACGGCGGCAGTGGGGAGGGCGATGATAAACCAGGGCCAGAATTGGCGATACCACGGTTTGGATAGAGGTTGGGTCATGATTGCTACTGCCATGAAACGAATGATTAACGTGGAAGATGGTTTTTACGTAACACAAGATAACAAAAAGCCTCGAGGAGTCGAGGCTTTTTGCTGTGTAATCACGTGTTTATCACATGTTACGACTTATGTGAGCGACCTTTATTTAGCAGGCTGATGGGACAGGCTGTAAACGTAGGAGGCCAGCAGGTGAACCTTGTCCTCACCCAGAATATCTTTCCAGGCTGGCATCACGCCGTGACGACCGTGGGTGATGGTTTGTACCACCACTTCGCGGGAGCCACCGTAGAGCCAGGTGTTGTTGGTCAGATCTGGCGCCCCGACGGCAATACCGCCCTTGGCATCGGCACCGTGGCAAGCTGCGCAGATGGCGAAGCGGGCTTCACCTTTCTTCGCTTCCACCAGGTCAACCTTGCGACCGGAGAGGCTCAGCACATAGGAGGCCACTTCCTGAACGCCATCTTTGCCGAGGATTTCACCCCAGGCAGCCATGATCCCCTGACGACCGCCCATGATGGTGGTCTTGATTTGATCAGGCTGGCCGCCCCATTGCCATTCGCTGTCGGTCAGGTTCGGGAAGCCGCGGCCACCACGGGCATCGGAGCCGTGGCACTGGGAGCAGTTCTGCAGGAACAGACGCTGACCCACTTTCAGGGCTTCCGGATCCTTGGCGATCTCGGTGATGGCTCGATAGGTTTTGCCATCCGCTTCGTAGGTGAGTTCACGGAACTTGGCGCCGTAGATCTCGTCAGCCTTGGCGACCTCGCGGTCATACTCCACTGCGCGACCTTCGGCCTTAGCCGATTCGGTTGCAGCCTTGGACTCTGCCAGCGAGCGCACGTCCTGGTTGGAACTTTGCCAGCCCAGAAGGCCTTTGAAGTTGCCAAGCCCCGGGAAGGCGATCAGATAGACCAGACCGGTGACGATGAAGAAGAGGAACATGTAAGTCCACCACTTCGGCAGCGGGTTGTTGATCTCCTCGATGCCATCGAAGGAGTGACCCATCGATTTGCCTTCTTCAACACCCATCTTGTCCTTGCGGCACCACATCAGCAGCAAGAAGCAGCCGAGGATGGTTCCCAGACTGATGACAGTCACAAAAATGCTAAACAGAGTGCTCATTATTGTTTCGCTCCTGCGTTCTTTTTATCAGCACCGGGTTGCTCATCATCGGCAAAAACCAGATTGGCAGCCTCGTCGAAAGAGGTCTTGCGGCGTTTGCTGTAGGCCCAGACGATGATGCCAATCATGATGGCCATCAACAGCAAGGTATACAGACCGCGAAATGTGCCGTAGTCCATTTTCGCCTCCTTATTTCAGGGCATGACCCAGTGATTGCAGATAGGCCACCAGCGCATCCAGCTCGGTTTTACCCTTCACGGCTTCGCCAGCACCCTGAATGTCGGCGTCGGTATAGGGCACACCGAAGTGATCGCGGAACAGCGCCAGTTTTTTGCCGGTCATCTCGCCAGTCAGCACGTTGGTATCAAGCCAGGGGTAGGCGGGCATGTTGGATTCCGGTACCACATCGCGCGGGTTGATCAGGTGAACCTTGTGCCACTCGTCGGAGTAGCGGCCACCGACACGGGCCAGATCCGGACCAGTACGCTTGGAGCCCCACAGGAAGGGGTGCTCCCAGACGCTCTCACCTGCGACAGAGTAGTGACCGTAACGTTCGGTTTCGGCACGGAACGGACGGATCATCTGGCTGTGGCAGTTGGTGCAGCCTTCGCGAATGAAGATGTCGCGCCCTTCCATCTGCAGAGCGGTGTAGGGCTTGAGGCCCTCCACCGGCTCGGTGGTTTGCTTCTGGAAGAACAGCGGAGTGATTTCAACCAGGCCCCCCAGACTGATGGCGAAGATGATGCCGACCACCAGCATGGGAACGCTTTTTTCAAATATTTCGTGACGGTTATTGTTGCTCATGGGTTGACCTCTTCAATCATGCTGGCTGGGCGACAGGTTCCAGAGAACCTTTGGGCGCAGTGATGGTGCGATAGGCGTTGTAAGCCATCAGCAACATGCCGGTGACGAAGAAGCAGCCACCCAGGAAGCGCACGAAATAGAAGGGATAGGATGCCTGCAGCGCTTCAACGAAGCTGTAGGTCAGGGTGCCGTCTTCGTTGACTGCACGCCACATCAGGCCCTGCATCACGCCGGAAATCCACATGGCAACGATGTAGAGCACGGTGCCCACGGTCGCCAGCCAGAAGTGAACGTTGATCAGCTTGACGCTGTACATCCGGCCCTGGCCGAACAGGTTCGGGATCAGATGGTAAACCGCACCGATGGAGACCATGGCAACCCAGCCCAACGCACCGGAGTGCACGTGACCAACGGTCCAGTCGGTGTAGTGGGAGAGGGCGTTGACGGTTTTGATCGCCATCATCGGGCCTTCGAAGGTCGACATGCCGTAGAAAGAGAGGGAGACGATCAGGAAGCGCAGGATGGGGTCATAACGCAGTTTGTGCCAGGCACCGGAGAGGGTCATGATGCCGTTGATCATGCCGCCCCAGGAGGGGACGAACAGGATCAGGGACATTACCATCCCGAGGGACTGAGCCCAGTCAGGCAGTGCGGTGTAGTGCAGGTGGTGCGGACCGGCCCAGATATAGAGGGAGATCAGCGCCCAGAAGTGCACGATGGAGAGGCGATAGGAGTAAACCGGACGACCGGCCTGCTTGGGCACGAAGTAGTACATCATCCCCAGGAAGCCGGCGGTCAGCAGGAAGCCTACCGCGTTGTGGCCATACCACCACTGCACCATGGCGTCCATGGCGCCGGAGTACATGGAGTAAGACTTCATGCCGGAGAGCGGTACTTCCATGTTGTTGACAATGTGCAGCACCGCAACGGTGATGATGAAGGCGCCGAAGAACCAGTTCGCCACATAGATGTGGGAGGTGGTGCGCTTCATCAGTGTGCCGAAGAAGACGATGGCATAGGCGACCCATACCACAGTGATGGCGATGTCAATCGGCCACTCCAGCTCGGCATACTCTTTGGCGGAGGTGTAACCCAGCGGCAGAGAGATGGCGGCAGAGAGAATGATGGCTTGCCAGCCCCAGAATACGAAGGTTGCCAACGGGCCACCAAACAGTCTGGTTTGACAGGTGCGCTGTACCACGTAGAACGAGGTGGCCATCAGGGCACTGACGCCAAAGGCGAAGATCACTGCGTTGGTGTGGAGGGGCCGCAGACGACTGTAAGTCAGCCAGGGGGTTTCGAAGTTGAGGGCAGGCCAGATCAACTGGGCTGCGATCAGTACGCCAACCGACATGCCGACAATTCCCCAGACAATCGTCATGACGGTAAACTGGCGAACAACGGTGTAGTTGTACTCAGGATGGTTAGTTGTATGGCTCATCGTTATATTCCGCTTCCGATGCTGCTGTTGTTTGATGTTTTATCCGGAAAACCGGACTGGCTCCATCAAGCCACCGCCAACCAGTTGTTAACGCCTGTTAACGAAAGGAAAAGCAAAAGATGGCTAAATGAAAACTGCATGGGAATGATACTGAAGCGACAGGTAAAATAACAGTATAAACAGTGATATATTTGGTTCCGTCCGGTATCGTTCTGGCCGTTTTTTACCTTGTTCGTGATCACAAAAAAACATTTTAATTGCATCTTAAACGGACGTTTTTTGATGAAAGAGAGACTTACCGCACGTAAAGTACTGCACCTTGCACTTGTATTGGCGCTGCTATTGGCGCTGGTGGCCTATCGCACCTGGTTTTCGGCCGATAACAGCATGACTGCTGGCCAGACAAAAGATCAGATTTGTGATCTTTCCCACACACCTTGCAGCGCATTGATTGGTAACAAACCACTAACGGTGGCCATCAAGGTGTTACCGCTACGTGCCGAACATGACTTTGCAATAGATATCCAAGGGGGCGACCCGGAAATCAAGCCGTTAAAAGCCTGGCTGGAAGGGCGAGATATGTTTATGGGGACCATTCCGGTGAACTTTGAACAAGTCGCGGGAGGATGGCAGGGTACAACACTGGTAGGAAGCTGTACCTCTCTGGTCATGGTCTGGTTGCTCAATATTGAATGGAGCAATGGCCAACGCCAGCAATTGGCCCTCTCTGTTGCCCGTGAATAATCGTTCAATGGTGGCAGAGTGGAAAAAATATTTGAAATTTCCCTGGCAGGCGTTACCTTCCCCAAACCATCAGGGAGTGAAGTGCATTTAATCATGATTGAAAAACAACCATTTTATCGCACCCTCAACCAGCAGGCCAAGGCACTACTGGAGGGCGAAACCGATCTGATTGCCAATATGGCCAACTTGTCTGCGCTGCTGAATCAGGAGCTGACGGAGATCAACTGGGTCGGTTTTTATCTGTTGCAGGGCGAGACTCTGGTATTGGGGCCGTTTCAGGGCAAACCGGCCTGTGTGCGGATCCCGGTCGGCCGCGGGGTGTGTGGCACAGCAGTGGCTGAGGGGAAAACCCAGCTCATTGATGATGTCCACCAGTTCGACGGTCACATCGCTTGCGATGGCGCGAGCAACTCGGAAATCGTGATCCCGGTGCGCCGCGGTGACGAGATCATCGGGGTACTCGATATCGATAGTCCAGTTTTTAACCGTTTCGACCAGCAAGATCGAATTGGTCTTGAAGAAACAGTGCAAATTTTGGAAAGCATGCTCTAAGTCATTGCTAGATGGTTCGCAAAAGGCCCCAAGCTCTCTATAATGGGGCCTTTGTTGTGCTCGGGACGTGCCCGTGCGTTTATATGAAAGCCAAGGTTATACATGGAAAACACTGAGAAGCTGAAGAACAGTAAAGAGATCGTTGCCTACCTGGTCGAGAAATTCCCGGCCTGCTTCGTTGCTGAAGGAGAGGCCAAGCCGCTCAAGATTGGCATCTTCCAGGATTTGGCCGAGCGTCTTGCTGACGATGCCAGAGTCTCCAAGACCATGCTGCGCTCCGCACTGCGTCAATACACCTCCAGCTGGCGCTACCTGCACGGACTCAAAGCTGGCCAGGCTCGCGTTGATCTGGATGGTAATCCGGGTGAACTGCTGACCGAAGAGCACATCGAGCACGCCAAGCAAGCTCTGAAAGAGAGCAAAGAGCGTGTATTCGCCAGCCGTCGTACCAATACCAAAGAGAAGGATGAGAAGGCCAAGAAGCCTCGTCGCCCTGCTGTGCGCAAAACCGAGAAGGCTGATGTCGCTGCCAAGCCGAAGGCTGCCGCCAAAGTGCCCGCTGCTGAAGCTCCGCTTGTTAAAGTGGATGCCGCTACGCTGAAAGTGGGCCAGGATGTGCGCGTCGTTATGGGTAAATTCCCGGTTCCGGCAACCATCAAGGAAGTGACCAAGGACGATGTACAGGTCCAACTGCAGACCGGCATGATGGTGCGGGTCAAATCAGAGCACTTGGTTCTCTAAGGAGACAAATGTTGAAGCATGGCGTAATTCGTTTTTCCCTCGTTGCCTGTAGCCTGGCGCTTGCCGGGCTTGCACAGGCCATCGAGCCGGTGCTCAAGGAGAGTGATTTGCCTGTGTTGGCTCAAGAGAGCCAACATGCTACGGCCAGCAAGCGAATTACCAATCTGTTTACCCGCTCGCACTACAAACAGTTCAAGCTGGATGATGCCTTTTCCTCCGTGATTTTCGATAAATATCTGGAGAATCTGGACTACAGTCGCAACCTGTTTTTGGCCTCTGATATCAGCCGTTTTGAAAAATACCGTAACGGTTTTGACACCGACCTCGAAAGAGGCCGTCTGGCACCCGCCTACGAGATGTTCAACCTGAGTCAGCAACGGCGTTATGAGCGGTTCGAATACGCCCTCAAACTGCTTGACACTCCCTTTGATTTCACCCAGCCCGACAACTATGTGTTCGATAGAGAAGGTGCGGCTTGGCCCAAAGATGAAGCAGAGCTCAACGAGCTGTGGCGTCAGCGAGTCAAGTTCGATGCCCTGAGCCTCAAACTCAGCGGCAAGGAGTGGCCCGAGATCAAGGAGCTGCTTGGCAAGCGTTACAACAACGCCATCAAGCGAATGTCCCAGACCGAGAGCGAAGATGTCTTCCAGCTCTTCATGAACTCCTTCGCTCGCGCCATCGAACCCCACACCAGTTACCTCTCACCGCGCAGTGCCGATCGTTTCAACACCGAGATGAACCTCTCGCTGGAAGGGATCGGTGCCGTGTTGCAGGCGGAAGATGACTTTACAGTCATCCGCTCCCTGGTACCCGGTGGTCCTGCTGCCAAATCCAACCACCTCAAGCCTGATGACAAGATCACCGGGGTGGGACAGGAAGATGGCAAGATTGTTGATGTGATCGGCTGGCGTCTCGATGACGTGGTCGAGCTCATCAAGGGACCCAAGGGGAGCAAGGTCAAGCTTGAAATTCAGCGCGGCAAGGGCGCTACCGCCAAGACCGAACAGATCGAGCTGACCCGTGACAAGGTGCGCCTTGAAGATCGCGCGGCCAAGTCCAAGGTGATCACCGCCGAAGGCAAGAAGATCGGTGTCATCGAGATTCCAAGTTTCTACGTCAATCTGCACGATGATGTGATCAAGGAGCTCTCCAGCCTCAACAAGCAGAAGATCGATGGTTTGATCATCGATCTGCGCGGAAACGGCGGCGGAGCCCTGACCGAAGCCTCTGCCCTGAGCGGTCTCTTCTTTGGCAGCGGTCCTGTGGTTCAGATCCGGGATCATATGGGTCGTATCACGGTCAACGGTGACGATGATGGCAACGTCTATTACGGCGGTCCCATGTCGGTGCTGATCGACAGATACAGTGCATCTGCCTCCGAGATCTTCGCCGCCGCCATGCAGGATTATGGTCGCGCCCTGATCCTGGGGGAAAACTCGTTCGGCAAGGGGACGGTGCAACAACATCGCAGCCTCGCCAAGGTCTATGACTTCTACGAGCAGCCGCTGGGTCACGTGCAGTACACCATCGCCAAGTTCTACCGGATCAATGGTGGCAGTACCCAGAACAAGGGCGTTGCGCCGGATATCAGCTTCCCGACACCGGTTGCGCCGGAAGAGACGGGCGAAAGCCGCGAGTTTAATGCGTTGCCTTGGGACAAGATAGCCTCAGCCAACTACGAGAAACTCGGCAATTTCACCAGTCTGCTGCCCAAGTTGCAGGCGGCGCACGATGCTCGGATCGCCAAGGATCCCGAGTTTGCCTATGTGATGCAGGACATCGCTGACTACAAGGAGGAGAAAGACAAGAAGTCGGTCTCCCTCAACGAGGCGGAGCGTGTTGCAGAGCAGGCGAAACAGGATGAGAAAGCGCTTAAACGTACCAATGAGCGCTTGGCACGTCTTGGCAAGCCGGCAGTCAAGAGCCTGGACGAACTGCCCGCTGATTTTGAAGCGCCCGATGAGTATCTCATCGAAGCGGCCAATATCACGGCGGATCTGGCTATGGACAGCAAACGCAGCTGACAGGCAACCCATCATGCACAAGGGCGACTGCGGTCGCCCTTTCTTTTTATCTGGCACATCTGATGTCATGCAAATCGTTTGACCCCGCCAGTTGGTTGTGACAGCCTCTTTCTCGCCTTTAACAAGCGTGGAAGCAGACAATAATGACCGATCACTCCCAGGCCATGACGGCCAAATATCGCCAGGATTATCAGGCGCCGCTCTACTGGATCGACACTATCGACCTCGATTTCCAATTGCAGGAACCACTGACCCAGGTCACTGCCATCACCCGCATTCGCCGCAACGGCGAGCACAATGCGCCGCTGGTCCTCGATGGCGAGCAGCTGACCCTCAAGAGCATTGCCATCGATGGCATTCCCTGTGACCACTACGAGCAAGGCGAGAGCAGTCTGACCCTGTTCAACCTGCCTGCCGAATGTGTGCTGACCATTGTCACCCTGCTGGATCCGGCCGCCAACACCGCACTCGAAGGGCTTTACAAGTCTGGCGATGCCTACTGTACCCAGTGTGAAGCTGAGGGCTTTCGTCGCATTACCTATTATCTGGACCGCCCCGACATTCAGGCACGCTACAGCACCCGCATTACCGCCGATAAAGCCAAATATCCTTTCCTGCTCTCCAATGGCAACAAGGTCGACAGCGGTGATCTGGATGGCAGCCGTCACTTCGTGCAGTGGCAGGATCCTTTCCCCAAACCGAGCTACCTGTTTGCGCTGGTGGCCGGTGATTTCGATGTGGAGCGCAGCCACTACACCACCAAGAGCGGCCGCAAGGTGGCCCTCGAGATCTTCGTCGACAAGGGCAACCTCGATCGCGCCGGTTTTGCCATGGAGAGCCTCATCAACTCCATGCGCTGGGACGAGCAGCGTTTCGGCCTCGAGTACGATCTCGACATCTACATGATCGTCGCGGTGGACTTCTTCAACATGGGCGCCATGGAGAACAAGGGGCTAAACATCTTCAACTCCAAGTTCGTACTGGCCAACCCGGCCACCGCCACCGACAGCGACTACCACGGTATCGAACGGGTGATCGGTCACGAATATTTCCACAACTGGACCGGCAACCGCGTCACCTGCCGCGACTGGTTCCAGCTCAGCCTGAAAGAGGGGCTGACGGTATTCCGGGATCAGGAGTTCTCCTCCGATCTGGGCTCCCGCGGCGTCAACCGCATTAACAACGTGCGTACCGTGCGCGGCCCGCAGTTTGCCGAAGATGCCGGCCCCATGGCGCATCCGATCCGCCCGGATGTGGTGATCGAGATGAACAACTTCTACACCCTGACCGTCTATGAGAAGGGGGCGGAAGTGATCCGCATGATGCACACCCTGCTAGGTGAAGAGGCCTTCCAGGCCGGTATGCGCCTCTACTTCGAGCGTCACGACGGCTCGGCCGCCACCTGCGATGATTTCGTGCAGGCGATGGAGGATGCATCCGGTGTCGATCTCGGCCGTTTCCGCCGCTGGTACAGCCAGTCCGGTACCCCCGAGTTGACCGTCACCGACGAGTACGATGCCGCCAGCGGTATCTATCGCCTCCATGTGAGCCAGCACACCCCGCCGACTCAGGATCAGCCGCAGAAGCTGCCGCTGCATATCCCCTTCGATATCGAGCTCTATGACGAGCAAGGTGCCGTCATCGCGCTGCAATATCAGGGCAAGGCCATCGGCAACGTGCTCGATGTGCTCGAAGCGGAGCAGACCTTCGAATTCGATCAGGTGCCGGTCAAGCCGGTTCCCTCCCTGCTGCGGGACTTCTCCGCGCCGGTCAAGCTGTACTATGACTACAGCGATGAAGCGCTCGCCTTCCTGATGCGCTTTGCTCGCAACGAGTTTGCCCGCTGGGATGCCGCCCAGATGCTGATCAACAAAGCGGTCATCGACGGGGTGGCGCGGGTGCAACACGGGCAGGGGGTTGAGCTCTCCCAAACCCTGCTGGCCGCCTTCGTCGCCATTTTGGACGACAGCGAGCTGGATTTGGCCCTCAAGGCGGAGATCCTGGCGCTGCCAGGTGAAGCGACCCTAGCCGAGCTGTTCGAGGTGGCCGATATCGATGCCATCCATCAGGTGCGCGACGCGATCCACACCCGTCTTGCCGAGGCCTTTGGCGCGCGCTTGGCGGCTACCTATCAGAGCCTGCGTCTGAGCGGCTATCAGGTGGTGCACGCCGATATGGCCAAGCGGGCCCTCAAAGGGGTGGTGCTCGGCTATCTGGCTGCGCTGGATGCGGAGCATGCCGATGCGCTGGTGCGCGAGCAGTACGCAACCGCCGACAACATGACCGACACCCTGGCGGCGTTGCAGGTGGCCAACGGCTATCTGCTGCCATGCCGCGCTGCGCTGCTGGCCGACTTCGAGGGCAAGTGGGCCAAGGATGGACTGGTGCTGGACAACTGGCTGCGGCTGATTGGCAGCAAGCCGGCTGCCGATGTGCTCGGCGAAGTGAAGCAGGCAATGAATCATCCTACCTTCAGCATTCGCAACCCGAACCGGCTGCGGGCGCTGATCGGCAGCTTCGCCATGAGCAATCAGGTGCAGTTCCATGCGGTGGATGGCAGCGGTTACCGCTTCCTGACCGATCTGCTGATCGAGCTCAACGAGGTCAATCCACAGGTGGCCTCCCGCCTCATCACTCCGCTTATCCAGTTCAAGCGACTGGATGAGGTGCGCAAGGCGCTGATCCGCGCCGAGCTGACCCGTCTTGCCAACCTTGAGGGGCTGGCACGGGATCTGTTCGAGAAGGTCAGCAAGGCGCTGCAGCAGTAAGTGTCGATGGGGCAGGAGCGTTACGCTCCTGCCCCATTGTGTGATTTGTCGTGTGATCAGGAGCAAGCGTGAAGCAGTTTACTTTTCGGCTCTCATTGAATAGCGATGAGGTGATGCTGATGTATCAGGGCCACGTCAGACGGCTGGTGGTGCGTAGCGAACAGGGATTGACCCTGGAACTTGGTATAGAAAAAATACGGCCCTTTGTCGCCATCAATGGTGTGCATGGCTACTTTCGGCTGAAAACCCAGGACGATTACCGCTTTATCAGTCTCGAACGCATAAATTAACAAAAATCGAACAGATTACCGACTGTTTATCTGCTTTGCGTCACTATCTATCCGGTAAACTGGCACAAAGGTAGTGGGAATTTCTGTATTTTTGGTTATTTGCAAAATTTCTCACAGTTTAAGCCGTGATCTGTACCTTGTTTTTAACATCTCGTTAGCACCTTTCCTCGCCTTCCCTTATCCAAGCCATTACACTTCGCAACAACTCTGCACCAGCGGGTAACCAGGGTGGTTGCCTCTGCGTCGGTGGTTAATGTCGTCCGATAAGGAATATAAAAATGGCATTGAAAGACGCCCCTACCTCAGTTCTGCTCGAAAACGTTCTCAGCCTGATCCATCAGAAGTTGCCCAAAAACAGCGCCTCTCTGGTCGAGCGCTTCGTTGCCAAGTTCTACGGCAACATGGCGAGCTCTGACCTGCACGATCGCAATGACAGCGATCTCTACGGCGCGGCCCTGAGCCTGTGGAATGCCCTCAATCAGCGCACCGGCACCGATCCCTACATCCGGGTCTACAATCCCGAGCTGACCCGTCACGGCTGGCAATCGCCCCATACCATCGTCGAGGTGATCCTGCAGGACTCGCCCTTCCTGGTGGACTCCATCCGGATGGCGCTCAAGCGACTCAATATCACCGCCCACATGATGCTGCACCAACCGCTGCACCTCATTCGTGGAGCGGATGGAAAGATTGATGCCATTCTGGAACTCGACAACACCGACGGGCAGACCTCGGTTGAAACGGCATTCCTTATCGAGATCGATCACCTCACCAGCGAGGAGCAGATGGCCGCGCTGGCTGCCGAGCTCAACTCCGTGGCTGGTGAAGTAGCGCTGGCAGTCGGCGACTGGCAGCCCATGCTAGCCAAGCTCAATGAGATCATCGACGAGCTTCCCAAACGCAAGAGTCCGGCCAGCAAGGAGGAGGTGGCCTCCTGCGTTGCCTTCCTCAAATGGGTAGCTGCCCACAACTTCACCCTGATGGGTTATCGTCGCTACGACGTCAAAGCGGTGGAGGGGGATCACGAGATCCTGCCGCAGGCCAGCTCCAGCCTGGGGCTGATGAAGAACTCCATCAAGGAGGTGGGCCAGCGCCTTGGCAACATGCCAGCCAGCGCACGTCACGCCGCTCTGAGTTCTGACCTGCTGATCCTCACCAAATCCAACAGCAAGTCCCGGGTGCACCGTCCGGCTTATGTGGATTACATCGGCATCAAGCGCTTTGACGAGCATGGCAAGGTGATCGGGGAAGATCGCTTCATAGGTCTTTACGCCTCTTCCATCTACAACACCAGCGCGACCCAGATCCCGCTCATCAGCCATCGTCTCGAACGCATCATGGCTGCCTCCGGTCACGAGAAGGGCTCCCACGCCTACAAGGCGCTGCTGAACGTGCTGGAAACCTATCCCCGTGACGAGCTGATCCAGGCCCGTGAAGAGGAGCTGCTGGCCACCGGTCTGGGCGTACTGGAGATGCAGGAGCGGGACATGCTGCGGCTGTTCGTGCGCCGCGATGTGTACGGCCGTTTCTTCTCCTGCATGGTCTATGTCACCAAGGAGCGCTACAACACGGCGCTGCGGATAAAGACCCAGCAAATTTTGCAGAAATATTTTGGCAGTAATGAAGAGGTGGAGTTCAACGTCTACTTCACCGAAGGCGTGCTGGCGCGGACCCACTACATAGTGCGGGTCAACAACAACAACGTGGATGTGGATGTGAACGAAGTACAGAACAACCTGATTGAAGCGGCCCGCAGCTGGGACGACAGACTCGACTCCGTGCTGCTCTCTCACTATGGCGAGGCCCGTGGCAACGAGCTGCGCCGCCGTTTCAGCACCGCATTCCCCCGTGCTTACAAGGAGGATGTGTTGCCTGGCTCGGCCGTGGCCGACATCATGGCGCTCGATAACCTGAGCGAAGCCGAGCCACTCGGCATGCTGTTCTACCGCGCGCAGGAGGAGGAGAACGATCGTCGGGTACGGCTCAAGTTGTTCCATCGCACCGAGCCCATTCACCTCTCCGATGTACTGCCGATGCTGGAAAACATGGGACTGCGGGTGATCGGTGAGACCCCGTATCAGGTACGCACTCCGGGTGGCGATCTGTTCTGGATCCTCGACTTCTCCATGTTGCTGCACGGCGAGCAGCCCTTTGATCTGGCCCAGAGTCAGCAACGCTTCCAGCAAGCCTTTGCCGCCATCTGGAACAAGCAGCTGGAAGATGACGGCTTCAACCGGCTGGTATTGGGGGCGGGTCTCACCGGCCGCCAGGTGTCGGTGCTGCGCGCCTATGCCAAATACATGCGTCAGACCGGCGTCTCTTTTAGCCAGTCCTATATTGAAGAGACCCTGACCCGTTATCCGGAGATTGCTCAGCTGCTGTTCACCTTGTTTGAACAGCGCCTGGATCCGGCCGGCAAGCAGGACGTCAAGGTACAGGCCAAGTTGCACGAGCAGCTTGCCACCAAGCTGGATCAGGTGGCCAACCTGGACGACGATCGCATTATTCGCCGCTATGTGGAGATGATCGACGCTACCCTGCGTACCAACTACTACCAGCTGGACAAGGCGGGCAACATCAAGCCCTACATCTCCTTCAAACTGGCTCCCTCCACTATCACCGACATGCCGCTGCCGCTGCCGAAATTCGAGATCTTCGTCTACTCGCCGCGAGTGGAAGGGGTACATCTGCGCTGGGGCAAAGTAGCTCGTGGCGGTCTGCGCTGGTCAGATCGCAAAGAGGACTTCCGCACCGAAGTACTGGGTCTGGTGAAAGCCCAGCAGGTCAAGAACACCGTCATTGTGCCGGTGGGGGCCAAGGGCGGTTTCTATTGCAAACAGATGCCGGTGGGGGCAACCCGCGCCGTCATTCAGGAGGAGGGAAAGGCCTGTTATCGCCTGTTTATTCGCGGTCTGCTCGATGTGACTGACAACATCATCGGCGGCGAGGTGATCCCGCCCAAATCCGTGGTGCGTCACGACGAGGATGACTACTACCTGGTGGTGGCCGCCGACAAGGGCACGGCTACCTTCTCCGACATCGCCAACGAAATAAGCCTCGAATATGGCCATTGGCTGGGCGACGCGTTTGCCTCCGGTGGCTCGGTCGGTTACGACCACAAGAAGATGGGCATCACCGCCCGTGGCGCCTGGGAGTCGGTCAAACGGCATTTTCGTGAAATTGGCGTCAACTGCCAGACCACCGATTTTACCTGCGTCGGGATCGGCGACATGGCGGGAGATGTGTTCGGCAACGGCATGCTGCTCTCCGAGCACACCCGGCTAGTGGGCGCGTTCAACCACATGCACATCTTTGTTGACCCCGCTCCGGATGCGGCCAAGAGTTTTGTCGAGCGCCAGCGCCTGTTCGATCTGCCGGGCTCCAGCTGGGATGACTACAACCGCGAGCTGATATCACAGGGGGGCGGCATCTTCCTGCGCTCGGCCAAGTCCATCAAGCTGAGCCCGGAAATACAAACCCTGCTCGGTACCGACAAGGCCAGCATGGCACCGAACGAGTTGATCAAAGCGCTGCTCTGCCTCAACGTCGATCTGCTGTGGAACGGTGGCATCGGCACCTATGTGAAGAGCGCTCGCGAGAGCGATGGGGAAGTTGGGGATCGCAGCAACGACGCACTGCGAGTCAACGGCCGCGATCTGCGGGCCCGTATCGTGGGTGAGGGGGGCAACCTCGGCTTTACCCAGCTCGGTCGGGTGGAGTACGCCAGTCAGGGCGGTCGCATCAACACCGATTTTACCGACAACGTCGGCGGTGTGGATTGCTCCGACAACGAGGTGAACATCAAGATCCTGCTGAACCAGTTGGTTGCGGCAGGGGATCTGACCCTCAAGCAACGTAACCAGATGCTCTACGAGATGACCGACGACGTGGCGCAGATCGTGATCACCAATGCCTATCGCCAGTCCCAGTCCATATCGGTCACCAGCTTCCGCGGTTCTGAACAACTTAAAGAGCAGCAGCGCTTCATTCAGGGGCTGGAGCGGGAAGGCAAGCTCGATCGTGCACTGGAGTTCCTGCCATCCGATGAGGAGCTCTCCGAGCGGATGGCGGCAGGGCAGGGGCTGACCCGCCCCGAACTGGCGGTGTTGGTGGCGTACGGCAAGATGGTACTGAAAGAGCAGCTCAACTGCCCGGAAGTGACCGACGAGCCCTTCCTCGCCAACATGCTGGTCACCAGCTTCCCGGCCAAGGTACAGCAGCAGTTTGGTGCCCAGCTGGCCGATCACCCGCTACGCGGCGAGATCATCGCTACCCGGGTTGCCAACATGCTGGTTAACGACATGGGGCTCAACTTCGCCAGCCGGATGAAGGACGAAACCGGTGCCTCGGTCGCCGAAGTGGCCTGCTGCTTTGCCATGGCCCGCGAAGTGTTTGGCATGAACCAGCTGTGGCGCGATATCGAAGGGTGCGACAACCTGGTGGATGCCCAGACTCAGCTCGAGCTGATGTTCTACAGCCGCCGGATCGTGCGCCGTGCCACCCGCTGGTTCCTGCGCGCCCGCAATCGCAGCTGGAGCATCAGCGAGAACATCGCCTTCTTCCGTCCGGCGTTCGAAACCCTCGGTCAACACCTCTACGAGGTCATGGATGAGAGCGAAGTGGCCGAGCATCGTCAGGCTGTAGCCAAGTGGATGGAGAAACAGGTGCCGGAGGCCATTGCCCGTCAGGTAGCCCATATGAGCAGCCTCTTCTCCAGCCTGGATCTGGCGCAGATTGCCGCGGAGCACAAGACCGATATCCTGCGCGCCGCCAATGTCTACTATCGCCTCGGTGCCAAACTGGATCTGCACTGGTTCCTCGACCAGATCAACCATCAGCCGGTTGGCAACCACTGGCAGGCGATGGCGCGAGCCTCCTTCCGCGAAGATCTGGACTGGCAGCAACGCAGTCTCACTTCTGTGGTACTGGAAGGGTGCAAAGATCAGGGAGAATGCGCTACCATATTGGCCGACTGGATTTCGGAGCATGAGCAACTCTTGTCCCGTTGGACCCATATGTTGGCCGACTTCAAGACCACCAGCACTCACGAGTTCGCCAAGTTCTCGGTGGCCTTGCGAGAGTTGAACCTGCTCCAGTTGAATTGTCGGGCACTTTAATTGCCAGATTAAGGCATGACACCGACATTACACCCAAAGCCCCGGCCAGTTGCCGGGGCTTTCTCTAAGGAGCAAAGATGTTGTACCCCATCGCCAGGCATTTCCTGTTCAAGCTCAATCCGGAACAGGCTCACGATCTCTCCATGAAATATTTGCCCCGCCTTCTCGGTACGCCACTCGATTGTTTCTTCCGCCAGAATTTGCCGAAACGCCCCGTCACTGTCATGGGGCTTTCTTTTGCCAATCCGGTGGGATTGGCGGCCGGTCTGGATAAAGATGGTGAGTGCATTGACGCGCTGGGCGCTATGGGATTTGGTTTTATCGAGGTCGGTACCGTCACCCCCAGACCCCAGAGTGGCAATGACAAGCCCCGCTTGTTCCGGGTTATTCTGGCAGAGGGGATCATCAACCGGATGGGATTCAACAACAAGGGGGTGGATCATCTGGTGGCCAAGGTAAAAGAGGCCAAATATCAGGGGGTCATCGGCATTAATATCGGCAAGAACAAAGACACTCCCATCGAGCAGGGCAAGGATGATTACCTGATCTGTATGGATAAGGTTTATGATCATGCCGGTTATATTGCCGTCAATATCTCTTCCCCCAACACCCCGGGGTTGCGTTCGCTGCAATATGGCGAGGCGCTGGATGAGTTGCTGGCAGCCCTCAAGGTGCGTCAGCAAGAGCTGGCCGCCCAATATAAAAAGTACGTGCCGCTGGCGGTTAAAATTGCCCCGGATTTAAGCCTTGAAGAAATAGATCAGGTGGCCGCTTCGCTGGTACGGAATGGTATTGATGGGGTTATCGCCACCAATACCACCCTCGAGCGTGAAATGATTTATGACATGCCCCACGCCGGTGAAGCGGGTGGCCTGAGTGGTCGTCCGCTACAGCACAAGAGTACCGAGGTGATCCGTCATCTGGCCAAGGCGCTCAATGGTGCTCTGCCAATTATCGGGGTGGGTGGTATTGATAGTGCCATGGCTGCCCGTGAAAAGTTGGCTGCCGGTGCCAGTCTGGTACAAATTTATAGCGGCTTTATTTATAAAGGGCCGGGGCTGGTCAAAGAGATTGTGACCAATATTTAAGAAATAGATGGAGGAGCCCTTTATTTGACGTTGCTGATTTCCTGCATATGGAATAAAGTCAACTGGTAATTATCAAGTAAGGGCTCCAACATGTTTATTCAACCGACCGATAGCTGGCAATGGCACTATGATGCCCAGAATGATCGTCTGATGTTGGACCTGTCTGATAACATGTTATTTGCGACCGAGTATAAAGGGCGACAATTGGTGCCCAGCTCGTTTGCGACCCAACCTTTTTGTGTCGATGATGCAGCCCTCTATTATCAATTGATGGATAAAGCAGCCGAACTCGAGTGGAGTATTCCCCATCAGGTACAGCTGGTGCTTAATGCCATAGCGGTCAGTCGTTTTTATAAACCCCTGATGCCGCAAAGCTGGTTTTTTAGTGAACAGCATCCGCAAGTGATCCCGCAAAATGGTGATCTGGTCTTGATGAATACACCCCATGGCAACGGTGAATTTATGGTCATTGAGGCTGGGGAGCAGGCCAGCGTCTGTTTGAACCTCACTGCCGAGCTGGTATTGACCACCAGTAAAACCTTGCCGCGTTTCGGGGTGATCAAGGTGATGAATAACCGGATGAAACCGCGTATTACCGTGACCGAGCAATACCGTAAGGTCAGTTGATATAATTTCATCAATCGTTTCATCTCTGTTATTACACCGCGTCTCTTTTACTGTTTTCACCTCTGTAGCATCTCGTTTCTGATATCTCATTGAACCGCGAACATCTTGCCTATTCTCATTGATGGTTATGATTCAGCCTCTCCTGAGGCTTGTTACACTCACTTGCACCTTGTGTTTTGACCCACGCAGTGTCTTGGCCTTCCGTGCTGCAAGTATGGAGCCTCCCTCTTGTTTCTTTCCGCTGGCGTAGTGCCTCCACCTCAGTATCAACACATCACTCACTGAAGCGATTTTCTTCATACGACATTTTATGCTTGAAACGAGAGCTATTCTCACTTACATTTTGTTATAACATAACAAAATGGAGTTGCCATGAAGCCTCATATTCACCCGGATTATCGTTTGGTGCTGTTCCATGACACGGCAGCAGATGCCTTTTTCCTGGTCGGGTCAACCATCAAGAGCGATCGCCGCTATACGTGGCAAGACGGGAAGGAGTATCCCTATGTGTCGCTCGATGTTTCCAGCCAGTCGCACTCGTTCTATACCGGCAAGCAGAAGCAGGTATCGAGTGAGGGGAGTGTGGCCCGTTTCAACAAGCGCTTTGGCGCATTTTCAAGCAAGAAGGAGTCCTGAATGCAGGTCGTCTGTTCACTCAAATCCGCACGGGCACGTCATCCCGATTGTCAGTTGGTGCGCCGTCGGGGCAAATTGTTCGTCATTTGCAAAAGCAATCCCCGTTTCAAGGCTCGTATGAAGTGATCCGCTAAATGATGTCTGGCCCCATGATCTCCCCATCGGGTAGTCATGGGGTCTTTTACCTTTATTCGCCACCTATCAATCTGTTTCCATCCTGCTGTTTGCGCCGACTTTTGCATGCTCCAGCCCGCCTGATGAGGTATAATGCGGCACTATTTTTATGGGTTCCCCGTGAGCGTGATGAAAGAATTTTTTGCAACCTGCCCCAAGGGGCTGGAAAACCTGTTGGCCGATGAGCTGACCAATCTTGGCGCAGAGCAGGTTCGTGAGACCGTGGCTGGCGTCCATTTCAAAGGCGAACTGGCGATTGGCTACAAGGCCTGTCTGTGGAGCCGTTTTGCCTCCCGCATCGTGCTGGTGCTCTCCGAATTCCAGATGAACGACGATCTGGATCTCTATCTGGGCGCCCACACCATACCCTGGGAAGAGCACTTTTCCGGCACCTCTACCATCGCGGTGGACTTTACCGGTACCAACCCTGCCATTCGCAATACCCAATATGGCGCGCTGAAGATCAAGGATGCCATCGTCGACCGCTTCACCAAGCGCGGTCACGTGCGTCCTGACGTGGACAAGAAGTCGCCGGATATTCGCATCATGGCGCACCTGGGCAAGGGCAAGGCCAATATCACGCTGGACTTGTCAGGCCCGGCGCTACACCAGCGTTTCTATCGTCAGGGCACAGGTGAAGCACCGCTCAAAGAGAACCTGGCCTGCGCCATGATTACCCGTAGCGGCTGGGCCGGTGAGCCCATGATGGACCCCATGTGTGGTTCCGGTACCTTGCTGATTGAAGCGGCCTTTATCGCCGCCGACATGGCACCGGCGCTGCGCCGCGAGCGCTTCGGGTTCGATCGCTGGCTGCAGCACGATAGCGAGCTGTGGCAAAGCCTGATGATGGAAGCGCAAGTACGCGCCAAACGTGGCATGCAGCGTTGCGAAGTCAAACTGTTTGGTTGTGATGCCGACCAGCGTGTGCTGCTCAAAGCCCGTGATAACGCCAAAGCAGCCGGTGTGGCCCATCTCATCACCTTCAGGCAGGCCGACGTCACCAAGCTGGAAAACCCGCTGCCGATGTCTGCCGCTGTTGAAGGGGAAGAAGGTCAAGGGGAGGCCCGTCAGGTCGGTATGCTCATCTCCAACCCGCCTTATGGCGAGCGTCTTGGCGAGTTCCCGGCGCTGCTGGAAGTGCATCAGGCCCTCGGTGATGCTCTGCGTCGCAGCTTCCAGGGGTGGAGAGTCTCCATTCTGTCCGCATCCCCCGAGCTGCTTAGCTGTCTGCGCCTGCGCGCCGACAAGCAATATCGCCTGTTCAACGGTGCCCTCGAGTGTCAGCTGCGCAACTACCAGATTGCACTGGACTCCGTGGCCTCCCAAAAAGAGGTGGCACAGGACTTTGCCAACCGTCTGCGCAAGAATCTGAAAACCCTCGAGAAATGGGCCAACAAAGAGGGCATCGATTGCTATCGCATCTACGATGCCGACTTGCCGGAATACAACGCCGCCATCGACCGTTATCAGGACTATCTTGTGGTGCAGGAGTATGCCGCGCCCAAGGACATCCCCGCCCAGAAGACCCGTCAGCGTCTGCTCGACATGGTGCAGGCCGCCATCAAGGTGACCGGGATGGATGGCGAGAAGGTGATCCTGAAGGTGCGTGAGCGTCAGGAAGGGAAACAGCAATATCAGAAGCTCTCCGAAGAGCAGCACCGGATGGAAGTGCAGGAGTACGGTGCCCGTCTGTGGGTCAACCTCTATGACTATCTGGATACCGGTCTGTTCCTCGACCACCGTCAGACTCGCCGTATGCTGGGTCAGATGGCCAAGGGCAAGCGCTTCCTGAACCTGTTTGCCTACACCGGCAGTGCCACCGTGCACGCAGGTCTTGGCGGTGCCAGCGAGACCACCACGGTGGATATGTCGCGCACCTACCTGAACTGGGCGCAGGACAACATGCGTCTCAACTCGCTGGTGGGCCGTCAGCACAAGTTTGTCCAGGCAGATTGCCTGAAGTGGTTGTCTGAAGCCGATGAGCAGTACGACCTCATCTTCATCGATCCGCCCACCTTCTCCAACTCCAAGCGGATGGACGAGAGCTTCGACGTACAGCGCGATCACCTGCTGCTGATGCAGCACCTGAAGCGCCTGCTGGCGGCGGACGGCACTCTGGTCTTCTCCAACAACAAGCGTCACTTCAAGATGGATCTGGCCGGTCTCGAGGCCACTGGTCTCAAGGCCCAGAACATCACCCAGAAGACGCGACCGAAGGATTTCGAACGTAACCAGCACATCCACAACTGCTGGATCATCACCCATGCGCCGGAGCAAGGCGAGGTGTGATGCTGACCCTGTTTCATACCGACGGTTGCCACCTGTGCGAACAGGCGTGGGCGCTGGTGGAGGCGGCTGGCCTTGCCACTACCACCCGCCAGTGCGACATCATGGATGATGAGCAGTGGCTTGCCGCCTATCGGGTGCGCATTCCGGTGCTGCGTGACGAGGCGGGCCGCGAGCTCGGCTGGCCCTTCACGCTGGTGGAGCTCAAGGGCTGGGCCGCCCGTCAGGGGTGAGAGTGATTTGACGATAAAACGGGGGCAGACCCAGTCTGCTGCCCGTTTTTTTCATATGAAATAAGGAACACACATGGCTCTTTTAACATTGCACGGCGCATGTCTGTCGTTCAGTGATTTCCCGCTGCTCGACAATGCCGAATTGACCATCGAGCGGGGCGAGCGCCTCTGTCTGGTTGGCCGCAACGGGGCGGGCAAGTCCACTCTGATGAAGGTCATTGCCAGCGAATTGCCGCTGGACGACGGGCGTCTGGTGCTGCAACAAGATTTGAAAGTGACCCGCCTTGAGCAGGATCCGCCGGCTTCCAGCGAGCTGACGGTGTTTGACTATGCCGCCGAAGGGCTGGCGGGGGTGGGGGAGCTGCTCAAGCAGTACCACCACATCTCCATGGAGCTGGCGAGCGATCCGTCAGATGCCAATATTCGCAAGATGAGCGAATTGCAAGAGCAGCTCGATTATCAGAACGGCTGGCAGTTCGAGACCCGTATCAGTCAGGTGTTGACCCTGCTGGGGCTGGATCCTGACGTGACCCTCGATAGCCTCTCCGGTGGCTGGCTGCGCAAAGTGGCGCTGGCCCGTGCGCTGGCTTGCGATCCCGACTTGTTGCTGCTCGATGAGCCGACCAACCACCTGGATATCGAAGCCATCAACTGGCTGGAAGATTTCCTCAAGGATTTTCGCGGCGCCATCGTCTTTATCTCTCACGATCGGGAGTTCATCCACAAGCTGGCAACCCGGATCATCGATCTCGATCGCGGCGCCATCACCTCCTGGCCGGGCAACTACGACGAGTATCTGCAGGGGAAAGAGGAGTGGCTGCGGGTCGAAGAGCTGAAAAATGCCGAATTCGACCGCAAGCTGGCCCAGGAAGAGGTCTGGGTTCGGCAGGGTATCAAGGCTCGCCGTACCCGTAACGAAGGCCGGGTGCGCGCCCTTGAAGCGATGCGGATGGAGCGCTCCCAGCGCCGCGAGCTGCAGGGCAAGGCCAAGCTGCAACTGGACGAGGTCAATCGCTCCGGCAAGCTGGTGTTCGAGACCGAAGGGCTGGGGTTGGACTTTGGCGATCGCACCCTGTTCAAGGAGCTCAATCTGCAAGTGCTGCGTGGCGACAAGATTGCGTTGGTCGGCCCCAATGGCTGCGGCAAATCGACCCTGATCAAGCTGTTGCTGGGGCAGCTTGAGCCGACCCGTGGCACCGTCAAGGGGGGCACCAATCTGGAGGTTGCCTACTTCGATCAGTACCGCGAGCAGCTCGATCCCGAGCAGACGGTGGTGGACAACGTCGGGGAGGGCAAGCAGGAGGTGATGGTGCGCGGCCGCTCCCGTCACATTCTTGGTTACCTGCAGGACTTTCTGTTCGAGCCCAAGCGGGCCCGTACCCCGGTCAAGGCGCTCTCCGGTGGCGAGAAGAACCGGCTGCTGCTGGCAAAGCTGTTCCTTAAACCCAGCAACCTACTGATCCTAGATGAACCGACCAACGATCTGGATGTGGAAACCCTGGAGCTGCTGGAAGAGCTGCTTTCCGACTATCCCGGCACCCTGCTGCTGGTGAGTCACGATCGTCGCTTCATCGACAACACAGTGACCGGCTGCTGGCTGTTTGAAGGGGATGGCCGCATCAGCGATTACGTGGGTGGTTACGCCGACATGATGGCGACCCGCGAACAGCAGAACGCTCAACAACAGGCCAAGAGTGCACCGGTCAAGGCCCCGGAGCCGGTCGTTGCCGCCGCGCCAGAAGCGCCGAAGAAGAGCAAGAAGCTCTCCTACAAGCTGCAGCTTGAACTGGAAGGGTTGCCTGCTCGTCTTGAGCAGCTGGAAGCCGAGCTGGATGCGCTGCAAAGCGAGATCAACCAGCCAGGGTTCTTCTCGCTGCCGGCAGATAAAACCCAGCCGAAACTGGATGCGCTCAATGCCGCTGAAGCCGCGCTGGAGCAGGCATTTGCTCGCTGGGAAGAGCTGGAAGGACTCAAAAATCAGGAGTAAGTTCCCTGTAATTAAAACTTAATCCAGTTCAGTGCCTTGTGTCACATAGCCCGGTTAGGGTGGAAGTTTTTGTTTGACCGAGTGCGTTCGCAGGAGTAAAGATGAAAGCGACCGATACAGAATTGGTCGCTTTTTTTTCCACGAAGAGGGTCGTAGATGATGAAGAGACAGAAGCGGGACCGTCTGGAAAGAGCTCGTGCTCGTGGTTATCAGGCTGGCGTGGTCGGCAAACAGAAAGAAGCGTGTCCGTATCAATGCCTGGATGCCCGAGGGCATTGGCTTGGTGGTTGGCGTGACGCCATGGAAGGGCGGGGCTCAGGCCTCTTCATGAAGTAGCAGCTACTTCATCACTCATTACAAAAGGAAAGGGGCCGTTGTGGCCCCTTTGCGTTAATGCTGTTTTACTACCAATCAGAGAGATCAGAATGCGGTGGTATCTTTGAACAGGCCCACTTTCAGGTCGGTGGCGCTGTAGATCGGACGGCCGTCGACTTCGACCACACCATCAGCAATCCCCATCACCAGCTTGCGGTTGATGACGCGCTTGAAGGTGATCTTGTAGGTCACTTTCTTGGCAGTCGGCAGGATCTGGCCGGTGAATTTCACTTCGCCCACGCCCAGAGCACGACCCTTGCCGGGGCCACCTTTCCAGCCAAGGAAGAAGCCAACCAGCTGCCACATGGCGTCCAGACCGAGACAGCCAGGCATCACAGGGTCACCCGGGAAGTGGCAATCGAAGAACCAGAGATCCGGAGTAATGTCGAGCTCAGCCAGGATCTCGCCCTTGCCGTGTTCGCCGCCGTTGTCATTGATCTTGACGATGCGGTCCATCATCAACATGTTGGGGGCAGGCAGCTGACTGTTACCCTCACCAAACAGTTCGCCACGGCTGCAAGCCAGCAGCTCTTCACGGGTAAAAGAGTTCTTGCCCTGCTCGCACAGGGAAAGGCGGGCTTCCATGGTGGTATTGTCTACGGTCACGCGGTATTTCCTTCAAATGGGTCAAAGCCGGGCCAATTTAGCTTACAGTTGTTCGCTAAACAACTCCGATCACTTCATCAGCGGCCAAACAGGCGCCCCAGCAGGGATTGCAGCAGTCCGACTTTGGCAGTGGAGCCGTTCAACTCGTCCAACCGCTCCTGAATACGGCCAAACAGGGTATCGGGCATATCAGGCTCACCGGCGACACAGCCAGTCAGCAACTCGATGGCCTCTTCCACATGATCCACCGGGTGGATGTGGAACTGGCCTGCTTCAACCGCTGCAATCACCTCGTCAGAGAGGTTCAGCTGCTGGATGTTGGTGCCCGGCAAAATGATCCCTTGCTTGCCGGTGATGCCGTGGATTTTGCACACCCGGAAGAAGCCTTCAATCTTCTCGTTCACGCCACCAACGGCCTGCACATTGCCAAACTGATCGACCGCACCGGTCACGGCGAAGTGCTGATAGATAGGCTGGCGGGCGAGGGCAGAGAGCAGGGCACACAAGCCGGTCAGGGAGGCGCTGTCGCCATCAATTTCGTGGTAAGACTGCTCGAACACCAGATTGGCCGACAGGGGGGAGGGGTTCTCTGCACCAAATTTGTTGGAGAGATAGCCGTGGATAATCATCATCGCCTTGGCGTGGATATGACCGGCCAGCTCCGCTTTGCGCTCGATATCCGCCACATCGCCATCACCAAGGTGTACGGTCGCGGTGAGGCGCACCGGCTCGCCGAAGTCATAAGGGTGACCGGAGACCTGAATGACAGACAGGCCGTTGATCTGGCCAATCTCTTCGCCGTCGGTTTGCAGCAGGATCTGGCCGTCGATAACCCCCTGATCGGACTGCTCAACCAGATAGTTGAGGCGGTAATCCTGCTCCTCCAGTGCGCCGCGGATATGCTCGTCGGTGACCACATCAGATTCCAGCTCCCGGGCCAGACTGTCAGCCATCCGCATGATGGCGGAGAGTTGCACTTCGGAGAGCGACAGCCACTCCTGATGGTCACAGAGGCGGCTGGCATGACGACAAAGGGCGGCGAGGGCGGCTGGCGTGAAGTCCAGCAGGCTCCAGCGCTGGCGCAGCCAGGCCAGGTACTGCAGAAATTCCTGCAGATCCTCTTCAATATTGACCTCTGACACCAGATCCGCGCGCAGGAAGATGCGTTCGGACATATCCCGATCCAGCATCTGGAACTCGGCCACGTCCAGTCGGTCACCAACCAGGATCAGCTTGAGCTTGATGGGGGTCGCTTCAGGCGCGAAGAAGGGGGTCAGAGTTTTCCCTTCCTGATAGGCGTTCCAGTCCAGCTCGCCTTTTTGCATGGCATTTTTCAGTTTGAACCAGAGGTGAGGCTGGTCGAGCAGCTCATCCAGTTGCAAGATGAGGTAACCGCCATTGGCTTCCCGCAGCAAGCCGGGCTCCAAAAGGTGCTGGTTAGCATAGACAGAGCCTTGTTCGGTCTGGTAGTTGATGGAGCCAAACAGAGTATCCCAGTTGAGATCACGACCGTAAATTACCGGTGCTTCCTGCTCTTCATGATGAATAAGCAGGTTGATGAGCACCGGATGCTGAAACTCCAGTCCCAATGCAACGTGGGCCGCCAGATCCGAGAGAAAGTCATCGATCTTCGGATCATTGTTCTGCTTGCGCATGATCCTGGTCACAATGCGTTCGGCGTCGAGATGGTGGCTCAACAGCTTGAGCAGCTCGCCAACCATTTCACAGAACTCAACGCCAGTACCGGGTTGCAGTCGCAGCCAGATAGGTTTGAACGGGTTGTTGAGATTCTCGGTATAGCAGAGGTCGAATAGATCGCCATCCTTGCCATTGGATTCGGCAATCAGAGTGCGGCACACATCTTCATAATCTGCACCCGGGAACCCGTTGAGCAGCATAACCGGGCAATCACCATCAAAACTGGCCAGGCGTTTGATACCGGAGATTGCTCTGGGTTGCAGAGCGGCAAAGGGGATGGGGTCAAGCTCACTTAGCTTAGGGAACTGTTCAATCGCAAAAGCGGGTTTTAATTGTTCTGATGTTAATTCAGCCACTTAAGACGTCCGGTCGAAGATAGGATCAATTGTTGCCATTATACACAGTTCAATAAGCGGTGACAGGAAACAAGATACTAAATTTAACATAATATACATTATGCGCAGTGTTGGTTAAGAGTAAAACAGAGGGGCCGGAAGGCCCCCAATTCAAAATCACGGCAGTCTATAGCGCCACGAGCATTATCACCAAGTTTAAACAATGTTCGGCCATAGCCATATAGTTCCTGATTTTCTTTCAGTTTCAGCAGGATACTTGGGAAGGTCCACTCTACGGGCTTTCCGCCCAGTTCGGGATTGAACCATACGCAGCAGGTATCATTGCTCTCCTCATCATTCAGCGGCTTGACGGTTATCCTATAGCCACCGCCTGAAAGTGTCACAACTTGAGAAGTATTGGAATCTTTGCATTACTACGCCTTGTTACGCTAATAGCTCTAGCTTAATCAGTATCAAAATGACAATACAGCAAGCAATGAACCTTCACAGAATGCCATAAGGCTTCAGACATTTTTCCAGGGCTGACCCGTCGCACCAGATCGGCCAGACTCAGCACGTCCCCTTGGCCATAAGCTCCTCGAGGGTTGCGACCCGAAATGGTGAACGTTCTCCCATATATTTTTTTCTCTCTTCTGGTGTGGGCCTACTCTGTGAGACATGTTGAAGGTCAATTTTAACCTTGGTTTCACAAATTATGCCGATAACCCCATTTATCGGCATCACCATCCTAGTCCTTATCAACGTTGTTTTGCTCTGAGCTATCTGGAGCGGCTCTCACGAACCTGACCCTGACCCCATTACGCTTATAAATATGAAAGTCAGGATGTTTTCCTTCGTGTATATCTTCAATAAGCCTTTACGAGGGCCTGTCCCCCGCCCAGGAATGGTGTAGGTTTGGTTTTCGCCGTTCTTCCCATCTTGTTACCACGAATATTCTTTGCCACGTGCATCCCCTGTTTGAGCACCATGCTTCATACGGATATTGATGCGGTTCTGGCGAAAAAAGAACTCAATGATAACAACCTTGCCTTGTGAGAGATAATGCCCCTCCCCTTTGGTTTGCGTGAGCATGGTGGGGGTGAGCTGTAGAGATAACAAGATATAGCAATCGCCCCCTCCCATTGGTCGATATTCTGAAACCACAAATGTCGTATTTTGAGACAAGCGTTCACTATTAAAATGCTTGAACAATATGTGTATTGGGCTCCCCTTTTCACAGTGGGCAGCCATTGCACTCACTCCGATTGACAGGGATATGTTGTAAAATGACGTGGTTCAAGGTGATGCCATTCCATTTCTTCACTCTTCGTTATCTCTCACTAGTGTGCTTTTATCGCAATCTGTCGAGCGGTTTTTGCTGTGCACTCTCATGGCGCTCGCTTTGGCTTGTGTGCAGGTATTTGGAGGTAGTGTCGATACTGTCGTGGCCCGCATCAGCTTGTACGTGGGAAAGTGGTCGGCCGTTGAGGTTGATGTCATGAGTGATCCCGGTGTGGCGAATAGCGTGGGGAGAGAGTTGCCGCATTTCGGCACCATCCTGATAAAAGCCATCCAGCTCGGCAAGCTCGGCACCTTTGGTTATCACCGCTTGTATCAGCTCACGCAGCTGACGTATCCCTAAATTGGCATTAAGTTCTCCCTGCTCCCGGCCGTGGGCTGCCGCTTTATGACGGATAAAAAGCGGAGTCTGCTCGTTGGGTGCCGGCAAGGGCGAGAGTCCCAGAAACGTGCGATAACGTTCGAGTGCTTGAAGCAGCGCCTGTGAAACGGCAACAGTGCGGCGCTTGCCCCCCTTGCTACTGGGTATGTAGTAACCCCAGACGCCGGTTTTGCGATCCCGCCTGAACTGCCCCATCACAGGGGTAAAGCCCGGCCGGGCTGCAACCTCAGAGATCCGCAGATAGCAAGCGTACATCAGAATGGTGAGAAAACGGCTGCGCTCGTGCTGCTCCGGATGGTCGTTGGCAAGGGTATCGGCGGCCTGCATCACGTATGACCACTGCAACTCGCTGAAGGCCTGCACCTGATCATCGGCCTCCTGCTGTTGCGGCCGTTTGACCCGCTGCAGTCGCAGAGCGGGATTCCTGTCCATGTACTCCTCCTGGATCAGGAACTGGAAGAAGGCCGACAGGATGGCGAGCTTGGTCTTCATCGCCTGCTCGCTAAGACGGTAGGGCAAGGTGCGGCCCAGTTCCCGCTTGCCCAAAAACGGTCGCCATTGCGGATTGGGCAACCGCTCCCCCCACTCCTTGTCTAGGACAAATTGCGCCACGTTGCGATAGGCGATTAACTCTTCAGGTGGCGACTGACAGTAGTCGAGATAGCGGATCATGATGCGGCGAGTGAGATCTTTCGGGCTGATGGCCGCCTCGCAAAAGCACCAGTGCAAAAAGGTGGTCAGTTCGCTGCGATAGGTTTTGTAGTTGTTTTCGCTGTTGCGCTGCTCCAGCAACCAATCGACCGTCAGCTCGTAAACCAGCCCGGCATCGGGCACATCGTTGAGGCTGAGGTTGGCAAGGTACTGATTGACCTGCGGGTTGCCAGTTTCCAGATAGATAAGACTGTCAAACAGCGGCATGGCCGGCGGCAAGGATAATGGGTGTTGAGTCATGGTGTTGCTTGTTGATGATGAATCGATATGTGCCTGTGAGCCGAGATGATAAAAAAGGGCTCGTGATAGATGAATGCTGCTTCTGCTAGTTTTTGTTCTGTCTCTTGTTATTGCTGATTGAGGTCACCGGGAGCGATCTGGATAACGATCTCTCCACTGTTTGCTCATTATTTCCTCATAGATCTGGCTGGTTTCGCTCAGTTGTGTACGCTATTCAGTTATGCATGGGATATGCATCTTTGTTAAAAAATTCTCGGGATAAATAGCCGTAAAAATGGATTTAAATGCAATTAAAGTGAATGGTGTGAGCTATTTATCCCGAGAAATAGCAGGTCTGTGCAATCAGGCAACCTGTTTGAGTGGCTTCTCCTTGCGCTTGGCCGCTGGAGCCTCTTCTTCCTTCGTGCCTGCCTGAACCTTGCCGCCACGCAGCAGGGTTTGCAGCACATCACGCTGCTCTGCCAGGTAGAATGCCAGACTCTCTTGCTGCTCTGGTGCCAGCTCGATCGGGGCGCCAGCCAACAGAGTCATCAACTCGTCGGCCGTATCCAGCAGCTTGTCATAGGCATCGGCCTCTTTTTTGCTGGCAAAGGTCATTTTTTCCACTCCCCCACGAACAACCACATATTTGATCTCGACAGCCATGATGGCCTCCTCTTGGTGATAATGGATAGAGTATATGTATGGATATACAGTATTGCAAATAGCCTCACCGGAAAAGAGTTCGCCGGGGTTTAGCGACAAAAGCCGCGCTGGATCAAGCTGTCTCAAAGTGTCATTTGACTTCCACGTCAGACTGGTCGGATCATGGCCTTATGACGATCGTACGACACCTGTTTATCCTGCTGATGGTAGAGGTGCTGCTCCTTGGGAGTATCGCCCACTTGGTCGTGGGACTCCCTTGGTTGCTGACCCTGCTGTTTGTGGTGTTTTCCCTGCTTGGGTTGCGCTGCCTGGTGGTGCTCGGTAGCTGGCTGTTTACCCGCTTCTACCCCTCCCCGGCTATCGGCCCTTGGCGCAGGGTGAAGATGATGGCGCAGGAGATGCTGGCCTACCTCTACACCTTCACCTTGTTGCTACCGTTTGAGCCTTTGCTGATGGCACCCGATCGGCTGCGTCCATGCCAGCGCCCCGTATTGCTGGTGCATGGTTACGGTTGCAGTCGCGGGATCTGGCGCACCCAGCGCGCCCGACTAGAGGCTGCAGGCCATGTGGTCGCCACCATTACCCTGATGCCACCATTTGGTCATATCGATGAGATGGTGCCGCTGCTGGCCACCCGGATTGACGACGTGCTGGCGCAGACTGGGGCTGACAAGCTGGTGCTGGTCGGTCACAGCATGGGCGGACTGGTCTGCCGCGACTATCTGGCTATCCATGGTGGTGACAAAGTAGAGCGCCTGATCACGCTGGCAACGCCCCATCAGGGCAGTCAGCTGGCCGCCCTTGGGCTTGGGGCCAATGCCCGCGAGATGGAGCCAGGCTCCGGCTGGTTGCAGCGTTTCGCTTCGGTGCCGCTTTGCGTACCCGGCATCTCGGTGCGCACCAGTCACGACAATGTGGTGATGCCGCAGGAGCGGCAACGATTGGCGGGAATGGAAGATATCGAGTTGCCTGCCATTGGCCATCTCTCTCTGCTCTATTCCCGCCGTACGACGGATCTGCTGCTTGAGTTGTTGTCCCGAGTCTGACCCTCCTTAATCGTTCTTCAACTGCTATTCCAAATAAAACAGGGGCCTGATTGCTCAGGCCCCTGTTGATCTCTTTATCGCATCACCCGGTTAGAAGTGGATACCCTTGATCAGGGTCGAGACGGCAACCTGATCGGCGGTGGCCTTGGATTTGTCGCCATCCTTGGGGTCGGCAAAGGTGCGGAAGCTGGTGTTCATGATCACCTGGGCGACGCGCGGCGCCAGAGCGTGAACCACCTGACCGAACACCCCGAGGCGAGTGGCCAGACGAACGTGCTTGTTGATGATGGTATCGCATACCAGATCGGCCGCTTCTTCCGGCGTCATCATCGGTACCTGCTCATAGACCTTGGTCGGTGCGACCATCGGCGTTTTCACCAGCGGCATATTGATGATGGAGAAGCTCACCCCTTTATCGGCAAACTCGGAGGCGGCGGTACGCACCCAGGCATCGAGGGCTGACTTGGAGGCAACATAGGCGGAGAAGCGCGGCGCATTGGTCAACACCCCGATGGAGGAGATGTTGATGATGTGCCCTTTTTTCTTCTCGATCATGGTGGGCAGCACCCCCATGATCACCTTGAGCGCGCCAAAGTAGTTGAGCTGCATGGTGCGTTCAAGATCGTGGAAGCGATCGAAGGAGTCCTCGATGGAGCGGCGGATGGATCGGCCGGCATTGTTGACCAGAATATCGACGCCGCCGTGATCGGCCACGATGCGAGCGGTGATCTCCTCGGCCTGCGCCAGATTGGAGAGATCCCCCTGATAGATCTCGATGGTCAGCCCCAGCTCGGCAAACTCAGCTTTAGTCTCGGCAATCTTCTGCTCGTCGCGGGCGATGGTAACAACGTTGGCCCCCGCCCCCGCCAGCTTGCGTGCGGTTGCACGACCAATACCGGAGGTGGCTCCGGTCACCAGCACTACCTTGCCCTCGACCCGACCACGCAGGGAGCGATCGATGAAGAGTTCGGGGTCGAGATGACGCTCCCAGTAGTCCCACAGCCGCCAGGCGTAGCTGTGCAGCGGTGGCACTTCGATACCGGTCCCTTTCAGTACCCGTTGGGTTTCGCGACTGTCGAAACGGGTGGGATAACTGATAAGGCGGAACACATCCTTGGGTAGACCCAGATCGGCGATGGCGGCATCGCGGATGCGGCGCACCGGCGCCATGGTCATCAGCATGGCGGTCAGGTGGCGGGGAATGAAATTAAAGAGAGAGGCGTTGATGCGGATCGCAGGCTCCGGCGCATGGGCGGCGCGGGAGAAGGTGCTCAGCATGTCGCCGACCCGCATCGGGTTGGGGTCGGTCAGGTGGAAGGTCTTGTTCTCCTCGCCCTCCTGATGGGCAATATGCACCATGGCATCGACCACAAAGTTGACAGGCACTATGTTGATGCGCCCGCCCTCAACCCCGATGGCGGGCATCCAGGGCGGCAGCAGGCGACGCAGCTTCTGGATGGTCTTGAAGAAGTAGTAAGGGCCGTCAATCTTGTCCATCTCGCCGGTATTGGAGTCACCTACAACGATCCCCGGTCGGTAGACCCGCCACGGAATAGTGCACTCGTTTCGCACAATCCCTTCCGCTTCGTGCTTGGTCTGGAAGTAAGGCATGTCGAGGTGTTCGGCCTCATCGAACATGTCCTCGCGAAACAGACCGTCAAACAGGCCCGCTGCAGCGATGGAGCTGCAGTGGTGGAACTGCCCCGCCCCCAGCCGCTCGGCAAGTTGAACAGCCTGACGGGTCCCTTCGGTGTTGACCTGCTGCTGGATCCCGGCCTTGGCGTTCAGATCATAGATAGCAGCCAGATGGAAGAAGTGGTCTATCTTGCCGATCAACTGTTCCTGTATCTCGACCGATACCCCCAGCAGCGGTTGCGTCATGTCGCCAAAAACCGGGACTGCGCGCGATTCATCCACATTCCAGAATGCAAATAACTCCGGCAATTTATCCTGATGAGAGGCGCGCATCAGAAAATAGACGATACAGTCGGGATGCTGTTGGAATAACTTTTTGATCAATCGACGCCCGATAAAACCACTACCGCCAGTAATGAAATAGTTCATAAAGAGAATCCTGCTACTGATTAGGGTGTTACTAGGTTGTTAGATATATCACGATTCATATGGGAATCCGCAATTTGATTGTCGGTTCGTGAGCAAACCCTAATTTCGGTGGTGTGCCTGTTCCGTTATTAGGTAGAACCCTCTATTTTTTGTCCCTAGACTGAAGTTGAAAAATCAGTAATGCCACAACCCGATTGCAGTTTCGTTGTCGCCATTACATTTAACTGTCGTTATTCAAGGAGAAGATCATGGCTAAGAAATTGAAAGCGCTGGCAGGGTCAGTGACCGACAACCAACTCACCTCCACCATCAAGGAGTCCACCCAGCAGATCTGGTTGGCGGGTCTGGGTGCCTATGCCAAGGCGCAGGAAGAGGGTGGCAAGATCTTTGAAGCCCTGGTGCAGGAAGGTGAAGCGCTGCAAGCAAAAACCCGTCAGAGCGCAGATGAGAAGATTGCCGCTGTGACCGACAAGACTGCCAATACCTGGGGCCGTCTGGAGCAGGTGTTTGAAGATCGCGTGGCCCGCGCTGTGGCCAGCCTCGGCATTCCGACCCGTAAGGATATCGACAAGCTCTCCAAGCGCATGGCCGAGCTGACCGACGTGGTCCAGCAACTGCTGGATGCACAGGAAGAGGAAGCCCCGGCCGCAGAAGCCAAACCGGCTGCCGCCAAAAAGCCCGCTGCCCGCAAGCCCCCGGTAAAGAAGGCACCGGTAGCCAAGGCTAAAGAGGCCGTAGTTGAGCAGGCCGCCGATCTCCTCTCCGCTGCGGAAGATGCGGTGAAAGAGGTGAAGGCCAAAGCAGAGAGCGTCCTGCCCTGATCCCTCGCGGTGACGGAAGGTGATTGATACCGGCCCATGCCCTGCGCTGGGCCGGTCTTGTCATGGTGAATGTCATGGATAGAGAGGCGACGCTATGAGTACCATCGCAATTGCCCTTGCTGGCGGCGGGCCGCTCGGCGGCATCTACGAGATCGGTGCCTGTGCTGCCCTCTCTGACAGCATCAGTGGCTTGCGCCTTGACCATGCCGATATCTATGTCGGCGTCAGTTCGGGGGCCGTGGTGGCATCGGCGCTGGCCAACGGCATCTCGCCGGCTAAGCTGGTGCGGATCCTGCTCAGCGATGATTCGGGGGAGATGTTTGACCCGGCCACCTTGCTGCGCCCCGCCTTTCGTGAATATGCCGACCGCCTGACCTCGATCCCGCCACTGGCGTGGCAGAGCCTGACCTACTATCTGGCGGCGCCCTGGAAGCGGAGCCTGTTTGAGTCGCTGCAAGGGCTCTCCAAGGCCATTCCGACCGGACTGTTCGACAACCGCGGGGTGGATCGTACCCTGACCCAGTTTTTCTCTCGTCCCGGCCGCAGCAACGATTTTCGCCAGCTGCGCAGCCGACTGTTTGTGGTCGCTACCGAACTCGACACCGGTCATCCGGTTGCCTTTGGTAGCCCGGGGCTCGATGACGTGCCCATCTCGGCGGCCGTGCAGGCCTCTGCGGCCCTGCCTGGTCTCTTTCCTCCCTCCTTGATCAATGGCCGTTACTACGTCGATGGGGCGCTGATCAAGACTCTGCACGCTTCGGTAGCGCTGGAAGAGGGGGCGGATCTGGTGTTCTGCATCAATCCGCTAGTGCCCTATGATGCGGACATGGCCGCCGGCGCGCCCACCAATCTGGTGGACAGCGGTCTGCCGGTGGTACTGGCCCAGACCTTTCGCGCCATCATCCACTCCCGCATGCATGTGGGGATGGATCGCTACAAACACCAATATCCCGACGCCGACGCCCTGCTGTTTGAGCCCTCTTCTGCCGATGGCGAGATGTTCTTCACCAATGTGTTCAGTTACCGGGATCGCCGCCGTCTCTGCGAGCACGCTTACCAGCATACCCGCCGCGATCTCTGGCTGCGTCGTGACGAGCTGGCGCCGGTGCTGGCCAAGCATGGCCTCGAGCTCAATCTGGCCGCGCTAGCCGATGAAGATCGCACCCTGCTGGCCCCCGGCATTGGTTCGGTCGCCGCCCTCGACAAGTCGCTGGAGCAGTTGCAGCACTGGCTTGCCAAACGCTATCGCCACGGCGTGCGTCGTTCATCACCAAAGGAGTAGCATGGATCGCAAACCCAAACGTCGTACCCGGGAGCGGATCCTGACCACTGCCCTCGCCTGCTTCAATCGACAAGGGGAACCCAGCGTCACCACCTCGGCCATTGCGGCCGAGATGGAGATCAGCCAGGGCAATCTCTACTACCACTTCCACAACAAGGAGGAGATCGTCAACGCCCTGTTCTGCGAATTTGAACAGCAGATGGATCGCCTGCTGGAGGCGGTCAGCCCCCCGTCCGATGAACCAGAAGATATCTGGCTCTTTCTCCACCTGATGTTTGAAGCCATCTGGCAGTACCGTTTCCTCTACTACGATATCGCGACCCTGATGAGTGGTTATCATCAGGTGGAGCAGCGCTTTTCCGCCCTGCTGCGCCGCAAGGAGCAGACCGCCATCGCCATTTGCAACCATCTGCAAACGGTCGGGCTGATGGAGGGCACGGCGCAACAGATGCGCACGCTGGCGGCCAATGTGGCGCTGGTGGGCACATTCTGGATCTCTTATCAGCGGGCACTGCACCCCAAGGCGGACGCCGATATTGCCCTCGGCGTCTTTCAGGTGATGCAGCTGGTCGCACCCTATTTGCGGGCCGATGCCCGCGCTCATCTGGGCGCCCTCGCCCACCACTACACCGACAAGGTTTGATTCACATGCTACAGGGAGAACAAGCATGACCACTTCACAACTCGAATTTGTCCCCTTCCCCTACGCGGATGCGGCTTATGACTATGCTGGCCAGAAGCTGGCGGACAACTGGGATCGTCTCCATCAGGGGGATGCCGAACCCTGGCCCGAAGATGAACAGGTACAGGATGCCTGGCGGGCCTATCATGCCGGGGATTTTGCCCGGGCCGTCGCCCTTGGCGAAGCGGCCGGTGAGGAGGGCCTCAATGTGGCGAACAAAGCGCTGGTGATCCATGCCAGCTATCTGCTGGAAGACAAGTATGCCAAGCGCGCCGCCTTCGAGCGGGCGGCCAGCCATGCCGAGAAGCTGCAAAAACGCCAGCCCAAGAATGCAAATGCCTGGTATTTCCACGCGCTGGCCCTCGGTCGCTACAGTCAGGTCATTTCCATCTCCAAGGCCCTCTCGCAAGGAATTGGCGACAAGATCAAGGCAAGCCTGGAGAAGGCGCTGGAGCTGGCGCCAGATCACGCCGAGGCCCATATTGCCTTTGGCGCCTGGCACGCCGAGATCGTTGACAAGTTGGGGGCCATGATCGGCGGCCTCACCTATGGCGCCAAGAAGGAAGAGTCCGAGCGTCACTTCAAGGAGGCGCTGGCGCTGATCCCCGACTCGGCTATCGCCCGCATGGAGTACGCCAACGCTCAGGTGATGCTGCACGGCAAGAGCCGCCTGAAAGCCGCCGAAGCCCTCTATGCCGAAGCGGCCGAGTGCGAACCCATGGATGCCATGGAGCGCCTCGATGTGGAGGCGGCGCGGGAAGAGCTGGAGGATTAACCGCTATTCCCACTATTCATAGATAACAAAACAAGAGGCCAACCCGCGGGTTGGCCTCTTTTTATTGGGATTTTTACGTATCGGATCAACCCAGCAGCGCATCAAGGCCGTTCGGGTCGAACAGCAGTTCAGGCTCCAGCAACACCAGCAGTAACAGTTGTTCAAACTCCACGGCGAAGCGGTCGACAACCTGATCCGGGTCAGGTACCAGCTTCTTGTCGGTGATAAGGCCCAGCTGCACCTTGTGATCGTAAGAGAGGATGGAGACGCCGACACCGATATCCCCCGATTGAGGCACCCAGAACAGCGGCTGACGCAATTTTGCTCCAGCCAGATAGAGGGTCTGCTGCGGGCCGGGCACATTGGTGATCACCGCGCTGGCCTTGGCCGTGAGCAGCTCGACGGCCTGCTGCTGCACCGCATTGGGGGCCATGCCAAGGGCATGTAACAAGTTGAGCACTACCACGGGTTGTAGCGAGGTGCGCAGCGCCTGCATTCGGTCACGTACGGTATAGAGCCGCTGCAACGGGTGTTCAACATCCAGTGGCAAGTCCAGGGCCACCAGCCCGAAGCGGTTGCCAAGTGCCCCCTCATCGTCCGGTGCACGCATATTGACTGGCACCAGGGCGCGGATCTTGACCTTGTTGGCATCATCCCCCTTCTCCTGCAGGTAGTGGCGAAACGCCCCTGCGGTGGCGGCGATCAGCAGATCGTTGACCGAGCAGCCCAGTACCTTGCCCACTGCCTTGATATCCGGCAGATCAATTTGCTCCGACCAGGCCACCCGCTTGGTGCTGGTGGTCTTACCCCGCAGGCGGCAGGGGGAGTCATCACCGAGGGTGGCGATATTGCACAGCTCGCTCGCCAGATCGCGCCCGGTCTTGAGGTAATCCACCGCCTTGGTGGGATGGGTGACCACTTCGACATATTTGGACCAGAGGCTACCGGTCAGCTTGAGACCGGCCCGCACCAGCCGGCTGCCCTGGTGGCAATCCTCCTCATCCTCGTCATCGCTGTCATCCAGTGGCTCCGGTGACGGTGGTCGCGGCGCCCCTTCCGGTGTGTTATCCATCATGGTCAGCATGGCTCGCACCAGCGAGAAGCCGTCGCCCATGGCGTGGTGAATGCGCACCACCAGCGCTTGCCCACCCAGCGACGTGTCGGTCAGGTGCATATCCCACAGGGGGCGCTGGTGGTTGAGCGGCGTCGAGGCGAGATCGGCCACCAGCTTCTCCAGCTCCAGCTTGCCCGCTTCACCCGGCAGGATCACTCGCTTGAGGTGCTGATCGAGATCGAAATCGGGATCATGGCGCCAGTAGTAGGAGCCCCCCTCCAGCACGGCCCGCTGGTGGAAACGGGGTTGCACCGAAATGGTATGGCGCAATCCGGCCCGCAGACGCGTTTCATCAAGCTCTCCTTCAAACATCAGGACACCGATGATCTGCATCAGGTTGTTGGGTCTGTCCATGCGTAACCAGGCGGTATCGACGCAGGAGATAAATTCACTCAGTGGCATGGTTGTTTCCCTACAAAATGAATTTACCGAGGCGGCAAATTGCTCCTTCCCTCATATCCGGATGAGGGCTTGATGCAATCAGAATGACTTTAATGAGTGCCGACTCGAAATATGAAATAAAGATGAAAGATTACTTACAAATAGAATCGAGACATCGCTGGATAATAAATCTGACAAACCACATGGTTTGCAAACTTATTTCAAACAGCCATCGTTTACAGCTGGTTTATTTAAAACCAGTGCAACGAAGAGTTTCAAACACGTTTGGGGCAAGGTAAGCGATTGTCGACATAATCGAGGATCTCCTGCTCCAGCACGCTGCGTACTGGCAACAGCATCAAACCAAGATGCACTTCCAGTTCCAGGGTATCTTCGTCCAGGGTGAGAGTGCCATGTACCCCTGAGCCGCGAAAGCGTAACTCGGTCTCCTCTTCATCCGCCCATTCGCAATCGAGTTGATAGCTCGCGCTCATGTCCGCAGCGATGGCTTCGGCCGCGATCCGGGCGGCGGCCAGTCCCAGCGGATGCTGACGGCTGATCTGGATGGTAGAGAGTGCGCTGCTGCCAGCAAGCGAGTTGAAGAACATGGTCGTTACTCTGGGTCATAAGTTAGTTATTGATATTAAACACATGTTCACAACAAATGAAAGGATGGTTCACATAAATGGGACTCACTTAACAGAGTCGAGAGGGATGCAGGCCATCAGCGGGGCATGGCATTTATTCCCTCCCCCGTGCGCGCTACACTTGTCACGGAACGATCAGCAAAAGCTGCTTGTTTTTCATTCACTTGTATCTTCGTATCACCGAATCCCCATCAATGGGCCCAAGGCCAGAGAGCTGTAGATGACGCATCAAGAACATGCCCACGACGACGATAGCACCCTGGGTCGGCTCTACCGCCAGCTCAAGCGGGTTGCAGCCTTGCGCGAGCAGATGCGTGCTCACCCGGAGGATCAGCAGGATCGGGATCGGCTACGCCAGTGGCAGGCCGACCGGTTGGGGCGGACCCATCGTGATCTGCTGGAGAGTGACCGCTACGGCCCAGCGGCCGAGTTTTTCTTGACCGATCTCTATGGCCCGGGGGATTGCGCCCGCCGCGATGCGGACGTGATGCGGGTGATGCCAACCGCCGAGCGGCTGTTGCCGGAGTCCGGCCTCAAGGTGCTGGCGCAAGCGATCGAGCTCGATGCCCTCTCCGAAGAGCTGGACTACCTGATGGTGGTGGCGCTGCGGCGCATTGATGGCATTGATCCCATCACACCGGATCATTACACCATCGCCTATCGTGCCGTAGGTGAACAGGCGCGCCGGGAACATCAGATTGCGCTGGTGAGCGAGCTTGGGATGACGCTGGACAGGCTGGCGAGAAAACCGCTGCTGGGGGCGACCCTCAAGCTGGTGTCAGGTCCCGCCCATCTGGCGGGGCTTGGCGAGCTTTTCTCCTTTGTCGAGCGTGGTTATCAGGTGTGTCATCAGATGGGGCGTGCCAACGAGTTTCTCGAGACCATCGCCAGTCGCGAGACGGCCATCATGACGGCGCTCTTTAACGGCGACAGCAGTGCGCTGGGGTAAGGCTTATCGAGGGATAAGCCGCCAGAATAACAAAGCGGGCCGATGAGCCCGCTTTTCGTTTATCACTGTTTGCCGATATGTTGGCCAATGCAAGAGCGATCAGATCACCAGCAGATCCATAAAGGCGTGTACCGGGGTGGCGGCAAGGCGAGGTCCATCCTGACAGAGGGCCAGAATGTCATTGACCCGTTTGGCCGGGAAGCGGGTGGTCAGATTGTGCTGGAATTTCTCCACCAGCAGCGGGATCCCCTCCTCCCGACGGCGACGATGGCCGACCGGGTATTCCACCTCCACCTTGGCGGTGTGAGTTCCGTCCTTGAAGAAGATCTGGATGGCGTTGGCAATGGAGCGCTTGTCCGCCTCCAGATATTCGCGGCTGTAACGCTTGTCCTCCTGCACCACCATCTTGCCGCGTAGCGCGTCGATGCGGGGATCGGCAGCAACATCGTCCTCGTAATCCTCGGCGATCAGACGACCGAAGATGAGCGGCACCGCCACCATGTACTGCAGGCAGTGATCCCGATCGGCCGGGTTATTGAGGGAGCCGACCTTGCTGATGATGCGAATGGCCGACTCATGGGTAGTGAGTTCGATACGGTCTATCTCGTCGAGCCGCCCCTTAACCTGAGCGTGCAGCTTCATGGCGCACTCCACCGCAGTCTGGGCGTGGAACTCGGCGGGATAGGAGATCTTGAACAGCACGTTCTCCATCACATAGCTGCCGTACCCCTGATGCAGGGCGAACTGGTTGCCCTTGAACAGCACGTCGTAGAAGCCCCACTTGGGTGCGCTCAGTACGCCGGGATAGCCCATCTCGCCGCTCATGGTGATAAGGGCGAGGCGCACGGCGCGGGAGGTTGCATCCCCCGCCGCCCAGCTCTTGCGCGACCCTGCATTGGGGGCATGACGGTAGGTCCGCAGGCTCTGGCCATCGACCCAGGCCTGGGAGACCGCATCGATTACCTGATCGCGGGTGCCCCCCAGCATATGAGTCACCACGGCGGTGCTGGCAACCTTGACCAGTACCACGTGATCGAGACCGACCCGATTGAAGGCGTTCTCCAGCGCCAGCACCCCCTGAATTTCGTGGGCTTTGACCATGGCCACCAACACATCGGCCATGGTGAGCGGCACCTTGCCCTCGGCCACGCGAGTACGGGAGAGCCAGTCGGCAGTGGCCAGAATGCCCCCCAGATTATCGGAGGGATGACCCCACTCGGCGGCCAGCCAGGTGTCGTTGTAATCGAGCCAGCGGATGATGGCGCCGATATCCCAGGCCGCCTTGACGGGATCGAGGCAGAGCTGGGTACCGGGCACCCGGGCGCCGTGGGGTACCAGTGTACCGGGGACGATGGGGCCAAGGTGTTTGGTACACTCCGGAAAGCGCAGGGCCAGCAGGCCACAGCCAAGAGTGTCCATCAGGCAGTAGCGGGCGGTGTCGAGAGCAGCAGAGCTGGTAATGGGGTGGTTGCAGACATAATCGGCAATATCGACCAGCACCTGATCGGGGTCTGGTCTGTGGTTGACGTCGACGTTGGCGGACATCGTGACTTCCTTATCGTTGTTGTAGAGAGACAAAGTGACGGGGGGCCGGGCCGACATAATCGGCGCTCGGACGGATGATCCGGTTGTGCTCGCGCTGCTCCATCACGTGGGCGCACCAGCCGGTGACCCGCGAGCAGACGAATATGGGGGTGAACAGCTTGGTCGGGATCCCCATGTAGTGATAGGCGCTGGCATGGAAGAAATCGGCGTTGGGAAAGAGCTCTTTTTCTTCCCACATCACTTTCTCCGCCTCACAGGAGACCCGATAGAGGCGATCATCCCCCACCGCCTCGGCGAGCTTGGCCGACCACTCCTTGATGATGACGTTGCGCGGATCATAGGTGCGGTAGATGGCGTGGCCAAAGCCCATTATCTTCTCCTTGGCCGCCAGCTTGGCCAGCAGTTCGCGCCTTGCCTGCGCTTCATCCTGCCAGTGTTCGATCATCGCCATGGCCGCCTCGTTGGCACCGCCGTGGAGCGGGCCGCGCAAGGTGCCGATGGCGGCGGTGATACAGGAGAACATGTCAGAGAGCGTCGAGGCGCAGACCCGCGCCGCAAAGGTGGAGGCGTTGAACTCATGCTCGGCGTAGAGGATGAGGGAGACATGCATCACCCGCCGCTCCAGCTCGCTCGGCGCTTTCTGGTGCAGCAGCGCGAGGAAATGGCCACCGATACACTCCTCGTCGCTGTCGAGGGCGATGCGAACGCCCTCGTGACTGAACTTGTACCAGTAGATCAGAATGCCCGGGAAGGCGGCCAGCAGCCGATCCGCCACTTCGTGTTCATGCTCGAAACCATCTTCCGGCTCCAGATCGCCGAGCATGGAGCAGCCAGTACGCAGCACATCCATGGGGTGGGCATCGGCGGGAATGCGCTCCAGCACCTCCAACAGCGGCAGGGGCAAGGTGCGCAGGCGACGCAGCTCGCGCTTGTAGGCGTCAAGCTGCTGCTCACCGGGCAACTCCCCCTTGAGCAGCAGATATGCGATCTCCTCGAACTGGGCGCTATCGGCCAGCTCCTTGATGTCATAGCCGCGATAGGTAAGACCAGTGCCACTCTTGCCTACTGTGCAGATACTGGTCTCCCCTGCACTTTGACCGCGCAACCCTGCTCCGCCCAACGGTTTTTGCTGTCCCATAAGCTGCCTCCTATTCCTTGGCTGTAAACAGACGATCCAGTGTCTGCTCGTAGTGGTGATATCCGAGGAAATCGTAGAGCGACTCCCGGGTCTGCATGGTCTCCACGACAGCCCTTTGATGGCCATCCTGGCGAATATGTTGATAGACGTTGAGAGCGGCCTGATTGGCGGCTCGGTTGGCGCTTAACGGGTAGAGCACCATGTCGACCCCGTGGGCGGCCAGTTGCTCTTTGTCAAACAGCTCGGTTTTGCCGAACTCGGTCATGTTGGCGAGGATCGGCACTTTGGCCGCCAGCTTGAACTGGTCGTACTGGGCAAGCTCGGTCACCGCCTCGGCGAAGATCATGTCGGCCCCTGCGGCCACATAGGCGGCGGTGCGCTCAAGAGCAGATTCCATCCCCTCTACCGCCAGTGCATCGGTGCGGGCCATGATGACGAACTCGCTATTCTCGCGGGCATCTACTGCAGCCTTGATCCGATCGCACATCTCCTCAAGCGGGACCACCGCCTTGTTGGGACGATGACCACAGCGCTTCTGGGCCACCTGATCTTCCATATGGACGGCGGCAACTCCGGCTCGCTCGAACGCGCGAATGGTGCGGGCGATATTGAATGCCCCACCCCAGCCAGTATCGATATCGACCAATAGCGGCACTCGGGTCGCCGCTGTGATCCGTTCGGCATCGATCAGCACGTCGTTGAGGGAGGTCATGCCGAGATCCGGCAAGCCATAGGAGGCATTGGCTACTCCGGCGCCGGAGAGATAAAGAGCTTGAAAGCCGCTGCGCTCGGCCATCAGCGCCATATAGGCATTGATGGTGCCGACGATCTGCAGGGGATGTTCATTGGCAAGGGCGGTGCGAAAGCGCAAGCCTGCCGAGGGGGACAAACTGGACATCATGACTCCTTTCACCTGTCTAGTCTGGCTATCTAATATCACGTTTACGTTAACGTCAATTATACTTTCGTAACATTCCGGCCGCAGGCAAGACAGGAAACCGGTTTTAGGGTAAATTTCACCAATTCCTTCAACAGGTTGAATTGTATGATGGAGCCCGGTTCCGTAATTGTCTGTCCGGCGTGCGACTTGCTGATCCAGCGCAAAGCACTGCCGCTGCGTCGTCATGCCCACTGCCCGCGTTGTCATCAGCATCTCTATGGCCGTTATGCCTTTCGTCCTTCCCAGTTGATGGCCCTGACCATCACCTGTTTTCTGCTGCTGCCCTCCGCCTTTTTCGAGCCCCTCATCTATCTGCGGCTGGCTGGCGTCAACTCCGATGCCAACTTGCTGCACGGGATTTTTGTGCTGTTTGGCGAGGGGGAGTTCTGGGTTGCTTCCCTGGTGCTCTGGTGCGCCGTACTGGCACCGGTAGGGTTATTGGCGGGGATCTTTGTGCTGGCTTCGGGTCTGGCCAAACGTTGGCACATTCTTCCCGTCACCTTGAAGCTGGTCGAGGTGTTTCGCCACTGGGCCATGCTGGAGGTCTATATCGTCAGCCTGCTGGTTGCCCTGTTCAAACTGATCGACATCGCCGATGTGCGCCTCGGTGGCGGCTTGCTCAGCCTCGGTATTTTGATGCTGCTCAACATGACCCTGCTGATCCTGTTTGACCCCGCCCCCTACTGGGCGCGGATCCCGTTAAAGGAGCCGGAACATGACCAGCGCCCGTGAGATGGGGCTCTGCCGCTGCCATACCTGCGGTTTGCTGGTGCGCTATCAAGCCGGGGCAGTCTGCCCCCGTTGCAGCAGCAAATTACAGGTGCGCATTCCCCGCTCCCTCGCCTGGTCGTGGGGCTTGCTGGCGCTCGCCACCTTCATGTTGTTGCCTGCCAATCTGTTGCCCATAACCCATTTCTACAACAAGGGGTTGCTGCAGTCAGATACCATCTTCAGCGGTATCATGATGCTCTATCGCAGCAAAATGAGCGGGATTGCCACCATAGTCCTCACCGCCAGCATACTGGTGCCAGTGGGAAAAATATTGGGGCTGGGCTGGATCTGCTGGCAGTTGCAGCGGGCCAAACCGGTGCGGCGCAAGCGCCAGCTGGTGATGTATCGGGTGATCGATTTTATCGGTCGCTGGTCGATGCTGGACTTGTTCGTGATTTCGCTGATGGTGGCGCTGGTCGATCGGGGTGTGCTGCTGAGTGTCCGCGCAGGCCCGGGGGCCACCGCCTTTGCCGGTGTGGTAGTGCTGACCATGATGTCGGCCCGCATGCTCGATACCCGTTTACTGTGGGACAAGGCGGCCCGTTGATGATTTCTCTGTTTTTGTCTGATGTGCTGTTTAATCCAGCCAATAAGGAGTCACTATGATCGGGGCTGAACCCGTCATTGAAAAGCGTCGCTGGTTATCACCGGTCTGGCTGTTACCCCTGATAGCCCTGCTGCTGGCAGGTGGCTTTCTCTATCAGCAGGTATTGAGCCGTGGCCAGCTTATCCAGATCAACTTCGCCCAGGGCAACGGCATCTTGCCGGGGAAAACCCAGGTTCGTTACCAGGGGGTGGCCATCGGCGTGGTGCAAGAGCTGGAGCTGGCTGAAGATGGCCGCAAGATTGCGGTGATGGCCAAGATTGACAGCCGTGCCAGGCCGCTGATCCGCAAGGGATCCGACTTCTGGCTGGTGAGCCCCAAGGCGTCGCTCACCGAAATCTCCGGCCTCGATACCCTGGTCTCCGGCAACTACATCAACCTGCAACCGGGGCGTGAAAGCAATCCGCTGGAGGAGACCTTCGATGCCCTGGAGGGCCCTCCTCCCGGCTATCAGGCTCAGGGGCGGATGCTGCACCTGACCGCCGATTCGCTGGGTTCGGTAGGGATTGGCGCCAAGCTCTATTTCCGCGGTATCGAGGTGGGCAGCGTCATCAATACCCGCCTGGGTCAGGACAACCAGAACGTCATTCTGGATCTGGTGATCGAGCCGCGTTTCGAACATCTGGTCAAAGCTGATACCCGCTTCTGGAACATCAGTGGCATCAAGGGCTCCTTCAGTCTGGCCGGGGTGAGCGTGGAGGCTGGCAGCCTCACCTCCATTCTGAGCGGCGGCATTGCCTTTGACTCGCCCAAAGATTCACCGGAACCGGAGAAGGGACAGACTTTCGTCCTCTATAAAGGGCTGGCGGAAGCGGCGCGTGGCGAGCGTATCGACATTGCGGCTGGCGATCTTCCAGTCAAGGAGGGGATGCCCATCCTCTATGAGGGGATCGAGATTGGTCGTATCGACCCCATTCGCCTCACCGACAAAGGCCGTGTGGTCACAGCGCTGATCAACCCGGAGCAGGCCTATCGCATTACCGACAAGAGTCAACTGGTGTGGGAGAGCGTCTCCCTCTCCGCGACCGGTGTGCAGCATGCAGATCGCCTGCTCTCCGGTCCGGCCATTCGCCTCGACTATGTGGCGGGCAAACCGGCACAGAAGATGGTTCTGACCGATCGCGCGCCCCAGAGCGGCACCAAGGTGACGCTGCAGGCTGACGATCTGGCGGGGCTCAATCAGGATGCACCTGTCTGGTACAAAGGATTGCAGGTGGGCCGTATCAGCCAGCTCACCCTGGATGCGCGCGGCAATGCCAGCGTCGAGCTGGTGATGGCGCCGAACTATGGTCATCTGCTCAACCGTGCCCGCTTCTATCGCGCTGCCCCGCTGCAGATCGATGCCGATCTGAGCGGCATCAAAGTAGAAACCAGTCCTGCCAGTGCCTGGTTGGGAGGCGGGATCAAGCTGGTACAAGCCAGCAGTGGCGAGCGGATTAACCGTCTCTACCCCAGTCAGGAGCTGGCACTGCTCGGTACCCGTGATGCCAAGCCCCAACGCTGGTTGCTCAAGGCAGATCAGGCCGATGGCATTGGCATTGGCTCGCCTGTGCTATATCTTGGGCTGGAAGCGGGCAAGGTCAAACAGCTACGCGCCGCCAAAGAGGGGGTCGAGATCGAACTCGAAATTGATGGGGTCTATGCTCCTCTCCTCGCACAGCAACCCCAGTTCTGGAAAAAACCGGCCATCGACACCAAGGTGCGGGTCGATGGTGTGCAGGTCAAGGTGGGCAACCTCGGTACCCTGCTGCGTGGCGCCATCGAGTTCGATCGGTTGGCCAATGGCCGCAGCAGTCATCAACTGTTCGATTCCAGGGAGCAAGCCAAGGCCAAGGTGCGCCAGCTGTCACTGGTGGCAGAGAGCAATCCGGGGCTCGGGATTGGCAGCCCGATCCGCTATCGCGGTGTCGATATCGGCAAAATTGAAGAGATCGAGCTGGAGCCGTCACTGGGTCAGGTGATCTTCAAGGCGGAACTCGATGGCCACCACGCCGAGCGTTTCCTGCAGTCCGGCGCACGCTTTACTCTGGTGCAGGCCAAGCTGGGGCTGGGCGGTGTCGCTCACCTCGATACCCTGATCAAGGGGGCGTTTGTAGAAGCACAACCCGGAAAAGGCGCAGGCAAAGATCGCTTCCCCTTGAGTCAGGTCGGCCCGGTGGGTCTGGCCCTGACCCTCAAGAGCCCCTCCGTCAATGGCCTGAGCGTCGGCAGTCCGCTACTGTTTCGCAAGATGGTGGTGGGCAGTGTCACCAAGGTGGCGCTGGCTCGGGATGGCAGCGAGGTGGTGATCGGTGTCAACGTGGATCAGGAGTATGCCCATCTGGTGCGGGCCAACTCCCGTTTCTGGAATGTCTCCGGGGTTAAGGCGGATATCGGGCTGACTGGTGGCACCATCGAAGTGGAGACGGTGCAGAGCCTGCTGGCCGGCGGCATTGCTTTCAATACGCCGGAGAGAGAGATGGGGCCGACCGTCAAGGCTGGTCACAGCTATCCGCTCTACGGCAAGGCCGAGAAAGAGTGGCTGGAGTGGAGTCCGCGTATCCAGCCCTGATCTCTTCCCTTTGTATCTCATCCAAGCCCGGTACAGTGCCGGGCTTTTTTATATTCCAGTGCCTGTTGATAGGGTTCAGATTCAGAATATTCTTAGCCTTGTGATAGGATATCGCCCCTCTTTTTCGGTCAACGAGATGGCACAGTGCACGACAACACCTTCCTTCCCGATTACTTTTTACGCCACATTGCAGCCATCATGCCGGCCCATCTCTCGATGGATGAGTTTGTGGCCAGTTGTCGACGTCCGCTGCGCCGCAGCATTCGGGTCAACACCTTGAAGATCGCCGTCTCGGATTTCGTCGCCCTGATGGAGCCACTGGGTTGGCAGCTCGACCCTGTGCCCTGGTGTGATACCGGCTTCTGGCTGACCCGCAGCGATGAAACTGTCCCACTTGGCAACACCGCCGAGCACTTGAGCGGGCTCTTCTACATTCAGGAAGCGAGCTCCATGCTGCCGGTGACGGCACTCTTTGCCAGCGACAAGATCAAAGCGGATGGCATGTTGCTGGATGCGGCGGCGGCCCCCGGCTCCAAGACCACCCAGATCGCGGCTCTGATGAACAATCAGGGAATGCTGGTTGCCAACGAGTTTTCCAGCAGCCGGTTGAAAGTGCTTAGCGCCAATATCCAGCGCTGCGGCGTGACCAATGTGGGGATGACCCATTTTGATGCCAAGGTATTTGGCCAGTGGTTGCCGGAGACCTTCGATGCCATCCTGCTCGACGCCCCCTGCTCCGGTGAAGGTACGGTGCGCAAGGATGAAGATGCACTGCGCAACTGGAGTATCGAGAGCATCGACGAGATCGCGGCGGTGCAGCAGGGGCTGCTGGAGAGTGCCTTCCATGCCTTGAAACCGGGTGGCGTACTGGTCTACTCCACCTGTACCTTGAGTGAACAGGAGAATCAGGCGGTCTGCCAATCCCTGCTGGACAAGTTTGGCGATGCCTTGAGTTTTGACTCGTTGGCAGACCTGTTCCCCCATGCAGAGCAGGCCTGTACATCCGAAGGATACCTGCACGTTTGGCCCCAGATCTTCGACAGTGAGGGCTTTTTCGTCGCCAGATTACGCAAGCATCACTCGGTGCCCAACACCATGTTCAAGCCGGGCAAGCTGGGTAAATTCCCTTTTGCGCCGCTTCCTGCCAAAGAGGCGGAACTCATATTGCGAAAAATTGAAGCCAACTTTGGGGTAGCACCGCAGGGTCAGCTGTTTGGCCGCAATGACGAGATCTGGCTCTTCCCCCAGCGGTTTGATCAGGTGCAGGGCAAGCTGCGTTTCGACCGCATCGGCATCAAGTTGGCCGAAACCTTCAAGAAAGGTTATCGCCTCACTCATGAGTGGGCACTGGCCTATGGCGATAAAGCGAGCAAGGGCGTGGTTGAGCTGGATAGCGCCAATGCGCGGGAATTCATGATGGGGCGGGATGTCTGGCCAGAACAGGATGCTGGCACTGGCGAGGTGATCGTCCGCTATCAGGGGCATACCCTGGGCATGGGGAAATGGGTGGGGAGTCGGGTTAAGAATGCCCTCCCCCGCGAGCTGGTGCGTGACAACAATCTGTTCAATGCGTAGTGGGACGCTCGGTTCATCAGCACTTGAACGAGTCTGAAATACCCACACTCTGGTTGAACTTTTCTTCGGATCTTGAAAAGCCTTGAGCCTTGTCTAAGCTTAAGGCAATCCGAACACCAGTTAGCGCACGGCTCTGCAAGGAGCCAATTCCCCTATGCCAGGTACAAGGAATTCGTACCTGGCTTTTTTTATCTCTTCACGTTTCGCTGTTACTTCACTTTTGTGTCTATTCAACAGTCTCTTCGAGCTGTGTGGCGACTCTGTTTTCAAACGGAGGTTCTCTACCCAGCTCATGTTGGTAGAGCAGATCGATCGCCTGCTCGATGAGTGATGCCTGACTGTCTTCGAGATGAAGACCCAGTGCGGCCAATCGTTCGGCGTGGCGATTGCTGATCCAGCATTGCAGCCGGGTATGGGTCTCCTGCTTGCGTTTTACATGTTGGCGCTGCCGCTCGGCATTGTTTTGGGGCCCCGCCTCTTGCTCTTCACGCACTGTGATTTCTTGGCTCATATGTCCTTGCGATATTACGTTTCCGAGTTTGTTATCTCTCATCACATGCCATTATCCATTGGAAGATGCCCCTTCCACCTTGGGCTGCTGGCTGCACGGCAAATATATCATCAGATCAACAGGATATCATTTAACATAAAAAACGAAGTGACGCAGTTGTGTCAAAGCAAGCCATCAAGGGCATGATCGGAGAACTTATGGGCGTCATCGAAGTACTCCTGCAGGGTCCGCATATCCTTGTGGCGCGTCACTTCTATGATCTTGTTCATCGGCTTACCGGCAGTCACCGCCGAGGTAATGAACCCGCGACGCAGGCTATGGCCACTGACGTAGAGAGCGTCAATAGTTTGGCCGGTTCGGCGCTTGATCATCAGATTGATGCCCTGGGGGCCGAGTGGTTCGGCCATCAATTGGCCCCAGCGGTTCATGCGTCGAAACAGCGGCCCCTCGCTGATCCGGCTTTTGTGTAGCCATTTTTGCAGTGCCGACACGGGGCAATAGTGTTTGCCCGGAATCAAGGCTATCTCGGTTTCATGCAGCTGATGCTTGCTCGGTTTGAGGCGAAGGCGGATCCCCTGCCCCACAAAATCGAGATCGCTCACTTCAATTCGGGCTGCTTCCGAGCGGCGCAAGGCGCCACTGAACATCAAGAGCAGCAGGGTATGATCACGCAAGCCAGCCAGATCACCGGTGTCGATGCCATCGAGCACCTGGGTCAATGGTTGCAGCGTCAGGGCGCCAGTTTTGCGTTTACGGTTATCCCCCAACCTGACAATACCGCGCATCATCTCCTTGATTTCGGGATGTTCGGTGGGCATGGGGTGAATGCCTTTCTGCTTGAAGGCATAACGGATCCCCGCCAGCCGTCTCACCAGGGTTGCTGGTTTTCGAGGCTCGCCATTACGCAGTTCTCCCTTCCCCTCCTCTTTATCCAGCCATATCCAGTCGGCCAATACGCCGTCGGCCTGATCAGCGAGAAAATTCATGATGTCGTGATGGGTCGTTTGTAGCGGATCCAGCCCGTGCAATTGACACCAGAAGACAAAAATACGGGTATCCGCCTGATAGGCATTGAGGGTGGAATCCGCTTTTGCACTGCGCAAAAAGCGGCGTGCCCGACTATTTAGCTGCGCATCGAAAACAGTCTGCAGTGACTGATGAGCCGGATTGGATAAGGATGGATATGCCACGGAACACTATGATTCATATGAAGTTTGATAGGATCTTACAGGATCCTTTCCATACATCAAGTATCGATAATGAATATTATCGATACTTATAGCCTTATGTTTTAATACCCTTTGACCACGGTGAAAAAACGAAACATCGGAATATCATTCACCCAGTTTTGTATGGATGAACGAGTTGAATTGACTGGGTGGGTGAGAGATAACGTTGTGCTAGGTTGATTTTCAGGTGGGTAATCAGCTTGGTATTTGAAATATAAAAGCCCCGAGCAACGGGGCTTCTGTGTTATTTTTTCGCCAGCTTGAACAGTTCAAAGAAATTCCGGCTGGTGGCTTCTGCCAATTCATTAAGCGGAATATGACGCAGATCGGCAATAAACTGCGCAACGTCTCGCACAAAGGCAGGTTCGTTCTCCCTCCCCCGATGCGGAACAGGTGCAAGATAGGGCGAGTCGGTCTCGACCAGCAATCTGTCGAGGGGCAGAGCCTTGACCACTTCTTGCAGTGCAGACGCATTTTTGAAGGTGGCGATCCCGGAGATGGAGATATAGAACCCCATCGCCATCGCGGCTTGCGCCATCTCGAGAGACTCGGTGAAACAGTGCAGCACACCGCCCACCTGATCAGCTCCCTCTTCACGCATGATCTGCAAGGTATCTTGCTGGGCATCGCGAGTGTGGATGATCAGCGGCTTGTTCAACGCGCGGGCAACCCGGATATGTTCGCGGAAAGAAGCTTGCTGCACCTCTTTGTTTTCAGGGGAATAAAAGTAGTCAAGCCCAGTTTCGCCGATGGCGATCACTCTTTCGTCCGCAGCCTGTGTCAGCAACAAGGCTGCATCCACCCCGGGTTCCTGATTGAGCGGGTGTACACCGCAAGAGGCAAACACCTGGGGATAGGGAGCGATCGCCTCGAGCATGGTCGGGAACTGTGCCTGAGTCACACTGACACAGAGAAAATATCCCACGTCCAGTTTCGCGGCCTTGGCAAGTACATCAGACATGCTGGTCTGCTTGCTGCCATAGCTGAGGCGATCGAGATGACAGTGGGAATCAACGAGTAACATATAAAACCTTTCTGCTTGTCGGTACTTATAACCAGCGACTGAGCCAGTTCATCAGATGGATGGTGGGATTGGAGAGCTGACCCGGCTGACAGGCCGCTTTCAGGGCAACCAGATCTTGTTCTGCCTCCAGCAGTTTTTCGCTGGAGTGCTGCTCCGCCAACCGCTGGCTCAAGATGGCCAGATCAGGCATGGCCAGCTGATGGTGACCACATCCGGCCTGGGTTTTCAGGGCATCACACAAGAAGAGCTGCAACCAGTGCAACCTGACCTGCGTCTCCTGACCAAGCTGGCTGCACAGTGCCGTCGCCTTGACCGGACTTTGACTCAGGGCGACAAACTGTTCCAGCAGTTCGCGGCGAGTACCGTCCTGTTGCAGCTCGATATAGTCGAGTACCCGCAGCGGTGCCCCCTGACAGATCCGCACCTGAGCCAGAGTGGCCTGATGACCCTGCTCGGCCAACCAGCGTACTGTTTCCCCTTCCGCAGGCAACTGACAGACATATTTGTGACAGCGACTGAGAATGGTGGGAAGCAACCGGGAAACCTGGGAGGCAATCAGCAACAGCAAGCTGTCGCCGGCCGGCTCTTCCAAGGTTTTCAACAGGGCATTGGCTGCCGATTCGGTCATCCGCTCCGCATCAGGAATGATCACCACCTTGCCACGGCCGAGATGGGCAGAGCCCTGCAGCCGGGTGCAGATCTCGCGAATGGCCTCGACCCCGATGGTCTTGCTGTCGCGCGTTATGGTGCCGAGATCCGGGTGGTTGCCCTTGTCAAACAGCTGGCAGGAGTGGCACTGACCACACGGTTCTCCACGATCCGGTTGTTGGCAAAGGTGCAAACGCGCCAGCCGCTCAGCCAGTTGCTCCTTGCCAAGACCGGGATCGCCCAGCAACAACCAGGCGTGGCCGAGACGACCGGACTGGGCCGTCTGGCTCAGGGCATGCCAGTCAGGGATCAGCCAGGGATACATAGCGGCTCGTTCGACAGATAGTGATCCAATGCACACTCGATGGCCGCTTTGACCTGTTCCGGCGTTTGCGCCGCATCGATCACCACAATGGAATCATCCTGGGCGGCCAGTTCGAGATAACGAGTTCGGGTACGCTCGAAGAAGCTCAGTTGCTCCAGTTCGATGCGATCCAGCTCGCCGCGATGGCGTGCGCGCTGCAAGCCAAGGGCAGGATCGATATCGAGATAGAGGGTGAGATCCGGCTTGAAGTTGCCGAGCACCGCCTGCTTGATGGCTCCGATAAGCTGGGCATCGATACCACGGCCGCCCCCCTGATAGGCCTGGGAGGAGAGATCGTGGCGATCCCCCACCACCCAGATACCATCGGCCAGTGCCGGCTTGATGCGGGTCTCCACCAGTTGTACCCGGGAGGCATACATCAGCAGCAATTCCGCCTCGATGGTGAGGCGCTCGTCGTGCACCTCTTTGACGATAGCCCGCATCCGCTCGGCCAGTGGCGTACCACCCGGCTCGCGGGTGCACTCGATCCGGTTGATGCCGTGGCGCTGCAGATAGTCGGTCACATAACGAACGGCCGAGCTCTTCCCTGCCCCTTCCAATCCTTCGATCACAATAAATTTAGACATTAGGGTTTCTTCAATATGTATTCACGAACCGCCCGATTGTGTTCATCGAGAGTCTTGGAGAAATAGTGGGCACCGCCCCCCTTGGCGACAAAATAGAGATAATCAGTCGACTTGGGGTTAAGCGCAGCTTCGATGGAGGCCTTTCCTGGCATGGCAATAGGCGTGGGCGGCAGACCGTCGATCACATAGGTGTTGTAGGGATTCTTGTCGGTCAGATCGCTGCGGCGAATGTTGCCATCGAAGCGATCCTTCACCCCGTAAATGACGGTGGGATCGGTTTGCAACTTCATGCCCAGACGCAGACGGTTGACGAATACGGAGGCGATCTGCGCCCGCTCGTCCGGCTGGCCGGTCTCTTTCTCGATGATGGAGGCCATGATCAGCGCCTCATAAGGGGTCTTGTAAGGCAGGTTGGCCTGACGTTTCTCCCAGCTCTGCTGCAGGAAAGTCTCCATATCCTGATGGGCGCGACGCAGGATCGAGAGATCGCTGGCATGGGTGGTATAGGCATAGGTTTCCGGCAGGAACCAACCCTCCAGCTTGCCATTCTCGATGCCGAGTTCCTGCGCCAGGTCGGCTTCGGATTGCTCGACGGTCAACCGCTCAAGGTATGGGGCGCTGGAGAGTTGCTTTTGCCAATCCTCGAAACGGGAACCTTCGACGAAGGTGAGGCTGAAGTGAAACTCCTTGCCCGATGCGAACAGGGAAAGGGTCTCCTTGAGAGGGGCCCCTTCCTTGATTTCATAGGTGCCCGATTTGATGGCCACCAGTTCGGGATGGCTGCGCAGCCAGAGCCGCACCGCCCAGGGGCTGGTTTCCCCCTCACCCAGTTCGGCGATCAGGCGCGCCGCATGGGCGCCCTTCTCCACCGTAAAGAGCCGGGTCGGCCCCTTGTTGGTGAGCGTCTCTACCTGTTGCCATTTGTAATGTACATAGCCCCCGGCAGCGGCTACCGTCAGTGCCGCCCCCGCGAGCAGGGTGTAAAGCCGATTAAACTTCAATGACCAAACGCTCCTGTAAACGGCGACTCAATACCGCTGGGGGATAGTGAATATCCTCGATGCCATTGACCGGCACGATCCCCATCAGGGTATTGGTGAGCCACACCTCTTCCGCCTGCCATAGTGACTCCAGCGGAGCCTCTACCACACGCAACTCAATACTCATCTGTTTCAACATCGCCATCACCTGGCGACGCATGATGCCATCGACACCACCGCGGGCGAGATCGGGCGTAAACACCGTCTTGCCCCGACGCCAAAACAGATTGGCACTGACCCCTTCAATGAGAAAACCGCGACTGTTAAGCACTATCCCTTCGACTGCATTTCGGCTGACAAGTTCGCTTTTCAGCAATACCTGCTCCAGACGATTCAAGGTTTTAAGCCCGGCCAGCATGGGGGCATCACCGATCCGCTGGCGGCACACCACCATCTCGATCCCCTCCTGTTGCCACTGGCCATAGTGAGTGGGAAATGGCGCCAGAGTGACAATCCGGGTTGTGTGCTGACATCCGCTGCCGTCATAGCCCCGCCCCCCCTCGCCGCGGGTCAGGATCACCTTGGCCACGCATTGTGGCTGCTCGGCCACCATCTCTTCAACCTCCCGGGTCAAGAGATCCCAGTCCGGTTCAACCAATCCCAGCCGGCTATTGGTCTGTTGCAGTCGAGCCAGATGCGCTGGCCACAGCAATACCTGTCCTTCTCTCACCGCCATGGTGGTGAAATGACCGTCACCATAAGCCAGCCCCCGATCATGGGCCGAGATGGTATCAAGCTTCACGCCATTGATAAGCAAAGGGATCCCTCCGATAAAAAAGGCCCGATACCGGCAGTATCGGGCCTGTGTCTTTGCCCTGCGGCAAATTATACGCGTTTGAAGATCAGTGAGCCATTGGTGCCGCCAAAACCAAACGAGTTGGAAAGGGCGTACTCGAAGCTGCCTGGCTTGGCCACATGGGGCACCAGATCCAGATCGCACTCATCATCCGGGTTGTCCAGGTTGATGGTGGGTGGAGCCACCTGATCACGCAGAGCCAACACAGTGATGATCGCCTCGATGGCTCCGGCGGCGCCCAGCAGGTGACCGGTCATGGACTTGGTGGAGCTGATCATCAAAGATTTGGCGTGCTCACCAAACACCGACTTCATGCCACGCAGCTCGGCCACATCACCCAGCGGGGTGGAGGTACCATGCGCGTTGATGTAACCAATCTGCTCGGGGGCAATGCCCGCATCCTTGATGGCATTTTTCATGGCGCGGGCGCCACCGTTGCCATCTGCAGGAGGCGCAGTCATGTGGTACGCGTCACCGCTCATGCCAAAACCGACCAGCTCGGCGTAGATCTTGGCGCCACGGGCCTTGGCGTGTTCGTACTCTTCCAGTACCAGTACACCGGCACCGTCACCCAGCACGAAACCATCGCGATCTTTATCCCACGGACGGCTCGCTTTTTGCGGCTCGTCGTTGCGGTTGGAGAGTGCCTTGGCGGCAGCGAAGCCACCCATCCCCATCGCGGTGGAGGCTTTCTCGGCGCCACCGGCGACCATCACATCGGCATCACCGTAAGCGATCATCCGACCCGCCATACCGATGGCATGGGTACCAGTGGTACAGGCGGTGGTCACAGCGATGTTCGGCCCTTGCAGACCTTTCATGATGGAAAGATGACCGGACACCATATTGATGATGGTGGACGGAACGAAGAAGGGACTGATCTTGCGCGGGCCGCCGTTGACCAAGCTTTCGTGGTTCTGTTCAATCAGACCCAGACCGCCGATACCGGAGCCAATCGCCACGCCGACACGTTCGGCATTCTCTTCATTGATGGTCAGCCCGGAATCATCCAGCGCCTGCATACCGGCCGCGATGCCGTATTGAATGAAGAGATCCATCTTGCGAGCGTCTTTACGGTTGATACCGTACTGCTCGGGATCGAAATCCTTGACCAGACCTGCGAAGCGGGTTGCAAACTCGCTGGCATCAAAGTGTTCGATAAGGGAAATGCCGCTCTGCCCGTTGAGCAGTGCTTGCCAGCTGGATTCGGCAGTGTTACCCACCGGGGAAAGCATCCCCAAGCCGGTCACCACGACTCTGCGTTTTGACACTGAGGTAGTCTCCGAGAGGTGTTTTGAAAAGGAACAAATACAAAAGAAGCGGCCCTTGGGCCGCTTCTTTCAGAACAGGAACTTATTCCTGATTAGCGGTGATGTAGTCGATAGCCGCTTGAACAGTGGTGATCTTCTCGGCTTCTTCATCAGGAATTTCGGTATCGAATTCTTCTTCCAGCGCCATTACCAGTTCAACGGTATCCAAAGAGTCAGCGCCCAGGTCGTCGACGAAGGAGGCAGCGTTCTTAACGTCTTCCTCTTTAACACCCAGTTGTTCGATGATGATTTTCTTTACGCGTTCTTCGATGTTGCTCATGACCTGAATTTTCCTTTAAAAATACGCTATTTGCGTCTGGTTGGGGTAGTTTATTCAATTGACGTGAGTTTGCAAGTAGCTTGCCGCTGGTCAAACCACGAAATGTGCCAAACTTCGGCGTACTATCGCAAATTTGAACAGATCTCACGACAAATTGATTACACCATGTACATCCCGCCATTAACATGCAGGGTTTCGCCGGTGATATAGGCTGCTTCATCAGAAGCCAAGAATACCACAGCTGCGGCAATTTCTTTTGGATCACCCAAACGGGCGGCAGGCACCTGACTCATGATGCCGGCACGTTGATCGTCATTCAGGGCACGGGTCATGTCGGTTTCGATGAAACCGGGAGCAACCGCGTTCACTGTGATACCACGGGATGCCACTTCCCGCGCCAACGATTTGGTAAAACCAACCAGACCGGCCTTGGCGGCAGCATAGTTGACCTGACCGGCATTGCCCATGGTTCCCACCACGGAGCCAATGCTGATGATGCGACCGTGACGTTTCTTCATCATGGCACGCAACACAGGTTTGCTCAGACGATAAAGCGAGGTCAGATTGGTATCGATGATCTCGTTCCACTCGTCATCTTTCATCCGCATCAACAAGTTGTCACGGGTGATCCCCGCGTTGTTGATCAGGATGTCGATGTCGCCAAAGCGCGCCTTGATGGCGGCGAAGACGGCTTCGATGGATTCCTGGCTGGTCACGTTCAGTGCCATGCCGCAACCATTGTCGCCCAGATAGGCGCTGATCGCCTCGGCACCGCTCTCACTGGTCGCCGTACCGACCACTTTCGCGCCACGGGCCACGAATGTTTCGGCAATCGCACGGCCGATGCCACGACTGGCACCGGTCACCAACACAACCTTATCGGTAAAGCTCATTACTTGCTCCTGTTTACTTGATCTGGGCCAGCGCCTGCTCGAAAGAGACGGCATCGTTGGCGTGAATACCTTCCACGCGCTTGTCGATACGCTTGGCGAGCCCGGTCAACACTTTGCCCGGTCCCATCTCGATCTCGAGGGTAACCCCCTCGTTGGCCATCCGTTCGACAGTCTCGGTCCAACGAACCGGGCTGAACAGCTGACGTACCAGCGCTTGCTTGATGGCGGCCGGATCCTGTTCACAGGATACGTCGACATTATTGATGACAGCGATGGTTGGAACCTTGATCTCGATCCCGTCCAGCGCAGCTGCCAGTTTTTCTGCGGCAGGTTTCATCAACGCGCAGTGAGACGGTACGGAGACTGGCAGCGGCAACGCACGCTTGGCACCCGACTCTTTCATCAGCACGTTGGCGCGCTCAACGGCCTCTTTGTGACCGGCGATAACCACCTGGCCCGGAGAGTTGAAGTTGACCGGAGAGACCACCTGCCCTTCTGCCGCTTTTTCGCAGTTGGCGGCGATGGATTCGTTATCCAGGCCGATGATGGCCGCCATGGCGCCGGTGCCTTCCGGTACCGCTTCCTGCATGGCCAGACCACGCAGCTCGACCAGTTTGACCGCATCGGCAAAATCGAGTGCGCCGCTGCAAACCAGCGCGGAGTACTCACCCAGGCTGTGACCCGCCATCATGGCAGGCGTTGCCCCACCCTGCTGTTGCCACAGGCGCCACAGAGCGACAGAGGCTGTCAGCAGCGCAGGCTGAGTGCGCCAGGTTTTGTTCAGATCTTCAACCGGACCATCCATCACCAAGGCAAACAGGTCATAACCCAGCACCTGGCTCGCCTCGGCGAAGGTCTCCTTGATCACGGCATGTTGTTCGGCCAGCTCGGCCAGCATGCCTACGGACTGGGAACCTTGTCCCGGGAAGGCAATGGCAAATTGGGTCATCATTGATTCCTTTTAGATAAGACAAAAATGAAATCGGTGACGGAATGATGGAGACACCATCCCGCCGAAGATCAAAGGCGAACCAGCGCCGAGCCCCAGGCGAAACCGCCGCCAAAGGCCTCCAGCAGAACCAGCTGACCCGGTTTGATCCGGCCATCCCGCACCCCTTCGTCGAAGGCAACCGGAACAGAAGCGGCAGAGGTATTGCCGTGCTTGTCGAGGGTCAGTACCACTTTATCGAGGCTCATACCCAGCTTCTTGGCGGTGGCACTGATGATGCGGAAGTTGGCTTGATGCGGCACCAGCCAATCCAGCTCGCTCGGCTCGATACCGGCAGCGGCCAACGTTTCGGTTACGATCTCGCTCAGACGGGTGACTGCTACCTTGAAGACATCGTTGCCCTTCATATACATGTAGGCTTCGAGCTCGGCACCCGGCATGCCACGACGGGGATGAGGCAGCTTGAGCAGCTCGCCATAACGGCCATCGGCATGAAGATGGGTAGAGAGGATGCCCGGCGTCTCGCTGGCACCGACAATCACAGCCCCGGCCCCGTCACCAAACAGGATGATGGTGCCGCGATCTTGCGGATCGCACATGCGGGAGAGCACATCGGCCCCGACGACCAGCACATGGCGGGCGGCGCCGGATTTGACGAATTGATCGGCAATGGAGAGTGCGTAGGTGAAGCCTGCGCAAGCAGCAGCCACGTCAAAGGCAGGAATGCCCGGAACGCCGAGCAGCCCCTGCAGCTCGCAGGCGGCAGCCGGGAAGGCATTTTCAGCACTGGTGGTGGCCAGCACTATCATATCGAGATCGGCAGCGGTCAGGCCGGCTGCATCCAGGGCGCGCAGGGCGGCCTGGTAAGAGAGGGTGGCAACGGTTTCGTCAGCCCCGGCAATACGGCGCTCACGGATACCGGTGCGTTCCACGATCCACTCATCACTGGTCTCAACCATCTGCTCGAGATCGGCGTTAGTCCGCACTGAACTCGGCAGGTAGCTGCCAGTACCCAGAATTTTGCTATGCATAGAGTTCTTATAGATCCCTGTCAGAGAAGACAGCTTCAAGGCGATCTGCTATTTGCAGTGGAAGTTGATGTTTGGCCTCTTGTGCGGCCAGCAGGATCGCATTACACAGAGCGCGCCGTTCGGCCCGCCCATGACTTTTTACCACAATGCCGCGCAATCCTAACAGACTTGCTCCGTTATACTGGTCGGGGTTCAGGTAAGAAAAACGCCGTTTGAACATAAATCCGGCGATCCGGCCAAGAAAAGTGCGTTTCTTGCGGGGATATCCGGCCAGCTGAGCCATCATCCGCACCACCCCTTCTGCCGTCTTGAGGGAGACATTGCCGACAAAACCGTCGCAGACGATCACGTCGCTGTCGCCGCTGAAGATGCGATCCCCTTCGATGAACCCGACATAATTGAGTGCGGGACACTGACGCAACAATTCGGCGCTGTGGCGCACCAGATCGTTGCCCTTGATCTCCTCCTCGCCGATGTTGAGCAAGGCAACACGGGGTGATGCAATGCCTTCTACCTTTTCGGCCACGACGGAGCCCATCACCGCAAACTGCAGCAAGGTATCCGCATCGCAACTGACGTTGGCGCCTAGATCCAGCATCACGGTACGTTTGCCGCTCAATGTCGGCAGCGCCTTGATAAGGGCGGGTCTGTCTACCCCGGGCAGGGATTTGAGCACGCACTTGGCCATCGCCATCAACGCACCGGTATTGCCAGCACTGACGCAGGCATCGGCCTCACCGGCTTTCACCAGATTGAGTACCACCCGCATGGAGGAGTCTTTCAGAGTTCGCAGCGCCACGATCGGTTTATCACCCATGCCAACCACCTGGGATGCATGTACGAAACGAACGCGGGGATGATTCAGCAAGCCATGTTGCTGCAGCAGAGAGGAGGTCTGGTGGTGGTCACCGACCAGGATCAGTTTTAGCTGGGGTAAAAGAGACAGTGCCTGCACGGCGGCAGGCACTGTTTCCGAGGGGCCAATATCTCCCCCCATGATGTCTAGCGCGACAGTTTGCGTAGACAAAGGCAATCCTTAAGCGATTACCTTTTTACCGCGGTAGAAACCATCGGCAGTCACGTGGTGACGACGATGAATTTCGCCACTGGTCTGATCAACAGTCAGGGCAGCGGTGGTCAGCGCATCGTGGGAACGACGCATGCCACGCTTGGCACGGGTTTTACGGTTCTGTTGTACGGCCATTGTAGGCTAACTCCTAAATTCACTTACGTTTAAGCTCTTCAAGAACTGCAAAGGGATTCGGCCGCTCATCAGCAGGTTCGATTTCACCCCAGGTCATCTCCATGTTTCCTCTCGGGCAGGCATCCAGAGAATGCATTGCGACTTGAGGCAACGAGAGGATGAGCTCATCCTCCAGGATTTGATGAAGATCTATCTCGCCGTTTTCGTCCAACTCAATGGGCTCATAAGCTTCCGGCAGTTCTTCCTCGTTTGTTCTTTCGAACAGCGGAGTGTAGATAAATTCAGCTTCACAGAGGTGTTCGAATGTCTCTCCGCAACGTTGGCAAACCAGGTCAACCTTGGCATGGGCAGTGCCTTTCATAACGGTCAACTTCTGGACATCTTTGCCAAAGTGCAGTGATACCTCGATATCACTCTGCAAGCCAGCGGTTGATTCCTCCAGCCTGGGCATCTGCGACTTTTCCACTATCCCGATGTAATCGAGCAGCTTCAAGGCACTACGGACTGGATCAACCTTAACGGGCAACTTCACCTTTTGCATAGGGCGCGAATAATATAGGTCCAACAACTGATAGTCAAAGGAAAAAGTCCTTACCGCCGATGATTTTAACGTCACAAGTCCCTAGAATGCCGGTACTCGCTTTCATCGGTACCTAATTATGCCACAAACGGCAGAACCCAACACTGGGTCTGGCAAAGAATCAGCAGATACAAGGGGTTCTGCGTGTTTAGAACTTCATACACTGACCCTCCCTACCCCTTTTCCCCTCATTTCACCTTTCGTTTTGCCCCAAAATTGCCCCAAGAAAGACCCACCTTTACGGTGTACAAAAACCCGCCATCGGCGGGTTGAGTTAAGGGTCGTCACACTTCCTGTCTCATAGCCTCTTCACGAAGCCTTGCCAGATAAAGCGAGATCGTATGAGCTTCCTGAGGTGCCAGATCCAAACTCTCAAGATACCTCTCGAGCTCCTCCAGTATTGATTCCATGCAGTAGTCTCCCGCTTTTGCCCTCCGTCCTTACGGCCGTAGGAAACCGAACAAAGGCATAGCAAGAGGAAAATCTAACATCTTGAGGAAACACTGAGGACAGCACTCGAAGCTATCGAAAGGGCAATGGAAATTGTTGCTCAACGCAGGTATGAGCCCACAACCTAACGGAATATTGAAATCAACAAGGTGAGCCCAAACCCCAACAAACAAAGAAAGAACATCCACGCCATGAAGGTTTCCAGGCTTTCTCTGTTGGATTTGCTGAAGCACCAGCACCCGAGAGCGGCCGGTATCAGAGCAATCGTGAAACTGAAACTTGCAGCTTTCAGTGCGACAGCCATACAAATGATGGCCAGTAACAACCACATGGCGAACCCTCCTTTGGAATAGGCCAGCCTAATCCCGGGTTCTCCAATCTGAACAGAGCCGCTATTCCCATGAAGATCGATTCTTATTGACCGCTTGGTATGCCAAGTCATTGCGGCGAGCCAAGAGCTCATCAATCCGCCGGCGCTTCTGCTCAGCATCTAAGGTCTTGTCCCTCTGAATGAGCTCTATCTTGTTCCTGACAACTCGGATCTTCTGCTGCGTCCACCCGAGGCTCTGCCGGGACTTCAGCACTTCACCATGTGTTGCCTGGAGCGTGTTTGCAGCTTCAATCCGCCCTTCCCTGCGATATTGGTCAATGGTTCGCTTGAGCTGATTGACCTCGTTCAGCATCTGATAGAACTCTTCTAAATGCTGCGTGGATTTTGCCGGCCCAGTCCCTCGATAGATTGCTTTCAGTAAAGGGATTTCGTCTGCCCGCCAACCAGCTGACTCACCAGGCTGGGTTGTTCGGATTAAACCATCTGCAGCAGCCATGACATAGCTGCCCATCGTGCCGGTGTAACCAATAACCAGATGCTCAAGCTGCTTGGGCGAGAAACCAGACAGCTCGCCAAGCTCGCGCATCAGCAAACTGGTTTGCTCGTTGTAGCGTGCCTCCGCAATCAGGTTTAGATCTTGTGGCCCGTCGATAGGCCCACCCCGGAAGGTGTCATAGTTGAATGCGGCCTCTACAAGAGGCTTCACAATTTGAGGGGTTGGGTTGAGCGCGAAGGTATCCCCGATGGCCCGGGCAACCGCTTTGCCAAATTGGGCCCCGGTGTCCTTGTCGCCCATGGCACGCACCATGCGCTCCGGGATGGTCCCGAACAACACGCCGATCTCAAAGGGCTTGGGAATACGCCAATGCTGATCACCGATAAAGAAGTGCCAGTTCGCATCTTTGTCCCAGTCAGGTACCTCCTCATAACGCTCGTCATCCCAGTTGATAGCCAGTAATCCCAGCGACATGGCCGTGATTATGCCTGCTCGTTTAACCAGATCACGGGGGTTGCCATGCATCTCCCGGGTCAACTTTCCCAGCCCCTGCAGGCGTGCGTTAAAGAACGGCAAGACCATTGAGGCCGCCTGGATAAACCGAGCGGCCCCCATCATTGAGAAGTCCATCAGATCTTTTGATTCAAAGGCTGCTTGTGCGTGTCCCTTGCCGGCTTTGATTGCGGCCTCATAGACCGCCTCACGGTTTGCGTTCTCCAGGGCCTCGCCAATACGGCTGTACTTATCCCAGGCGTCAGCAATGACACCTTTCGCCTGAGCTGCGTTGCGGATGATGGATTTTTCGTAGCGGGTGATTTGCTCAGGGGTCATGCCCTTACGGCGCAGCGACTTGCGCACAGCATCGGCCATGGCAGAGGGCGCGTTGCCATTGACGTAGCCCCCAAGGAAACTGGCACCGCTGAACATCACATCGATTGTGCTGCCATCAACTGCCAGGGTTTTTCTCACCCCTCTGATCGAGTCAATCACCGGCTTGAAGCCATCCTTGCTGATCACCCAGCCGGAGAGAGAGTCCCGCAGGAAGTTGCGCAGCATGAACTCCGGCGAGGCCGTCACCCCGGCCGTCAACAAGCGCTTGGCCTTAGAAGCCATATTGACCATCGACCCGAAGGGCTGGCGGTCGAAGAATGTCATGGCGCGATAGAGGTCAGGGTCCTCCACACGGATCATGTAATCCTCCCCTTCCAGCTTCACGGTAATGAGATTCTTACCGTTCTTGAGGGCCCGCCAGTCCATCAAGTTTGGCTTGGCGACCACCTCAATAATGCCCGTATCAGCCAAGTTCCAAATGGTCTTTTGAGCCGCCATGTTCTTCATCGAGGCGTCAATCAACTTGGAGGTGGAGGCAAAGATGTTCTCGAGCAGATCGTTCGTATTGGCTTCACCGCCTTTGAGTTTCTTAATCCCGGCGTTCTGGTTGGCAATCCCCTTCTGTTTAAATGGAGCCAGCACATCACCATCCTCGGTTTCTCGGAAAAACGGGATGTACCATTCGCTCTCGAACTCTGCGCGAGCCTCCTTGGAGAAGAGCCCGGCCTCCTGCGCCAAATCCAAGGTGGCTGCGTTGAGGCGGTTCCAGCGGGCCTTGGCATCCTGGAATTTGGCCTCTTTCCCGTTCCCCAGGGCCTTTAGCGCAGCAATGTCGTTGGCATCCAGCAGGTTTTCTCGCCCTTGTGCCATCAGGATTTCTGCCCGGTGGCCAGCCATCCAGCCCAACCAGTTGTGAAGGTCTTTTCCAAGGTCAGAAAAAATGCCCAACAGGGCATCTTTTTCACCAGTACCAGCCTTTCTCTGGATCACCCCATCCTTCCACTCTGGCAGACCATAGAGCATGGTTGCCTGCATGGTTGAGGCTGCTCCGGTTGCCATTCTGGCCGCCACATAGCCGGAATCAGCGGCATCCGTTATGCCGGCGTAATCTTCTGCGTACTTGATGGGGGCCAGCGCATCGAGTAATTCGGTGTTGGCCTTCTTGATAAAGCGCTCTAGCCATGACTCGACCACACCCCGGTCGACGTTCCGTAGTTTGGCAAGGTTAGATCTTGTCTTGTCGATGATGTCGGGCTTGGGGCCCAGATTGAGCTTTTCCATCGCCTTATCGGTGGCGGAATGGGTTTGGCTGAATTTCAGGCCTGGTTTGACAATGTCATCCTCGCTCAGTACATTCGGGACTGAACCATCCATGCTTGAACCTAAGGGCAATTGCAGCCTGGTGAGTAAAGAGCTAGGGTGGTTTTTCTTTATGTACTTTGTCACGCCATCCGCTACCCATCGACCCACCTGTTCGTCAGGGCGTCCATGAATACTGGCAATTCGGTTTACTTCAAGATACTTACCTGCACTAACGCCTAATTGAATGGCGGTTACTACTGAGCGGCCAGATTGGTCTTTTGCATCCAGCAACACTACGAGTGATTCGCCTGGATGGGTTTTCGAATCAAATATTGCCAGTGGGTCACTTAATAATTCAGGTAAGGCTTCTACCGTCGCTGTATCTACGTCGTGCTTCACCCCGTTTATCGCCTTGCGCACCGTATCCCGACTCACCCTCATTGTTAGGTTTGGGGCGCCGACAGCCATGAGAACTGCGGGTGTTGAACCAACCTCAATGGCAATATCACCTGACCGAAGTGAGCTCATTGCTTTTGCCAACTGCTGCCGATAGTTATCAGCCTCTGCTTTGTCAGGAGTAAATCTCCCATTACCATAGCTCGACTCTTGGCTGAATTTCTTTCCGTCCTGGCCAATGTCCTGCCGACCAGGGCGTTTCATCTTGCTGGCCAGCGCCTCAATCAGAGCCCGAATTTCAGCTGGGGTGATCCCGTCGGGTATAAAACCCACCGCACGTAGTGCTCTGGTTACCCAAGCCACTACCGCATCCCAGCCCCTACGCCATGCGCTGGGCTCAAGCTCAGCAAGGTGAGCGATGACTTCTTCTGCCTGAGTACCAAGATCTTCATCGGCATAATGTGTCTCTACCCAGTCCCACACCGCCTTCATACTGGGCTCTTGCTTGGATTTGAGCAGCCGACTGATCAGCTTTGTGTAATCGCCAGAACCAAGCACCTTGGCCAGGCCATAATGTGCCAACACCTCGTGGCGCAGGATCTCTCTCATCCGTTTAGGGCTGGCAATGGTGTCTGCGGCCACATGCAGGGTTTCTGAGTCATCATCAAACGCAGCACGGCGTATCAGGCCATCTTTGGGCTGCAGACCCAACGCTTTCTCCAGTTCAGCCTGGGTGGCGTGGATCTGCACATCGATTACGCTGGCCCCCTTGTACTGCTTGAACCACGCCTTTGTAACCAGCTCGGCTTCTTTACGGGTCAGGTGCTTGGCAGGCTTATCCCCATCAGCAATGGCATTCTTGGAGAAGAGAACCCGCTTATCCCCTTCCTCACGTTCCTCAATGGTGTCAAAAAACTGATCAAATCCCGCCCTGATTGCCGGGATCTCTCCTGCAGTGGGGTACGGATAGCTACCCTCAAGTTGGATACCCAGTTCAGCCTCAGCATCCCAGGCCGATTCACTGACGATGTTGGCCAGATAGTCGTTACTGGCGCCCTGGTCTTGCAGCTTGGCAATCAAGTACGACTCGAAGGCCCGGGCGCTGAGTTCTGGGTCTGTGGTCCAGTACGCTTTACTTCGTTTGTTATCCAGCTTCTTCGAGCGTTCCTTCAGTGCCGTTTGCTTGATTGCGCGATTGACCGCCCCAAATGCCTCAACCATTTCCTTTCGAACAGAGCCACGATGGATGTACGGGCTTCCCCTTGCGGCGAGATCGACCACCCGGGCCTCCGTCATCATCACGGTCCCTGTCTCTCCCCCGGTTCTGGCGAAGTAACCATCAAGAGCATGCCACCACTCGTGGCCAAGCGACCCGGCGCCATTCATCTTGGTCAGGTTGATCACCACTTTACCCGGTTCATAGTGAGCCGCTGCCGGGTTAACCCCCCCTGAGCCCCTCGCACCAAACGCCAGTCCCAGCTCACCATTTAGCGATAGCGACTTAGGTGAAATGCCAAGCACAGCAGCCATATCCATCAGCGCATCGTAGGCGTTGTTCAAGTCACGCTGTCGCCGGTCCTGCTCGACCCAGTTTCCAAACTCGACGCCACGAAAGCCAAACGCCTTCCCAAACAGTTCAGGGGTAACATCTTCCCCTCCCCGCATGTCTTCCCCCACCCTTGGCAGGTTAATATCACGGCGCTCACGGGGGATCTTTTTGGCTTTCTCCAGCTTGCTGACCAGCTCATCGTAATGATCAACTCGGTACTTGCGTGCGTCGCTGACGTTTTCGAACGACTCGGTCAGGTCAAGGTGATTACGGCCGACTTTCTTGCCAATTATCCAGCCCTGCCGACTGCCGCGGCTGTATATGTCGAACGAGATGGCCTTTGGCTTACTCACCTCTTGGGTCAATTCGTCGTATCGACGCTTGAACTTAGCAAGCACCTCAGCCTTGCTTGAACCTGATGCGATCGTGCGTGGCCAATGTCCAAAGTTAGTGGATTTGCTCTGTCTGCTGATGGTCCAGATGCCGATGGGGGGATCATGCTTAACCCCCTCAAACAGGCTGTAGCTACCAAGGCTTAGCTCCAGATCGGCCAGGCTACGTTGATGGCCGACAGCCAGATAGAGTTCAGCCCGGTTGTGAATGGAATGGGCACTGCGCAAGCCCGCATTAGACATCACCCGTTTCGCCGCATTGGCGTCAATGGAACCATCCATCAGGCCCACGGACAGATCACGCAGGGATTTCACGGCTTGAGCCCAATGGCTTACTTTGTAACTGACTCGAGGCTTAGCAGGGATCGCGTCGCGGGCAGCCCGGGCAAGTGCAACTGCGTGGGGATCTACTCCTGATGCCACCAACTTGTCATAGTCTGGCGCCGGCCAGGCTTTGGATAAGGGCAACGCTTTTATCTGTTCGGCGCTTTCGCCTTCCAAGGTGTCGCGGTAAGCCGCCCAGGTATCTTTACGGGCGCCCCCGATCTTCTCACCAAAATCATGGATCTTGTCTGGGGTGTGTCCCTTCTCAACCACTGCCGGCTTTGTCGTATCACCCTTGCTCAGCCAGTCTTTAAACTCCTCGACCGGCATAGCCTTGATCGCCCCAAGCCCTTGCCATCCCGGCTCGTAGTTAGCCAGATAGCCTTCCCGAGCGGACTGCTCGTCGGCAAACCCCAGCATGGCTTTATGCTCATCAAACAGGCCCGTTTTGGGGTCTACTTGATCGACGACATAGACCATGTCACTAGCATGCTGATCACCAATAAACACATCGATGTGATCACCATCTGCACCTTCGGTACGTTTGATGTAGCCATAGTCATGCGCCATGGTGGTCTGCCAAGCCTTACCATTCTTATCAGCACCGCTTCGGATTGAACCCTTGGGGTTTTCCAGGGTGATGCTCAGGCCGTGCAGCCTGAGGTGGCCTTTCTTGTAGTTACCAGCCTCCTTCTGTGCTGGCGTCGGATCTGTATCGACTTCAGCACGTGCGGCCTCTACTTCTGTGGCAGGCTCAGAAACAGCAACCCCGGCATCTTTGGCCGGGGTCATCAGTGTTTGGTCATCGCTCGGCTGTCGAGCTGGTGTAGGTATAGAAGCAGCGAGACCTTCTGGATCTCCGGCTCCAGTTCTGCTGATGAGTTCGGCAGAGGATGGTTCAGAACTCGCTGTATCTGGCGCGCTTGCTCCAGGCTGATCACCTTGTCGGTCACTGCTAAGCGTAAGTATCTCGGCAGGCTGGTCATGATTCACCTCTGGGTTGTGCTTATCTGCAGGGAGCGCTCCGCTGTTACCGGTATCGTCCTGATTGGTGGCAGAAGATTCAAGCGCTCTGCGCTGAACTTGCTCGACCTCTGCCAGTTCAGCAACACCAAATCCACCGCCTTTGAGCTTCACCGGAACCTCTTTACCCTTACGGCTTGCCATAGCCGCCTCTTTCTCAGTGGCAAATGGCTTGCCTTTGCGGGTGATACGGAGGGTCTGGAGCGGGCCAATTTCCGCTTCGGTGACACTGCCGTGCATCGGTTTAGCATCAGGCTGTTGTTGATCCGCCCCATAGACCACATCGCGGTGCAGCAACTCGGTGCCGACCTCGCGAGCCTCACCCTCAATCACTGCGCCCGGCAGCTTGCCAGCGGGCTTGGTGGAAGATGTCTCTGGCGGCAACACATCCCCCTCCTGCCCGCTTTGCCAGCGAGTGCGCTCTGCGCCGCGAAACTGTGGGCCTGTGCCAGCCTGCTTGTCATCAAAGTGGCCTTCCTTGGTCACCCCCCGAGCGGCATTGGCGTCACCAGCAAAGATCACATCTTTGAGTGGTAGGGCTTGGCGCTGGTTCTCCATGGCCACCTGCTGGGTGCTCTTGTTGCCAGCGAACGGGTCAAGTCCAAGCTCGCCAGCCTGGGCGCGTTCATAAAGGCTCTTGCCCTGATCGCCAGCCTGCATCTGTGAAGCAACCAACTCCTGCACTGACTGGCCAAACTCACCGGCCAGGGCTCGCTGAACCTCGCTATCGGCAGCCATACCCTTGAAGCGCTCTGCGGTATCGTCGCGGCGCAGGTAAGCGGGCACATCACGCAGCTCATCGAACTGGCTGGAACTGGGGCCTAACGGTGACTTATCTGCGGCAATCTCAGGTTTAGCGACAGCATCAACACTCTCCGGTGCCGATGCCGCAGGTGCAATATCCGCTGGCGGCTCAGGCGAGATGGGTGAACCATCGACAACAGATCCTGGCTCTGCAGACCGGGCATCGGTTGAAATGGGCTTGCCACCTCGGGCACCACCGACAGAGCCCACGACTCCACCAGCCCCCATGCCAATGAGACCGCCCTCTAGAGCACTGGAGATCACCCCCTGCATTGGCTCAATGTTCGCCCCGGCAATCTCGTTCAGAGACTCGTTCACGGCATATTGCTGCACACCCTCCTCAATAGTTTCGCTGATCCCCTCACCTGCAGCCCCCTTCGCAGCCCCTTTGAGCATGCCACCGGCCGCCATCTTTCCGGCCAGCATCTTGAACAACATGGCATCGCCCATCATGGAGCCGACAGCCGCCGCGCCCCATGTCTTGGCATCACTCATGGTGGCACGGCTGGCAACGTTGGCAGTCTCTTGCCTGGCCAGCGCCAGCTTGTCCTCGTCCGAGAGGTGCTGGGTCTGCTGATCTTCGTCAATACGAGCAAACGCCTCCCGGAACGTGGTACTGGCCGCCAGCTCATCGAAGCTCATATTGAGCACAGTCTCGCGGGTATCAACTCCAGCGCTACCAACCGAACCTGTTGCCCCGGTCGTTACCGCGGCCCCAGTCGCCAGCCGGGATACAGTCTTAGCGGCGACAGCCTCAGCAACCTGCTGGGTGGCCCCTCGTTTGAGCATGGATGTAGTGACAGCACGCCCGATACTGGCCTTAGCCGCTACCCCGGTCACGCCGCCCGCCAGAAGGGTCGGTACCAAAGAGCCAATGCCCTGTGCCATCTTCATGGCCCATACATCGATGTCCCCAGCACCATCGCCGAGGGTTACCCGTCCCTCAGGCGTCTCATCGACCAACCGACGACTCAACGCCTCCTTTGCATCACTGCTCATTCCCTCGGTCAGGGATTCAGCACCTGACTGGGCCAGCTCTCCAGCCCCGGCTACCACGTCCAGTACTGGGCTAAGCTTTCTGGCCATATTGGCGCGGGCCTGCTCTAGGTAATCACCACCCTGCTTGCCGGCATTCTCCTTGCCGAAGTCACTTGCCTGTCGTGCTAACTCTCCGATGCCGCCAATCAGATCCAGTGCCCCAGCCCCCACCCCGCGAGCCACATCACTCAAGCCAACATCGAGGTCGCGTTTTGGGGTTTGGGTGGTAGATGGGGCGGCGGCAGACAGGCTGCTATCGAGATTGTTCCAAAAGGGGTCGTTGCGGGTATCGGAAATTTGCGGCTGTGGTAATGCCTCACGCAGTCCAAGCTTATGCATGTCGTCCTCGGGGTTTTATAAAAAAGAAAAGCCCCGAACAGTGAACTGCTCAGGGCTTTCAGATGCGGGCGACCAATAAACAAACTGGCCGATTATGGGGAGATGCTAACGCTGTGTTCGGGTAATGGCAACGCCGAGCAACGAGCCTTCTATTTTGGGCTTGGTTTAAGCCTGCTCTGATTCGGCTTGTGAGATGAACATCAAACTCAAGAGAATGAATCCAGTGAACGTATAAGCCTTCATTTGGCCATTCCACTGATTGGCCCACATAGCAAAGTATTCACCACCGATCACCGCGAACCCGGTATACCACACCAACAATGCTGGGATACAACCCAAGGTGAAGACTGCCTTGCCGCGGGTAAATCGTTCGGGACAGGAGGTTAATGTGCCAGATAGCATTAATCCCCCACCCCAGGCACAGAGCAAACCAAAAACAAATTCACCAAGAATGATCAGGGCATATGCGGCTTTCTGAAGGGTCACACTGGTAATGGCCCGCCCTTGAAGCGCTTGACCATTGAACCAGGGTTCCATGCTATCCATGGACAAAACATGTTGAACAAATTGCCAGTTTGAGCCGTAGTCCAAGACGTTTCCACTTGCAACCAATAGACCAAACAACGCAATAGAAAGAGCCAATAAGCTCTTAAACATCTGCTGGGCATAACGAAGTGTGAGTATTGGCATTTCATGTCCCTATAGATATATGTCAGAGGCACATTATGCCATGGCGATGTCTATTTAGTTATTCGTTTGGGAACCCGCCATAGCTTTATAGGCGTCTAGCCTAGCATCACGTAGACGACTTGCCGTGGTTTTTGCCTGCGCAGCCTCCTGCTGTTTGGCCGCATTCTGGCGCCACAACTCGAATGCAGTATTCATCCTCGCCGGACTTTCCATCAGCCCTCTTAATTTGCCATGCTGATTTGCCTCTTTGACGAATCGCAGACGCTCTGGGTCACCACCGGTCCAGGCTTTGAGCGGCGCCTCTTGCTTTGGCTCATCGGCGTTGTTAGCAACACCATAGATTTCCGCCAGAGCTGCTTTGCTCTGCTCAAGCTGAGCGTCCAACGCCTCGAGTTGAACATCCTTATCGTCAGTATTACTCGCAGAAACTCGCGCCCGGTTCTGACCATGTTGCTTTTCGAGTGCAGCTATCGCTTTCTTGTAGCCAGCCTGGTCAGGTCCTACCGTCAATCCAAGAGCGGTTCGTAGCTGGTCAGCATTGCTGATCATGTGCTTGGACAATGCTGCCCGTTGATAGGCAGGCTTCAGGAAGTCGTTGAGCGGAATAACTTTGGGCTGGTCGTCCGGGGCCGAGGTACGATTATTGGTGACCGGTCGAATATCGGTACTACCATCGTCATAGGTCACTTCTACGCCTAGCACCACACCACTAGAATCTGGAGTCACCATGATGTTACTGAGCTTCTTGGCCTTAATTGTCTTCCCGCTCTCGGGGTCAATGTCCCCGACCCCCTTGTTGATCTCCTCCTGGTAAAGGGTACCTGCAGCTTGAATGAACGCCGGGTCGTTGACCGCGGCATGGCCCTCCGGTGTTGAGGGATCCAGCCTTCCCTCCTGGGCTTGTCGCATCAGGTTACCCGCATAGGTCACAAAGGTTTTCCCGGCCTCGGCATAATTCTGCTGCAGATAGCGTTCAGGGTTGAACGAGCCGGCCCGCGGATCACGGACAACACGCCAAAATTGATCACCCGGATCCCTGCCTTCGGCCACTGCCTGCCAACCCGACTGGATGATCGGCATGTTTTCCTGCTGAAAGAGCTGCTTGTTACGAAGCTCTCGCTGCCATTCATACTCCTGCTGCTGGCGAGCCTCACTGGCAGCGGCTCTGCGCTCCGATGCGTTGGCGCGGGCCTCGGCAGATTTTACCTGGCGCTCGGTGAGCGCGAACTGGCGATCTGCCCGCTCATCGGCAACCTTGTCGCGGCCGCGGCTGTAACCCAGCTCCTCCTGATAGCGAGTATCCGCCACCTTTTGCCGTTCCTGCTCGTTCTGCCACATGGCATCACGCAGGCTCATCGCCTTATCTAGCCGCTCTTCTTCCTGCTGGCCACGCTGGTAGCGATCCATTGTGTTGAAGCCGGCCAGAAATCCTTCAGCTAATCCTGATACGCCCTTCACCTTTGCCCTCCTTAAAACAGACTGTCGGCCAAAAAGCCAATGCCAGCCCCGACGACAGTCCCCAGACCAGGCATAACCATCGTACCTATACCGGCTCCGGCCCCCACTGCACTCATGGACTGCCCCCTACGGGCGGTCTTCAGGTTTTTGTTGGCGACCTCTATCTCCGATTCACGGTTAGCTGCATCACGCAGCCCCATCATCCCTTGCTGCCGCGCCTGAGCACCGAGATCAAGTAGTCCGTACCCCATTACATGCCTCCCCCGGTTTTAAGTGACTCACGCAAACCAGCATCGGCACCGGTCAAAATCCCCATCTGGCGAGCCAGCTCCTGCTCCCGCAAGCCGTTTTCAGTACCTGCCGTCATCAATGCCATGCGCAAGCCCTGGCTGTTATCGCTAGCATGGCCGCTCACCCCCATGCGGGCGTTGCGGTTTGCCGTAGCCTGCTGGGCTGAACGCAAGGCATTGGCAATATTCGCATCCACCCGTCCAAGCTGGTCACGCATCAACTGCCCATTGGTTGCTAACTCCATCAACTGCTTCTGCTTGGGGTAGAAGCGATTCTTCCAATCCTGGAACTGCTCACGAGTGATGCGAGCGAATGTATCTGCAGCAAACCCCATTGCTCCTCCTAATAGCCCTTGCCCTGAAGCACGGATGCTGTCGGACTGATCTTCTTACTTACTGGCACAGAACCAGCCCTGAACTCCTTGAGCCCATATGCCGTGCCTGCACCAGCCACGGTTCCAACGAGCCCGGCCGTGGCCATCTTGTTTTGAAATGAGGTCTGCGCATCATTGGCTGCCTTGCGAAGGCTGGTGTTCGCCAAATCCCCCATCCCCGCCAACGCTTCAGCCTTTTGTCCAGCGCCAATGCTCACCACATCCTTGAGCCCCGCCACATACCGGTCCTGCTGACTGGACTGCGCTCGGTTACTTGTATCGGTCTGGCTCAGTGCCTGTTCCGTCTCCAGCTCATCCATCTGCGCCTGATACTTGCCACTCGTTGGGTCTGCCCCTTGAGCAGCTAAAGCATTCGAAAGCTCATCACGAGCCTCCCCGAATCCTTGAGCTGTCCCCAACGCCGACATTCCGGCAATGTTGTCGTACTCAGTCTCTCGGTTGAGGTCGTCTACCTTGTCCATGAACAAGTCTTCGTACTGCTGCAGATCGTTCTTGTAGAGCTCCCACTGCTCCAAAGCCACCGCGGCAGCGGCCTTCTGGGCCTCGGTTTCCTTGATTTCGTTCGAACCACCCTTGCCCATCACCCCACCTCACAGGTCAATTTGAAAGACATAGAACCCATCAGAATCGTCGGGTCGCCGTTGCCAACCCTGGCGTTTCGCCACTTTCAGCCACCCTTTCCTTACTGAATGGAAGCGAAGCCACCGAGCCCCGATCATCCGCGCAAGGCGTTTCACTTCTGGCAAATGGCGATCCGTAGCTCCTCGCTCCCCCCAGCCAATCCATACCACTACTCCCGTGGTCCCAGCCTCGGAGACTGGCTTCAACACAAAACCATCGCTGCCACGCACAAACAAAAACGCCACCCTGGTTTGGATGGCGTTATGAAGATCGCTGATCAGGTTTGGGTTACCAACATCACGCGCGATGCGAGCAAGATGAGTCATGATAAAGAGCCGCCTTGTTTGAATAACACCACTCGCCCATTTTGAGAGGGGTCACTTCGAACCCATCCGTCGCCACGAACTCTTTGGATTCGGATTGTGATCACCGGCTCCCGATTAGCTGGAATGGTGATATCGCCTACGTAGGCCCCGACCTCATTGACATTGGTAACTGGCCCCTGCGATGGGTTAGAGGTTGCGTAGGCAGCGGCCACCGCAGTGAGGTTTTTTACCACTTCACCATCCATCAACACCGACACCTGCATCGTTGTGGAATTGGAGCTCGATATAGGTGAAGAACCGCCACCTGACGCAGTCGTTGAACACCCTACCAAACCCGCAAGCCAAGGGATTGTCAGAGTGCGTGGGAACCCCACGGCCTGATTTATTTTGATGCGACAGACATCAATAGGTCCTACTTGTTTGGCATGTGTCACACAGGCGTAATCTCGTGCCACATAAACATCACCGACGATTCGCTCCGCATAGACGGTGCCTTTCACTATGCAATCTTGTTCAATCGTGCAGTTACCGATGACCATGTTCTTCACATAGCCGCCTTCCGCTCGTAACCGATTGGTATACAGGCTGCCATCACTGTAGATGATGGTGTGCCATCCCCAGCTCCAACCACCATATGGCCCCCCTTTACCGAAGCCAGCTGCGCCGCCGGCCATAAAGGCGTTGCCCATGTCTATCTGGCCACCAGTAATAAGTGGGGCGCTGATACTGCTTCCTGCTTTGATGTAATCAGCCGTGATTTTCTCAGAATGGATAATCTGGATGGTTGCTTTACGGATAATTGCCTCGGCAATCACCGTCTGACCATTGTCGATAGCAAACAGCGGCGCCAATGGGGTTGCGCTATTTGGGTCGAACACAAATACCTGGCTTGCAGAGAGCGCAACCTGGCTGGTGCCATCATCCTTTGCAACCAGTCCTATACCTGCGGTGATGCCCCCGGCGTTGGCCTTTACAGTCCACATAGCCTGGGCACCGCCCTTAAGCTCCGCGATGGCCTGACTTTGTAGCTGGACAGCTGCCCCTAACTCGCCCGCCTTAGCGTTCACGGTGTCAATTCGCTTCCCCAACGCCCCATCGGCCGAAGCCCTGGCCTGGGCCTCTGTGGTGATCTGGCCGGCTAGCTGAGTATCCCCCTCCTTGAATCCCGCGGTAACTTGCGTGATCTTCTTGGCCAATGCCTCCTCAGCATTAATGCGTGCTTGGACTTCTTTCTCAAAACTGGCACCAAGCCGGTTGAGGTTGTTGGAAAGCTGCGGCACCTGCTGTATAGGCTCAAGTAGTGACTGGACCAGGTGGCTTGCCTCGATTTTGCCCTGCAGCTCATCCAGGATGTCCTGAACATCTCGGCTGGTCTCGGCATGCAGCCCCTCTGTGCCTTGATAAGGGCCCTCCATGTCATTCTTGTTCACAAACCGTACCCAGTAGAAGGCAGCAAACTCCTTGCCCACCGCATCGGCATAGACGTTGGCCAGCGTCGCCCCAACCCTGACTGCATGGCTTAGGTTGTCATCCTCGGATCGCCACACCTCGGCAAAGGCGTGCCCCCAATATGTCGGGGCATCCCAAGTCAGCACGATGGTATGAAATGCGCCGCTTACTGTAACGTTGAGCGGAGCATGGGGCGGCTGAACACCGCTCCACTCCGGATCGACTTTGTTAGCTGGGGGGAGCTCTGGTACCAGTGAACCGCTGGCGGTTCGCCGCAGATTTATCATTCCCAGGCCAGCAGCTTCCCGCAACGTTAACGCTTTATCCAGACGGTCCCCTTTCTGGCCGGTCAGGATCTGCATGTTCTCTGTCAGGCCCTGCTGCGTATTGCTTGCACGGAAAGTCGGCTTGCTCATGATGCAGTCACCTCTGCAATGCTGCCTCCCAGAAGGATCCGCTCCACCACTGAGGTCCCCGTTACCTCAACCTGCCAACGTTGGCCACGTACCGGTGGCAATCTAAAAGCGCTAACCGGTACCTGGCCTGGTGCGAGTTCAAAGACTTTGTTCCCATCAACCAGAAGGGCAAAGCCCACCAAGGTAAGGTTCTCTCCCATTAAGCGTGCTGCTGCCAGGCGCATTCCCGGTGGCAAGACAAACACCTTTGAGCGCCATTGCATCGATAGCGACTCAGCCCCTCCCCGCCATTGGAGCAATCGGTTCTCCTTGGCAAACATGAGCGCATCCAATTCCATGTCTGGCACAGCGGCATCCCAGCGACCGGAGATCCAGCGTAAATCCCCTGATTTAGGATCGAACACAAACCCATGAGTATCGGTCAGAGCAACGTATTTACCCTCGTTGTACCAGGCCCGAAGTGTGTGGGGCTGCAGTTTCTGCCACTGCGCACGGGTGATAATGCCCTCGGTCACCACATGACCACCGTCGGTGCCGACCCCGACCAACCCATCTGGTGACGCATACAACACCAGACCATCGAGGGCCACCATGGAACGGCTGCTGATACAGGCCTGCTGTACCGAGGAAAGCTTTTGCCCCGTGATTGAGGATGGAGATGCCCCCTGGAACAGATAAGGGTATCCCTTGGTTCCAACCACCAGCGCAGTGTCGATGGCAGCAATAGCCACAATGTCGTGCTCTGTGGTCAGCTTGTACTTCTCGGGCCATGCATAGGGCAGATAGGGCTCGGAAAAGAGCACCGTATTGCCGACAAAACCCGCACTGATACCGTTTGCCATCTGGCAGATCCCGCGTAGCTTTTCGGGAGGCATGGCGTATCCATAGGTCTCAAGAACCGGCCCAAGCTCACCACTTTTCTTGCTGTCGCTGTAGGTCATGGTCGCAATGGGAAGCTCCGCAACGAGCAAGTAGTCCGCCAAACCGCCCCCAGAAACAGATCTGTAGAGCCGGCGTCGAGTGATATTGCTGTTGTTGGTGGGCACTGGTGACAGCCCCACAACGACGGTGGATCCCGGAATGGTGATTGTGGCCTTGCCACTTGCCGGGCCAGGAGCGCCCTCTTCACCGAGCCCAGTTACATAGGTCTCCACATAGAATCTGGTCTCATCGTCGGTAGGGTCATCATCCTTGGTGCCACTCGGTGGTGTGACAGACTGCATGTTAGGCGGAGTGGTTGGAGCCGGTACGCCAAGACGGTACCAGGCGCTAGGCTTGCGGCTCCCTCCGGTCGCGATGGCGTCATAGGTGAGTTTTGGAAACTCGCCATCGGTGAAGTAAACCCGACTGTACTGATCCTGTGCAATTGGGGAGCGCATGACCTCAACCTGCTTGTTCCAGGCAAACCAGTGATCCCCGTAGTAGTGGAACAACGTCTTAGGGATGATCGGTAAGGTGCTCCCAAGCGCCTTGTCAGCCATCAGTGGTGCCACCACCCCACGGTCAAAATGACAATCCTGGGCCAAGGTGGCTGCTTCGTCCGGCAATAGATGGTCTGCCAGGCGAGGCACCATACCTCGCATAGTCACGATGTCGATCAATGGCATTGTGTTTCCCAAAAGCCAGAGATGAAAAAGCCCCGCTCGTTAGAGCAGGGCCATGATTAACTTATGCCAACGCAGCGACCTAATGATGAGCCAGTTCACCACGCAATACTAAGCAGGTCATTTCATTCGTCATATATTCGGCGGTCCATTGTTCATTTCATGTCCTTCCCGGTTAGCAAGCCTTTTAGAAGTAACCATTAGTACACTTTCGTAATCGAGAGCAGTGTAAAGCCGCTGCCATTGGCTGTGTTGTTCACCTGCCCATCTTTGCTGATATAGACAGCAAGACCAGAAACACGGCTAGCACCCCAGCAGTCAGCACCAGAGACTCCGCCATCCCACCAGATCATCACAGTGTCCCGTTGATACGGCTTTGAGTTGTTCTGATAAGCAATTGCGTACAATCCCGATGCTTTGGGTATGGTGGTCCCTGGAAAAGAAGGGACTGGACCTGTGAAGATTACAATACCCACTCCAACATCACTGGAGGATGGTTTGTTTAAGGTGTTGTAATCCCTAGCCCACTCAGTCCAAGCTCCAGTGCTTTATTGAGCCCGAGTCCAGACCCGGCTGGAGTTGTAGACGTGATAACGCTGCTGCACACCAGCGCCTGAAGTCACAATTAGACTGCCTGCAAGATTCTCAGGATAATGTTGTGCAACAGAGGTGTTGGCATTCGCGTGTTGTGCGTAATGGCCTGGCCCTCTGATGGTATTAAGGTCCTCCTTTAGCAGGCTGACAGGGGTCAGCAGACTACCTGGATGTGAGTGAGTCGCTGCAGCCAACGCTGGTTTGCCACTTACCTCTGCCCAGGTCGGCCAGCGGGTTGCTGGCGTTGGTACACCAGTCAGGTCCGTCCATGAATGGTTATGAGCGGAGGGAGGCATAGTGTCCGGTTTCCCCGTGACTTCTCCCCAGGCGGGCCAGCGCGTTGCCATCACAGGCACCTGGTCAAGCTGGCTCCAGGTATGACGATGGTTCACTGCAGCCAACTCGGGCTTACCAGTTACCTCCCCCCAAGCTGGCCAACGAGTCGCCATCACCGGAACCTGATCGAGCTGACTCCAGGCGTGACGATGGTTCGCAGCAGCCAACTCCGGCTTACCAGTTACCTCTCCCCAGGCAGGCCAGCGCGTTGCCATAACCGGCACCTGATCGAGTTGACTCCAAGAATGTCTATGAGTACTAGAGGCAAAATCAGGTTTGCCTGTTACCTCCTCATAGCTCGGCCAACGGGAAGCCGTCACTGGTACATTATTTAGTTGTCCCCAGTCATGGCGATGGCTTGCTGCGGCTAACGCAGGCTTATCCGTCACCTCCCCCCAGGCAGGCCAGCGCGACGCAGTCACAGGGACCTGGTCCAGCTGATCCCATTCGTGACGATGGCTCGCGGCGGCCAAATCCGGTTTATTTGTTACCTCGGACCAAGACGGCCATCGGGTCGCATATGTGGGGACCCCAACTAATTGGGACCACTGATGGGTGTGGCTTTGCGCCGCTGCGCCAATCTCCTTTAGGGTTGGCCAGCGAAGTGCAAAGACTGGAGTGTCAGTTAACTGAGACCAGGAATGCGTATGTTCTGAGGGGGGCATGGTAACCGGTTTATTGGTGACCTCGTCCCATTGAGGGACCCAACTTGCAGGCCTGGCCCCCACATCCGCGGCACGAAGAACTACCGCCCCGGTCATTCCGTTTACAGAAATAACAGCGTCTGTGCCATCGATTTTGAACCAGGCTTTGGTTGCTGGATCCCAGTGGAGGTAGTCTCCCACACCAAAACTCACATCAGCGATCACCCCCGGGTGAGATACCCGGTAAAACGGGATACCCTGGTTATTAGCTGGGGCCACAGGAGCGCCAGCGGCAGCGTTCCATGGCCCAGCCCAAACCAACTGAGAGGTAATTGCCTGAGCCCATTTCTGGGCCTGAAGCGCCCAATGCAATGCCGAGAACTCGCCAGGCCGGCCGTTAATATCACTCCCTTCAGGGTTTTGAGCCCACGCTTCAGCCATTCTTTCAGCTAGGCTTGCATGCTGAGCACTCAGGTTGGCCGCAGCCTGGTCTTGTGCTGCCAGACTGGCTTTATCACTGGCGGTATCAGCGGCGGCAATCGCCTGAGCGGCTTTGGTGAGAGTGGTATCCCGCATCGACTGAACTTCAGTCTTTGCCTGTCGGGCCGCTGCGGTATTCGTGCTCACCTCTTGAGCCAGTGACGAGACAGTAACTGAGTGCTCATCAATCTCCTTGGCAAGCCCTTCAACCCGCTTTCGATCACCAGTTACTTGCTGTGCCTGTTGCGCAACCTGCTTCGCGTTATCAAGCGTGGTGATCTTTGCACTTTCAGATGCCTGAGCAGCCTCCTCGGCCTTGGCTGAATGCCGCTTAGCACTGGTTTCTGAGTTAGCAGCTGCCGCACTGGCTTTGCCTGCCGCATCAGCTGAGGTGGAGGACATCTTGGCGCTGATGGTCGCTTCGTTCGCTTTTGCAGCCGCCAATGCGGCGCTTTGAGTCGTGCTTTCAGCCTTACCAGCAGCAATGGTTGCACTTGTAGCTGACTCCGATGCGCTCACACCAGCAATTGCAGCAAACTCTCCTGCTTTGACCGCGTGGTGCCTTGCTGAATACTGCTTACCAGTCACCACAACATCGACCGACTCTTCTGCCCATTGTTGAGCTCGGAGTTCAGCACCAGCCGCAATCTTGGCGCTTTGAGCGGCTTCGCCCGCTTTACCTTCGGCTTTGGTTGCCTCTCTACTGGCAATAGCGGCTTGATCAGAAGCCAGCTTAGATGCGTGATCAACAGATAGAGCCGTCTCAGCGGTTTGGACCTGTGCTCTTGAGGCATTAGCGGCAGCGCTCTCTGCTTGCTGCATAGCTTGAACCGCCCGCTCGATAAGTGGAGGCGTCAAGTTGATACCACTATCGATCAGGATGCTTTCAGGGGGCCATCGATACTCTGTGCCGTAACGACCCCCGTCCCCATGTAATCCATGTCGTGGCACAGATCATTCTGGGCATAGACATCATATGTCCCTGCAGCCAAGTCAAAGCTGTAGCGGCCATTGGCATCACATTTGAAGGTCAGCTCAGACCCCATCAGGACTTCGCTCGTAGTAGTAAGCGAGCGCAGTTCAATCAGCGCACCAGGAACTGGTTTTCCTGCCGGGTCTGTGATCGTGCCATAGAGCTTGATCATTGGCGCCGCCCCTTCGTACTGGCCTGATTGTCCCGCATCGACAACATCGTAGCGTCGGACTCGGTACCGATGGCCAGGGCTTGAGTGAACGATTGAAGATGCAGTTGCCCCCGAGACGCATTAGCTGTCACTTCCGAGTCACGCATGAACGCCCGGTACATGATCCAATCCAAGCAGGGCGTGACATAGCGATCATCAACCTGAACCTCTGCACCCGATTCAACCATCACTTTCGTCAAGGGAGTCGGAAGAATGCTGAGCACCAGCTCGATACTGACCCCCGCCTTCACGCCGGGATAGAGCCAGAATGCGGTGATATTGGTGGGCTCATGGATGTAGAGTTCAGCCTCTTCTCCACCAGTGCTGCTGGCCCAGCCAGGAATAAGACTTTCCAGGTCTGCACGGGCCACGTACCGGATAGACTTGCCTGTGCGCGTGTTACGCTCAACGTCGATCAGCTTGATTGTGCCTGCAGGGGCCGTCTGGCGGGTACCGGCAGCACAGGAGAAGGACTGCGTCTTAATGAAGATGTCCGGTCTTGCAGTAGCAATCGCGGAGATTGCGCTGTTGTAGTAGGAGATTAAGTCCTCTATCCCCCACCCGATGCGCTGCGTATCCGTTAACTCACTCGATGCTCTATTCAATAATTCGCTGACCAGCATGACTCACCTCGCATCAGAAGAAGTGTCGCTTTCGGACGGGGTTCTGGATCCTGGCACTGTCGGTGTGCTCAATGCGAAACCGGTACGCGTCACGGATCCCGTCATAGAACTTGCGGCGGTTAATCTGAGCCAGTTCATGATTGGTCCATGGCTTGGCTTGTAACTGCTGTAAGAGATATGCAGCCCCACAAGCCAGCTCGTGCGCATAGCCCTCCACCAAGGCGGCAGGGATCAGTGTTGCGCTCGGCAGTGGCTCAATGGCGCCGATAATGCAAACCTGGTTAAGAGGCGCCATAAAGCGAATGGACTCGGTGGACTGCAAATGGAAGTGCTGACCAGGCGTCAGTAAATGGCCTTCAGCGGTGATGCTATGGATCGCCGACCCCGTCACCTGCGGCGCCCGCACCTCCTGTCTAGCCTGGCGATTGATGCTGCTGGTCATCGCAAAGCTGACGGTTTGGCCCTCGAAGACATGGTCGAACATCCGTTCCAGATGGACCAGCATGCTCTCTTTGCAGAAGATGATGGCGGCCTCGATGAGATAGCAATGTACCAAGGCATCAGCGCCTTCTGTATGCGGCAAGTGAAGAACCCGCTGGCGAACCAGCGGGATCAACACAGCGGGGCTCACCAGTCGGCTATCTTGTACCGGTACCATTACTCGCCGCTATCCTCGGTGACCAACTTGGACTTCAGGGCATCACGCACTCTCAGCCGGTAATCCCCAACTTTTTCCTGAGCACCTTGCGGGGTAATGTCCAAGTCTTCACCGACTACCAGCGTTGCAAGCTGAGCGGAGGTTAACTTGGCCAGGTCTCGCCCACCCACCACCATGCTCTGCTCTTCGGCAAGGCGTGCAGCTTCCTCTGCTTGGCGCTCCAGCTCGGCCGCTGCCGCCAAAGCCGCCCGCTCCTGGCGTTCCAGCTCGTCGGCCAGGTGCTCAGCCCGGATCCAGACAGAGGGAAACTCCAGCAGTTGCATGGCGATGTGGCTCTCGATATCCACAGGCACATGGCGCGGAAACACAAGGCGGCTCCCGGTCACAGTGTCTTTCTTGCTCAGCTTCTCGCCGATGTACACCACAGCAATTTTGTCGCTCACGGCAATAACTCCAATCCAGTAATGAAAAAGCCCGGCACAGGGCCGGGCGTGGAGAGAAAGGCAGCCTTAAAGGTTGCCCACCACTTCATAGTGCAACTTGAGCTTGGCGATACCTGTTGCCTTGCCCCCACCAATAGTGAGGGTGATCTCTTGTCCCTCCTGCGTCAGGAGGTCATCAACCGGGTAATACTTGGCCACTGCTGCTGCCGTTCCCTCTGCATTGATGATGGTGGTATTGCCAATCTTGGCTGTGATGGTGGTGTTCGCCCCCAGTGCGGTAGTGAACAGCGTTACCCCCACGACCTTCAGGTTGGGCTCAACCTTGTCGCCAAACGCAACAACATCGCCAGCCGGTACGGCGGCCAGCTTGGCCACCAAGGTCGGGGAAATAGAGAGGTTGCCGAAGGCACCAACAAACCAGCGGTACGCTTTGGCGATCAGGGTAGTCTTGGCCATGACATGGCTCCTTATCGAGTCAGATAGAGAAAAGGGGCTTTGAGGCCCCTTCCTGCTGGTACTTAACGGCCGACCGGGCTCACCGCGGTATCGAGTACCATGCAGCCATGGTCCTGGATGTTGCCGTTACGCTGCTTGAAGCGGATCTTCTGCAGACCAGATACCCAGTGGATGGAGATCTCGGTACTGTTGCCGTGGTCAGTTTTCTCTTCGTGCATGCCAAAAGAGCCGCCCTGCTCGCCAGAACCAAATGCGTTGGCAAGCGCCTGACCACCCAGCAGGACCGCGCGGTCGATGGTGGTACCGGCAACCTTGTCTACCTCCATACCGGTTTCAGAGTTGACGTCACATACCTTGACGGTACTGCCCTGGTTGAAGCGAATGGGCAACCCCTTGTACTCCTTGACCAGGATGCCACGCCACATGGCGCCTTCGCCGCGGAAGATAGGATGGTTCCAACCCTTTGCACGTTCAGTGGCTGCGATCTGCATGGCCTGCCAGTCCTTGCCAGAGCTGGAGGTGTAGAAGTCGTGCCACTGGCGCGGGGTGACGTAGAGCACGAAGAGTGGCTCTCCACCAGAGGGGTCTGAGTGCATGCGGATCGGCTGGATGGGGTTAGCCATCTCGGACAGGAATAACGCCATGTTGTCTACGCAGCCCAGGTTGAAACGGTCTGCAGCATCGATGGACTCGAAGGTCGTCGCGTCACCGCCGAAGAAGTGGCGCTCGTAGGTCGGTGCCGTGATGGGGTTGATCATGATTTCGGCGAACTCCTCATCATCCGCCAACGGCAAGATGATATCGGTAGCCGCGTAGTCGCCACGTGCCCCAGCCAGCTGGACAAAGCCACGCTGGTCAACCAGGCGACCATAGTAGCCATCTGCCAGCAGCACCCGAGCGGTCTTGATGAGGTCGTGCTTGGTGCGCTTTTGGCTCATCTTGCCACCAGCATCCACACCGTGGCGGGACTGGTTGATCGTCAACGAAAAGTCTGCAAAAGAAAGGCTTTCCAGACGACCAGCCAGTTTCTTATCACCCATAGTCGGGCGGCCAGAGAGCTGATGGAACAATTGCATATCTACTTCGTCACCGGCTGTTTTGCCGAGATCAGAGATACGCACTACCGGCGCTCCTGCACTGGTCTGTTTGCCACCGTTGATTTTGACCCCTTTAGGGGCCTCTTCGGTCAGCATGTTAACCAGCGAATGGGAGCGGTTGGCCGCAGTAAACAGAGCGGCCTGCAGGATCTTGTTGGCTTGCGCCGTAGTGATTTGGGTCATGAACCTCTCCTACAAAAACAAAAGCCCCGACGTGGTAGTCGGGGCTTTCTTGTAACGTGGATTGTTGATTTAGAACCCGGCCTGCTCCAGCAAGGCCTCCATCTGGGCCTCAGACATGGAGCTCATCTCACCGATAAGCTCTGCCTGGGACATGGCGCCGTAGCGCTCCATCCCAGTAGCTGGAGCATGATGGGTTTGACCGAGAGCTGAAGGACTGGACGGGATAAAGTCCGCGGGCTTGTCTGCATCCTTACTGGGTGCCTTGGCAGGAGGAGGAGCGACCTCATCGCCAAAGGCCAGTTTGGTGCGTCGTGCAACCTCAGCAAAGCGCGACTCGAGGGACTTATCGCTCCATGCCGGGTCAACCCGCAGCTTGTCATCGATAGCCAGGGCGAAATCAAAGCGGTCCTGGTCTTGATCACGCCACTCGGCCAGCTCGGGTACCGCCTGCAGCGCGGCCTGAACGGGGTTTGCCGTGGGTTGATCGTGTTGCGGTGCAGCCTGTGACTCCAGCTTGTGGAGCTTGCGGGCAACTGCCGTCAGGGCTTTGCCGATCTCCGGGTAGTCCTGCGCCAGCAGATCCAGCTCGTCTGGGCTGATGTCATCAGGATCGACATCGGGATTGATCCCGTGTTTATCCAGCAACGCCTGCAACTTATCCCTTTCAGCCTGAACCTGCTGCGCACTGGCCAACTGCTCCCGCAGTTCCTTGGCCTCATGGCGTGCATGTTCAAGCACCTCGTAAGGGATGGTGTGTTGACCACCTTTCGCCAAGATCACCTTCTCAGGCTCCTTGGCTTCGTCATCGCCCTCCTGTGCCGCACTGGTTACCGTGCTCTGGTCGGTGCCGGCGGCCCCCTCTCCCGCCGACGGCGCGGTCTCTACGTCCGTTTGTGCGGTGGCAGTGCCGTCGTGCAGCTCGACATCAGGCGCTTGCTCGATTTCGGCCAACATGGCTTCCAGTTCATCCAGGCTCTCAGTACCGGTCAGGTTTTCGATGCTCGTTTTCATGGTCGTCCTCGTAGGTTTTCGTGGGTGGTATCGCTGCCCAAGCGGGGGAACGCTCTCGCAAAAGCGCTCCCCGGCGAGGGCTGGATACAAAAAAGCCCGCACAAGGCGGGCAATAGAGCATGACACTACAGGCGGTAATTGGACTCACCTGAAATTATCCTGCGTTTGATATTTAGTAACAACTGTCACATGTGACAAACAAAAAAGCCCAATCTTGATAGACTGGGCCATGTTGGGGAAATGCTAACGCTGGGTGTTTATAAAAGCAACTATCAGAGCGCTATCGCATCAATCTGCTGCTGAATGGTTTCCAGTAGCTGAGCCTGCAGCACCGCCTTCTCGCTCTGAAGTGTCTCCTGCTCCGCTGCCAGTCTTTCCATCTCCTGCAGGGTCTTCCCGGTCTGCGCCTGCTTGAGCGCATCCTCGAACCGGATAGAGTCGGTCAGCTTGGCAATACGCTGAGCTTCCGCCTGCCACTTGGCGGCCTTGCCTTCCAGTTCTGCCAGCTTGGCCTGCATCTCGCGCATGGTCATTTCCTGCTGCATCTGGGCAACTTGGGCCTGCTGCTCTGCGGCGGCGCGCTCCTCGTCGCTCATCTCTTCTGGGTCTTTCTGGATGTTCAGCGCATTACGGATCCGCTCTACAAACTCCGCTTTACGCGGCACGTCCATCAGCTCCACGAGCAAGTCAAAGCAGGCTGCAGCAGCTTCAGGCGGCAGCTGGGCCATTGCCTGAGTCATCCGTTCGGCCAGTTGCTGCTTGTAGGCCGCAGTCTGCTGGATTGGCGCCAATGCGATATGTGCCCGTAACCTAGTCACATCGTTGGTCAGCTTGCCGTCCTCCGCCTCGACGTTAATCACCACCGTCTTACGCCGGCGCGGGTCGTCACGGTTAATGGTCACCTTGTAGTTGCGCTTGTTGGCCATGTCTTCCAGCAGGTATGACAAGGCCAGCTGGCCTACGAGCTGACAGCCCATCCGGTAGTTGTCGTTAATCTCCGAGAGAGTGGTGGCCCCCTGCTCCACCAGGTTGCTTATCGCCACGCCGGATTGGCCTGTTGTGCCCTGCCCCAGGAATGCTGCGTAAACGCCCATGGTGTCCTGGATGAGCTTGACCGAATCCTGCATCACCTCGAACTGCTGGGCTGCCACGTTGAAATCCTGCTCAACCTTGAAGGCATCACTCACGCTGGTTTTGTTCTGGCGATCCGGGTTGAGCTCAATGTAGCCATCAGGACGCTCAACCTCCTCCAGCACCTGGGTTCGGCTCATGTTGGTGGCGTCCTTATCCATGATGACGCGCTTGGCCTGCAGCAAGAAGGTCAGTTTGATACGGCGCAGGTTAACCTCGTCCTGTGCCGGCATGGCCCGGGCAATCAAGCCATAGGGCTCTCCGGTGCGATCCTTTCGGTATCCCCAGAACGGGACCAGGGGATACATGTTGTGTGGCGCTGAACAGGGGCGGTCTACCAGGTGATGAGGGCCGACAAACCAGGACTCTCGGATTACGGCCACTGGGCGGCGTTCAACCCTGGCTCTGCCCATCGCGACAGCAGCGCGGTGTAGCTGGTTTCCCTTGTCGAACTCCAGTGCTCGACCCGAATCGAGTAACAGTACCTGGCGCGTGGTGTAAGTGCGGTAGTAAACCACCTGCAGCAGCACCCGGTCCCGCTCTCTACTGCACCACTCCACTTCTTTGCTGCTGAACTGGCTCCACTCCTCATACGCACTGACCAGGTTGGGATCCATCCCTTCAATGGAGGTCAGGTTCACGATATCCGCCCAGTCATTGATGCTGCGATCCAAGATGTCAGCTTTGCTCGGAAGCATTGCCTTGGCTTCATCCACATCAAACCAGCGCCGGCGCATCAGCCAGCGGCAATCGCTCAAGTCAGGCTCGCGGCTATGCCAGTCCCAGAACACCTCATCCCTGTGGACGTTACTGAACTTGTAGCGCGGACCAAACGGGTCATCACGGCGACAGACCTCAATCCACTCCAATCCCGCTTTGATTTGGCCGGCGTAGGCCCCTCCCCGGGCTCGGTCTAACCCGCCAAGGCGGCACATATCTGCGTATTCCGCGTTCACCGCTTCGGCCAACAGCTCGATCTCTTCGTCGTGGTCATCGGCGATCACCATCAGCTCAGTCCGGCTCTTTGCCTCCATGCCCAGCACCCCATCGATGGTTGGGGCGATCAGGTTGTGCATGGTGATGGGTTGGCCACGCTCTTTGAGCACCTTGCTTACTTCGGGAGGCAGCTGATCACCGTCGTAGTAGGCACATGCGCGGTTAGCCATCGAGCGCCAGTCTGGCTGGCCATTGATATCGCTCATCAATTTGAGCAGGCGTGCGGTATCGAGGCCGCCTTTTTCAGGGGCCTTGGGCTGGGCATTGATCATCAGTTGGCCATCCAGTGCTTAGGTTTACGGGCGGATTCAGGTTTGACGATGCGAGCAGGCATTCTGGCCCGCATTTCTTGGGCAATCATGTAGCTCATCAGCTGGTCGTCGTAACAACCTTCCTGAGCGTTCATGCTGCCGTTCTTGTCGTAGACAAAGGTGGTTGCTTCGGAAATGGTGCCGATCCAGCGGATCCCCGATTGGCCGGCACGCAGCAGGGTCTTGAGGCCATCAACCAGGAGTGGCTTGGATTGCCGGGTAGTGAGCCAACCCAAACGGGGTGTCTCATCATCCCGGTCACGGTCTATGTGCTCTTGGGTGTAGATACGGCGGATGGGGTACAGCTCTCGCAGTTTGAGCACCACGGCATGGCCATGGTTGTTGCGCTCTGGGCCGATGTAAGCAGGGCCATGCTCTGCACTGCCGTAGAACTTGCCGACGTGGGCCAGCAGCTGCGCAAAGAGCCCGGGATCCAGGTGCCCATACCAGTGCGCTACCTGGCGACCATCGCTTCTGGCCACCACATCTAATGATGACCGGTCACCGTGTTCAAGCCCCTCTGCCACGTCGCCGCCGATAGCGTAATCCTCATCGGGATCGGGTAGCTCCCACACCAGCAGCATGTTCTCGAGCGACCTCTGGCCCTGCTCGTCCAGTCGCTCTGGCTTACGTGCCTTGTGACGCGAGCCGGTAACAGGGTCGATGTCATAGACGATGAGTGGCGCAATGCAGTCACCTTCCGCCTCCATCGTCACTATCGGGTCAAACACCCGGCGACCAGAAGTCAGAAACGCCTCTAGCGGCGTACTGGGAAACTCCTGCTTCATCTCAGTGCCCAGCGTTGCCTCTTTGAGCACATACCATTGGCGCTGTTCATCACTGATGGTACAGCCCATCGCCTTCTCTACCGCGGTAAAGTATTCCAGCTGGGCTTTGCTGGCCACCACACCGGATGCCGGCACGTCGTCGCGATACTTGGGGTCTTGCCACCAGGCGAAGAAGTGGAACTTCCAATCGAGCTGGCTGAGCTCACCGCCGGTTCTGCTGAGCTCCAGTGACTTCATGCTCATGGCGTGGAAATCGCCGCCCACGCCTTCGGCCGTTGACTCGATGAATGCCACGGCGCCCGGGTGGATAGCCTGCAGGGTACCGGTGCGCACCTCTTTGGCTTTCTCGGGGTATTTGGCGCAGATCTTCCCGTGTTCAGAGACATGCAAGCGCTGGACGGTCCCAGAGCGGAAGGACGTGGCCACCTGAATGCTTGAGCCATGCCGGAACAGGATGTGACCGCCGTTTGCCCCGCCACGCCGCGCGACGACTGGGAACTGCGCCTTGAGCCAGCCGGGTAGGTTATCGAAAGGGACTTCAATCTTGGTACGGTATATCTCGCCTGCTGCAGCCAAGTCCTGGGCGATGATCCCGCACTTGATGTTCTTGTTGAACAGCGCCTCATCGAGCAGATAGATATCGATGGCTGTAGAGAACCCTATTTGGCGTGCCTTTAACACGATGTTCAGCCACCACATGGTCTTGAACAGGAGCTCTTGCGCCGGGCGCAGCCGAAAACGCACCAGTTCGCCCTGCTCGTTCTCGATCATGTAGAGGTTATTCATCCGCCACCACTTATCGCCAAGCTTCGAGCGGATGTAGGCAATCTGCTCCTGCTCAGTCATGGTGGAGGTGTCGGGTTCTATCATGGGTGGGTCTCAGGAAATAAAAAACCCGCCGAAGCGGGTTGGTAATATATTTATAACGGTTATTTTTATGGATAACCTTTAAACCAAGCGCCATCCATCAATTTTTGAAAAATCAAGATACTTCTTCATCTTCAATTCCAGGGTCTTAAGCTTCATTTCAAAAAGAGGGTATGATTCATTATATGCAGTCAACAGAGGCAGCAAATCACTACGGTCCTCTACATTCTGCGTGTCGCACTCCACGCGCCTTTTTATGTAGTAGGACATTGTACTTCCATGCTGTTGCATCTCACCAAGAATTTCATATATACCGCTATCTGCATCAAAGAGGAACTGTGACTCTCTATATGCCTTCGTAAAAGACACGGCCTTTTCTTTTATGCTCTTAACGCTCTCTTCAGAATGATCCAGCCATAATGCTTGATAGTAATCGAGAGCAGTCAAATATATTGAAAAACGTTTATTATATAGATCCATTCTTGTTTTGGCGCTTGCAATTCTCATTTGTGAAAATGCAACCAATAAAGTGCAAGTAGTTAGAATTAAAATAGCGATATTCATATATTCTGTTTTCATGAATATGATCCCAGCTGACAGATGTGCAATCATAACAAATTTATTTTGAATTCATGAGCCCCCCAGTTCCCATTCCCTGCAACTCATCAACCATCTCACTGACAGGCGTGGTCTCACTGCCACCATCTTTCTCCAGCCGATCTGCCTCGGCCTTCAACTTGCGGGTAGCCGCCTCAATGCGCTTAGTGTCGGCCTCAATCTTGGGCCCGGTTACCTCATCAATCCGCATCGCACTCAGGGTGCGCTCGATGGATTCAATGCGCTGAATGTTCCGGTCGAGGGCCTGCTCGGCTTTCAGGAGCTTTTCATAGAGGGCGAGCCTGTCGGCCATCTCGGTTGCCGTAGCGAGATCCTGCTGCAACGCCTTCAAGGTCTTGGTGACAGAGATAACGCGCGCCCGGGTGAATATCAGCTCATCTCTCAGCCTCAGTTCTTCGGCCTGGTCGAACAGCTCTGGCGCATCGAGGAACTGCGCGTAACCGCCGTGGGTCAGTGCTGGCCTGTCGCCGGGGCGCCACTGATTAGGGGGATTAGGATTACCAGAGTTGCCATCCATGAAGCGACCACCACAGTCACGACCGTTGGTATTCGGGTTTTGGCCTCTGCCCACTAGGCGTTGTGTGGATGAAGATGACTTTCTCTCTCCTCCCTCTCTCCTCTTGGCCTTGCCTTCATTCCCCTTGGGTTGCGCATTCTTCTCAGATTGCGCAATTGTGCGCACTTTGGACTGCGCACTTTGCGCATTGCGCACATCTGAATGCGCAGTTTGCGCAGTTTGCGCAGTTTGCGCAGTTCGAAACTTGATATGGCGCCGAGCAGATTGGTAGTTGAGGCCTTGTTTCTCGCACCACTCTTTCACACTGATGCCAGAGGCTGCGTGCTCAGCAGTGAACTCCTCTTGCATCGCAAGCCAGTCGATTCGGGCCATTTATACAGACAACTCACCTTCAACAACGGTGTCCCCAGGTACTGGCAGATGAGTCGCAGATACCTCCACAGCGACGCCAGTGTTCAAGAGCACCAGTGCTGTATCGCCATCGTGGGACAGGATACCGTGTACAACACCGGTCATTTTCCCAACATGCTCCAGATCTTCATTCCAGTTCATCCATTCCCCCACAAACAGAAACCCCGCCTATCGGCGGGGCTTTGTGGCAGATAGAGCATCGTAAGCACGCTCACACGCTAGTCCTGCAGCTCGAGCTCGGTCATATGCTGCAGCCAACTCTCCCGCTCGAGCATCAGCCCGGCTGAGCAGGTCGGCGAGCACCAGGGCAGACTGGCCTGCTGCCGAGCCTCCTTGGGCAGTACCGGGATTGCCGGCGCACTGACTGGCTCGGCTTGCCAAGCGGCGGGCTTGTTCGCGCAGGCTACCAGCGACAGCATTAGCGGCAGCAGCATCAGCTTCAGCCCGGGCGATGTCTTGTTCTGCATCTCGTCTCACCTTCTCAATTTCATTCTGACGACGCTGCTCTTCTTCACGCGCCAATTCCAAGTTTCTGGCCTTGGCTGCAGCGAGCTCTGCTGCCTGTCGGTCCCATTTCGCTTGCCACAAAAGCCGCTCGTCCTGCTCCCCGGCGCGATAGCCTTCGCTGTAGCGGTACTGATACAAGGCCAGGCCTGAGCCCAGCAAGATTGCAACGACCAGGCCGCCAGCGACATAAGGGGCAGCCTTGGCATAGCTGCTTGGAGTCATGTTCCACCCTTGCACTGTGCATGCAGGCGCAGCCGGTCTGCCCAGAGGCCACCACATACTCGGTTACCAGGCACAGAGCAGTCCTGGCTGCCGGCACGTCGAAACAGCAGGATCGCCTCGCAAGCACCTTCGTAGTCACCAGCATTGAGGCGCTTCACTATCGTAGAGCGACAGAACGCCCCCTGGCCGATGTTGTGCGACAGCTGGACGTAGGCGTCGTACTCATACTGGTAGAGCGGTACCTTGATGCAGCCTTTGAGGGCGCTCTCGAACACGCGGACCTCACGCAAGCTCCTGTTGATAGCCTGGAGCGGAGTGATCTTGTCGCCTCGCTTCACCCCCTCGGTACTACCGGCCCCAATGGTGGGTACCTGCCAGCCGTGAACTGGATCTGGGTATGCTTCCAGCTTGATGTTCTCTCGATTCAAGATCCCCACAAAGCCCGCGGCGGAGAGCGTCAGTGCGGCAACAGCGACGCGTACTTTGCTCATTCCCTCCCTCCCCCGTTAAGCCGAGGCCGGATGATGTTGCTCCAAATAAACCACCCCATCTGGACCACAATCCAGACCAGCGTGGCCGCAAGCACCCAGTCATTGAGCGAATAGCCCGCCAGAGTCATCGTTGAGACAATGACAGGCGGGCCGGATTTTACGGCAACCCCTGAGACCACTGCGGCCGTTGCCACCCCTTCCTCTTTGCTCATCCCTCCCCCCAGAAACGACAAAGCCCGCACGAGGCGGGCTAGAAACAAAAAGGCCAGGGTCGGTAAGACTCTGGCCATCTTTGGGAGATGCTAACGCTCTAAATCGGATCTTTCAACCGTCAGCCTAACGTGACCGCAGTCGTTGTATACACAGCGCCACTATGTTGGCCGGACCTAAAATCAGTATCAGAACCAGACTGACTAAGGACTTCCCCATTTTCCGTTCGAATAACGCAGGCACTGATGAATACTGCAACCGATCGGCACCAATCATAAAATCAATGATCTTCTGAGTCGCATATCGGCTATGGGGGTAAAGAATCAGGAATACGCCAGCCAATACCATGAGAGTAACAGAGCGGGCGTCTACAGCATTAAAGCTTAATTTGCTGTAGTTGATGATGAGAAAACCAAACAGCACCTCCCAGCACAGCATGACAAATAGCTGTCGCAAGAAAAAGTCTCGCGGCAATAGGAACAGTGTATTGGAATGCATTAGTAACCCCTTTCGGCGCCCTTAGGGTCTAGCTCTTATTGGAAACATATAAAAACAGCCAAGGGGGCCTTGGCTGCCTAGAGATAGATCTTTAAATCAAGAAGCTCTCAAGCGCTGCGCCGCCCTCTACCGCATGGGCAATTGCCTTGGGCATACGGCCCTGACCGGTCCAGGTTTTCTCTACACCATCTTCGGTGTATTTGTACTTGGCAGGACGAGGAGCTCGGGTGCGCTTAGCTGCGGTCTCCTTGGCGCCTTTACCTTCACCAGCACCCAGCAGTTCGCTCGGATCAATACCAGCCTGCTCCAGCATCGCTTGGAATTCGGCCAGTTTAGCCTGACGTTCTTCTTGCTCCTGCATAACTTTCAGCTCAGCTTCTTCGCGCTCTTTGAAAAGCATATCCAGCTTTTCCTTTGCTTCAGTCAGTTGCTCAAAGCTCAGCTCACGCAAAGCCGCACGCAGACTACGTTGATTCAGAAATACCTTGTTAAACTCGCTCATGCTATCTCTCTTCTAAATGATGGAGTTAATCTTACAGCAAAACCCAAAGTTGAATGCCGCTTGCTCGTTTTTGCTACAGGAATTAATACCTTCTGATTATCGTATATCAAGCATTGGTATTTCAATGGTTTTGATGTGGTATTTAAACGGTTATTTCTTTGGACGTCACTTGTAGAAATCCTTCCTGTTGAGGGATAATAAGTTCCACATAGGACTACCGAGTAACAGGCATCTCACGTGTAGCTCCATGAAATGATCATATCGCTAATAATAAAATTACGGACAAACCATGAAAAAGATCATAACTACTGCGCTACTAACCTTATCTGGTAGCGTCTTTGCTGCTGGTTTTGACTGCTCTCTAGCATCAGCACCTATCGAACACCGGATCTGCAACAACGAAGAGTTATCTTCACTCGATAGCCAGCTATCTGAAATCTACAAAGTACAAGTTAAAAAACACCCTACGTTGAAAGCATCCCAGCGCAGCTGGCTTAAAAACGTTCGAATCCCTTCAGCTAGCGATGCCTTGCTTATCGCCGCGTACAAGCAAAGAATCACTGAGATCAGTAATCTCGATACCTCTGCTATAGCGATGGCTTCCTTGACCGCCACCCAGGAAGCGGAAGATGCGGCAAAACGTCAGCAAGAGCAAAAACAGGCTGCAGAAGATGCGTTGAAACGCCAGCAAGAAGAAAAGAAAGCAGCTGAAGAGGCTGCAAAACGCCTAGAAGCAGAAAGAATAGCTGAAGCAGCGCGAGCAGAAGAAGCAGCCAGAATTGAACAAGAACAAAAAGAGTTGGCGGCTCGCCGCATGAGCGAAGCTAAAATGAACGATTTCGCCCGCGATATGGTGCTTTGGGATCTGTGCGACAAGTATGAGCAATTCAATTTCTCTGGCGTCCCCAAAATCAGGGCGGCTATGCTTGAAAATGCAAAAGCATCCATTGAAATGTATGACTCTAAATTTGTCAGCACATCATACAATAACTACCTACAAAAAATCACATCGCATGTCGATAGCGATGGTAATATCTCTGGTCTCAAGATCAAATGTGATGAGTTCAATGCGGCCGTAAAAGCCAACAACATGAACAATGAAATGAAGAAGGGAGCATCAGATTTTTGATGCGTGAGGGGCCGGTTAATACCGGCCCTCTTTATATCATCACAGCCCGATGCTTTTTTGTACTGAAAAATTGTCTTGCACGAAGTACTTTATCATTTTCGCTTTCGCATCATATGCTGCGCAGTTTTTTGCCCCGCAATACAACATAAAATACTCTTTATCCCCTTCCCCTATGTGAACAATAGGCGCTTTTCCACTCCGAACCATGTCAATAACCTTTTTTCCTGCTTGCTCGCCAGCTTGCTCGTGATACGCAATCATTAAGATAAGCAACAGTGTTATGGACATAAACACCCATGACAATTCTTTTGCTAAGCCAAGTCGCTTTAATGCATAACTCTCTTTTTTGAACTGAATGCCAATTTTTCTTAATGGTTTCAAATACCGACGGCCATTTATAAATCTCTTTCTATTTGATTTACAAAAAGAGCTTCTAAACAAATCTACCACGTGATAGTAGACAAACGAAACCATAAACAAAAAGACTGGCATCAGGAATATAAACCATAGATTCATTATGAATCCGTGATATAGCACCTGATGAAAACTTCTTTCCATCAAATCTGAATCCAGTCCAAGTAGTCGAAGCTCTGAGTTCGTATATGCAGTGCTAGACCCAAATAGAAATGCAGTGATGATAACAATCAACCCAGCGCTATTCAGTAATCCCATTCCCTCCCCCTCCTCACTGGCATAGGGCTTTGTAAGTCGTAGGCATCAGAGTAAAGCCTGCTGCTACATCCCCATTTTTCACATAAAACTCAGCACTGTTTGTGTCCCGAGAATAGCTATGTACTCGATACAGCCAGAACCGCTCTTTCAGCTGCCTGGAAACATTCACCTCATTCTCACTTATGTAGAACGGTGTTGAGGCTGGGCCCGCAGTGGTCTTAACCTCTATGAATTTCTCTGTGCCATCCTCTTCGAACGACAGGATGTCGTACCCCGCAGCAGAGTCGCTCAACGCGATATGCTCAACCCGGGCCGCCAGGTCAGAATACCCGGCTTGAAGCAGCCTGTTTTGCTCGTATTCGATAACCAAGCGTTCCCCGGCCAACCCCAGCTCCCTGTTACGCTGCTCCCGGGCCGCCCAGTCAACCGTACCGCCCTTCGTGTCTTTCCCCTTCTTCGCACCACCGGCACTAACTTTGGGTGGCGCACTTTGGCTCAACGAGCCAGGTACTGCACTCTCCGCTGTGGGGTGATACAGCGAGGATAACGCCGGCCGTATGTGCTGAGCAAAATGGGCATGAACATCTGATGGCAACGGCCAGTTCAGGAGCTTCCAAGTGAAATGTACAGGGTTCTTGGATTGTGGATCCCAGTCATTGAAGGCCAATGGCCCCATGTAGGTGTACTCCTCTTTCTTAGAGGTCCTCAGGAAAAGCCTGACGTTATTACGCGTGTCATCATGCTCTACCAATGACTTGATCAGGGGACTGTCTGGCGTCTGCTGGTTCTGAGACTTCCAAATCAAGTAGCCATCAGCAGTCAGGGCATCATCGTAGTCATTGCTCTCATACACCCCAAGGGTTACGAAGAAGACAAAATCGCGCTCTCCTGGAGCATTGCTGATGATCCCTGACAGGCCCCACGACCCAGCCCCCGGGGTAAATGGCTTCCCTGGCGCAAAGATTGAAGCCACTTCTTCACGTGAATACAGGTGATGCGGCACCAGTCGGAGAGCAGTGCTTTTCGGTACGATCGTGAAGCCCAGCTTCTCAAGGATGTTGAAGCACGGGCTATTTAAGCCACCACTGAACTTGGATGACGGGAACTCATGGCCAAGTAGATCTTGGGCTGCTAACCCCAGAATGGCTTTGGGCGGATAGCGCCGGCCTTCGATGAGCAGGTCATATGTGGTGGAATGTTTATAGGTGGGAACATCGCCCCCCATCTGTTCAAAGGTCTCTACGGCCCGCAGCACATGCTCTGCAGTAAGCTCACGAAGTTCTCTCGCAAGGTCTTTCTGCCTTGCTGTTTGTCCTTTTGCCACAGCCACTTAGCCCTCTTTAGACTCGATATTGCGCCAATATACCACTAGGCAAGCTTCATTTGATCACGGTGATCTTCATCTGCAGCAAGGCTATACTGTATTTATATACAGCACAATAGAGTCCTAACCATGTTTGCAGTACCTGAACTCGATTCGCCAGCACTTGAGATCCCCTTATATCTGTCCCCTGCGGCCTGTGGTTTTCCATCCCCCGCCCAGGACTATGTCGAACAGACGATCGACCTGAACCAACTATGCGTGGAGCACCCGGCCGCCACCTTCTATGTCAGAGCCAGCGGGCACAGCATGGTGCAGGCAGGAATCAATGATGGTGATCTGCTGATCGTCGATAGGGCGCTCAAAGCACGCCATGGCGCCATTGTGCTGGCCTGTCTTGATGGCGAGTTCACAGTGAAACGGCTGCAGGAGCGTCCGTATCCTGCGCTGATGCCTGCCAACCCGGACTTTGCTCCCATCTACCTGCAAGAGGGACAAGAGCTCGAGATATTCGGGGTCGTAACCTTCGTCCTGCACAAAACCAAGCTGGGGTAAGCCATGCCCCACGTAATTGCCCTGGTCGATGTGAACAACTTCTACGCCTCCTGCGAGCGGCTATTTCGCCCCGACCTCAAGGGGGTGCCGATCGTCGTACTCTCCAACAACGACGGCTGTGTGGTATCCCGCAGCCCAGAAGCCAAAGCCATTGGCATCAAGATGGGAGTCCCCTATTTCCAGATCCGCCAGTTCTTTGAGGCAATGGGGGGAGTCTGGTTCTCCAGCAACTATGCCCTCTATGGCGACATGTCGAACCGAGTCATGACCGTGTTGGAGGGGATGGCACCGACAGTTGAGGTCTACAGCATTGATGAGGCCTTCATTGAACTGAGCGAAAGCTGGGCTGGCGACCTGCTGGAATATGGCCGCCAAGTGCGGGCACGTGTGCAGCAATGGACCGGGCTCACCGTTGGTGTTGGCATTGGCCCCACCAAAACCCTGGCTAAGCTTGCCAACTATGCCGCCAAGAAATGGCCGGCCACCGGTGGAGTGGTCGATCTACGTGATGAGGCAAGGCGGGCCAGGCTGATGGCTATTACACCGGTCGAGGAAGTCTGGGGCATAGGTCGACGGCTGACAGCCAAGCTGGAGGCTCAAGGCATCAAGACGGTCTCTGACCTCGTGGCTGCCGACCCCAAGAGTCTACGGAGCCGGTATGGCGTAGTCGTCGAGCGGACAGTGCAGGAGCTGCGGGGGATCCCCTGTGCAGACCTCGAGCAAGTAGCCCAGGCCAAACAGCAGATCATCTGCAGCAGGAGCTTCGGCGAACGCATCACAGCAATTGGTCCTATGCATCAGGCTCTCGCCGGTTACATGGAGAGAGCCGCGGAGAAGCTACGGGCTGAGGGCATGTGCTGCAGCCATATCACCTTGTTTGTTCGCACCAGTCCCTTCAATGAGAAAGAGCCTTACTACGGCAAGCACATCAGTACCAGGGTCGCCATTCCTACCAGCGATACCCGGGCACTGCTGGCACTTATCCCTCCTCTCCTCTCACAAGTCTGGAGAGATGGTTACCGGTACCAGAAAGCAGGCGTCATGCTGGCTGACTTCACTCCCTCAGGGATCCGGCAAGGTGACCTGTTTGCAATGGAGCAGCAAGAGCCTCGCAGTGGGGCTCTGATGCAGGTGATCGACAAGATCAATCAGGAAGGCTTGGGGAAAATTTTCTTCGGGACTCGAGGGAAAGATAACAGAGAGTGGATGATGAAACGGGAACAACTCAGTCCGCGATACACGACCTCATTATCTGAACTATTGGTCGTAAAATGATAAGCGTGAAAGAAAAAATCTTTCAAAATCTAATGGTTAAACCACGTTTACGCATGTATGAACGAGCATTCATTTGTCTACTTTAATAGACAAGAACGAATCGCGACATAAGCAGCACACCCCGCAAATAGGACGTGTCACGTCAGCCCCCTCGAATTAAGTACACACAATAGAAATAACATCACCAGCTTGCCTTAATCACAGGCCACTTCCATTTGCTGTCCATTGAGTCCCTCCACAGCCAACTTCTTTTAATTTAGCGGGTGTGTGGCCCTGCTACACACCAGGAGATACTCGAAATTAGCTTGTCGTGATGTCACGATTGATGTCAATGGAGACGCGGAAATCCCCCAAGAGGGTTTTGTTTAGCGATGATGGCAACCTAACTTGACCTCAATCCGCATTGCAGGACACATACTGTGCAAACAGACCACGGTTTGGCTTCCCCGTCACCGTCGGATTTGCCGTAGACACCTGCTTTCTGATAGCTTCTGACAATGGAGTCAGTGGGGTCATAAATCGAAACAGAGCGATTGATAATCATGCCTTGTCCCTGCTGACGAATGATCGGAAAATGCAGGAATTGGCCACTGCCACAGCAAACGAAAACCGTGAGTGAGGTGAAAATGATTTTACTTAAACGATTTTATCAACCGCCTAATGTGGAGGAACTGCATGGCGATAAAAAGGCGTCCAAGCGGACGGGATGCAACTGCGAAAGCAGCAAAAAAGAAGGCTCAACAGTTTGCCGCTGTCGAGCCATCTAATCTGAAGGTAAAGCTGTTTGCCGCAGCCAAAACCTTGTTCGTACTCCTTGCGTTGCTCCAGCAACTAGGTGAAGTGATCGAGCAATACAGGAGTCTACTATTCTAACCAAGGGCCTTCGGGCCCTTTTTTCTCACAATTTTAGTGAGAAAATCTTGACCTAAATCCGAAGATTTTGGTTGCAATAATAGTGCTGTATTACCCCTTCAAAATCAACTCAAGTTTACTTTCAAATCCAGCAGCTAAACGACACTACATTTAGTGGCATGATTTTGAAGCGATTTTGTCGCCACAAAATGCCGGGAAAATCGCGTCACCCCCCCCCGCATCTCCCTCACCTGTCGGTCCATGATCCGCACTAAGTCCGACGCCTGGTGAATCACCTCGTCAACCAGCCGCTCTATTGCTTCGCTCATTGCCATTCCAAAGCGCCGTGACACGAGCTCAGCATCTGGGACCACTCGCCCGGTACCGTGGCACTTCGGACACTCATCACCCAGTCGCAGACGCCTGCCGGTTCCCTTGCACTGCGGGCAGCGGCCAGTTTGCAGGATCTCATCCGCACAGCGATCCCGGGCTGCGCTCAATATCCCGTTACGCTCTGCCAGCAGGTGGCGATACTCATGGTTATTACCAGCCCTATGAGCCCGCTTCGCTCTTTCCATTACCACCGATGCTCTGCGCCGTTCCTTATCGAAGTAAGGGTGAGATGACACCAGCCGGTCTAACTGTTCAGGCAGTGGACGTCGAAGCAATATGGCCAGGGCCATGCCTGCTGCCTCCTCACACCCCAGCTCACTCTCGAAGAAGGTAAGCAGAGCAACGATAGACTGCGGGTCAACAAGGTGATCCGCCATCAGATATTGCAGTCCCTGTTCGTTTGACTTGGCCGCAATCTGCAGGGCGCCGATGAAGTCGTCACGGCCCAGGGCATTGAAGTTGCCGCTGATTGGCTCATGGAGTGCCCCCTTGGGGGAGAACAGTCGCAATGCCATTTCCAGTGAGTAGCTCATGAGTTGGTCCTCTGTGGTCTTGGTCCTGATTAAAAGCAAATGGCTTATGCTGCGCCTTTGACGCTGATAAGCCCCCGCACAACCCAGCTGTGCAGCTGACGGGTCAACGCGGAATAAATCACCTCCTCTCGCTCCCCTGGTTCCCAGTCATAGGGAAGCCGGCCATCGATAGCATCATGGCATGCCGAGCATGCCTCAACCGCCACCAGGTCATCCCCCTTCAAGGCCATGCCATGCGGGGCACTCGGAAGGTGAGCCAGAACGGTAGTATGGGTGCCACCAATACAGACACCGGGCAGTTGAAGCTTGCAGGCCTGGCCGCGGGCGCCATCACGGAGCGCCTGAGAACGGATCGGGCTCGTCTCAAATCTCATCAGGCAAACCCCATTAGTTGAGTCACGGCCTCCTCGGCCTCAGCTTCAGAGCTGAACTGCAAGCTGAGGACATAGCGCCAGCAAACACCGAAGACTGCGCGATAGAGATCTGCAAATTCCTCCTGCCCCATCTTGGCGAAGCTAATGCTCTTGGCTTCCTTCCGTATGCCTCCATCCGGGAGTATCACGATCGTGTAGTAGCCGGCCTCGACAATAAGCCATTTACGCATCACCTCGAATGACTTCTCAGCCTGGGGGCCATGGCGCTCGACCCGAAGGCTGGCTAGTTGGTCTATGAACTCTTCTTTGGCTTGGTCCAAGGTGTGGGTAGCACCGAAGTGTGAGAGGTAACGAACAAAGCGATCTAAGATCCCCTGCTCTGCTGGCGAAACTAAGCCACCAGTTGGCTCCCAATAATCGAAGGTCAGATTGAGTAAGGCAAAGAAGCGGCGGTGAAAGGCAAGATTACGACGTCCCCTACCCTGTGCCTGGATAGTGGTACCAATAGGCATCAACCGAATAACTTCAGCATCTGCCGGGGTGGATGGAACCAAAACCCCACCAGACATCCTCAGCAAGGTCAGGTCCATATCACCTCCTGTGGCTTATAACCACGGGGGGCCTATTGGCAATACAGGAATTTCCACAGGAACAAACTGCGGATAGATCTCGAGTGTGTTGCTTAGTCATGGTCTGGGTCCTGAGTGGTCATACAAAGCCGGGTGGTCTAGGTCCAGCAGGATCATGTTAAGGCGAAATATCGAGCAATGTCACGCGACAGAAAACCTCCATTCCCCCAGAGCCAGCCCAACTTAGGCCTAGGCAGAAGTCAATTTTGGTTACGACTAAACAAACAATTTGGCGTAACTACTTCAAAAACACTCCACCTTTAATGCTCATATGGGTATCATCTCAAACCATGGATTGTTAGTAAGTTCTGTCACACATCTCAAGGTAATGGCAACAATCTGGTACCTGTAACCAAGAGCAGCAGCCATTTTTTTTACTATGGAGCTTCGAGAGTCAGACATTAATAAAGTCAAAACAAATAGAAGCACTTCAAAAAATTAGAGCTATATAAACAAGGAGTTAGATATATGCCCATCTCTGAAGAAATTGATGAACTGATAGAAAAACAATATGAAACTATGACATCAACATCAGGAAACGGAGAGTTAGCACAGCTATCACGATTATTTTCAACGGATTTTGTGGATGGATTGGCGAAAATCATATACCAAAGCGTTCCAACCAACCACCGCTTAACTAAAGCTGTCACTGTTGAGTTGAGTTACATTGATAAACAGCCGTATACAAGATACCTTGATGAAAATAAAGTTATCACCCATGGTGAACTAGCTGATGCATTGTTTATATATCGAGATGGTTGGGGCTCACTCGATGAAAAAGGAGAAATAATTTCTTACGGAAATACAAATGACAGGGCGCTTTTTTTTCAAGCCAAACGCAGTACTAACAAGCTAATACCAAAAGTACCTATTAGCCCTATTCGCCAAGGTAATAGTACGGATAAAGAATTTAAATTATTATCTCAGTGGCAAAAATTTGATCTTGTCAAGAAGCCAGCGAACAATGCTACATTATTAAACTCTGTAGACGTTCATTCTCAAAACAAAAATGTTTTATCTCTTGGTTGGTTTGGTGCATGTGCTCCAACTCATAATAAAGTATGGGATTCACGTTGGATGTGTGGGGAAGCAGAGAAAGATACGTCATGTTCGACAACACTAGGTAACTTACTCGCCAACTTATACCAGGGCAGTAAAATAAACGGAATAGAGATTGGTCGTACCTTTGATTCAAATGCTAAAATTGTAAATCAAAACTCAGGCTGGGACGATTTAATAAATACTACAGTAAAATTATCAAAAGAATCACCATCACCTACGATATTGGCAAAATATTGTTCCTCAAGACACAGATCATCAACGGCACTGCTGTACCATATAAAATCAAATCATGAAAAAATCATGCATCTTGCAGAAATTGTTTTTTTTGAATTAAATTATGGTCGACCCTATGTTTTATATGCACTGCAATCATTTATAGAACGGATGTTCGAAGACAAAAATCCAACTTTAGTTGAAATATTAACTCTTCATAAGACTATTATTGATATTGCCATATCAGTAATTAATGACTTGGAATCAAAAAATAAAAACATGACACTTTCAAATGTATTGGCCCTTGTAGAAGAATTTCTATATACCTCAACAAATGAGGACAACCATAACGATTTTTACAATCATACCAAAGCTGATGATAAGTTAAACCTTAATGAAAATGGCATATTCATTTTGACAACTACTGTTATCAGGGCTGAAGAAAAACACCATAATTAATGTTAAATGCCCAAATAAAATCTGCCCCATGAACTGATGACATAAAATTTAAATTAAGGGTTCGCAATGGAAGAAATATTACTTAATTTGAGAAATCCGGCTTGGTGGTTCACTGGAACCTTCTTTGTTTTACTCTTTCACATCTTGCCTAAGCTCATAGCATTCTTCAAGAATAAGGCGATCCCAGTATTTAAAGGTAGAGCAAAAAAGATGATTAGAGGAGTCCGACTGAAGCAGGCTAGATATATAAAATCAAACAGGTATAACCTAGCGGCAATAAACTATCAATCAATGAAATCACAGTCATACTTTGTGGTTTACGCTCTTGTTTGCCTTACCTATTTCATATGGTATGTAGCTGGGCCATTAATCCAAATAAAGAAAGAGAGTGACTTACTTTTTCTAATATGCATTCTTCCTATGATTATATTTCAAGTCCTGTGGATGCATCAAAATGACAATGCAAAACTACTTGTGGCAGAGTACAACAAAGTCAGAATGAAAAAATAATGATATTCCCAGTAATGAACCAGTATAAGAAGGATATATAGTGAAATTCTGGTGGGTAAACCATAAACAAACGTACAGTGCTGAAGTCAGGGGCGGCTATATCTGGTCGCCCAAAATGAACCGTAATGGCTCGAAGAACCAGACCTATATCAACCTCACGCTGACCCGGCCAGGTGATGTTGTTATCTCCTATGCCGGCAGGCTTATCAAGGCAATTGGCCTGGTGACTGCCCCTTCCCTGGAGGCTAAGAAGCCCTCTGAATTCGGTAACGCCGGAGATTCGTGGTCAGATACAGGCTGGGAAGTACCAATCGACTGGGAGTTATTGGAACAGCCTATCAGACCGAAGGACCACTTGGAGTTGATCGCTCCCCTCCTCCCTTCAAAGAATTCGCCCTTGCAAGCCAGTGGCAACGGTAACCAAGGTTGCTATCTGGCGAGCATAAGCGAAGCACTCGGCAACCTGGTGCTCTCATTGGCCAAGGGATTGAATCCATCTTTTGCTGATGACATCGAGCAGCATCAGGCCGAACTGGAAGGTGATGCAATCGAGGCGGACATCCAGGCCTCGGCCCTGGACGCAACAGAGAAGCAGCAGCTCGTCAAATCGCGCCGTGGCCAAGGTCTTTTCCGTGCAAACCTGGAGAAGGTCGAGCCAGCTTGTAGAGTTACCGGAGTCACTAATAAAGCCCTGCTGATTGCCAGCCACATCAAGCCATGGTCCAAGTGCGCGAACAACGAAGAACGGCTAGATGGGAACAACGGCCTGCTGCTCTCCCCTCACATCGATAAGTTATTCGATCGTGGTTGGATTACCTTCACTGATGCCGGCAGCTTGCTGTGTGCCGAACCCACCATCGAGCGGGCCCTGCAGCAGTGGGGTGTTGAGCTGCCAATAAACGTCGGCCCCTTCAAACCCAAACAGAGAGAGTATCTCGCTTATCACAGAAGCGAAATATATCGGTCTGCACCGACCTCGGAGTAATGGGAAATAATCCCTCACCGCGGCATATTTGCTACCAGTTTCCTCAGCTTTTTGACCACAACTTCATCTTTAGGCTGAGGAATCACTACGACTTTGGGTTTGGGTGGCTTGGGGAGCTTGGCCGGCTTAGGAGGCCCCATGGGCACCCTGGCGATCTTTATCACCCGAACCATCAGCATGGTCATGGCTTGCCCATCACTGATAATACACTTCTCCCGCTTGAACTCTGAGGTCATCCGCGGGTGGGTAATTAGCTTGCGGAGAAGCCGTCCTGAAACTGGCATAGATACATTGAACTGGTCACACAACTGCAGGCTGGTGATGAACCGGTCTTGCTGCAGCGCCCAGGCTGCGACCTCTTCAAAGAGTTCTTCTGTTGACATCCTTGTCTCCCGAAAGCACTCAACTAAAGTTCCAATAGAATACCTGTATGTTATATAGCAGTTTTTCTCTCTTTCCTAATTGTCTGCCCTACCCCGCCATTCGCTGACCATCTCGTCCGTTATCTCTTCCTTGTAGCAGATCGGCGCATAGCCACCTGCCCTGCTCCACGCGCTGCGTTTGCCACAACGGCTGCCATTCCTGGCCAAGTTGTATGGGCACGGACAGTTCCCGGGGTAGCTGTCGATGGACTCTTGGATAATCTGCTGCTTCACCTGCTCATCTACAAGCCTCGCATCAGGCACTTGCTCCTTGGCGCTGGCGGCAAATCCGATGCTCAACAGAGCCAGTAACAGTATGCGTTTCACAACCCATCCTATCTAGTTCTCTTATGGATACCGCTGGTTCTAACACATCGTTAATTAATAAATAACCCACTATTGATTAATTCCTGATTTGCATCAAAAACATGTCTGATATCACAGAGTTAGCGGATAAATCGCTCAACATACCGAGTTTCGATTGGTAAGCTATTCGACTGGTGCCTATGTCTCACACAGGGCCTTTCGATGGTGAACTTCAATACCGTCAGACAACCGGTCAAAAGCAGCAATCTGGGGGCTGTAACCTAGGGGCGGTAGCCAACGCAACGCTCAGTGAGCCCTCCCCCACCACAACAGCATCAGATGGACTCGATGCAAACAACCGACAAGGAGAACCCAATGGGTGAATGGTCAGAGTATTTTGAGGATTTTCCGGAAGAGAACCCGGCTAACTGGGTAAACGGAGAGTTCAACCCCCGACTGGCTCAGGAAGTGCGTATTCAAGAGGATCGGCTGAGAGCGACAACCAACAAGGCTCGCTCAGAAATCAACGCTGTAATCATGAAGGCTTGGTTAGATACTAAGGCCAAATCTTTTCTTCTAACTGAAGAATGTCCTCAGTGCGGCCTTCCTGAGCTGAATACCTACAAAATCAGCGACACCTTCTACCTCTGTGAGTGCCAAGACTGCGGCATACATGGAAGAGGTGAGACTCATGCTTTAGCGCTCAAGAACACCTTCGACGCTATTGGGGATGGACTTGACTGGAGGAATAACACTATTCAGTACGAGTAATGTAACTACTATTCTATGCCATAACAGGCCGCTAGATGATGAACTTTTCGGCCGCTAAAATGGGTAAAAAAAAGCCATATAGGAAACATTAACCAAGGAGTTATAATAATAGCAACGCTTAAATTATACAAGATAGAAACACAGAGCCAATATATTTAACCCTCAAACGCGAACAATACTAGGAACTAAGCAACATGACATTTCTGACCAGTACCATACTTTCAGGTATTCTCTATGACACGTTAAAAAAAGGAACAATTATAACTGGTGAGTTTATAAAGGAAACTCTTAAAGATTGGATTGTTGATGATAACACTGCTGAATCACTAGCAAATAAACTAAAAGAATCAGATCATGACATCAGCTCACTGAGGAGGGAAGCAATACAAGACTTCTTAGAGTCGTCACAACAAACATTAGATATCATCAAAACGATCAGGTCTACTCAAGAGTCAAACTCCTATCATAACTATCACAGTGGGACTGGCGACATAGTAAATGGAAATAAAATAATCAACCAAAAATAAGCTTAGGAAAGGCCAGAAATGAAAAGTAACACTCATAATATCCACTCAGGTAACGGTGATATCGTAAACGGAGATAAGTACACAACTTTTTCTGGCCTGCAAATAGATAGCGTCATAGATTTAACAAGACGAATTCTACATGATATTCGTCACATGAAAACATCAATAGCAATACAGACAATAAACTCACTGAGAGAGACACATGTTCTAAGTAATGAGGTTAGGTATTTACTCGACATACTAGAGTACAAAATAAATATAATTACAAGTAGCGAAGATAAAAAATTCCCTCAAGATAGCGTTATAAGTCTAACTCGAAACACCACTATAAACGCTGAACTTATAGATATTGTATTTTCTATTTGGATTTTACATGTAATTATAAACTCAGACTCAGACTCAGACTCAGACTCAGACTCAGACTGTCAGGCTAGTGCAAAAACAAATTTTACAGAAGCTTTACAGATATATAATTCTTCTCCAAAATTACAATATACTAATGCACTCTACTATCAGTTCATAGCAAATGAACAAACTATATCGTCAACATATAAAAGAGATTTTATTTTTCTTAGTGAAGAAGAGTTAATTGGCCTAATGCATGGTCAAGCTCGAGCAAATAATTTTGAAGCCGCATTTGAATATTCAACCAAGCTATTAGATAGTTATCCATCAACTCTAGCAAAAATATATAAAGCTTACTTTCAATCACTAAAAATCTCTCATCTAACAGACTTTACTCACATATGGTCTGCATCAAGAACTGTTTACAATGACATCAATGGTAACGTTAAATTAATAAAGTCCATATTTAAAAGTGATGAACCATTGCAGTCAAAATTTTTGCTACTTGCATTAAACAACACAATTTACTTGAGTAATCATGAGGATGGGGCGCTAAATGAATTATATGAGAAGCATAGGGATGAAATAAAGGCTGTCATTTCGCAATGCTCAAACACCCCTCTTCTAGAATCAATTTCAGAACATGAAGTGCAACAAGAACCTCCATCTCTTTTAAGTAAAAACATAACTGACAAACAGTTTCACTCACTTTATCAAGACATAAAAACACCAAAACGAATTAATAATAAAACAAAGGTTGCAGCCCTTAACTCTAACATACAAGTAAATTCAGATGACGAATTTACTGGCCTTATACAGACAATAATTTTGCGTGCTGAGTTAATTTTCCAAATTAGAGATGTAAGTAAATGTCTTGAATTGAAATCATTAGTCGCTTTATTTTTTGAGTCATATAAAACTAAGGTTCGCTCTCTTAACCCCCCAATAATTGCTGATTTATCAGAGAAGTTGATTGCAATAGGTCTATCAGATGAAGCATGTACATTCCTTGATAGCCTGATAAACAGTGAGGAACCGGCACCAACAGTTTTATACCTCATTTATTTGAAAGCTCTGATTAGTTCAGAGCGATGGGAAACACTTCACCATGCATTACACCTTGTGCCAGTTAATGCATGGAGTGACCATCAGTGGATGTCTTATGCTGCGTATCTTAACGAATCTAGAGATTATCCAAAATGCATTCTGGCAATCGAAGAGGCATTAAAAATTGATGGCCGATCCCCTGGGAAATGGATAAAACTGATTGAGGTTCATATAAAAAGTGGTAGTTCATCAGAGAAAATGAATGAAATTGTATCTAGGATACCTAACACTATATTCGAAAATCCAGAACCGTTAACCTTTATCCTGCTGGAACAAATCATGCGGTATATTGATTTTAATCTAGCAGAGAACATATGCAATGATATTTTCATTTTAAACCCGGAACGATATGCTTCAGATATTGTCAAATTGCACTTTAACACGCTTAAAAACAAGACGGTAAATATAAATACTGAGACATCTTCAAAGTACTGTATCAAAGCAGTTTCATACATTATTGATGGAAAAGAAATCTCAAGGATTATTGTAAATAATCAAGTCCCGCATCGAGAGCATTTTATAGATGAAAGTAGTTCTTTTGGTGAATTTTTATTAGAGATGGATGTCGGGCAAACGAAAACATTTCAACTCAATCATATAACGCTAAAAGAAATCAAACCAATCAATATCGCTTGCTTTCATTATGCATTGAGCTTAGTGGAGAGTACCCCAAATGAAAGCATGCCATTAAAGTCAATACAAGTACCAGAAAATCATGATGAATTCATTGATAGACTAAAGCAAGAGCTAGCAATACTAACACCAAATCATGAGGAAGCTATCGATGAAGAACACGCTAAAATCCCTCTTCAATTTAGACCATATTTCATCCAAAGAACAAGGAATTCAAACTTAATAAACGCTATCATATATCTCTTTGAAAATGAAATATCGAACAGCAATATCAATTTTCAACATGACGGGATAAAAGAAATAGAGTGCGTACTACTTGACATATTTGGCTTGCTATATTTGTCAATCACTGGCTACAGTCTAGGCTTGCAGAAAAAAAATATTGCGACATACATAACAAAAGAAACAAAATATGTTATAGAACAATGGTTTAATGAAGTTGAAGACCCATCCTACCTCCGAATTGGAATTGATAATGGCCAACTCATAAGAACAAACTCAAACGACATACAAAAATTCACGAAAGACATCAGAAAAAACTTAAAAGATCTCTTGTCTTCATCAAGGATAATAGAGCCAACTTTAATTGACACGCCAAAATCAATATTTGAATTGAAAGACATAACTGATTGCAGCACTTATTCCACTTTAAGGGTTGCGATAGCGAATAAAACCCCTTATTTCACAGTCGATTTCAACATAAAACATTTAATACCTGGATTGTGCACATCCTTTATTGATGCTGAGATGTTTATAGAACAAATAAATAATGAAACACCTACTAAGGATAAGATTAAGGCTTTAAGATATAATCTTCATTTCAATTTTCCTGTAGCTATAGATTTCACAGACCTTTTCTTTTTGGCTCATAGCAAAGATCCAGACAATGTAAAGCTATGCTCATCACTACTTGTTAAGTATGCAGGAAAATTTCAAGATTTAGAGCATGCTAGCGGAATATTATTTACCATGCTTAATTCACCTCTTGCAAATGCATCTATATACAACACTTTAGAATATGGTGGAAAGACCTATAATCCATCATGTAACACTGAAGTCGAACACTTATTCAATGCGTGCTCATATTCAATCATGAAAGTCCAATCGCAACTAACTGCTGAGGAAAAATTATGCCACCTGTGGGGTAACTTGCTAGAAAAGACCTCTAAATTATATATGGCATTCCCTAGGTACATGTTAAAAAATTACATTGACAACTTTAACTTACTTTCATCAAATTTTATATCTGGACATTTTCTTGATTTCGGTGAAATAAAAAAGACAATAGAGATAAAGCTATCAAAGAAATAAAATGCACATCCAGAAACCTTTATATTAAATTAATCTTCAATTATAGCTATTTGTGAGTCCAGTGACCACCTGACACCAACCATCAGGACGGTGTCGGGTATCTCTACCCTCCCCCACCAGAGCAACCCTCTTGGGGCCGGCAACCCTTGATTATTCCACCTCTAATCACCTGCACTGACGCCCCTCTCAACCCTCTTGCTTCCTCCGCGACTTCTTCAGCCATCATATCGATCACAAGCCAGTGCCCTGCCCCGCGTAGGTAATCCGTGTGTCCCAACGCCGAAAGCTCATCTGCCACCTCCAGTTGCACCCTCTCCCCACTCCAGCCCCGAACAGCCGGGTAGACCACCAGCCTGCAGAATTTCGCAGCCTTGACCGCGGCAATCACATCTTGGTTGAACATCCCTGAATCCCCCCCGTGATGGTATAACCACGATCTCGGCGTTCGGTGATAATCCGCTCCATCTCAGTCTTCACTGCATCGCGAGTAACCTCGCCGTCACGCTTCAGCACGATAACGGTCGCCTCCATCTCGCATGCCCCGATGGAGAACAGGAGCTGGCGTGGCTCAGGAGGCAAGCGCCGTAATATCTCTGCCCTCACTTCTGCTGGGCGCGGTGCAAACTGGCGCTCGATGTCAGCAGCCATGTCCAGCACAACCTCCCTGATCTGGGCGGGAGTGAACCCACGCAACACACCGCCCCAAGCCAACACTACGCCGCGGGCATTGGCATCCAGGTAGTTCGCACTCACCGGCCAGCTACCAGCCATCATCGGCAACAGCTCCTCAGCCATAAACGTCGCCATACGGTCGCTCACCAATGGCCGTTCCTGCATCCCAGGCAGTGCTGCCACGTTAGAGGGGTGTGTTGTCGTCATAGACCCCCCTCCCCGACTCTCTGAGTGCCTGTGCTGCGTTCTGGGCCGCCTGCAGGTTTGCCAATGGCTTGCGCTGTGCTGCTGTCCTAAACGAGCTGGCAGCCCGGCGAACCCAGTTTCGCCATGTTTTCTCCCAATCCAGCTTGGTTGCTTTGGCCCCAGGCAGTGACTGCCAGTAGTCAGCAAACGTAGCGGCCTCGAGGAGGATCCGCTCTCGTGGCCATCCGGTTTCTTGGCTGGCCCACCTCCCCCACTCTGCAGGTAGAAACCAGTCATTCGGCAAACGAGTTCCTCGTCGTAGAGCTGAGCTTTCGGCTGCGCGCTCCCCCTGGGGGGATATAGGGGGGATCTTTGGATCAATGACAGGATCTAAAGAGTGACTGATTCTATGTGCAGCTCCTGCACTATGAGTCTGTGCAACTCCTGCACATGCTATGTGCATCTCTTGCACATCTGGATGTGCAGGAGATTCACCATTAAGTGTCAGCATGTAGACATTTGACCTCTTCCCATTGGGGCCTCTTCTGGCTTCCTTAATCAAAAGGCCCGCCGCACAGAGCGCATCGATATGACTGATCACTGAGCGGCGCGAAATCTCACATTGATCAGCGATATGTTGATGCGAAGGCCAGCACTCGCCGGTGTCACTGGCGTTGTCCGCCAATTTGATAAGCACCAGTTTACGCAGCGGGTTACCCACTTTGATGTTCATCGCTTTGACCATCAGCAGCATGCTCATAGCTCAGCCCTCCGATGTGTCTTGCTTTCCCGATAGAGGACTAACTGCACTACACAGCCGAAAATGGACGCAAATTTAGGTAATAGTGAGCCCCCAAGGGCTTTGATTGACTTGGTCATGGTCGGGTCCTGATTTAAAAAATGCCCAGTGGTCAGCTGGGCAACAGTTGAGAGTTATGCGCTACCTTGCTTCTCCGCACGTTCAACCTGGTAAGCCATTAGCTGACGCGACAGGCGCAAAGCAGTCCTGTCTGTACCAGCAGCCTGCGCAATGGTGATCGACGAGTCATCCTCCAGAAATAGCGCCAATTCGTGCATGACGGATTTGAGGATGATGTTGTCACGCTCATCCACATGCTTCGGGGCCGGGCGTGTCAGTCTTGCTACGGTAGACATGGTGTTATCTCCCTAAAACAACATTGATTAGTCCAATCAGCTTCTGTACCGGCGTCTTGCGCCGCTCTTCTTCGTAAACGGCCTCATCTTCAGATGTAAACGTGAGCAGGCCGCGTTCAGGTAACCCCTCCCCCTTCAAGATCTCCTCAACTGTGACCGGCGGGTACCCCTGCTCGATAAGAGCCAGGTTCGCCCTTTTCACGGCCCTAGCCAGGATCTGCGGCTCATATTTAGATATGGAGTTGAGCAGGATCAGCAATGAAGTGCGGGCAAATGCAGTCTCAGTCATGCCGAACTCGGCACCGACCTCTCGCCACATATGGCGCTGGGCTGGTGTAGCACGTGTCCTTAAAGGCGATAGCGTGTCGAGCTTTTGGTGATCAGGAAGTGCTTCTCTTCCCATGCTGTATGCCCTCTCGTTGTGGTACGTCGATAGTCAGGCGGCTTTCTGAGATAAAGAGTGTCCCAGCGGGTAATCTTCCCAACCCATTTCAAGTTGATGTCCACTAGCGATCACAAAGCTCACCGCATGGTTAGCGGGAACTATCCCATTGTTAGCTTTTTTCCATTTGGAAAGGTTGCATCGATCGATATCGATAGCCTTGCTGGCTTTTGCTGCACTACCAAAGAACCTCTTTACATCTTCAACACGCATCTACGGACCCTCATGGTTAGGGCATTGTCAGATCATGCTGTTGCCAAAAAGCAACTTTAAGTCAAGAAACTTAAACCCTTTGGCAATCGCGGTCACGTTAGACTTGGTGCATAAAGGCAACTTCGGTGAAGTAATGAAGAATTTTGCAGAGCGCTTAGAGGCGCGCATGAAAGAAATGAACGTTAACGCTGCCGAACTCAGCCGAAAAACGGGTATTAGCAAGGCAGTTATCAGCCGTATGCTGAGCGAACCTGGTCGAGAGATCAGGGCAAGTAGCCTTATGTCCGTAGGCAAAGTGTTGAAGATTGATCCCGTTTGGCTCTTCTTAGGACGATCAGCAGACAGCCTCATTCGTGATATTGAGGCTGGCCCTGGTATGGTCCCGATATGGCGAATGACTGACCTTCAGAACAACCCTGTCTGCGATGCATGGCCTCATTCTGATACCGGTAGAGCACTTGCTACTGAGCGTGATGGGCATATCTTTGCTCTTGAAAGTGACGATGATCAGCTTAAAGAGTCTGGGATTATAAGTGGCGTTATATGCTTGATAGACTTGGGAGATCGAACGCCTGAACACAATGCGATAATGCTCGTACAGCTCGCTTCTAGCCACCAATTCAGGCTGTTACGCGCCATCAAGGGTTTGGATTGTTGGCGGTATGGTGTCGATGACCCAAGAGCTGGCAGCCTGACCGCTCAAGAGGTGATCACAATTGGTAAAGTGGTCGAAATCCGCAGGTAACTCTAACTCTCCTTCCCATAGGCCCGCTATCAGCGGGTTTTTTATTTTCTGATATTCACAAAATCCTTTAAGCATCTATGTTGACATTCAGTTTCCTTTTGGCAACAATGAATTCGTTCTCAATTAGCAACTAACTACAACCCTCGATGCTTGGAGGCAACTCCATCAAGACAAATGTAGGTAGTTCAACAGGATCAAAAACAGCAATCAGGACCCGCCCCTAACCAGGGCAGAAGTGAAGCGCCTGACCAGCGCGTAAGAACGACAAAGCCCGCGCAGGGCGGGCTTTGAAGGACTGAGGGGACCAACCCTCAATCGGAGTGCCGGGGGACCAACCCCAGCAATCAGGACCCCGACCAGCCAAAGCTAGCGGGAATTAGCGAGGACCTACTCGCCAATGGGAGTAAATGTACCATGACCAAGCGCATTTTTTCCAGGGCCGCCAAAAGTGCAGACTTCATTATCTGCCACTATCGCCGACCATGTAAGCGGTAACAAAGCCCGCCGAGCACGCCTCCACCGCCGAGTTATCGAGATTGCTGACGACATCCGTCGCCAGAAGCTTGCAGAAAAACTCGCCATCGCAAATGAGCGCCTAAGCCGTATACCACAAAGCCACAGAATGTTGCGGAACATGCGCATGCAGTACCTCCGCGATTCCGTCTGATCCCGGGGTTGGCGCTTCCCTCATAGCGCCATAGCCAAAGCCTCTTTTCCAAGCACCGCAAGGATGCTTTGGCTTCGCTCACGCCAAATTCGGCCAAGCGGGCTCTTTAACAACCAGGTAAGGGCTGTCACCACTCGAAATTTGCTGGCCCGGCAGATCCCCACACAACCGTTCGAACCGGAATGTGGGGCTGGAAGGTGATAGGATTTCACAAAGAGCAATTTCCATAAGGAGCTATTCATAAGCTCCTTATGGATTGCTTTCAACTACTCAGGCCATCATAAGATGGCAGCAAAAATGGAGACTACATAGATAATTAAATGAAACACCTAACAAGTTACTTCGTCAGCACCCCATTCGTCGCTCTTGGCCGGCTGGACAGTGACTTCAATGATGTCTGGTCCGTACTTAAGTGCGAGAAACCGCTCCCGATAGAGATAAAATGCAGACTTACACACCTTGTCAGTATAGTAAGCATTAAATCCACCACTCATAACCGCACCAGCAGCAGGAATGAAGTTGGCAAGCTTTGCCTTAGTTAGGTTAATACTAAGAGATTCTGCAATCGACTGTACTGCACGTACAAACAAGTGTTCATTGAGTTGCTCCCAAGTTTTCTTCATCGCTACATCTTTCGCAATTTTCACAAGATGAGCGAGAGCAACCTGTTTACTACGGTCGCTATAACTTGAGGCCAATGCCAACACGTTCAAAGCAAACAGGCGCTCTTCTTGCGATGTCATATCAAAACCACAATAAGTACCATATTCACCGATTGCACGGAGGTTCAAAGCGGTTAACGCAACAAGGTCAGTAGGGATCGTGGCAAGTGCAACAAGGGGATTGATTACAGATGCACCTCCGGCTACAGCCCCCTCAACCAGAGCAATGCCTTCATATTTTGTATCAAGCCAACCAATAGATTTATCGATTAAGTGAAGATCCAACAAAGCTATCTGTTCAACACTAGAAATCTTCTGCTTGGAAACTTCTGAAAGTTCTTCAAAAATTGCATTTGGCCTGACTGACCACTGCGAACCATCATTCACCAAGTTCACAATACCATTCATAGACTTAGTGCATGCATCAACGAATGCTGCAGATGTTTGCTCAAATGGAACCGGAATATATTTACCTACGAATTCTAAAGGCGTATTAACATAACTCAACGCCTTATCAAAAAAGGTAGGCTGTGGATTTTTCCACGCATGAATCTGTAACAGCGCACTTCTTTCGTAATCTGATAACATGTTCATTTCCCTTGAAAAGTTCAAATTTACTTAGTGTTTTGCATGGACTTGCAACGGTATTAATTTATCAGCGGGAATAATATTTAATAAAAACAATCCAATCAATAAGCGTATGCGTTAAAACTTACCCATTAAATACGCAAGTATGAGATATCAAGTAAGTAACACTCTGCAGACATGACGTGATTGGCAAACGAACATTTTCACCACCACAAAAGACACCTTTTACCCTCTCCCCCAGCCATCGTGCTGGGGTTTTACTTTTATCAACAGAAGGAAGCGACCATGAAAATACAAACTACACACTGCAACCTGACCATCCCCAGGCTCAATGACGCATGCAGACAACGACTTCGCAAGTTGCGTGAGAGCATGGGCCTGAGCCGCCCCAAGTTCGCGGACTTGCTGGGGATCCCCCCCACCACTCTGAAGAACTACGAACTGAACTACCGGGAGATTGGTGGCGGTGCCCTGCTGTTGATCGCACAACACCCCGAACTCTCAACCCACTTCATCTGGCTGGTCACCGGCCAGGGGAATGAGCCCGTTAAATTGGAGGCATCGAAATGAAGGTTCTTGGCTCCAGCAGCCCTCATCAAATCGAGAGCATCGCAGTCCAACGCAGAGTGGTATCCATCCACATGCACAACGATTTTATTGGCGATCGCCGATTCGTTCCCGAAATAGCTCAAGCTCTTCGAGAGGTAGCCCAAGCCCTGGACGATGGCCTCATTGGTAACGAAGCCGCTGACTTTGTAAGGAGCTCCGGCGGGACGGAAATCACCATGCACGGCTATTGCCTCTTCATCGCTCCCACCACTGCTGAACAGACAGCTCTATCCGAAGAAAACCAACCTCTTCTGGTATTTCAAGTAAGGAGCCGTGACGGGAGAGTCATCAATATCTACAGCGATGGCTTCATCGATGGCGATGGAACCACTGAATTTAACTACGTCAGAAACTACTTCACCCCTCGCTTCGATGCGATCAGGGGATTACTCGCTCGAATTAAAGGGCATGGGATCCCCGATGATGAGCTTGAGCGACTTTTCGGTGGATTTTAAGGGCCTTTTACATAGTTCAAACCCCTGCCCCTGAATCATTGGGGCGAACTCTTTAGAAAGGAAATACGTAACTCGCTGATGGTCGTTGCTCAGCGCAGACAGTACTACTTGGCCAGAAATACCCTGCTCCATTAACTGCCAATCCCATTGAACAATCTGTTCATGTATCTCTTGGCTGGTGCTGTTTGTGGTCACTTTAAACCAATCCATCATTGCCCCCATCCAAACACTGATGCGTTAAACCGAACAGGTTAACGCCCCCAATGAATATTTCCAGATGAGGACCAATCTACATGGAATGCATCCAAGATAAAACCGCTGTTGCTGAAGTGGTTATCACACCATTCGAACCAACGGAGCCGGGCATTTATAGAGGCATCCCCAGCGAGGCTTACCACGCTGGGACGGGGATCTCCAAAAGCGCCTTAGACCTGGCGTTACTCTCCGGCCAGCACTATCGCTACTACAAGATCGACGGCAATCCCCAGAAAGAGACCATCCCGTTCCGGGAAGGGAAAATCCTGCACAAGATCGTGCTTGAGTTTGCTGACTTTGAAAGCGAGTACGCCATCGAGCCGCAGTGGCCAGAGGACGCTTACGCTGGTGCTGAGCAGATGAAAGCCGCCATAGAAGCCTACAACGCATCCCTTGAGAAGCGCCCAGACCAACAAGAGCTGGTCGATGCTATCGAGGCATACAACCGGCAGCTAACCCCCCCTGTTGAACTGGGAACGAGCCTTGCTGATGCAGAAGTGGCTTACTGCCAACTGTCCGATGAGTTCCAAACTCTCGGGGAAGATGACAAGCGAACCGCAACAGCCCTGAGAGCATGTGTTAGGGCCTATAACGACAGCTTGCCTAAGCCACTCAAGACCAAAGGTAGTTACCAGGCTGTGCTGGAAAGCTACGCCCAGATTGGCCCCAAAGAGCTGGAGCGAGCCAAGCATATTAGCACCCTGCCAGACCCTCTCCCCTTGAGCGGTACCAAGGCGGAAATGGCAGAGCGGATCCGCAGTTTTAACCCGGCAGCCAAATTCCTGGATGAGCTGAAGGAGCAGTTCCGTGAAGCAGCTGGTGACCGGAAGATCATCACCCACAACGAGTACATCCATGCCCTGCGATACCGTGAAGCGGTGCTTAATCACCCTGAGGCCGCGGTATTGCTCGATGAAGGTGAGGCGGAGACCAGCATCTACTGGCGCCACCCAGAGACGGGGGAACTGCTGAAGTGCCGGCCCGACTGGAAGCGGCCAGACCATGTGTTGGTTGACCTGAAATTCGTCCGCAGCGCCAGCGCCGCTGGTTTTGCGCGCGACGCTTCAGCCCACAACTACCACATACAGGATGGCCACTACACCGACGGGTATGAAGCGGTAACCGGTCATCCGGCAACCCTCGTCTTCATCGCGGTTGAGAAAGATGGACCACTGGGCCAGGACGTCTACAAGCCCATCATGGTCGGCGTCTACTACTACGGCCAAGAGGACCGGCGCCGTGGCCTCGAACTGCGAGACATGGCCCTGCGCAACATCATCACCTGGTGAGAACTCGACTACTACCCGGGCCACGATGGTATGGGGGAAATCGCGGTACCGCCGTATCAAGCCGCTGCAGAGCGCCATCGCATCAACCTTGAAGAGCCCTTCATCCCCACTCTGGTTGAAGTCCAGGAACCGGCTGAAGAGCTTCCCGCAAACCTCTTTTAAGGAACCTCGATATGCAAACCACTGTATCGACTCAGACCACCGCCCCTGTGCTGGCTAACGAACGGGGCCAGGCCAACATACTGAACCTCATGATGAATGCCGACTTCATGGCAAGTGTCGATAAGCTCGCGGCACTGATGGCAAGCGGCAAAGCGACCATTCCCCAACACCTGCAGGGCAACCATGCGGACTGCTTTGCCATCTGCCTGCAAGCGCTGCAGTGGGGTATGAACCCTTTCCCCGTTGCCCAAAAGACCCACCTTGTGGGAGGTACCCTGGGATATGAAGCACAGCTCGTCAACGCCGTTGTCGTCAACTCAGGGGTGATCAAGGGACGCTTTGACTATGAGTTTTTTGGACCGTGGGAGCAGGTTCTCGGTAAGTTCAAAGAGGTCCCGAGCAAAGACCCGGCAAAAAAAGGCGCAACGTACCGTTCACCAGACTGGACCTTTGCAGACGAGAAAGGCTGTGGCGTGAGAATCCGTGCAACCCTCACTAGCGGTGAGGTTCGCACGCTCGAGTTACTCCTGCAGCAAGCAAGAACCCGCAACTCAACACTCTGGGCAGATGACCCGAAGCAGCAATTGGCTTATCTGGGAGTGAAACGCTGGGCTCGCCTCCATACCCCGGACGTTATCATGGGCGTCTACTCGGTAGATGAGCTGGAGGAGCGTGAAATCAACCCAGACTTCACCCCTCAAGGCCCTGACGATGGCAATAAATCGGCGACCGACAAGCTGGCAGAAAGAGCAGCTGCCATGCGCGCCAAGCAGCAGGAGCAAGCCAAAGCCGGCAGTGTTATCGAAGGAGAAGTGGAACAGATAATCCCCACAGAAGAACACGTGGAGCCCCTTCCGGAAACAGCTGTGGTTGACCCGGAGATCGCCGATCAACTGGCGGAAGCCCTGTTCAAACTCGATATCTCCGAATCGGCTAAAGAACTGCGGGCGGCCTTGGACGAAATCTCCCTGCTTGGGAAAAAGCTCACTGAAGAGCAGAAATCCCAAGCCAATGAGATTTACCACAAAAACCTCGCCCGCCTGGGCCTCGATAAAAAACGAGCTGCCTAACCCCGATATCGAAAGTCGGGTTCAGCCGGGCTCTACAGTAGAGCCACTAAGGGCTACAGCCTGATACCCCCAAACCATCCACTGCTCGTCTCACAGAAACGGTGGATAAGTCAGAGGTTATACATGAAGACATTCGAAAGCCCCTACTGCGGTGCAGTAGTCATGGGGCTGGGCGTAGTCATGCCTCACCCCAGGCTCCCCGGTAAGTTCGTCCTGCCCGGTGGAACCATCTGCGATCTGCAGCAGGCCGAAGCCGCGGCTAAGAAGCTCCACGAGCTGCAGGTGAAACCAACGCCTCTCAAACCACGACAATGAGGAGCCAGGCAATGCATACAGACCTCAACAAACTGCTGGCTCTTGAGCGAGCACTCCACCAGATAGACCAACTGAAGGCCCGCCAGACAGCGGGCTCGTCGGTCACTCGCGTCGATCCTCGTCCAGCATTTCGCTGTAAAAGCATCGAGAAGGAGAACAGCCGATATGTGTACCGAACCCAGTGCCCATATGTCGGGATCCAGATCAGCATGAGGGATGTGAAATAACCATGAACCGTTACGAGGAGAAGTCGGCCCAATAGCGGCTCTTCCATCACTCCAACCGGCGCCCCATCCTCCTAGCAGGAGGGCCACGCCATGCATCAACTACAACTGATCGACCAAGACAGCCGGCTGCTGGACGACCTGGTAAACACCGTTATCTCCCCTACTCTTTCCCGCTCAGCAAAGCTCGCAGAGATCGGCCGTATCCTGGCCCACTTCGATCTGCCTATCGAAGCGCCCACGATTAGCGGCCAACTCTGGAGTGCGACAGCGCTTGGCAAAGAACTGGGGGTGAGCGCCCAAGCCATCGGCAGGCTGGCCAACCAACACAATCTGAAGATCCCTGAACTTGGAGAATACCGCCTTGACCAAGCGGTTCACTCACGCAAGCAAGTGCAGACCTTCTACTACAACAAACTCGGGCGTCACCGGCTCGTGAAAATACTGACAGCGAGGACCAAACCATGCAGCAATTCGTCTACCCATGCGCCAAGTGGGTGAGGCCAAAATTATTCGCTGAACTGACTGGCATGACTGAAAAAGCCGCTGAGGGGCGACGCCTGAAAGGTGAATGGCCTGAAGGGCGTATTTGGTGTTATGGCCCTGACCAACAAGTTAGATATAACGTTGTGGAGTACGATAAATGGGTAGAGTCGCACCTGGGGTATTAGCAATTAAGACCAGAGGCATAGAAGTTCATGGCAAAAAGCTGCGACTGAACTTCACCTACAAAGGGGTACGTTGCAGGGAGGTGCTACACCTCCCCATTACCAAGGCCAATATTAAATTTGCGGAGAAAAAGCTGGCGAGTATTCAGTATGAGATCGCAACAAATACCTTTAACTACGCCAAACATTTCCCTGATAGCAAAGCGATATCACGCTTTGAGCGAGTACAGGAAAACCCGACCCTGTGGGAGGCATACGAAAAATACTGGGCGCTACATGGCCCAAGTCTTAAACCGACTACACAAGCCTCGTATCCCTTCAGTCTCAAAACTTGCATCAAGATCCTGGGACCAGACAGAAAATTAGCAAGCCTCCTCCCCCTCGACTTGCAGATGCTAAGAAACACCCTGAATACGACGTATAAACCCAGGACCGTGAACTTGTGCATGGCACGGTTCCGACAAATGATTGCCTGGTGCGAAAGAAATGGCTTCGGTAAAGAAGGCTCAACGTTATCGGGCCAATTTCAATATGTACCAGTGGGGAAAGGAAGCAGCGCTGATCCGTTTGAATTTGATGAATTTCAGCGACTGCTAAAAGCCTGCAAAGACCAACAACAGCGTAATATCATCACTCTCGCAGTTTACACCGGTCTTCGAACTGGTGAGCTACGCGCCCTTGCTTGGGAGGATATCGATTTGCAGCAAGGCCAAATGTTGATTCGAAGAAATGCGGATGAAGCCGCCACGTACTTCAAACTGCCCAAAACTGGAGACACCAGGATTGTTGATTTACAACCGCCAGTGATCGACGCACTTAGGTCGCAAAAACAATTGACCTTTATGATGCCGGCTTATGAAGTAAAAGTTGATGTGGATGATGGTTGGGAGACCTTCTTGCTGCGACCCGTTTTTTGCCCGTCAGACCCAGCACACCGTGAACCTGTGGAGAAGTTCTATAGCACCACGGCGATCAGCAAGATGTGGAGAAGGCTGATCAGAGTGTCTGGTGTACGCTATCGACGGTTTTACCAACTCCGCCATACTTACGCATCTTGGAACCTGACATCCCATGGAAACCTTGCATATATAGCAAGCCAAATGGGCCATAAAAACCTTGAGATGTTACAGCGGGTTTATGGTAAATGGCTCGACTCGGCGAGTAAGCCTGAGGCACAAAGAATCTGGGAACAGATGCAGTCAAAAGGACTTTTTGCCCCAACTACGCCCCAAGCGATTATCTCGAAAGCGTAACATGTTAATATTAAAAGAATTTCAATATCGGTACTGAATTATGCCACAGAATCTGATCCTCGCCTCAACTTCTCGCTATCGCAAAGCCTTGCTGGAGAAGCTCGGACTCCCCTTTGAATGTGCCGCCCCCGATGTGGATGAGCGACCAGTGGCTGGCGAATCTGCCGAGGCGCTGGTGGCTAGGCTGGCCCATGCCAAGGCTGATGCCATCGCCGGGCAACGTGATCACGGCTTGATTATCGGCTCTGATCAGGTGTGTGTATGCGATGGTCACATCCTCGGCAAACCGGGTACCATCGACAATGCCATCGCCCAGCTGATGGCGGCCCAGGGGCGCAGTGTCACCTTCTACACAGGCCTGTGCGTAGTGAATGCCGCAACCAATGAGGCTCATCAACTGGTGGAACCCTTCACTGTCCATTTTCGCAACCTCGATGAAGCCGCCATTCGCCGCTATGTAGAGGCAGAATTGCCACTAGATTGTGCTGGCAGCTTCAAATGTGAAGGTATGGGCATCGTGCTGTTCAAGGGGCTGGAGGGGCGCGATCCTAACGCCTTGATCGGTCTGCCACTGATCGGCCTGATCGAACTGCTGGAGCGCCACGGTATTGCCCTGCCCTGATTGCGGGCGAATAGATAAGCTAGATCGAGGATATAAAAAGCCCGATCAATAGACCGGGCTTTTTATATCAATCAGATTGATGTCTCTTAAAGAGAAGCGTCTACAACAGCCCGCGAAGAGCCGTCATGGAGTCCACCACCGCTACAGGTTCGTGACGACTGAGAGCATCACTACTATCTACACCCCAAGTAACGCCAATACGCGGCATGGCAATTGCCTCGGCCATCGCCATATCGTGAACAGAGTCGCCGATCATTACGGCCTGCCGGGGTGACAGCCCCAGCTCGTCCAGGATCTGCTCAAGCATCAGCGGATCAGGCTTGGAGCGAGCCTCATCGGCCCCACGACTGGTCACAAATAACGGGTGCAGCCCGGTCTCATCCAATACCCGATCCAGCCCACGGCGCGATTTCCCGGTAGCGACAGCAAGTTGCAGTCCCCGTGACTGCCAGTCATGTAGCAACTCCCCTGCCCCGGCAAACAGCGGGCTGGGGGTAGCGTCGTGCAGATAGTGATGACGATAGCGATTGATGAGTGCGGCAATCTGGCGCTCATCTCTGGTAGCGCCACTGTCACTGCATAAGGGGAACAGACGGGACATGGCGACATCGAGGCTCAACCCGATGATCTGCCGGATCTGGGCTGGAGCAGGAACCGCTAGCTCACAATCTCTGGCGGCCCCCTGCACACAGGCCACAATCCGGCCCACCGAATCCATCAGGGTACCATCCCAATCGAAAATGGCGAGCCGGATATCCTGCATCAGCGTGGCAAGCCGTTGAGGAAGTTGTCGAGCTCAGGTGCCAACGGCGCTTCGACCTGCATCTCGCGACCATCGGCCGGATGGGTGAAGCTGAGCTTCCAGGCATGCAAAAAGAGCCGTTTTAGCCCTTGGCTGCGCATTTTCTCGTCAAACGCCGCTTCACCGTACTTATCGTCACAGGCGATCGGGTGACCGGCATGCAGGGTGTGCACGCGGATCTGGTGGGTACGGCCAGTAATGGGGCTGCACTCGACCAGGGTCGCTTCGGCAAATTGACGCACGATACGGAACCTAGTTTCGGAGGGCTTGCCATCGGCACTGACCCGCACCACCCGTTCACCGGATTGCAGATCATTCTTGCGCAGCGGTGCGTTGACCACTTTTACATGGGCCTGCCACTTGCCGCGCACCAGCGCCAGATACTGCTTGCGCATGGTCTTGACGCGCAACTGCTCATGCAGGCTACGCAGGGCGCTGCGCTTTTTGGCGACCAGCAGCACGCCGGAGGTGTCGCGGTCAAGGCGGTGCACCAGCTCGAGGAAACGGGCTTCTGGACGCAGGGCTCGCAGCCCCTCAATAACGCCAAAGCTCAGGCCGCTGCCACCGTGTACGGCCATGCCGGAGGGCTTGTTCAGCACGATCATGGCATCGTCTTCGAACAGGATCTGGCTCTCCAGACGCTGGATAACCCCGAGGTTTGCCGAAGGCAGCTCATTCTTCTCGGCAACGCGCACGGGAGGAACCCGCACCTCGTCACCTGCGCAGAGTTTGTACTCCGGTTTGATGCGCTTTTTGTTTACCCGCACTTCGCCTTTGCGAAGGATGCGATAGATCAGGCTCTTGGGGACGCCCTTTAGCTGAGTCTTGAGAAAATTGTCGATGCGCTGCCCGTCATGCTCAGCTTCGATGGTGAGCAGCTGCACTTGTTGTTGTATCTGTGTCATGGCGCGGATTTTAACACTGCCAGCGCCCCTTGGCTGCATGGTTTGTTGAAAAATGGCGCCTTGCTATAAAAGAGGTTTAAATGGGATAATAAACAAGGTTTTGTCATTGTGTTCAAGCCTTGTACTAAGTGGCCAAAAAGTATGCCACCCAATCCCGAAACACCGTGTATACAAGAACATGACGGTTCCCGGGTGCGAGGTACAACGCATGGAGAACACAAACATCACCGTTTATTTGTCTCCATTTCGGCATCCTTATTCATTCCTTCTCGAGAAGTGATGACCAGAACGCCCTTAGTTTGCGCCTCATGCATACCCCAACCGGGAGGTTGCCCCAGTATGCTGAAGACCCGAGGCCGGCGCTGGCAGGACCCAGATGGAGGAAATCAAAATGACACAATAATGAGAACTCAATGAAAAGAATGCTTATCAACGCAACTCAAGAAGAGGAGTTGCGCGTAGCGCTGGTTGACGGACAACAGCTCTACGATTTGGATATTGAAAGTCCGGGACACGAGCAGAAGAAAGCGAACATTTACAAGGGTAAAATCACCCGCGTAGAACCCAGCCTTGAAGCTGCTTTTGTCGACTACGGCGCCGAGCGCCACGGTTTCCTGCCGTTGAAGGAGATCGCCCGCAATTACTTCCCCTCCGGTTACTCCTATCAGGGTCGTCCCAACATCAAAGAAGTGGTCCGCGAAGGTCAGGAAGTTATCGTCCAGATCGACAAGGAAGAGCGTGGCACCAAGGGTGCAGCCCTCACCACCTTTATCAGCCTGGCAGGTAGCTACCTGGTACTGATGCCCAACAACCCCCGTGCCGGTGGTATCTCCCGCCGTATCGAGGGTGATGAGCGGACTGAACTGAAAGAAGCCCTGAGTGGATTGACTGTGCCGGAAGGCATGGGCCTGATCGTGCGCACCGCTGGTGTGGGCAAGTCGCCAGAAGAGCTGGAGTGGGATCTGAACGTTCTGCTCAACCACTGGGACTCCATCCACAAAGCCTCCCAGGAGCGCGCTGCGCCGGTACTGATCCACCAGGAAAGTAACGTCATCGTGCGTGCCATCCGTGACTATCTGCGTCGCGATGTGGGCGAGATCCTGATCGACAATCCGGTGATTTTCGAACGCGCCAAGGCCCATATCGAGCTGGTACGTCCCGATTTTCTCAACCGTGTGAAGCTGTACAAGGGTGAAGTTGCCTTGTTCAACCACTTCCAGATTGAGAGCCAGATAGAATCAGCCTTCCAGCGTGAAGTGCGCCTCCCCTCCGGCGGCAGCATCGTTATCGATCCGACCGAAGCCCTGACTTCCATCGATATCAACTCCTCCCGCGCCACCAAGGGCGGCGATATCGAAGAGACGGCGCTGCAAACCAACCTGGAAGCGGCCGACGAAATTGCCCGTCAATTGCGTCTGCGCGACTTGGGTGGCCTGATCGTAATCGACTTCATCGACATGACCCCGGTTCGCCATCAGCGCGAAGTGGAAAACCGTCTGCGTGAAGCAGTTCATCAGGATCGTGCCCGCATCCAGCTGGGTCGGATCTCCCGTTTCGGTCTGCTGGAGATGTCTCGCCAGCGTCTGCGCCCCTCCCTCAACGAGTCCAGCAGCCATATCTGCCCCCGTTGCCAGGGCCAAGGCGTGATCCGTGACAACGAATCCCTTGCCCTGTCCATCCTGCGTCTCATCGAAGAAGAGGCCATGAAGGACAACACCGAGCAGGTTCACGGCCAAGTGCCGGTGGATGTTGCCGCCTATCTGCTCAACGAGAAGCGTGCCGCCATCGCCAGTCTGGAACAGCGCAATGATGTGCGTGTTTACATTATTCCGAACCAGCATCTGGAAACCCCGCACTACGAAGTGACTCGCATTCGTCAGAACGAGATCCCGGAAGCGGCCAGCTACGAGCTGAAAACCGAGATTGCCAAGCCGGTCTACCAACCGAAGCAAGCTCAGGTGATCGAGCGTGAGCAACCGCTGCTGCAAGGCTTTGCCCAACCGGCACAACCGGCCCCTGTTGCACCGCAACAGCCGGCAGCTCCCGTTGCTGCGGCCCCTGCCGAAGCCGGCTTCTTCAGCAAGCTGATCAAAGGCATTACCGGCCTGTTCAGCAGCGATGCCGCCCCTGCCGACGTGAAAGCGCCCGCCGAGAAACCAGCAGCTCGTGAAGCACGCAAGGATGAAGGTCAACGTCACCAGCGCGAAGAAGGCCGTGGCCGTGGTCAGCGTCCTCGTCGTGATGACAATCGTGGCAACCGCAACAATGCGGAAGCTGGCGAGAAGCGTGAAGGTGGCAACCGCGAAGGTGGTGAAAACCGCAATCGCCGTCCGCGCAAAGAGCGCGAGCCTCGTCAGGAGCGTGAAGCTCGTGGCGAAGTGCGCAGCGAACAGCGCATGGAACGTGAACCCCGTCAGGAACGCGAGCCTCGCGAACCGCGCCAGGAACGTGCACCACGTCCGGCCCGTGAACCTCGTGCTCCCCGTGAGCCGCGCGCCGAAGTCGTTGTTGAAGCGGTAGACACCGTTGATGCAACTGCCGTCCAGCCACGTCAGGAAAAAGAGCAGAAAGTGGCCGAGCGCCGCGAACGTCGCCAACTGCGCAAGCAGATCCGCGTCGATGTCGCCGCTGCTGACACCCCTGCCCTGCCGGTTGACGAAGTACCTGCGCAAGCTGACGTGATCGATGCCACCGTGGGTAACGAGCAGGAAGAGCAGAGTGAAGGCCAGCGCCGTTCACGCCGCACTCCGCGCAGCCAGCGTATCGAAGGACAGCGCCGCAAGCGCATCAACGAAGATGCCCGCAGCCAGCGTGATGAAGAACAGCAAGATACTACCACTCTGACCACCGCAGCCCAGGCAGATATTGCCAAAGCGCAGGTTGAAGAGCCGGTAGTGCCCGTTGTTACCATCCCGAGCGCTGAAGCCGTCGCAGCTGCCCTGCAAGCCTCTGCCGCACTGACCGAGCATGTGGTTGTCGAAGCCGTTGCAGAAGAAGCTGCCGAACAGGCTGCTGCCCAGGTTGAAGCAACTCAAGCCGATGTGAGCGCTAGCCCGGTTGTTGCAGCTGTTGCAGAAGTCGTGGTTGCAGCAGAGCCGGAAGTTGTCGTTGTCGCCGCTCCGGCTGTCGACATGGCTGCCACTGAAATCGTTGAAACTGCTCCGGTTGTTGAAGAAGCTCCTGCTGTCAACACTCCTGTCGTGGAAGCTGTACCGGCTGCAGCCGAAATGCCAGCTGATGTTGTCGAAGCCCCGGCACCTGTCGCTGCTGTTGCGATTGAAGAGACTCCGGTCGTTACAAAACAGGTAGCTCACGGTGCTGGCCTGTTGGCTCGTGCCCGCAAAGCATCCGCGCCGATGGCAACCCCTGCCGAAGCTCCTGCCCTGCCTACTCGTGAGCCGGTTAACTACCCGCCGCTGGTACGCAACGAAGTGAGCACATCAGGTCGTCATGGTGGCAGCACTGCCGCCGTCGACGTGGCCACCTGCCCAGCGGGTCGCCCCTGATATCCACCGGTAACGACTAAATTGAGAGCCACACCATTGTGTGGCTCTTTTTTATCTGCATGACATCGGTTGATAACGCCTCATCAATAAGGAGTTTGGATTAGGAACCTAATGAAAATATCCCATTAAATGCACTCTGCTCAGTTAGGTAATGCCTCAGATATCCTCCTCTACACCATATTTGGCTTGAGATAGTGATTAACCAGATATGTTTCTCGCCACCAGCCAGGTTAAACCATGCCTCAGAGCTTTATAGCCAACCATATCGGGTAACGATGGTGAAAGTTAACCTTCGACTCTTGTGGATGCGGGCGAATAGACAAACAAGATACATAGAAGTAACAGCACCACAGATTGGCTCATGACCCGCCCCTCTGCTTGCACTGGCGGACCTGGCGACTGCAAGCAAGGTCAGTATCGCCAAGAATTGGCTCTCTTTTGCCAAGCCCTATCAAGATTTTCTCGTTATCTTCGAATACTTTAAAAATTAAATTCAACAATAAGCTTGTTGGCATATAAAGGCCGAAGGCGATTCAGCGGATACGCAATACAAACAAGGATTGATCTGTATTACCCCGCGGCAATACTGCTCAAGCTCTCAGGAGTTGGGTTAGTCAGCATTTCAATCCCTGTTCATTCTAAAAGGGAGCCTGCTGATGATTGATGACCCGCGGCAAAAACTGATAGATCTACCCATCTTCATGATTTACTTGCTACTGACTCGGCTGCGATATGGATTTTGCCGATAACAGGTATGTGGAGATCACCGCTGTCGTCATACCAAATAAAGATCCTTGTTTCACACAATCTGTGTGAGTGTGAGATGTGTGAAAATATTTCACAAACAAGCCCTGACTATCGCATTCATGATGCGCTCTCATACCATTCAGTGGCCCTTGCCCTGTCCAGCCAGGTATCAAATCGATAATTTACAACCTGATATAGAAGCACAAAAAAAGGGCCCGTAGGCCCTTTATCGAAAATGGTATTGGCATTTAGCCAAACAGATGATTGCTGACGATAAAGAGACCGCCAGAGAGCAACATTGTCAGCGGTAGAGTCAGCACCCAAGCCATCAGGATGGTCTTGATAGTCTGGCTCTGCAGGCCGGATTTGTTGGCAATCATGGTACCCGCCACCGCAGAAGAAAGAATATGGGTGGTAGACACAGGCATACCGGTCAGACTGGCGACACCGATGGAGGTTGCAGCCGTGATCTGGGCCGCAATGCCCTGGCTGTAGGTCATGCCTGTGGTGCCGATCTTCTCGCCCACGGTATGAACGATACGACGCCAGCCCACCATGGTGCCACAACCCAGCGCCAGCGCGATGGAGACAATCACCCAGGTCGGTGCGTATTCAGCGGTCGCGGTCAGATCCTTGCGCCATTTGGCCAGATCGGTCAGCTCCTTGGCTGGCAGTGGCAGCTTGGCTGCCTTGCGGGCGGTGTCATCGATACAGAGCAGCAGACGACGCACTTCACGGCGGTCGGTCAGGCTCATCTGATCATAAGTACGCACGGCCCCCAGACGGGCATCCAGGGTGGCCATCGCCTGCAGCACGCCATCGGCGGAACAGTGGGTCATCAGCTCTTCCTGAGCCGTTACCGGTGCAGAGAAGTTGATGACACCTGAGAGGGCTGACTGGTTTCGCTGGTAGATCTCCATGATGCGCTGGTTGGCATCCTGGGTCCGATCCAGATCATAGGAGCGGCTGTTCATGTCCAGCGCGAAATAGGCGGGCGCCATGCAGATCAGCACCAGCATCACAAGACCGATACCCTTCTGGCCATCGTTGGAGCCGTGCACGAAGCTGACGCCCATGGCCGAGGCCACCAGGGTAAGACGCGCCCAAAACGGCGGGTGCTTCTTGCCATCCACCAGCTGACGCTCTTCCGGTGTTTTGTGGATCTTGTTGCTGGTCCAGATGCGTTTCATTGCCAGCAGCAGCAGTGCCGCGATGATGAAACCTATGGTGGGAGAGATGATGAGGGAAAGCATGATGTCGATCGCTTTGCCCACGTTGATCCCTTCTGTCACCGGTTTATGGGTGATCCAGGCATAGGCGCCGCCTACCCCCAGAATGGAACCGATCAAGGTATGTGAACTGGAGGCCGGGATCCCGAAGAACCAGGTGCCCAGGTTCCACACGATGGCGGAAAATAGCAAGGAGAAGACCATGATCAACCCTTGGGTGGAGTCCATCCCAAGCAGCAGGTCGATGGGCAGCAGATGGACAATGGCATAGGCCACACCCAGACCGCCGAACATGACGCCAAAAAAGTTGAAGATCCCCGATGCAACGACCGCCAGGTGAGCGGGCATCGCCTTGGTATAGATAACCGTTGCTACCGCGTTGGCGGTATCGTGAAAGCCGTTGATGAATTCATAGGCAAGCACAAAAAAAACGGCCAATACTAAACCGATCGACCACCACAAACCCAAACCACTAAACATTTCAAACATAAAAAAAAGCCTGTTTATGAGTTGCGGCGGATTATGCCAGATGGCGGCCAACACCATAGCCACCATTGAAATATTTCAGCCATAAAAAAAAAGAGCTTTTTGGAAAAAAATATCCTAGAGCCAGTCCTCATGCGGCTTGCCATCGATTAATTAAAGCCATCAATGATTGCAGGAAATGGCAAAATTAGCTGACAATTAAACCAATAATTTCATTTTTATGACGCATTTATGACAGAAAAACGGGAAAAAGTGGTGATAAAACAACCCGCCCCTCCCATCTCATCCGACCATTACCATTAACCCCATATCCATTTGATTCCAGATGCAAAAAGGGAGCACCTTGTGCTCCCTTGAATCGTTGCAGTGCCGTCTGTCATCAGTCCTGATTGATGCGGCTGGCAACGGCGCCCTGCTGGCTTTTGTACTTGGCATTTTCCCGCTTGTTGTAGGGGCGGGCCGCAACACCGGAGAGCATCTCGAAGTTCAAGGCGCCAATCTTCATCTTCGGGCGCAGCGCCAGCGGCAGTTTGCCACCATTGTAGAACTCCAGCACGATACGACCGGACCAACCCGGATCGATCCGGTGCGCCGTCACGTGCACCATCAGACCCAGGCGCGCCAATGAAGAGCGGCCATCCAGCCAACCGACGATATCGGCAGGCAGGGTGACGGATTCGTAGGTCACTGCCAGCGCCAGCTGACCCGGGTGCAGATAGAAAGCTTCGCCATCGGGGATGTGGATCTCGTCACTCATCACCCGATCGATGGCATCGGCCATCTCGCTGCTCGGGCCGCTCAGGTCGATATAGGGAGCGGTATGATCGCGAAACACCCGAAACTCGTTACCCAGCAGCACATCGACACTGACACCACTGATCCGCTCTACCCCGGGCCGTGGCTCAATGACGATCTTGCCTTCATCCAGATGGCGTTCAATATCGGTATCACACAGACGCATTGGGCGACTCTCCTGACAAATTGTGCTTTTAAAAAAGCCGGGCATCACCCGGCTTGTTTCATCTTAACCAATCAACATGTGGCGAATACGCGCCTTGAGCATGTCGATGGCGATGCGGTTCTTGCCACCACGGGGCACGATCACATCGGCATACTGTTTGGACGGCTCGATAAACTGCAGGAACATCGGACGCACCGTCTTCTGATACTGCTTGAGCACGGAGTCCATGGTACGGCCACGCTCCTGCACGTCACGCACCAGACGGCGCAGCAAGCAGATGTCGAGCGGGGTATCCATAAAGATGGAGGCGTCCATCAGATCCCGCAGACGACTGTCGGTCAGCAGCAGGATCCCTTCCAGAATGATCACCCGGCGCGGGGCAAACGGGGTCACTTCGCTCATCCGGGTGTGTTCGGTGTAGGAGTACTGGGGAATGGCAACCGCGTCACCTTTGACCAGCTGGCTAAGGTGCTGTACCAGCAGGTCGTGATCCAGCGCGTTGGGGTGGTCATAGTTGGTCTTGACCCGCTCTTCCATGGTCAGGTGGGTCTGATCACGGTAGTAGCAATCTTCGGTGATCACACCAATCTGACCTGCGCCCAGTTCGGCCACCAGCTCTTCATAAATGGTCTGGGCTATAAGACTTTTGCCAGACGCAGATGCGCCCGCAATACCGATGATCACACACGAATGTTGAGTATCAGACATGACAAATACCTAAAAGAGAAGAGCAGTGGGGATGGTTTAAACCGATCCATTATATAAAAAAGGGTGGGTCATGCCCACCCTCAATTCCCTTTCAAGTGACCGACCGCCGATTATTCATCCAGCGCCATGGCATAGAGAGGGGTCGCAATCGGTTTTGCGCTGAAAAAGAGTTCAGCCCCTACCCTGCGCGCCAGCTTCAAATAAGCCTGAGCCAAGCTTCCTTCCGGTGCACCGAACACCGTCGGACAGCCATCATCCATGTGTTGGCGGATATCAATGTGCAGCGGTAATTGACCAAGCAGTGCCACTTGATACTGCTCTGCCATCTTCTGGCCGCCACCGGTACCAAACAGCGGCTCATGATGACCACAGGCGCTGCAGACGTGGTAGCTCATGTTCTCGATGATGCCAAGCACCGGCACATTGACCTTGTTGAACATAGCGATCCCCTTGCGGGCATCGGCCAGCGCCACATCTTGCGGGGTGGTGACGATCACTGCCGCCGAAGTCGGCACCTGCTGTGCCATGGTGAGCTGGATATCGCCGGTACCCGGCGGCATGTCCACCACCAGATAATCCACCTCGCCCCAGCGGGTCTCATGGAGGATCTGCGCCAACGCCTTGCTCGCCATCGGGCCGCGCCAGATGGTGGCATCCTGCTCGGAGACCAGATAGCCGATGCTGTTGCTCTTGAGGCCACAGGCCATCACCGGCTCCATCAGCTTGCCATCATGGCTGACGGGACGCTCCTTGAGGGTGCCCATCATGGTGGGAATGGAGGGGCCATAGATATCGGCATCGAGAATAGCGACCCGCGCGCCCTCTTTTTGCAGCGCAAGCGCCAGGTTGACCGCGGTGGTGGATTTGCCCACCCCCCCCTTGCCGGAGGCGACCACGATGATGTTGCGAATGCCCTGCACGGCATTGAGGCCCTGCGCCCTCGGCATGCTGGCGACGTCAATCTCCAGAGCCCAGTCGATACGGGCGGCACCGGTGGCACTGCGCAGTCTGGCATCGTAGTTCTCTTTGAGCTGATCGAGCAGCGAGAGACCTGCAAACGGCAATACCAGCCGGATAGTTAGCCCCTGACCCTGATTGATGATATCGCGAACGAATCCGGCATCCACCAGATCCTTGTGCCAGCCTGCTGGCTTAAATTCGGCGAGGATCTGTTTTACTGAATCAATCACCATTAACTCCTCATTATCTTGTCATTATCTTGAGGTGAACGGTTACCGCACACAAATCAGTGGCTTGCCTGCCATCGTAACAGCAGGTGCAGCCAAGGTTGGCACAGCCACAACCCTAGGCAGGCTACCCCCAATTCGGGTAACATGCACGGCACTCTATCATCCCAACAAGCACATCAAGAACGTAATATGGCAACTGATCCTCGTAAAATGCTGGTAACCTGCGCCCTCCCCTATGCCAATGGCTCCATTCACCTTGGCCACATGCTGGAACATATCCAGGCCGATATCTGGGTTCGTTATCAGCGAATGCGCGGTCATCAGGTGCACTTTATCTGTGCCGATGATGCCCACGGCACCCCGATCATGCTCAAGGCACAGCAGATGGGGATCACCCCGGAAGAGATGATTGCTGCTGTCTCCAAGGAGCACCAGGCAGATTTCGCCGGGTTCAACATCAGCTTTGACAACTATCACTCCACCCACAGCGAAGAAAACCGCGAGCTGGCGGAGTTGATCTACGGCCGCCTGAAAAATGGTGGTTTTATCAAGAGCCGCACCATCTCCCAGCTGTTCGATCCGGAAAAATCGATGTTCCTGCCGGATCGTTTCGTCAAGGGTACCTGCCCCAAGTGCAAGTCTCCGGAGCAGTATGGCGACAACTGTGACAGCTGCGGCGCCACCTACAGCCCGACTGAGCTGATCGATCCGAAATCTGCCGTCTCCGGTGCCACTCCGGTGATGAAGGACTCCGAGCACTTCTTCTTCGATTTGCCGCAGTTTGAAAAATGGCTCTCAGAGTGGGTACGTGGCTCCGGCGCCATTCAGGAAGAGATGGCCAACAAGATGCAGGAGTGGTTCGAAAGCGGCCTGCAGCAGTGGGACATCACCCGTGACGCCCCCTACTTCGGTTTCGAAATTCCCGGCGCCCCGGGCAAGTACTTCTACGTCTGGCTGGATGCGCCCATCGGTTACATGGCTTCTTTCAAGAACCTGTGCAACAAGCGTGGCGACATCGACTTTGACTGCTACTGGAAAGCGGACTCCGACGCCGAGCTCTACCACTTCATCGGCAAGGACATCGCCTACTTCCATTGCCTGTTCTGGCCGTCCATGCTGGAAGGTGCAAACTTCCGCAAGCCGACCAAGGTCAACGTGCACGGTTATGTGACCGTCAACGGCGCCAAGATGTCCAAGTCCAAGGGCACCTTTATCAAGGCATCCACCTACCTGAACCACCTGGATCCGGAGTGCCTGCGTTACTACTACGCCGCCAAGCTCAACAGCCGCATCGACGATCTGGACCTGAACCTCGAAGATTTCGTGCAGCGGGTCAACGCTGACGTGGTCAACAAGCTGGTTAACCTCGCCTCCCGCAACGCCGGCTTTATTGCCAAGCGTTTTGGCGGCAAGCTGGCGGCAACCTGCGCCGAACCCGAGCTCTACGCCGAGTTTGCCAACGCCCGTACCGCTATTGCCGAGGCTTATGAGAGCCGCGAGTTCAGCCGCGCCATCCGCGAAATCATGGCGCTGGCCGACAAGGCCAACCGCTATGTGGACGACAAAGCTCCCTGGGTCATCGCCAAGCAGGAAGGGGCAGATGCCGAGCTGCAAGCGGTTTGCTCTGTCGGCATCAACCTGTTCCGCGTGCTGATGGCCTACCTCAAGCCCGTCATGCCGCTGCTGGCCGAGCGTGCCGAAGCCTTCCTAGCTGAAACCCTCAGCTGGGATGGCATCGAGACGCCGCTGGTCGATCACACCGTTGCCCCGTTCAAGGCACTTTTCTCCCGCATCGAGCCGGCGAAGATTGAAGCCATGATCGACGCCTCCAAGGAAGACCTAGCCAAGGAGCTGGCACCGAAAGTGACCGGCCCGTTGGCTGATGACCCCATCAGCGACACCATCACCTATGACGACTTTGCCAAGATTGACCTGCGCGTCGCGCTGATCAAGAAGGCCGAAGCGGTACCGGAAGCCGAGAAGCTGCTCAAGCTGCAACTGGATATCGGCGGTGAAACCCGTCAGGTGTTTGCCGGCATCAAGTCCGCCTACAACCCGGAAGATCTGGAAGGCAAGCTGACCGTGATGGTGGCCAACCTGGCGCCACGCAAGATGCGTTTTGGCATGTCCGAAGGCATGGTGCTGGCCGCAGGCCCGGGCGGCAAGGATCTCTGGATCCTGGAGCCGCAGGAAGGCGCCCAGCCTGGCATGCGCGTCAAGTAAGCGCATCGAACCGATAAAAAAGAGGCCTCTGGGCCTCTTTTTTTGTCTCTGCACTCTTTTCGTCTCTGCGACTCTGCGGATTGCTCCCATTGACCATACAGCAGGATGGTTAGAGCGGGCTATTCAGCATCGCCACCTTGAGCCCCACCAGTTCAGCCTGCTGGCAATCGAGGCGGCGTAACTGCGTCACTATCTTGCGCTTGAGTTTGCGCCTTACTCTGCGTTGCTGTTTGTTTCCTTTCAGGGCGCGCCGCCACTGACGCCAATCCTGCAACTGCCCGAGCCGCTCCTGCCAATGACTAAAGGCGCTGACCCACTGTGCCTCTCCCGCCCCCAGCTCCAGCAGTAACTCGGCGCCGTAGCGCGCCTGTTTTATCTCAAGGCGCAGATGATGCCAGCGGCGCAGCTGCTGGCGATGGGAGACGTCGCCAGCCGGGTGCTCATCAAGTCGGCTCAATGCCCCATCAAGGCGGCGGGCAAGGTGGCGCCGGTAGTGACGAGCCAGCCCTGAGGTATTGGGAGTTTGCTCCAATGCATCCAGCCAGCGGGCAAGCAGGCCCGAAAAAAGGGGAACCGTCACCCTAGGCAAGACGATTGTGGATGACGCGCCAAAGCGCGCGGCGTAAACCTGTGCATCGCGCAGGGCCGAGAGTCGGCCAATGGCCCGCTGCAGCCGTCGTTCCAGTTTTGGATGGCAAAGGGCGGGTCGCCACAATGCGAGCAGCGCCTGCATGCGGCGCGCTGCGATGCGGTAACCATGGACATGGGTTTCGCTCGCTTCACGGCGCACCGCGCGAGCAGCATGGCGGTAGCTGGCAACCAGCACCCGGGCCTGCGCCAGCAAGGGATCACGCGTATCGGCAACCATGATGTCCCCGGCAGATCAGTTGGTATGAAAGCCCTGGCCGCTTGGCGGCAGCGCCTCTTCATACTCCATCCGGGTCACCCGGGCGGTGCGCGGGCCATGTTCCAGCCAGCCCAGCATCATCTGTACCCCCTGCGTCGGCCCGCTGATGAGGATCTCCACCGACCCATCCTCCAGGTTGTAGGCATGGCCGCGCAGCCCCAGCTGCAAGGCACGCTCACGGGTGAAGTAGCGAAATCCGACCCCTTGCACCTGCCCCCACACCCGAATGACAAACGATTGCTCTCCCATTTCTCACACCTTCTGCTTAAGAAAAAAATTCCCGAGACGATAATGTGCCCGACACTCTATCTCTGCAGGATGCAGCTCCATTATGAAAGAAGTTAAATTCCGGTGGGTTGACCGCTATCTCATTCACCTCACCATCAGTGAAAAATTCCACATCGCCTTCTGGCTTCCCCTGCTGATCATCGCCTTTCTCAGCTGGTATCTGCTGGCAAACAGCCACGAGCAGGAGATAAAACTCAAGGTTGAGCAGTTGCAGCAGCGGGTCGAGAGCACGGCACAACTGGTCAGCCAGCAGCCAACGCTCACTCTGCCAGCCGATCTGCGCATCCAACCACAAGGGGTGAGCGGACTCGAACAAGAGGGCGATCGCTACCGCTTCACCGCACCAGCGGGTCAGGCTGGCTATGTGACCGGCGAGCTCGACACCAGTACCTCCTCCATGTGGGATGATCAGGGCACCACTCTCACCATGATTGGCGCACTGGCGGCCCTGATGGCACTGGTGATCCACTACATGATGACCTTTGTCTCCGGCGCCCTGTACTCCACCAACAAGGCGCTGCAAACCGTGGCCGACGGCGATCTCACCTTCCGCCTCAACTTCTTCCCGGTACGCGACGAGTTCTCTACCCTGGCGGGCAGCATCGACCGCTTTACCGACCGCCAGCATCAGATCGTCAAGCTGGTCGAAGAGTCTGCCGAGGCGCTGACCATTGCCGCCGACGAGTTTCGCGACCACGCCAGTGAAGGCGAAAACATGGCGCGCGCCCAGCGCCAGCACATGGATTCGCTGGCCACCGCCATGGAGCAGATGTCTGCAGCCATTCGCGAAGTGGCGCGCAATGCCAACGACACCCTGCAGCAAACCCGTCAATCGAGCGAAGAGGCGGCCAATGGCGCCAACCGGGTGGCCCGTACCATCGAGGCGATCCGCACTCTGGCCGACGAGATTGGCAATGCCTCCGGTGCAGTCGAGCGCCTGACTCACAATGCCAACCGCATCAACGAGGTTGTAAGCGTCATCAACGCCATCTCCCAGCAGACCAACCTCTTGGCCCTCAACGCCGCCATCGAAGCGGCCCGCGCCGGTGAGCAGGGCCGCGGCTTTGCGGTGGTGGCGGACGAAGTGCGTACCCTCGCCAGCCGCACCCAGCAGGCAACGGTCGAAATCCAGAAGATGATCGAAGAGCTGCAAGCCGGCACCGGGGCGCTGAACGACATCATGGAGAAAACCGTGGGGCGCGCCGCCAGCAGCCAGCAACTCATCAGCGAGGTGGGGCTCGATATCGAAAAGCTGAGCAATCACAGCGATGCGGTGCTGGAGATGAGCACCCAGATCGCCACTTCCAGCGAGGAGCAAAGCTCGGTGGCCGCCGAGATCACCCACAATCTCGATCAGGTACGCCATGAAGCGGCGCAGGTGGAAGAGTCTGCCAGCGCCTCGGTAGCCGGTACTCAGGGACTGAAAGCCACCGCCACCGAGCTGACCCAGGCACTCAAGGGGATCACTCTCTGACGCTTGCCACAATAAGTCCGGTAAAAAGCGGCAATGTGAGAAGAGGCCACCCGCTGGGTGGCCTCTTCTCTTTATTGATGGTGCTAATGGATGGCGACCAATTACTATGCTGGCTGGCAGCACCGCTCAGGATTGCAGCAAACTCAGGGCCGCATTGGGGCGACTGTTTGCCTGACTCAAAATCGAAGAGCTCGCCTGCTGCAAGATTTGAGTGCTGACCAAACGCGCCGATTCTACCGCCATGTCGGCATCCCGGATCCTTGAGCGGGCAGCGCTGAGGTTCTCATTGGCATTAGCCAGATTGCGTACCCTTGAATCCAGCGCGTTGGCTTGGGCCCCGAGCCGAGAACGCTGAATACCCAGCTGTTTCATACCCACATCCAGGGTTTTGATGGCCCTGCTGGCGTTGTCGTCACTCAGGACATCAATGTTATCAACGGTGTATTTCTTCTTGTCCTCTTGATAAAAACCAAGCGCATTCAAACTCGATCCCTGCATGTCAATATTGGAATACTTGTCGCCTGATGAACGAAGCTCCATCTGACCGATATATGTCGTCGGTGTGACGTCGGGCAACAGAGAGGTTAGAGAGGAATTGCTGATCACCGGAGGCGCCGGTGGTGCGGGTTGCGCAGGAGGGGTTGTGCCATTGGCCAGTGCAAGGCTGTTTCCCTGAGAGCTATGTATGGTCAGTTCATTGTTGGCGGGATTGCTGTTGTTGGAGGCACTCACATAAAAACCCAGTCCTGCCGATTGCGCAGTATTGTTGATACGCCGAACCACCTCCCTCATCAGATCGCCGTTTTCGGGCGTAGGATTGACCGGATCCCATCCGGTCATATCAATGCCCGTGGTCAAATCCACAGAGTGGCCCGCCACATCGATATAGGAGGGTAATGCGGATAAATCGACTGCGGAGGCGACTGAAAATGGCAGTTGTTGCGCTTTTACCGGCCCCTGATTATTGGGGAAAGTAGTCCCGTTGATATCTGCCACGAACGCTTCCAGGGTGGAATAGTCCTTGTCAAAGGTCACGCCATTGAGGGTGACCGGCTGAGATGACAGCTTGAGATCTGCAATCTCATATGCCCCCGGTTTGCTACCTGCCGGACTGCGCGCTTGCCACTCCATCTCCCCCAGATTTTTGGTCTGGGCATTGAGATCGGTAATGACGGTATTCTGCCCTGCATAGGCACCAACCGAGAAGATGCCTTTGTAACTCCCCGCCAGCAGATCCTGCCCGGCAAACCGGGTGCCTGTGGCAATCCGGTCCATCTCCAACTGCAATTGCTTGAATTCGGCATTAAGAGCAACACGATCCTCTGCCGTATTGGCACCGCTTCCCGACTGCAGCGCCAAGGTGCGCATCCGCTGCATCAGGTTCATCGACTCATCAAGCGCACCATCGGCGACGTTGATCACCGAGATCCCATCATTGGCGTTGCGAATAGCGGTGTTGGTCCCGTTCACTTCACTGGTGAGGCGATTACTGATCTGCAAGCCTGCTGCATCATCAGCGGCACTGTTGATGCGCAAGCCGGATGAGAGTCGTCGATATACCGAATCCAGCGTGTTGGATGATTGACCAAGATGGCGAGAAGCATTGAGGGCAGAAATATTGGTAGCGATGGAGAGGGACATGGACAGCTCGATACAGGAAAGATTCAAAATGGTCTTCCCCACTATCGACATCATCAAATGACTCTTTAGCGAAAATCACTATAAAGTAAGGTTAAAACGCTTTAATGACTACATTTTGCGCACATGACAACCAGTATTGAACACAAAACAAGCATAACCAGCTGTGGCATATAAGATAAGCAGCGTGAAACGCCAACATTGAGATTCTGCAAATCCTGCATATGCAACACTCGGTCGTTGTCCAGACGTACAATTCGTCACTCCGCCATATACCAGCAAAGGCTGGCTTAGCCGCCCTATTACACATAGAATGTGGCCCCTTTTCTTTCTACCATCGGCAAACATCCATGAGCGCTTCCATCTATCTCGTCAAAGGCCGCGAAAAATCCCTGCTGCGTCGCCACCCCTGGATCTTCTCCAAGGGGATTGAGCGGGTTCAGGGTAACCCCATTGACGGCGATACCGTCGAGATCTATGCCAACGATGGCAAGTGGCTCGCCCGTGGCGCCTGGTCAGGCAGCTCCCAGATCCGTGCCCGGGTCTGGACCTTCGACAAGGATGAGACCGTCGATCTCGACTTCTTTATCCGTCGTCTCAAATACGCGCAGGAGTCTCGCGATCCGCTGATCAAGCGTCAGGGCCTCACCGGCTATCGCCTCTGCGCCGCCGAATCCGACGGCCTGCCGGGTCTGACCATCGACCGTTATGCCGAGTTTCTGGTGTGCCAAATTCTCTCTGCCGGTGCCGAGTTCCAGCGCGAGCTGATAAAGCAGGCACTGCGTACCCTCTACCCCGAGTGCAGCATCTATGAGCGCTCCGACGTGGCGGTACGCAAGAAGGAAGGGCTGAAAGAGCGCACCGGCGTCATCTATGGCGAGACCCCGAACGAGCCGGTGGTCATCGAAGAGAACGGTGGCGTCAAGATCCTGGTGGATATTCGCAACGGCCACAAAACCGGCTTCTATCTGGATCAACGGGACAACCGTCAGGCTGCAGCCAAGTACACCGAAGGCAAGCGGGTGCTCAACTGCTTCTGCTACACCGGTGGATTTGGCGTCTATGCCCTCAAGGGCGGCGCCAAGGAAGTGGTCAACGTCGATCTCTCCCAGAATGCGCTGGATATCGCCCGCCAGAACGCCGAGCTGAACGGGCTGGATACCAGCAATACCCAGTTTGTCCGTCACGACGTCTTCAAGCTGCTGCGTGAATACCGCGAAAAGGGCGAGAAGTTCGACGTCATCGTGCTGGATCCGCCCAAGTTTGCCGAGAGCAAGGCGCAGCTGCTGGGTGCCTGCCGTGGCTACAAGGACATCAACATGCTGGCGTTCCAGCTGCTGGCACCGGGTGGCGTGCTCTTGACCTACTCCTGCTCCGGCCTGATGGAGCAGAGCCTGTTCCAGAAGATCGTTGCCGATGCGGCGCTCGATGCCGGTCGCGATGCCCAGATCCTGGAGCTGCTCTCCCAGGCGTCTGATCACCCCATCGGTACCGCCTATCCGGAAGGCTTCTACCTCAAGGGTCTGGTGGTACGCGCCCGCTGATCGGCAACCACCCTCCCCTTGTGATCAATCAGGCCCCTTGCGGGCCTGATTGTTTTACATCGCGTCCTATAGGCCTAAGCCTGACGCTCGCCCCGTTGACCACCCTCTCTGCTTTATGGGTGTTCTCTCTCCTCCTCTTTCCCTGCCTGCGTCCCACGTCTTTATCTGTTTAAATTTCTTTGCACAATAACTGCACATTTATGATTTAAATCACACCCGTATGACTCTCTTTTCCGTAGTGTGATCCCGCCTGCGGCAGCCAAGCCGGGGCAACCGTCCCATCAGGAGTGATGGACGGTACAACAACAAAAACCGATGTCAGGCCAAGCTGAACATCACAAAGGATCCCGTTATGAATCAATCATTGCCGCTGTTAACGCCGCTGCGGGGCATCGCTGCCCTGATGGTGGTGCTGTTCCATGCCCGCTTGCTGCTCTTTCCCCAGTGGATGGAGCCGATCGCAGGCCACACCCAGCTCATCGAGAATGGCTACCTCTGGGTCGACCTGTTCTTTATTTTGAGCGGCGTGGTGCTGGCCCATGTCTATGGCGAGGCCTTCACCCGCACGCCCCGCACCGTGAGCTATGGCCGTTTTCTCTGGCTGCGGCTGACCCGTGTCTACCCCCTCTATCTGGTGACCCTGCTGCTGCTGGTCGGCTGGGAGCTTTACAAGGCGCAGCACGGGGTGGGCTTCTACGCCGGCCCCTTGTTCAAGATGTGGGAGTGGGAAGGGATGCCCCCCTTCGGCTCCCCCTTCACCCCGGCCGAGGCGCTGCCGAGCGCCTTCCTGCTGCTGCAGGTGATGACCGATCACGGGCTGACCTGGAACTTCGCCGCCTGGTCCCTGAGCGTGGAGTGGATCAGCTACCTGCTGTTCCCGCTGCTGATTCCCCTCGCAGTCACCCGCAGTCGCTGGAGCCATCTCGCCCCCCTGCTGGCGCTGACGGTGCTGGCCTTTATCGTGCACAGTCGCGGCACCCTGGATGTCACCAGCGGGGCGCTGGCGGTGGGGCGCGGGGTGAGTGAATTTGTGCTCGGCCTCTGGCTGCTGCCGAGGGTCAAGGCCGCGCAAGGCGTGCCCATGATGAAGCGAGATCTGCCGCTGCTGGTCGCCTTTGTGCTGCCCTTCGCGCTGATGCAGTTCACCATGACGCCACCACTGACACTGCTGCTGATCGCCTCCTACGTGCTGCTGATCTGGATTGCCGCCTGCCAAGGCAATCGCCAAAGCACGCTGCTGCGCCTCCTGGATAACCGCTTCACCAACTGGCTGGGGGATCTCTCCTACTCTATCTACCTGCTCCATGCGCTGGTGCTGCTCACCGGCTGCGAGCTCATCCACTATCTGGCACCGGGGCTCACCGAGTGGTGGTATGGCCAGACCAACCCGCTGCTGGGGGTTGTGGCAACCTTACTGATGCTGGCGGTGCTGATCGGCCTCTCGGCATTGAGCTACAACCTGCTGGAGCGACCACTGCAACGGCGCCTGCGCCGCTGGGGCAAGTCACGGCAACCGGCGCTGGAGCAAGCCGGATAAGCTAATCTCGCCCTGTCTGGATGAGTTGACGGCTTTATGCCAACTCATCCAGTACCAGTTCATCCAGACTGCTCATCACCCAGGCGCTCGGGTGCTGGCTAAATCCGAGCTTGGGGTAGTACGCCACCGCCTGCGGCGCGGCCAGCAGGATCAGCTTGCAGCCGGGCTGCAATTGTAAAAACGTCTCGCGAATAAGGGCTTTGCCAATCCCCTGCCCCTGCACTGACTCAGCTACCGCCAGATCCGAGAGGTAGCAACAAAAATGAAAATCGGTCACCGAGCGGCCACCCCGACCAGGGTCTCGCCCTGCCAAGCGGTGATCAGCAAATTGGCGTTATCCAGCATGCCCTGCAGGGTGTCCGGATGGTCCAGCGGCCGTCTCGCCCCCAGCGAGGTCTGCGCCAACAACGCCGCAAACTGCGCCGTGGTAATGGGGTGGTTAACCAAAAATGTGGTGGTCACTAAGCTCTCCTGTTGTCGATCGGCGGTTGCGTGCTTTGGTCTCTTTGGCGTTCTTTTTGCTGCATCTGTACTGCAATCAATCAGCCAGCGCCGGATCCAGACCGATGACAGGCAAGTGCGGGCAATTCCCTGCTGTTTATGTGAATTCCTGTTCGAACCCCAAGGGGCAAATGTGGCATAATGCCCCGTCCTGTGGCCCTTGGCGGGGCTGCGCTGGCGTACCTTGTCGCCCATTTCTTCCCCGTCCGGCCTGGCGGTCTTTCATAACTGCCAGTCATCGCTGCCCCTGTTGGCACCGAGGCCACCCATATTTGCGGCTTCTTGTCTTCCTCACTACAAGGCCGCCCATTGACCAAGACGGCTCCACAGAGCCTCTGCTCTGTTTGCAAATAAAAGGGGTAAGTATGTCTTCCATTCGTCTGACCCAATACAGCCACGGCGCTGGCTGCGGCTGCAAAATCTCTCCCAAGGTACTCGACACCATCCTCAAGAGCCAGATCCCGGGCTTCAACGACCCGACCCTGATCGTTGGCAACAGCAGCAAAGATGACGCGGCCGTGGTCGATATCGGCAACGGTCAGGGCATTGTCTCCACCACCGACTTCTTCATGCCCATCGTCGATGACCCCTTCACCTTTGGCCGCATCGCCGCCACTAACGCCATCAGCGATATCTATGCCATGGGCGGCAAGCCCATCGTCGCCATCGCCATCCTCGGCTGGCCCATCAATACCCTGCCCGCCGAAGTGGCCCAGCAGGTGATCGACGGCGGCCGTCAGGTGTGCCATGAAGCGGGGATTTCGCTGGCCGGTGGCCACAGTATCGATGCCCCCGAGCCCATCTTCGGCCTCGCGGTGACCGGTATCGTGCCCCTTGACGCCATCAAGCAGAACGATACCGCCAAGGTGGGTGACACCCTCTATCTGACCAAGCCCCTTGGTATCGGTATCCTCACCACCGCCCAGAAGAAGGGCAAGCTCAAACCTGAACACGAGCAGCTGGCCCCCAACGCCATGTGCACCCTCAACAAGATTGGCCAGCGCTTTGCCGAGCTGCCGGGTGTGCACGCCATGACCGACGTCACCGGTTTTGGTCTGGCTGGCCATCTGCTGGAGATGTGTGAAGGATCCAATGTCAGTGCCCGCCTCGACTTCAAGGCGCTGCCGCTGCTGGATGAGGTGGATTACTACCTGAGTGAGGGCTGCGTTCCGGGCGGTACCCTGCGCAACCACGACTCCTACGGCCACAAGCTGGATGCCATGGACGATCGCACCCGCAACATCATGTGCGACCCGCAAACCAGCGGCGGCCTGCTGGTCGCCGTGGGTAAAGAGAGCGAAGCCGAGCTGCTCGCCATCGCGCAAGAAGCTGGCCTAGAACTCTCGCCCATCGGTCAGATCAAGCCCCTTGAGGGCTCCCGCTTTATCGAGATTGTCCAATGAGTGAATTGCCACTGGCCACGGACTACGCCCAGATTTTTTTAGGCGATGTGCCGTTGATTGATGTGCGCGCCCCCATCGAGTTCAAGGAGGGGGCCTTCCCCTGCTCGACCAACCTGCCCTTGATGACAGACGATGAGCGCGCCCAGGTGGGGACCTGCTTCAAGAAGCAGGGTCAGGCCGCCGCCATTGAGCTTGGACACAAGCTGGTGGGGGGAGCAGTGCGTGCCGAACGACTCGAAGGCTGGCTGGCGCAGTTGCGCCAGCAGCCCGATGCCCTGCTCTACTGCTTTCGCGGCGGCCTACGCTCGCAAACCGTACAACAGTGGCTGGCTGATGCCGGGGTGACTCGCCCCCGCGTCGCCGGTGGCTACAAGGAGCTGCGCCGCTTCCTGATCGACACCCAGGACAAGGCCTCTGCAGAGTGTCACTGGAGTGTGCTGACCGGCATGACCGGCTCCGGCAAGACCCATATGCTGGACCATGTGGCCCAGGCGCTCGATCTGGAAGGACACGCCCATCACAGGGGCTCGTCGTTTGGTCAGCTGCCCGGCGGCCAGCCCAGCAACATCAACTTTGAAAACAACATGGCCATCGAACTGCTCAAGCGCCGCCATCAGGGCGAGCATGCCTTCGTGGTCGAAGATGAGAGTCGCCTGATCGGCCGCTGCTGCCTGCCCCTCTCCCTCCATGAGGCCATGAGTCAGGCACCGCTGGTGGTGGTAGATGTTCCGCAAATCGATCGGGCCGAGCAGATCCGCGAAGATTACGTGCACGATCTCTGGCTGCGCTATCAAGCCATGTATGGCCAGGAAGCCGGTTGGCCACTGTTTGCCGCCTACCTCACCGATGCGCTGGCCCGCCTCAAGCGCCGTCTTGGCGATCTGGCCCACCGCGAGCTGGATGCCCTGATGCAGACCGCCCTGACCGAGCAGGAAAAGAGCGGTGATACCGCGCTGCATCTGGCCTGGATCACGTTGCTGCTGACCCGCTACTACGACCCCATGTATCTCTATCAGCTTGGCAACAAGCAGGAGCGCATCGTGTTTCGCGGTGATAAACAGGCCTGTCTCGACTATTTCGCCGAGCAGCATGCCAGCGCGCTGCGCGGCTGACCCATCCCAAGAGAGGAACTCTATGTTGAAATTCGAGGTGATCCCGGTCACCCAGTTCGCTCAGAACTGCTCCCTCATCTGGTGTGACGAAACCCATCAGGCCGCCCTGATCGATCCGGGCGGCGAAGCGGACAAACTGCTGGCGGCCATCGCCAAACGCGGCCTGACCCTGACCCACATCCTGCTGACCCACGGTCATCTGGATCACGTCGGTGCTGCCGCCGAGCTGCGTGAAAAAACCGGCGTCGCCATTACCGGTCCCCACAAGGAGGACGCCTTCTGGCTCGACATGCTACCCCAGCAGAGCCAGATGTTCGGCTTCGCCCATACCTCCGCCTTCACGCCGGATCGCTGGCTTGAGCAGGGTGACAAGGTGCAGCTTGGCCAGTGCGAACTGGAGGTCTACTTCTGCCCCGGCCACACCCCGGGCCATATCGTGCTGCTGAGTCAGGCCGAAAAACTCGCCTGGGTTGGCGATGTGCTGTTTGCCGGCAGCATAGGCCGCACCGACTTCCCCCGTGGCGATCACGGCACGCTTATCAAGTCGATCACCGAGACCCTGCTGCCGCTGGGTGACGAGATCGTCTTTATCCCGGGCCACGGCCCCAGCTCCACCTTCGGCCGCGAGAAGGCAAGCAACCCCTACCTGACCCAGCCTATCTGGTGATCAAAAAAGGCAGCGGTGTTAGTCGCTGCCTTTTTTTCTGAAGTCCTCATTGCTATAGGTACAAGCGAGTCTTTATAATTCACCATGATTTGGCTCGACCATCCAAACTTGGGAACAAAAATGTATCTTGCTTTAGCTATTGCCATATTGTTATTTATTTTTTTCCTGAAGAAATCACGAGCCAGATATAGAATCAGAGATTACAAACGCCCAACAATCATTCATGGGATAATAATACTACTCGTTAATATTGCATTTGAAATAATATATAGAGCTGAGTTTGTCCCCATTCAGGTCAGTTACAGCAGCTTACTAACCTATGTACTGCCTCAAGTTATATACTACCTATTGTTGATCACCATTTTTTTAGTTATGGCATATAGATATGGTTTTTTCATATGGCCAGATGATAGAAATGCAATAAATAGACAGCATACAATCAATATCCCCATGTGCTTCTTGTTGACTATTTTTATAGTATGCCCATCTGCCATGCGAAATGGAATTATTGAAGCATCACCCTATCTGCATGTTTGCAGTCTTATTGGTAGCGGACTTACCTCTATCTATCTTGTAAGAATTTTCACTATCAAGTTCAACAAGACAATTAATAATATATAGCTTTTTATTGCCAACACAGTCACGAAAAATAAGTTCGTTTATTTCGATCTCTTGTTCTTGAGCCACAATTATTTGATAAGCGACCGCAAGAGATTCTGACATTTTAAATCATAAATTCCCCCTGAAAATAAAAATCCCCACCCGAGGGTGAGGATTGATTTATCGGTACAACCATCTGGTGGCTTATTGTGCCAGCAGGTGACCGACCAGCTCATGACGCCACCCTTGCAGCAGCATCGGCTTGTCGCTGCGGGCCCGCTCTTCGTCGTTCATCCGCCAGCTCCAGGTGAAGTACTGGTGAATGATCTTCTTGCTGGCAATCAGCTCGGGCGGAATATTGCTCGCCTTGGCCTTCTCTTCCACCATGGCCTTGATGCGCTTGAGCTCGGCCTTGTACTGGGGGAAGTCGACCAGCCGACGAATGGGCTCGGGCCAGCTGTCAGGATCGCTTTGCTGCGCCTTGGCGACAATATCGAGCATCCGCTTGCCGTGGATCTTGATCTCGATGGGCGAGAGGCCGAGCTCGTTGAGATCCCGCAGGGAGGCAGGACGACGCTCTGCCACCTTGAACAGGTGCAGCTCTTTCACCACAAAGTTAAGGGCCAGATCGCGGCGCACCGCCTCTTGCTGGCGCCAGGCGGCCAGCTCGCGCAGAATGGCGAGCTCGCGGCGACCCAGCTGCCAGGCGTTGACGATGTCAAGATAAGCCTGACGGGGATCACTACCCTGGGTCTTGCGGGCGGAGTGGTTCTGGCACTCCTGCTCGAACCAGGCAAACTTGCCGCTTTCCCGCAGTTTGGCCATCACCTTCTCGTAGAGCGGCATCAGGTAGAAGACATCCGCTGCCGCGTATTCGAGCTGACGCGGTGTAAGCGGGCGGGCCAGCCAGTCGGTTCGCGCCTGATCTTTTTCCAGCTCGACCCCGAGGAATTCATTCACCAGCGCACCAAAGCCGACCGAGACGCCGTAACCGAGAAAGGCGGTAGCCAGCTGGGTATCGTGCATCTGGTTGGGCAGGTGGCCAGCCTGATGCTGGATAAGCTCCAGATCTTCGCCAGAGGCGTGCAGGATGGCGATCTGCCCTTCCCTGCCCAGTCGCTGCCAGAGGGCGGAGAGATCCAGGGTCAGCGGATCCAGCAGCGCCAGATGCTCGCCGTCATAGATCTGGAACAGGCCAAGCTGGGGGTAGTAGGTACGGGTGCGAACGAATTCAGTATCGATAGCCAGGGGAACGTCGGCCAGAGAAGCGAGATACTGCTCAAGTTCGTCTTGCTGAGTGATAAGTTGATAGTGCATCTGTGCCTGCGCGGTTGATCAGGGCCAAAAAGAAAAAACCGTGGGATGACCCACGGTTTTGCATAACGACGGTGCTGGTTTGCAGAGGCTTCTGCAGCCGCAGTCCGGTTATTCCTTGGCAATCTCCTCGTCGCGCAGTACGCGGCGCAGGATCTTGCCCACATTGGTCTTGGGAAGTTCGTCACGAAATTCTACCAGTTTCGGCACCTTATAGGCAGTCAGATGTTTGCGGCAGTGGGCAATAATCTCGTCCTCATGCAATTTTGCATCTTTCTTGACCACAAAGATCTTCACCAGCTCACCGGAGACCTTGTGCGGCACACCCACGGCGGCCACTTCCAGCACTTTCGGGTGCAGGGCAACGACATCTTCGATCTCGTTCGGATAGACGTTGAAACCGGAGACCAGGATCATGTCCTTCTTGCGGTCAACGATCTTGAAGAAGCCCTGCTCGTCGCACACCGCGATATCACCGGTACAGAGCCAGCCATCCTGCATCACTTCGGCAGTGGCCTCTGGGCGCTGCCAGTAGCCCACCATCACCTGCGGGCCACGAACCTGCATTTCGCCGGGGGTACCGAGGGCGTGGATCACCTGACCGTTGTCATCTACCAGACGGATCTCGGTAGAGCAGACCGGCAGACCGATGGAACCGTTGTAATCGGTCAGATCGTAGGGGCAGACGCTCACCAGTGGCGAACACTCAGTCAGGCCATAGCCTTCCAGCAGCGGGGTATCGGTCAGCGTCTTCCACTTCTCCGCGACCGCTCGCTGCACCGCCATGCCGCCGCCGATGGTGAGCTTGAGCTTGTCAAAGGCGATCCCCTGAAACTCTTCGTTGTTGACCAGCGCATTGAACAGGGTGTTAACCCCGGTAATGCAGGTGAAGGGATACTTCTTGATCTCTTTGACAAAACCCGGGATGTCGCGCGGGTTGCTGATCAGCAGGTTGTAACCGCCGATACGCATAAAGAGCAGGCAGTTCACGGTCAGGGCGAAGACGTGATAGAGGGGCAATGCGGTGACCACGAACTCCTTGCCGCGTTCCAGCATGGGGCCATAGACGCCGAGGCACTGCTCGACGTTGGCAATCATGTTGCGATGAGTCAGCATGGCCCCTTTGGAGAGGCCGGTGGTGCCACCGGTGTACTGCAGGAAGGCGAGATCGTCGTTGGTGATCTCCGGCTTGATGTACTGCAGGAAACGCCCCTTGGAGAGGGCCTGACGCATGGTGGTAGCGTGGGGCAGATTGTATTTCGGCACCAGCTTCTTGACGTACTTGACCACGAAGTTGACCAGGGTGCCCTTGGCCAGCCCCAGGTTGTCCCCCATCCGGGTCAGGATAACGTGCTTGATCGGGGTGTCGTAGACCACCTTTTCCAGGGTATGGGCGAAGTTGGAGACGATGACGATGGCCTTGGCACCGGAGTCTTTGAGCTGATGCTCCAGCTCGCGCGGGGTATAGAGCGGGTTTACGTTGACCACGATCATGCCGGCGCGCAGGATGCCGAATACGGCGATGGGGTATTGCAGCAGGTTCGGCATCATCACCGCAACCCGATCCCCTTTCTCCAGCTTCAGCTCGTTTTGCAGGTAGGCAGCAAAGGCGCGGGACTGCTCTTCCAGCCGGCGGTAGGTGATGGTTTGGCCCATGTTGACGAAGGCAGGCTGATCGGCAAACTGGGTTACCGAGGATTCGAACATCTCGACCAGGGAGCTGTATTGGTCTGGATTGATCTCGGCGGGGACCCCTTCCGGATAACGTTTCAGCCAGACTTTTTCCACAAACTTCTCCTGCATAACTAGCACCTGTGCGCTCACTGTGTTGCCTCCGTCCCGGTTCACATCCATTTTAATCGGTTGTTTTAAGCTGATGCTCTAATGCCGCACATATTTACACAGCGCAACATCAATTAACAGCAAATTAACAACAGAAAAATGTGAGGGAGAAAACAAACCTGGAATTATTGAAAGCTGGCGATTCTACCGAACTTGACAAAACTTTACGATACAAACGGCCGTATCAACCGAATTTTCCATATGAAAATGGTGGTTTCCACCCAATATGACCCGCTCGATCTGCTGGAAGGCATCCTGACGGGCCTGCCATTGGGCTTCAAGCGCAGCAAAGCCCTGCTCCCCCTGAATCAACAGCACAGGACAACGGATAGCCGCCATCAGTGCCCGGGCTTGCCCTTCGCTCATTCTCAGGGGTGAAAGATCCCGCAAACGGGGGTCGCTGCGCCAGTGCCAGCGACCAGCCCGCTCTTCAAGCTGCCGCTCACAGATAAGACGCGCCGCCTGCGGCGTGATATCCGCCACTTTGCAACGGGCGGCGACAGCCTCATCGATGGAGGCAAAGCCGTTGGCACTGCGCTCCCGGGTGCGACTGCGGTTTAAAATCGCACGTCGCAGCTGGGCAGGTACCTCCTCATCGGGCTGGCTCAGCGGCCCCAGCCCCTCCAGCATGATCAACCGCTCCACCTGTTCGGGGAACACCCCGGCATAGGCGGAGGCGATCAACGCCCCGAGGGAGTGACCGAGCAGAGTGAAGCGCGACCACCCTGCCGCCAGCACGATCTGGTAGAGATCGTCCAGCCAGTCGACAAAGACATAAGGGGTGGTTTTGTGATCGGAGTGACCATGTCCCGGCAGATCGACACAGATGAGGTGAAAATCCCCCAGATAGGGCGCCAGCGGCAAGAAGCTGGCACTGTTGTCGAGCCAGCCGTGCAGGGCAATCAGTAGGGGTTTGCCCTGCTGAGCCTGATCCGCGAGTTGATTCTCAAGCAGGGCCACCTGCCGACCATCAGCCAAGGTGAGCAGACGTTCGTGCAGAGTGCTTTTGATGCTGTTGATCATGGCAAGCCTTAGCGACGCAGCGGCCGTCTCGGCCAGAAGGGATCATAGAAGGGGTCGTAGAAGTAGGGGTCCATATAGCGCACCTCCACCTCCTTGACTGGCGGCCACAGCTTGCTGCCCGTCACATTGAGCACCGAAAAGCGGTACTTGTGCTCGCCAATCTGGCTATCAACCGGTTTGCCTATGGTGCCAAGCACTGTCAGGCTACGCCCCTTGGCGTAGAGGGTCGGGTCGACAAAACCCTTCATGATGGCCAGAAAACGGCCCGGGCTCTGCTCGGTCTGCTCCGGCACACCGTTGGACTTGAGCGGCAGATAGACCACTTCAATAACGCTCTGATCCGCCTTGTTGTGCACCGCCGAGATAACGCCGCTCCAGCGGGCGGGTTTACCCTCCATCCCGCCAAGGGCAGGTTGATAGGCCACCAGCTGGTTTTCGGGCTCATAAGCCAGCTCCTTGGGGACCGAGCTACAGGCCCCGAGCAGCAGGGCCAGCACCCCGACCACCATAGTGCGTTTCATCATGTCGCTTCTGGTATTACGGATCATGTCACTCTCCTGTTGCCAGCGTGGCCCGTCGGGCCATCCGCTTGTGTTGCAGCTGATGAGCGGCAAGAGCGACATGCAGTCAGCGCTCCTGCCCTTATTCGCGACCCGGCAGTTTTTTCCAGGTCACCTTGTCACGCAAATAGACCGGAGTTGCTTGTTCAACCGGCACCGCCTCCCCCGCCAGCCAGGCGGCGCGGGCCAGCGGCAGCATGTCTTCTGCCGCCGGGAAACGTACCTGGCTCACCGCCAGCTCATCGGCAAGGCCACTCAAAATCTCGCCATAGGTCTCAAAACCGGTGCCGACGCAGGTCACCCGACCTACCAGCTTGCCACGGGCGTCAACCAGTGCCGCGGGATCGCTCACCACCTCGTCGCCCACCAGCTGCATGCGGTCATCGATCAGCTCATAGCGGCCGAAATAGACCTCGTTCATCCGCGCATCAATGGCGGTCAGCACCCGCTCGGCCCCTTCCAGCCGATGAGCCCCTTGCGCCATGGCGGCCAGGGTCGAGATACCGATCAGCGGCACTCCCGCGCCGAACGCCAGTCCCTGCGCCACCCCGATACCGATCCGCACACCGGTAAAGGAGCCCGGGCCGCGGCCGAACGCGATGGCATCGAGGTCACTTAAACTTATCCCGGCATCGTCTAACACAGCCTGAACCATGGGCAGGATTTTTCGGGTGTGATCCCGTGGCGCCTCCTCCCAGCGGGAGAACAGCTTGTCACCCACCAGCAAGGCGGCGGAGCAGGCTTCGGTGGCGGTATCTACGGCCAGGATCTTCAACTCGTTCATGCTTTCCAATCTCTATAAAATCAGTCAATTACATAACCGGCAAGCGAGATATGCTCACCTGTTGTTCAAATCTGTTAGCTGGCGGCACACATCTTCACCGCGTTCAGTGCGATCGAAAAAACTCCCCAGCGTTCCCAACTCCCGGGTGCGAGGGATGGCGGGCAGACTCTTGATAAAGGTGGCGCCGTAAGGCTTGTTGACCATTCGTGGATCACAGATTACCAGCACCCCGTGATCAGTGCGATCACGAATAAGCCGTCCTACCCCCTGCTTAAGGGCAATCACCGCCTTGGGCAACTGCAGTTCGGCGAAGGGATCGCCCCCCTTGAGCTTGCAATCATCCACCCGCGCCTTGAGCAGCGGATCATCGGGGCTGGCAAACGGCAGCTTGTCGATGATAACACACGACAATGCAGCCCCTCTCACGTCGATCCCCTCCCAGAAGCTGCTGGTCGCCACCAGTACGGCGCGGCCATTCTCGACAAACTCCTTGAGCAACCGCTGCTTGTTGTCCTCCCCCTGCAACAAGACGGTGCGACCGATCTCGCGGCGCAGCACCTCGGCTACCTGACGCATCACCTGATGGCTGGTGCAGAGGAAAAAACAGCCCCCCGGCGTCTTGTTGATGAGGGGGATCATCAGATTGGCCAGCTGCTCGCCACGGCCAAAGGCGTTGGGCTCCGGTAGATAACGGGGCACACAGAGCCGCGCCTGCTCGCCATAGTCGAACGGACTGTCGAGGATCAGCTCGGCGCTGCCCGCCAGCCCCAGCTCGGCCTTGAAGTGGTCAAACCGCATATCCACCGTCAGGGTGGCGGAGGTGAAGACCCAGGCCACTTCCGGTCTTTGCACCTCGGCACTGAATCGCTCGGCCACCGACAGCGGCGTCAGATTGAGGGTGAAGTGAAGCCGTGAGCAGTCGTACCAGTAGGAGAAACCGGTCTGGTTGACCGCCAGCACTTCACCCAGGCGGGTGCGCAATTCACTGATCCGTTCGAAGGCGTGATCCAGCTGCTCGCCCCGGCCGAGAGCGAGTTTCAGCACCTCGTAGCAGAGCCCGATGGCGTCGTTAAGACGAGCCAGAGCCTGCCCCCAGAGCGGCTGGCGCAGCATGTCGCGGGTATTACCGCGACCGCCATCCACCCCGAAGGCCAGACGCAAGTCCTGACTGGCGATAGCGAGCCGATCCGCCGCCTTGCCAAGCTGGGCCATGTCGTGGGCTTCGGCCCGATAGGCCAGCTGGATATCCTGTGCCAAATCCTGAATGGTGCGGCTGCCTACCGACTTGCCGAAGTAGTTGGTGGCGATCTCCGGCAGCTGGTGTGCCTCGTCAAACACATAGACTTGCGCCTCCGGCACCAACTCGCCAAATCCGGTGTCTTTCACCGCCATATCGGCGAAGAAGAGGTGATGATTGATCACCACCACCTGGGCATCCATGGCGCGGCGTCGAGCCACCACCAGATGGCAGTCGTCGTAATAGGGGCAGTCTCGACCGAGGCAGTTGTCGTTGGTGCTGGTGACGTGGGCGAGGATCTCGGCGTTCTCCTGCAATCCCGGAATATCCCCCACATCGCCGTTATCGGTAGCAGTGGACCAGGATTTGACCTTCACCAGATCGTTCAGGATTTCAGGCTTTTGCAGATGAGATTCGCTCAAGAGCCGGTTCATCCGCTCGATGCAGAGATAGTTGCTGCGCCCCTTGAGCAGGGCCACCGGCGGGGTGTAGGAGAGCGCCCCTGTGATGGTCGGGAGATCCCGATAGAAGAGCTGCTCCTGCAGGTTCTTGGAGCCGGTGCTGATCACCACCCGCTTGCCGGACTCCAGCGCTGGCACCAGATAGGCGTAGGTCTTGCCGGTACCGGTCCCCGCCTCCACCAGCAGACGGCCACCACTTTTGATGGCGCGCGCGACCGCTTCGGCCATCTCCAGTTGGGGAGCGCGGGCTTTGAAACCGTCGATATGGCTGGCCAGAGGGCCATCTGGCTTGAACAGGGTCTGGATGGTCAAAAGGGCGTCCCGCAGCAAAAGCGGCCATTATGCCAAAAGCGCGGCAAAAGCGGGACAGATAATCTGCCTAGACGAACAGATCGATCTGATGCTCGGGGTCCGGCTTGTGATCACCTTCCTCCGCCTTGGGCTGATCACGCTTGGCTGGCGTGCTATACGCCTGCTGGCGCTGCTGGGAGTCACTGTTGTCAGTGCTGGTCTTGCGCAGCTGGTGCTTTTTGCTGATCTGGTTCACTTCCCGCTTGATCTCTTCGCTGCCGGGCGCAGCGGGCGCCCGGGGCAAAATGGGGAACAACAGGTCCTGGCTGGGCATGATGGCGACTCCTGCAGGGGTTATTGTCTAGTTATCGACCAGAAAACCGTTTTCGCCACTTTAATCGATCAAATCACAATTTCGGGTTGCATTTTCTGTCAAGGCAGGTAGTTTAAATCAGGCGTCAATTACGACATCTTATTTTGTAAAGGATTGATTACATGAAGTTCACCACCCTGAAGACTCATCACCACCATCATCATCCCGACTAGTCTTTCAGGAGGTTGACTGCTGGAGGACACTTAACTGGTGACTTCCAAAAGGACCGCAAGATTCATAAACCCTCGGAAGCACCCACTTCCGAGGGTTTTTTCGTTTTTGACTAGAAGGAAATCGAGCAATGGAAACACAACGTCTACGTATCGCCATGCAAAAGTCCGGTCGTCTGAGCCAGGACTCCCAAGCCCTGTTCAAGAGCTGTGGCCTCAAGATCAACCTGCGCGAGCAGCGCCTTATCGCCCATGTCGAGAACATGCCCATCGATATCCTGCGGGTGCGTGATGACGACATCCCGGGGCTGGTAATGGAAGGGGTGGTTGACCTTGGCATCATCGGCGAGAACGTGCTGGAAGAGGTGCAGCTTATTCGCGCCTCACAGGGACTGCCTTTCGAGGTCAAAACCCTCAAGCAGCTGGACTTTGGTGGCTGCCGCCTCTCGCTGGCGGTGCCGGAAGATGTGAACTATACAGGGCCAGCTAGCCTTGCCGGCAAACGCATCGCGACCTCCTATCCCGGGCTGCTCAAGCGCTTCTTTGACGAAAAAGGGCTCAATTTCAAGAGCGTGATGCTGGGCGGTTCGGTGGAAGTGGCGCCCCGCGCGGGTCTCGCCGATGCCATCTGCGATCTGGTCTCCACCGGTGCAACCCTGGAAGCCAATGGCCTCAAAGAAGTAGAGGTGATCTACCGCTCCAAAGCGGTACTGGTACAGTCCCCCAACCCCTTGTCCGATGCCAAGCAGCAACTCATCGACAAACTGCTGCCCCGTATTCAGGGGATGCAGCAGGCGCGCGAGAGCAAATACATCATGCTGCACGCCCCCAAAGACAAGCTCGATGCCATCACCGATCTGCTGCCGGGTGCCGAGCGCCCCACCATCATGCAGCTGGCCGGTGACACCAATCAGGTGGCCCTGCACGTCGTCTCCAGCGAGACCCTGTTCTGGGAGACCATGGAGCAGCTCAAGGCTCTGGGTGCCAGCTCCATTCTGGTGCTGCCCATCGAAAAGATGATGGAATAAGGAAGGGAAATCATGCAGACCCTGATCTGGAAGACCCTCTCCCCCGCCCAGCAAGCCGATGTGCTGACCCGCCCTGCCCTCAATGACGAGGCCGATATCGGCCTCGTGGTACGGGACATCATCGCTGCAGTGCGTAGCCGTGGCGATGAGGCCCTGCGCGAGCTGAGCCAGCGCTTCGAGCGCGCCCCCCGTGAGCAGTTGCGCGTTAGCGAGGCAGAGATTGAAGCCGCCTGCGCGCGGCTGGATGACGACATCAAAAATGCCATCGAAGCGGCGATTGCCAATATTCGCACCTTCCACGCCGCCCAAGTGCAGCCTGTGGTACGGGTGGAAACCCAGCCCGGGGTGGTGTGCGAGCTGCGTACCCAGCCCATCAGCCGGGTCGGCCTCTATGTGCCGGGTGGCAGCGCGCCGCTCCCCTCCACCGTGATGATGCTGGCCATTCCAGCGGCGATCGCCGGTTGCCGTGAAGTGGTGCTCTGCACCCCGTCTCCGGCCAGCGACGAGATCCTGTTTACCGCCCGCGCCTGCGGCGTCGAGAAGGTGTTCGCCATCGGCGGCGCCCAGGCCATCGCCGCCATGGCTTACGGCACCGAGAGCATTCCCAAGGTGGACAAGATCTTCGGCCCGGGCAACACCTATGTGACCGAAGCCAAGGGGCAGGTATCCCGCGACTGGCGCGGCGCCGCCATCGATATGCCCGCCGGCCCCTCCGAGGTGCTGGTGATTGCCGACGAGAGCGCCAACCCCGCCTTCGTGGCGGCGGACCTGCTCTCCCAGGCCGAGCATGGCCCCGACAGTCAGGTGGTGCTGGTCACCACCTCGCCGCTGCTGGCCGATGCCATCGCAGGGGAGATCAAGAGCCAGCAGGCCAAGTTGAGCCGCCGCGATATCGCCGCCCAAGCGCTCGGCAGCAGTCTGGTGATCCTCTGTGACGATCTGGCCGAGGCGTGTGCCATCTCCAACGCCTACGCGCCGGAACACCTGATCGTGCAGACCCGCGCCCCCCGCGATCTGCTGGATAAACTCGAGAACGCCGGTTCCATCTTTCTGGGAGCATGGACACCGGAATCGGTCGGCGATTACGCCAGCGGCACCAACCACACTCTGCCTACCTATGGCTATGCCCGCACCTGCTCCAGCCTTGGCCTCGCCGATTATCAGCGCCGCTACACGGTGCAGGAGCTGAGCGCGCGCGGCATTCAGGGCCTTGGCCCCATCGTCGAGCGCATCGCAGAGGCCGAAGGGCTTGATGGCCACAAGAACGCCGTCACCCTCAGGTTGAACGCCCTGGCCGCCGCGCCCCAACCAACAGCACAGCAGAAGGATTTGTCATGAGCATTGCCAATCTGGCGCGCCGCGTGGTGCGGGCCCTCACCCCTTATCAATCCGCTCGCCGCATCGGCGGCAAGGGCCACGTCTGGCTCAACGCCAACGAGGCGCCACAGGCCTATCCCTTCACCATCGAGGGAAGCCGCCTCAACCGCTACCCCGAGTGCCAACCGGCCGAGGTGGTGAACGGCTATGCCGCCTACGCTGGAGTCAATCCCGATCAGGTGCTGGTGAGCCGTGGCGCCGACGAGGCCATCGAGCTGCTTATTCGCACCTTCTGCGAAGCGGGTGAAGATCAGATCCTCATCTGCCCGCCCACCTACGGCATGTACGCCATCAGCGCCGAGACCTGTGGCGTTGGCATCGTCGAACAGCCGCTGACCGCCAGCCGCCAGCCGGACTGGCCCGCCATCGCGGATCGCCTCTCCGATGTGAAACTGGTGTTTCTCTGCTCCCCCAACAACCCCACCGGGGATCTGGTGGGTCGCGACGGCCTTATCGCTCTGCTGGAAAAAGCCCGGGATCGCGCCATCGTGGTGGTGGACGAGGCCTATATCGAGTTCTGCCCCGAGGCATCCGTGGTAGACCTGCTGACCCGCTTCCCCAATCTGGTGGTGACCCGCACCCTCTCCAAGGCTTTTGCCCTGGCGGGGATCCGCTGCGGCTTTACGCTGGCAAGCCCAGAGGTGATCGCCATGCTGGCCAAGGTGATCGCCCCCTATCCCATCCCCGAGCCCATCGCCCAGATCGCGGCGCAGGCCCTCTCCCCCATGGGACTGGAGCTGATGCGCGAGCGAGTGGTAGAGCTTAACAAGCAAAAAGCCGCCTTCAAGGCAGAGCTGACAAAGCTTGCCTGCGTGAAGGAAGTATTCGAGGACAAGGGCAACTTCGTGCTGGTGCGCTTTGTGGATGGCGCCGCCGTCTTTGACGCCATGAAGGCCGCCGGCATCATACTGCGGGATTTCTCGACCAAACCCGGACTTGATAACAGCATTCGCGTCACCATCGGCTATCAGGGCGAGATGGATGCCGTGCTGGCGGTATTGCGTGACCTGCCCTCTCCCTCTTTTTAAGACAAGGATGTAGCGATGAAGACCCCGTTTTTGTTTATCGACCGCGACGGCACCCTGATTGAAGAGCCGGTGACCGACAAGCAGGTGGATAGCCTCGCCAAGCTGCGCTTCGAGCCCATGGTCATTCCGGTGCTGCGCGAGTTGCAGGCCGCCGGCTACGTGCTGGTGATGGTGACCAACCAGGACGGGCTGGGCACCGCCAGCCTGCCGCTGGAGAACTTCCAGCCCCCCCACGATCTGATGATGCATCTGTTTGAATCGCAAGGGTTGAAGTGGGAGCAGGTGCTGATCTGCCCGCACTTCCCCACCGACGGCTGCAGCTGCCGCAAGCCCCACCTCGGGCTGGTGAAGGAGTACCTCGCCTCCGGTCGCATCGACTTTGCCAACTCCTTCGTGATTGGCGATCGCCAGACCGATCTGCAGCTTGCCGAGAATATGGGCATTGGCGGTATTCGCTACCACCCGCAAGATCACGACTGGCTCGCCATCCGTGATCAGCTGCTCTCCAAGGGCCGCGTAGCCTCGGTTGAGCGCAACACCAAGGAGACCCGCATTCAGGTAGCAGTTGACTTGGATAAGAGCGGCGGCAACCAGATCGCCACCGGTATCGGCTTCTTTGATCACATGCTGGATCAGATAGCGACCCACGCCGGTTTCCAGCTCAAGCTGAACGTGAGCGGCGATCTGCACATCGACGATCACCACACGGTAGAAGATGTGGGGCTGGCGCTGGGTCAGGCGCTGCGTCAGGCCCTTGGCAACAAGCGCGGCATCGGCCGCTTCGGCTTCGTACTGGCGATGGACGAGGTGCAGGCGGTGATCGATGGCCGCCCGCGTGCGGATGAAGAGACCCCGCTGACAGAGCAGGAGGTGAGCACAGCGCTGGATTTGAGCGGTCGTCCCTACTTCGTGTTTGACTGCCCAAGCGGCTTTGGTCGCGACAACGTGGGCGAGATGGCCACCGAGATGGTGCCCCACTTCTTCCGCTCTTTGTCGGACGCCATGGCCATCACCTTGCAGATGAAGGTGGGCAGCGGCAACACCCACCATCAGGTGGAAGCGCTGTTCAAAGGCTTTGGCCGCGCCCTGCGTCAGGCCATTCGGGTGGAAGGGAGCGAGCTCCCCTCCAGCAAAGGAGTGCTGTGATGGATGTGAGCAAGCAGAAGCTGGTCATTATCGATACCGGCTGTGCAAATCTGGCCTCGGTCAGAATGGCGTTCGAACGCCTCGGCGTGCAGCCGCTGGTCTCCAGCCTGGCAGCCGATATCGAGCAGGCCGACAAGCTGATCCTGCCCGGTGTCGGCACCGCGGTGGCCGCCATGAAAAACCTCAACGAGCGCGGGCTGGTGCCCCTTATTCGCGCCGCCAAACAGCCGCTGCTGGGCTTTTGCCTCGGCATGCAGATGCTGGCAGAGGCCTCCGAAGAGAGCATGGGTACGGATGACTCGTCAGAGCGGCTTATCGACTGCCTTGGCATAGTGCCGGGCAAGATCCGGCTGATGGAGGTGGGTAATCTGCGCCTGCCCCATATGGGTTGGAACCAGATTGAGCATGACGAGACCCATCCTCTGCTCAAGGGGATCCCGAGCGGCAGCTACTTCTACTTCGTGCACTCCTATGCGCTAGAGGTGACCGAGGCGACGCTGGCGACCTGCGACTACGGCAAGCCGTTTACCGCCATCGTCGGTGGGGTTGCAGAGCACAGCAACTTCTTCGGTGCCCAATTCCACCCGGAGCGCTCAGGCGCAGCCGGTGCCCGTTTGCTGCAAAATTTTCTGGAGCTGTGACTAGCATGATCATTCCCGCAATTGACCTTATCAACGGTCAGGTAGTTCGCCTCTATCAGGGGGATTACGAGCAGAAGACCGAATACAGCAGCAGCCCGCAGGCCCGCTTCGATGAATATGTCTCTCAGGGAGCGGTGCAGCTCCATCTGGTGGATCTGGACGGTGCCAAGGATGCCAAGGCACGCCAGTTGCCCCTGCTGACCCAACTGCTGTCGGCCACCGAAGCGCCGGTTCAAGTCGGCGGCGGCGTTCGCACGGAGCAGGATGTGGCAGATCTGCTGGCCGCCGGTGCCAGCCGGGTGGTGATTGGCTCCACCGCCGTCAAATCCCCGGATCTGGTAGCAAGCTGGATGGAGAAATATGGCCCCGAGCAGATCGTGCTGGCGCTGGACGTCAACATCGATGAGCAGGGCAATCGCCATATCGCGGTGGCAGGCTGGCAGGAGAACAGCGGTGTGACCATTGAAGCGCTGATCGAGCGTTTCCTCCCCGCCGGGCTCAAGCATGTGCTCTGTACCGACATCAGCCGTGACGGCACCCTGGCTGGCACCAACGTCGAGCTCTATCGGGATCTCTGCGCCCGCTACCCGAGCGTCGCCTTTCAGGCCTCCGGCGGCATTGGCGGCATCACGGATATCGAGGCGCTCAAGGGCTCCGGCGTCAAGGGGATCATCCTTGGCCGCGCCCTGCTGGAGGGCAAGTTCTCGGTGGGTGACGCCATCGCCTGCTGGCAAGCCCCCGCGGCCGTTACCACAGGAGGCAACTGATGCTGGCAAGACGCATTATCCCCTGCCTCGACGTGAAAGATGGCGTGGTGGTCAAGGGGGTGCAGTTTCGCAACCACGAGGTGATGGGCGGCATTGTCGAACTGGCACGCCGCTACGCCGAAGAGGGCGCTGACGAGCTGGTGTTCTATGACATCACCGCCTCCAGCGATGCCCGGGTGGTAGACAAGAGCTGGGTGAGCCGGGTGGCGGAGGTGATCGATATCCCCTTCTGCGTCGCCGGTGGCATCAAAAGCGTGGAGGATGCCCGCCAGATCCTCGAATTTGGCGCCGACAAGGTCTCCATCAACTCTCCGGCGCTGGCCGATCCGACTCTGATCAGCCGACTGGCCGAGCGCTTTGGCGTGCAGTGCGTGGTGGTGGGCATTGACTCCTACTTCGACGCCGCGACGGGCCACTATCAGGTCAAACAGTTTACCGGTGACGAGAGTCGCACCCGCACCACCGCCTGGCACACACTCGACTGGGTGCAGGAGGTGCAAAAGCGCGGCGCGGGCGAAATCGTGCTGAACGTGATGAATCAGGACGGCATGCGTCAGGGTTATGATCTCGACCAGCTCAAGCTGGTGCGCAGCGTCTGCAAGGTGCCGCTGATCGCCTCCGGCGGCGCCGGTGCCATGACGCACTTTCGCGATGCCTTTACCCTCGCCGATGTGGATGGGGCGCTGGCCGCATCTGTGTTCCACAAGGGCCTTATCCCCATTCCCGAATTGAAACGCTGGCTGAAAACCGAAGGAGTCGCCATCCGTGAATAACTTCTCTGAAAATGCACAAACAACCGCCAACTCGCGCCCCCTCGCCGAGCAGCTCGATTGGGAAAAGTGTGACGGCATGATACCCGCCATCGTCCAGCACGCCGCCAGCGGCGAGGTGCTGATGCAGGGCTTTATGACCCGTGAAGCGCTGGAAAAGACCCAGACTACCGGTCAGGTCACCTTCTTTAGCCGCAGCAAACAGCGGCTCTGGACCAAGGGTGAAAGCTCGGGCAATGTGCTCCAACTCGTGGCTATCAGCACCGACTGCGATCAGGATTCTCTGCTGATCGCCGCCAACCCCGTCGGCCCCACCTGCCACAAGGGCACAACCTCCTGCTTTAACGGCCACCCAGTGCCACCCCTCGGTTTTCTGGCAGAGCTGGAGCAGGTGCTGGCCGCCCGCAAAGGGGCCGATCCGGCCACCAGCTATACCGCCAGCCTCTACGGCAAAGGGACCAAGCGTATCGCCCAGAAGGTCGGTGAGGAAGGTGTTGAAGTGGCGCTGGCCGCCATGGCCAAGGATCGGGAGGAGCTCATCAACGAATCCGCCGATCTGCTCTACCACCTCACTGTGCTGCTGCAAAACGAAGGGCTGGCGTTGAAGGATGTGGTGCAGCGGCTGTATGAGCGGCATAATAAATAAACTGAGAGTAAAGCCGGGTTATCCCGGCTTTACTCATTTAAGATAATAAGAACGCTCAACTAAACTTCTATATACAGACATATCATCTTCCAAGTTTGATAATATAACACTCACCCAAATATTTTCTTTGCGACCATGATTACCTTCCTCAGTTGAAATTTTATCCATGATTTTTTTGGGCTCACTGTTTCCATTGCTCATAAAATTCATAATGCAATATGAACTAGCCAAGAAGTCATCAATATATATATACTTTTTATTTGAAGCCCCTTTAACAATATAGTTAGGTGCAACATCAACACACTCAGCGTCAGTTATTATATAAGTATGTAATTTGGTTCCATACATGTTGACCTTCAGTTTAAATTCATCAACATCAAGTCTGAAATTTACAACGTCATTGTAAAAGTTAGTATCGACCTCATTCAAAGAGATCAAGAAAAGTAACAGCGGAAGATTTAACTCTCTTTCATCTGAATAACTTAATAAGACTATTTTTAATCTATCCAACACAAGAGTAGTCAATCTCAGGTTTAGCGAGAAATGCTCAAACATCATCGTAACGAAATCAGTTAGTGAAGCGTTTTTCTTAAAACATGGCCATATGCCATCCACATTAACACTGAGTAATACAAGTTCATTTTCTATAAAATTCTTCAATGAATCTGAGTTTAAAATGAACCTTCTATGAAAAAATCTACTTAGGTAATGTTGAGCGTTAAACCCTTCTCCATATATGGCTTTAACTGAATGCTGCAACTGCTCGGTATCTGTTGCCAGCACAAATACCACCCTGGGAATATCAAAAATATGCTTGATAGTCTCCAGCATTTCCACAGCATAGGAAGGACGACAACGATCAAGCTCATCTATCAAAATAAATGCGGGATAATCCAGTTCTCCTTCACTTAAACCAACAGCCCCTTCCACCCATTGACGGATCTCTTGTTTAAGATACTGGATAGATTCATAACGCTCTTTGTGATTGCTGCAAAGTGTATCAACCAGCTTATCTGCGTCTTCGCCTTCCACAGAAAAATCACCATCTTCAAGTCCAGCTTTTTTAATAGCAGACTTGAGCACCAATTTTCCGCCCAGCTTGAGCAAACCCAATAGCTTGGGCTTGATGCCATCAGGTATGGCAACCTTATTTCCTGTTGCATCTCTCAATTGATCGATAATCGACGAAATCACCGTCAATAAGGGATCATCGGAAAAGTCCTGCTGCCAGGCGTCGATATAGACAGTGGGATAGTGCGCTTTCAGCTCCATATACCAGCGCTTGATAAACCAGGTTTTACCCGCCCCCCACTCGGCATTGAGGTTGAGCACATAGTTGCGCTGCTTGCCTTCGGCGGCGAGGTAGTTGGTCAGAAATTCGGCATAGCGGGCGCGATCCAGCCGATCTGCGCTCAAACTCTCTTCGCTACCCGCAATGGCCCCCGGCCCGTCCCACTGAACTGTGTCATTCCAATTAAACGGTGCCACTACCATCTCGTATCTCTCCATATTGCGTTGCTGGAGATGATATCAGGGACACCGAGGAAATAGTTTGACTAAAGACCTGTTCGTTACCCTTTTTGCCACTCGGGGAGGTTTATTTAGCTGTTGTTCAACTTCTCTGTCGAGAGCCGATGATACGGGGTCGATACATGGTGGCAAGCTATCTCAACAACCATGGACTCAACTGATTTCCTTTGATTTGCTAAGAGGTTACAACCATGTGACATAACGCAGAACCTGCGGAAATAAATGAGAAATATGCCGTGAAGAGTGCTTAATTTAAAGCAGTTGATGCACGTTGGCCTCGTGTTCAGCCAACCCATCACAGCGACCCAAGGATGGCCAACTTCATGAAGGATGAACCCTTCTCCACCCGATTGCAGCACGAGCTGGATCACCTCAGATCCATCTTTAACGAGATGGGGGCTTACCTCTTTACCAAGGATCTGGATGGCCGTTATATCTATGCCAATCAGGCTGTGCTGGATCTCTTTGGTTGTACCCTGGCCGAACTGCAAGGCAAGGATGATCGCGCCTTTTTTGACCTCGACTTCTCGGAAGATCTGAGACGAAATGATCGTCAGGTGCTGGAGCAGCAGGTCGCCATCGCCCGGGAGGAGATCAACTACCTCAAACCCACGGGAGAGAAACGGGTCTACTGGAGCGTGAAAAAGCCGATGTACGACCGGGATGGCACGCTGATCGGTCTGTGCGGCATCTCCACCGATATCACGGAACACAAGCTGATTGAGGCCCGTATGGCCGAGCAGCATCAGTTGCTGGAGATCATCCTCGCCAACGTGGATGCCCATATCTATATGAAGGACAGCCAGCACCGCTTTCTCTACGTCAATCAGAAGGTATGTGCCCTGCTCGGTTTACCCGCCGAACAGATCATCAACCGCAGCGATAATGAGCTGTTCTCCCCACACGGAGCCAACCAGCTGTGGCAGCTGGACAACCGGGTGTTCGAAACCGGTGAGCTGCAAGCCGGTGAAGAGTCACTGACCGATACCGAAGGCAAGCAACATTACTACTGGTCTGTCAAAGTCCCCTTCAAGCTGGCTGATGGTACCCCCACCCTGATCGGTATCTCCTCCGATATCACCGAGCTGCACCAGCTCAAGGAACAACTGCAATATCAATCGGTTCGTGACAGCCTCTCCGGACTTTATAACCGCCGTTTCTTCTTCGAGGTGTGCGAAAAGAACCTGAGTATGAACATGCGCCACCAGCTCACCTCGGTGCTGATAGTGCTGGATGTGGATCAGTTCAAATGCATCAACGATCGCTACGGTCACCCGCTGGGCGATCAGGCGCTGATCCATCTGGGCAGGGTGATGCAATCGGTGCTGCGCAGCGAAGATGTGCTGGCCCGCATCGGCGGTGACGAGTTTGCCATCTTGCTGCCCAACACCACCCTCTCGGCCGCCGCATCACTGGCCGAACGGCTGCGCAAGCAGGTGATGCAAAGCCCGTTACCCCTTGCCGATGGGGATGAGCTGGTTATCACCATCAGCGCCGGGCTGGTGGAAAATAGCAAGGGGGAGCAGATGGAGAGCCTCTACGCCCGCGCCGATCAGATGCTCTATCAGGCCAAACAGAGCGGCCGCAACTGCGTTGCCTGCAAGGCACGATAGCTGGCTGGCCAGTCAGGCACTCCCACTTCCCTTGCTGCATTTATCCCGACAGCTTAGTCATCCTATTGCACGCTGCTTTCACTCACGCTCGATTAGCACCTAACCCAGTTGTTTGCGCAGCACAAATTTTTGCACCTTGCCGGTGGAGGTCTTCGGCAGCGGGGTGAAGATGATGCGTTTGGGGGCTTTGAAGTGGGCCATCTGCTCCCGGCAAAAGGCGATCAGCTCCGCCTGGGTAGTCTCTCGCCCCTCTTTCAATTTCACGAAGGCGCAGGGTACCTCCCCCCACTTCTCATCGGGCATGGCGATCACCGCCGCTTCGTCCACATCGGGATGGCGATAGAGCACATCTTCCACCTCCAGACTGGAGATGTTCTCACCGCCCGAGATAATGATGTCCTTGGATCTGTCCTTGATCTCCACATAACCATCCGGGTGCCACACCGCCAGATCGCCACTGCGAAACCACCCCTCCGCCATCGCCTCGGTGCTGGCCGCCGGATTTTTCAGATACCCCTTCATCACCACATTACCGCGCAGCACTATCTCCCCCATGGTTTTGCCATCTTTGGCTACCGGCTCGCCACTGACCGGATTGATAACCCGCATCTCCCCCTGCAGAGGCGATGCAACCCCCTGCCGCGCCTTGAGGCGGGAGAGCGTGGTGGCATCCTGACCTTGCCAGCTTCTTTGCGGTTCGCACAACACGCAGGGGCCATAGGTTTCGGTCAGGCCATAGACGTGGGTCACAGCGATCCCCATCGCCTCCATCCCGGCGATCACGGTGGCGGGGGGCGCAGCGCCGGCGGTCATCACCTTGATGGGGTGATCCAGCCCCTGCTTGAGCGCCTGATCGGCATTGTTGAGCATATTGAGCACGATGGGCGCCGCGCAGAAGTGGCTCACCTTGTGCTCGTGCAGCGCCTCATAAATGGCGGCGGCCTGCACATGACGCAGGCAGACGCTCACCCCGGCGGTGGCCGCCAGGGTCCAGGGGAAGCACCAGCCGTTGCAGTGAAACATCGGCAAGGTCCAGAGATAGACGGGATGTTTGGGCAGCTCCCAGGAGAGTACGTTGTTGATGGCGTTGAGGTGGGCACCGCGATGGTGATAGACCACGCCCTTGGGGTTGCCGGTGGTGCCGGAGGTGTAGTTAAGGGAGATGGCCTGCCACTCATCTTGTGGCAGCCAGCCGGGCTCATCGCCGTTACCAGTGGCAATAAAGGCCTCATAAGTCAGTTCACTGACAAGCGCCCCCTCCCGGTAGAGGGGATCGTCGATGGCGATGACCAGCGGTTGGCGCTCCAGCAGATCCAGTGCCTTGCGCACCACGGCGCCAAACTCCCTGTCCACCAGCACTACCTTGCTCTGGGCATGCTGAAAGATAAAAGCCATCGACTCAGCATCGAGCCGGATATTGATGGTGTTGAGCACGGCGCCGCTCATGGGCACCCCAAAGTGGGCTTCAAACATCGCCGGGATATTGGGCGCAATGATGGAGACGGTATCCCCCTCCCCGATACCGTGAAGCCGCAGGGCCGAGGCAAGCTGGCGGCAACGGCGGGCGGTCTCGCCCCAGCTCTGGCGCAGCGGGCCGTGGATCAGCGCCAGATAGTCGGGATAGACCCGCTCCGCCCGCCCCAGAAAGCTGATGGGGGTCAGGGCCTCGAAATTGGCGGCGGTTTTGGCAAGGTCACGCTCATAGATGTTCTGCACTGGCATCGGGTTCCTTCCTCACAGGTGGCACAAAACGGGCAGTTTCGGGATGATTCAGAGATCAGCAAGCGACATGGGCATCCTGCCCGTCACTGGTCTCTTATGGGGATGACAGCGTAACAGCGAGCCTGCAGCGTCAGGTATTAGCAAAACGTCTTAGAGGAAGAGCGGAAGAGGCATTCGGTGCGAGTACGGGCAAGCGAGCCCCCGCCAATGGCGAAGGCTTTACCTCAATCATCGTTAGTGACGCACCCGCCCCTGCTGGCGGAAACAGTAGAGTTTAAGGCTGATGTCGGCGATATCGGCGGGAAGCTCCTCTCCCTGCTCGGCCAGGGGTCGGTAGAGGGATGAGAGCAGACGTTCGGCCTGCTGCACCGTGATGATGTTGGCCTGGATGGCCGGGGTGATCCAGCTGGGTAACATTGACATATCTCCCCCTCGTTGATCCGGTGATCTCGGGTGAACCTCTTCATTTCAGGTCTTACGCAGTTGTCTGCCGACCCGCTCACCCTCTGCTTCACCCAATCAAAGCAAAATGCTTGCCGTGATCTCTTATCGGCCAACATCTGATGGGGCTGGAGCCATTTATCAACCACTTGCGTGGCCATCTCAACGAACAGAGCCCTTGCTCAAAGCCTCCCTTGACCTGCCCCCGTCAGCACTTTGCCACTGTGGCATTCTGCTCACCGCCCGCCTTGCAAATTGCGACTCGAATTGCTCCTTATCACACTGGCAAAGCCCGCCATGCGCCGGAAACTGGTCACTTTTAGTCCGTTGTCGCCAAAGTCAGACACTTTTTCATGGTGGCTATTTTTTGACCTTGCCAGCGCCTGTCGCAGACCCATCCCCCTCGCCTTGTCCGGCCAGCCGGTTGTGACAAGATGGCGCCAGATTGGAAGAGCCCGTATGGGTATGCAGGAGAAGAACAAGATGAACAGATCCATGATGGCAGGTATCGGTATTGGCATCGCCTCGGCCCTGGCACTCTCGGCGGCGGCCAGTGGCTCCCTCTTTACACCCCAGCCCACCTTTGCCGAGGTGATCGCCAGCAAGCCGATCACCGAGAGCATCAAGACTCCCCGACAGGAGTGTCGCAACGTCACCGTGACCCATCGCAAGCCGGTACAGGATGAGCACAAGATCCTCGGCACCGTGGTTGGCGCGGCGCTGGGGGGCGTGGTCGGCCACCAGTTTGGCGGTGGCAGCGGCAAGAAGGTGGCCACCGCAGCCGGGGCAGTCGCGGGTGGCTATGCCGGTAATCAGGTGCAGGGCAATATGCAGGCGGGCGATACCTACACCACCACCGAGCAGCGCTGCAAGACGGTGCAGGATACTAGCGTCAACACCATAGGTTATGACGTGACCTATCGTCTCGCAGGTCAGGAGGGGGTGATCCGCATGAAGCAAGCCCCCGGTGCCACCATTCCGGTCAAAGATGGCAAATTGGTGATCGACCAGCCAAAAGTGTGATTTCTCCTGACCCCACTCAGCAGCAGGCCCGCCTCTTTCGAGGCGGGCCTGTGTTTTTGGGCGGCTTGATTTCATTTTTTCAAATAACGGCACGCACCACTCACGGCACCCGAACTATCACCCTTTGCAGCACTTCTTCACCGCCCGCACCACGTTCTGATAACCGGTACAACGGCAGAGGTTGCCCGACAGCCCGCGGCGGATCTCCGCATCGGTCAGCGGACGGCGTTCGGTCTTGTCGAGCAATGCTGCGCTCGCCATCACGAGGCCCGGGGTGCAAAAGCCGCACTGCACCGCCCCCTCGTCGATAAAGGCCTGTTGCACATCGGAGAGCTCATTCCCCTTGCGCTCCCCCTCCACGGTACGAATGGATTTGCCATCGGCCCAGACCGCCAGATAGAGGCAGCTGTCGATAGCCGTGCCATTCACCCGCACGGTACAGGCGCCGCACTCACCGACACTGCACCCCTCTTTCACACTGATCAGCCCCTGCCCACGCAGGAAGTGGAGCAGCGACATGGTGGGCGACACAGCATAGGTGTAGGGTTTACCGTTGATCTCGCACTGGATCTCTACGGCGGGACAGCTTTGCGGTTGCATCATAGGATCTTGCCTCCGGCACGTTCGACTGCGCAGGCGACCACCCGCTGCGCCAGGGTTTTGATAAGGTGCAGGCGAAACTCCTTCTCTGCCCGCCAGGAGGATCGCGGCGCCACATCGGCTACCACCACCTCGGCAATCGCTGCCAGTGTAGCGCGAGTCAGGGGTTGCCCCTCGGCTGCCGCTTCTGCGTGCGGGGTACGCACCGGGGTCGGGGCCGCCACCCCATAGGCCAGCCGCAGACTCTTGAAGTGACCATCCTCAATCTGACAGTAGGCGGCGCAGCCGATGGTGGCGATATCCATGGCATCGCGCATGGCGTATTTGAAGTAGTGGGAGCCCACCTGGGGGTGAGTATCCGGGGCGAAATGAAACGCCACCAGGATCTCCGCAGGTTGCAGCGCCACCTTGCCAGGGCCGGTATGAAAACCGGCGATGGGGATGCGGCGTGTGCCGTTAGGACCAGCAATCTCAAGCTCGGCCTCCAGCGCGACGGTAGGCGCCGCCGAGTCGGCACTGGTGGCGCCGTTGCAGATGTTGCCGCCATAGGTGGCGACGTTGCGGATCTGCGGGCCGGCGATGGTAGCGGCCGCCTCGGCCAGCATCGGCAGGCGGCGCTGCACCAGTTCGTTCTCGATGAGCTCGGTAAAGGTGGTGCCGGAGCCGATGCGGATAGAACCGTCAGCCAGCTCGCTCACCCCTTTGAGTTCGGGCAAGTCGTGAATATCGACGATATGACGATAGGCGGCGTTGAGGTGATGCAGCTGGATCATCACATCGGTGCCACCAGCCAGCAGGCGCGCCTCGGGGTCGGCCTGACGCAGGGCGACCGCCTCGGCCACGCTGTGCGCCTTGTAGTAACGGGCAATATCAAACATGGTGTTGCTCCTCCCCTGATCCCTCGCCAATCAAACCCGCCGCGACAAACTCCCGGAACAGGGTTTTGGGGGTGATGGGCAACTCGTTGATGGCGACGCCGGTCGCCATTCTAATGGCGTTACGGATGGCGGGGCCCGGCGAGATGATGGGCGGTTCCCCCAGTGATTTGTGGCCATAGACCGACTGGGGCTCATAGGTCTGCACGAAGTCGCATTCGAGCTCGGGCAAATCCAGCATGGTGGGGAACTTGTAGTCGAGCAGATTGGGGTTGCGCACCACGCCGGTCTTGGCGTCGATGATCATCTCCTCGAACAGGGACCAGCCGATCCCCATCCCCATGCCGCCATGCACCTGCCCCTCCGCCAGCTGCGGATTGAGGATCTTGCCCGCATCGTGCAGGTTTATGATGCGATTGATGGTCACCTTGCAGAGATCGATATCGACGCTGAGATCGACAAAGGTGCAACCAAAGCTCGGCGGATTGGTGGTGGTCTTGTGGGAGACCTCGGAGGTGATCTGGCCGCCGATAGTGAGGTGGTAGTAGGCGTTGACCGACACCTCGGCGACGCTGATCAGCACCTTCTCCGGCGCACCGGCCAGCACCACGTAGCCGTCGATCAGGGTGAGCGATCCCACATCCTGATGGCAGAGCTGGGCCGCCAGCGACAAAATGCGGGCCCGCAACTGCAGCGCCGCCTGATGGATGGCTGGGGCCGCCACATAACTCTGGCGCGAGGCGAACGAGCCCGGATCATAGGCGGTGATGTCGGTATCCTGAGTCGAGATCACCCGGATCTGCTCAAACGGAATGCCCAAGGTCTGGGCCGCCATCTGGGCAAAGACGGTATCCGACCCCTGCCCTATCTCGGTGGCACCGATCTGCAGATTGACGGTGCCATCCTGATTGAGCAGCATGCGAGCGCCGGCAATTTCGACCCCCACCGGATAGGTGTTGGAGCCGTAGCTGAAACAGGCCACCCCGATGCCACGGCGCACCCGACTCGCAGGATCCTGCGCCAAGCACTCGGCCTTGAGCCGATCCCACTCGAACATCTCGCGACCACGCAGCAGGCAGTCCGGCAACCCGGCGCTGTAGATGGTCTTCTGGTTGACCTGATTGACATCGCCTTCCCGCGCCACGTTGGCGATACGCACATCGAGCGGATCCAGCCCCAGTTCGGCGCAGGCGTCATCCAGCATGCACTCGAGGGCAAAAATCACCTGGGGCGCGCCGTAACCGCGCATGGCACCGGCGGTGGGCAGGTTGCTGTAAACGGTCTTGGCGTCGTAGCCAAAGGCGCTGCGCGGATAGAGGTAGCTGATCTTGTTGCCCCCGGCGCTGGCGATGGAGTGGCCGTGAGAGGCATAGCCGCCGGTGTTGGAGAGCACGTCGAGCTGATAGCCTTTGAGGGTGCCATCGCGGTTGAGGCCAATCTTGCCATCGATGGCAAAGCCGTGGCGGGTGCGGGAGGCAAAAAAACACTCCTCCCGGCTCAAGGTCACCTTGACCGGCACGCCGCCGAGTTTGTAGCTCAAAAACGCCGCCATCGGCTCTTCCAGCACATCCTGCTTGTTACCAAAACCGCCGCCCATATAGGGCTTGATCACCCGTACGCTCGACCAGGGCAGACCGAGGGATTTGGCCACCCGGCTGCGCACTATCTGGGGGATCTGGGTGCTGCTGACCACTATGATGTGGTCCGGCTGATCCATGTAGGCGTAGCAGGTCACCGTCTCCAGATGGCAGTGCTGCACCACCGGCGTCCGGTAGTGCCCCTGAAACTGCAGATCGGCCGCCGCAATGGCCTGCTCCGGGTCATTGGCGCGAAGCTGGCTTTGGCGCAGCAGATTGCCGCTCGGGTGGATGGGATAGGCATCGTTGGCCAGCGCACTTTCGGCATCCGTCATCACCGGCAGCGGCTCGTAGGTCACCTTGACCAGGGCGGCAGCCTTCTCGGCCACCAGCGGATCACGGGCTACGACTATGGCGACCCCATCGCCAAAGTGGCGTACATGGTCGGTGAGCAGGCGGCGGTCTTTCACATCCCGTTTCGCCTCATCGAGAGACCAGGCGTGACCGGCGGTGCGAAAACAGGTGGTGGGGACATCTTCATGGGTAAATACGGCTTCGACCCCGTGCAGGGCCAGCGCTTCGATCGCATCGATGGCAAGCACCTTGCCGTGGGCAATATTGCTTCGCACGTACTTGGCGTGGCGCATCCCGAGCATGATGTTGTCATCGGTATAGCGGGCGCTGCCGGTCACCTTGGCCTCGGCATCCACCCGCTGGAGCGGTAATCCTATGGACATATGCAAGTCCTTTTTCGAATGGAAAAATCTGGAACCGGCATAAAAAACAGCAAGATATGCGCCTGTTTCCCGCCCTCATCAGGAGAATGGGGAGAAGTGTGAAGGGGATCCCATCTAGCCCGCTTTTGTTGGCCCGCAGCGACAAGCCAGGGGCAACCCCTGAGCAAACGGGGCACATTTGCGGTGAAAAAAGCGGCAGAGCGAGGAGAGCAAAGGTGGGAGCCTATCAATCTGGTAGGAGGATTTATCAAAATGGTATCGCGATGTCCCCCCCAACTGCGGAGACGGCCGAGACGTGATAGTCAGCATGAGCGGGCTAAAAATAACAGGCATAAAAATGGGGCCGCCAGTGCGGCCCCAAACGGGCGGGTTATCCCTAAATAGCCCACCCCCCAGCATAAAAGAGCACCAGTGCCAGGGCGATGACCACGGTGCCGACGTTGAGCTTGTGCCACTCCTTCGAGCAGATGCGGCCGATCACCAGCGAGCTGAAGCCGAGCATGATGCCGGTGACGATATTGCAGGTGAGCACGATAAAGACCGCACACACTAGCCCGGACATGGCCCCGACAAAGTCATCGAAATCGAGTTTGGTGACGTTGCTCAGCATCAAGAGCCCCACATACATCAGGGCTGGCGCGGTGGCATAGGCCGGCACCAGATAGGAGAGCGGCGAGAGGAACAGCATCAGCAGGAACAGGCCGCCCACCACAGTCGCGGTCAGGCCGGTTTTGCCTCCCGCCGCCGTGCCCGCTGCCGATTCGATATAAACGGCAGCCGGTGCCGCCCCCACAAGGCCGGAGAAGATGCTGCTGACCGAGTCGGCACTGAGCGCCTTGCCGCTGTTGATAATGTGACCCTCCTTATCGAGCAGGTTGGCCTGCCCCGCCACGGCGCGAATGGTGCCGGTGGCATCAAATACCGCGGTCATCACCAGCGCCAGCACGCTGGGCAACACCAGCGGCGAGAGCGCCCCCATGATATCCAGACTGAAGATCAGGGACTGACCCTGCGCGTCCGAGAGGCTCGGCAGGGCGAACAGCCCCTGATACTTAACCGCCGGATCGAAGATAAGGCCGAAGATGGAGATGGCGATGATCACCAACAGGATCCCGCCCGGGACTTTGAGCTTCTCCAGCCCGAAGATCACCGCAAGGCCGATCAGGGACATGATGACCGGCATAGAGGTAAAGGCCCCCAGCGCCACCGGCAGCCCCTCCAGCGGGTTCTTGATCACCAGCCCCACCCCGTTGGCGGCGATAAGCAGCAGGAAGAGACCGATCCCGATGCCGGTGCCGTGGGCAATCCCCATCGGCAGGTTGTCGAGGATCCAGCTACGCACCCCGGTCACCGAGATGGCGGTAAACAGTACCCCCATCAGGAAGACGGCCCCCAATGCCACCGGAATGGGGATCTGCTGCCCCAGCACCAGACTGAATGCAGTAAACGCCGTGAGGGAAATAGCGCAGCCGATGGCCATCGGCAGCTTGGCCCAGAGCCCCATCAAGAGCGAACCGAACCCCGCCACCAGACAGGTGGCGACAAACACGGCGCCGGGGGGAAAGCCCGCCTTGCCGAGCATGCTCGGCACCACGATCACCGAGTAGACCATGGCTAGGAAGGTGGTGAGGCCCGCCAGCACCTCCTGTCTGACGTTGCTGCCCCGCTCGCTGATCATAAAGTAGCGATCGAGAGCGGTGAGCGGTTGCTGTTGTGATACGGTCTTGCCGGTGTCTTGACTGGCCAGCCCTTCCACGCTGTTTGTCCTGCTGTTTGCTTGGGTCATACCCAACTCCTTCACACGCGCCTGAATGTTTCATGACGAAATGGCGACAGGATCTGCGGGTCTGCCGAGCGCCAGTCTGATGAGACACAGGCGATGGCGGCAGAGGATGCGACAGACAGACCAGGGCAGGCAGCCTTGACTCAAACGTTTGCCTTGCTGGTCAAAAAAACCGGGCCATTTCACGTTCTATGGGGGGAGATCCCCTGTGGTGCGGCAAGACTGGCGCCCCTGTGGGGCACGCCAGCCGCCGTATTCGTCGGGGCTGCGCCGCGGCAGCCCACTCCAGCCCCTACCCCCGTTCATGCACCAGCTGGCCATCCACGTAGGTGCGATAAATGGATCTGTCATCCCCCAGGGTCAACAGCACAAAGAGCTTGTCCCGCAAGGTGGTGGAGTTGTCATAACGCAGCTGCTGCAGCGGGGTGGCGACCGGGTCGAGCACCACGAAGTCCGCCTCCTTGCCCACCGCAAAGCTGCCGATCTTCTCATCCAGCCCGAGCGAATGTGCGCCGCCCAGGGTCGCCAGATAGAAGGCCTGATAGGCCGAGAGCCGCTCACCCTGCAACTGCATCACCTTGTAGGCCTCGTTGAGGGTCTGCAGCATGTTGAAGGTGGTACCGGCGCCGATGTCGGTGCCCATCCCCACTTTCACCTGCTTGCGCCACGCCTTGTGCAGCTTGAAGAGGCCGCTGCCGAGATAGAGGTTGGAGGTGGGACAAAACGCGATAGTGGAGTTGGTCTCTTTCAGACAATCCCACTCCTGCTCTTCCAGATGGACGCAGTGGGCAAACACGCAGTTGTGGCCGGTGAGGCCGTGCTGGTGATAGACATCGAGATAACCCTTGTGCGCCGGGAAGAGGGATTTGACCCAGGCGATCTCGTCCTTGTTCTCGCACAGATGGGTGTGCAGATAGGTGGTGGGAAACTCTTCGCGCAGTCGCCGCGCCATCGCCAGCTGCTCGGGTGTCGAGGTGGGTGCAAATCGTGGTGTGATGGCATAGAGCAGTCGACCGTTGCCGTGCCAGCGCTCGATAAGCTGCTTGCTCTGCACATAGCTGCTCTCGGCGGTATCGAGCAGATAATCGGGGGCATTGCGATCCATCATCACCTTGCCCGCGATCATCCGCATATTGATGCGACTGGCCGCCTCGAACAGGGCATCCACCGACTCGGGGTGAACGGTGCCGAACACCAGCGCCGTGGTAGTGCCGTTACGCAGCAACTGCTTGATAAAGAAGGTGGACATCTCGCGGGCATACTCGAGATCGTTGTAGCGCCGCTCGGCCGGGAAGGTGTGGCGGTTGAGCCACTCCAGCAACTGCTCGCCATAGGCCCCTACCATCTCGCTCTGGGGATAGTGAATGTGGGTATCGACAAAGCCCGGCACTATCATCTTGCCGCGATAATCGCGCACCCGCACTTCGGCCGGAATGCGATCCTTGCCCTCCTCCCACTCACCAAACCAGTCGATGCAGCCGTTGCGAATGATCAGCAGGCCATCCTCGATAAGGCGCGCGTTGGACTCAATCTCCTCGGGCTGATCCACCACCCGGGTGATATCGAAGAAGCTGCCGCGCACGGCTTTGACGGAGTTGTCGTATTTCATACCTCGTTCCCCTACTTTTTATTGTTCTGTTGTGACCATCAAACCCGTTCGATCTGGACGACGGCGACTGGTTTGGCATCGGCCAGAGCCTCTTCATCACGGCGGTTCGCGGTGCTGACAGGACGGGCGGTGAAAGTCACATCCGGCTTGTCGCTCAGCTGGATCACCTCCACCGCCTCGACATCCTTGATGGCCGCCTTGCGTTTGCGGCTTTGCGGCAACACCAGATTCATGATGATGGCGGTGATGCCACCGGCACAGATGGGGTTCTCCACCAGCATGTAGATACCCGCCGGCAGCACCTTGAAGACGTTCGGGTCATAGGAGACACCAAGCCCAAGACCCAGTGAGGTGGCGACAATCAGGGTCTCCCGCCGATCGAAGCCGTGGCTGATGATGATGCGACCACCGGCGATGGCGATCATCGAGAACATGATGACCATGGCGCCCCCCATCACAGGTGACGGTATGGTGGTAAAGAAGCGCCCCACCACGGGGAAAAGCCCCAGCAGCACCAGGATGACGGCGATAAACTTGCCCACATGGCGTGACGCCACTCCGGTCATCTGGATGACGCCGTTGTTCTGGGCAAAGGTGGTGAGTGGCAAAGAGCCGAGGGCCGAGGCGATCACCGAGACCAACCCATCCGCCAGTACGCCGCCGGAGAGCCGTTTTTGAAACTCGGAGCCCTGAATATCCCGGTGGGAGACCATGGCGGTAGCGGTGATGTCCCCCACCGCCTCCAGCACGCTCAACAGATAGATGGTGCCCGCCAATATAAAGGCGTGAAAATCGAAGGAGAAACCGTACTTGAACGGGATAGGCACCGTAATAAGCGGCAGGTTCTCAAGGGCGGAGAAATCCACCATACCGAGCATCAGGGCCACCGCATAACCCACCATCAGGCCGATGGCAATGCCGCTCATCCGCAGCAGCGGGCTTCGGCTGCAGTTGAAGGCGACGATGACACAGAGCACCAAGAGCCCCAGCCCGATGTGCTCATATTTGCCAAAGGTGCCGCTGCTCATGGCGGAGAAGCCGCCGCCAAAGTCGATGATCCCCACCTTGATAAGGCTCAAACCAATCATCAGCACCACTACCCCGCTCACGGTCGGGGTGATCACCCGCTTGAGGTAGGGCAGCACAAAGGAGGAGCCCATCACCAGAAAGGCACCGACAAAGGAGACCCCGAGCAGGGTCGAGACGATCAGCTCCTCATGGATGCCATCTTTTTTCATGGCGCCGCCGAGGGCGATCATCACGGTCACGAAGGAGAAGTTGACCGACTGGATGGAGAGCAGCCCAGAACCGATGGGGCCATAACGGTTCACCTGCAACCAGGTGCCGATGCCGGAGGCGATCATCGCCATGGAGACCAGATAGGCGGTGATCTCGGTGGAGAGGCCCAGGGCGCCGCCGACGATCAGCGCCGGGGTCACCATGGGGACAAAAATAGCCAGCAGATGGGTCACTGCCCCCATCAGGGTTTGATAAAACGGAGGTTTGTCTTCCAGCTCGTAAATGAGATCCGAGTGCTTGCGTGTTGTTTTAGACATCGTGTTTGTCCCATCACACAGAATGTAGGCGGAGTACTCATTCCGCCGTCAGGCGCTGGGGGCGAGCTGGCGCCCGCCCCTCACCTTTTCTTTTGTTATGCCGACACTTTTTGCTCCAGCTTGCCCAGTTCGCGCAGGATCTGCTCCGGCGTGAAGTGCCACTTGCGCAGCCAGACACCGCAAGCGTCGTGGATGGCGGTGGCGATGGCGGGCGCGGCCCCGTTCACCCCGATCTCCGAGATGGACTTGGCGCCGTAGGGGCCGACCTTGTCGTCACTCGGTACCAGGAAGGCCCGAAAATCGCGCGGAATGTCGCCAATCTTGGGCGCGCCATAGCTCTTCAGATCCCGGGTGAGCGGGATGCCCTTGCTGTCGTAGCAGATCTCTTCGGTCATGGTGTGGCCGATAGCCCGCATGGTCGCCCCGTAGATCTGGCCGAGGGCCAGCTCCGGGTTGATGGGGGTACCGCAGTCGAGCAGGGCGTAGAACTTGTCGAGCCGAATCTCGCCGGTTCTGACGTTGACCGCCACCTCGGCAAAATTGGCCCCATACGGGAAGGCGAGCTCAGAGGTGATGTAGCTGGCGGTGCCCACCAGAATGCCGAAGCCGGTACCGGTCTCCGCCTTGTGGGCCAGCTTGGCGAGGCTCACCTCCCCCTGCTTGCCGCGCACTATACCCGGGTGAACCAGCTCCACATCCTCCACCGGCTCGCCCAGCATGGCGGCGCCGTGGAACAGGATCTTCGCCTTGAGGTTCTCGGCCGCCATCTTGGCCGCGTTGCCGGAGAAGCAGGTGCCTGACGAGGCGTAGGCTCCCTTGTCGAACAGGGCGTGGTCGGTGTCGCCAGAGATCACATGCACATCGCTGAGCGGGCAACCGAGCACCTCGGCGGTCAGCTTGGCCACCACGGTATCGAGGCCGGTACCGATATCGGCGCCACCGGAGTGGACGATAAAGGTGCCGTCCGATTCCAGCTTGACCATGCAGTTGGCCTGATCGATATCCGGGATCCCCGATTTTTGCATGATGATGGCGACGCCACGACCGATGCGCCAATCCCCGTCGGCGGGTTTGGGGCTATCCCAGGCAATCAGTTCGCGACCCTGTTTGAGGATGGGCTCGAGGGCGCAACTGGCCGCGTGGGGCACAGAAGTCGGCATCTTGCCCTCGCCGATGGCCCCCAGCACCTTGAGGATGTCCCCTTCATGCACCCGGTTGTGCTCCACCATGTCGAGCTGATCGATGCCCAGTTTCTCGGCCAGCTCGGCAATGGCCATGGTCAGGGCGAAGTTGCCCTTGGGCGCGCCATAACCCTGATAGGCGCCGGTCGGGCAGATGTTGCTGTAATAGGTGTTGACGGTAAAGCGCACGTTGTCGCACGGATAGAGCGGCAGGGAGAGCGCAGGGCCGTTGCTCGGCACCGTCAGAGAGTGGTTGCCGTAAGGGCCGGTGTTGGCGCGAAAATCCATCTCGATGGCGGTGATGGTGCCATCTTTTTTGGCGCCCACTTTCACCTTCACCTTGGCCACATGGCGGGAGGTGTTGCTGATGAACTCCTCTTCACGGGTGTAGCGGAAGGTGACCGGACGGCCGGTGACCTTGGTCGCCCAGGCGCACACCTCTTCCAGCAGGATATCCTGCTTGGAGCCAAAACCGCCCCCTACCCGCTCCTTGATTACGTGCACCTGATGCTGCTTCATGCCGACGATGCGCGCCACCTGACGGCGCACGTGCCACGGCACCTGGGTGGATGCGTGAATGACCAGACGATCGCCATCCATGTAGGTGAAGCAGATGTGCGGCTCAGTCGGGCACTGCTGGGCCTGGGTCGATTCGTAGGTGCGCTCGACAATCTCGTCCGCCTCGGCAAAGCCTTTGGCCACGTCACCGATCTGGCCATGGACGCTGGCGGCCAGGTTCTCGTGCGGGCGGGAACCGATGGGGAAGTTGATGATCATGTGCTCGTCGCCACGGCGTACCGAGCAGGCGTTCTGCTGCTCGAGATCCGCCGGAGCGCCGGCCATGTAGACGATGGGCTCGTCGTGCACCAGCGGCGCATTGGGGGCCATCGCCTCGTCAATGCTCATGACTGCCGGCAGCACTTGATACTCGACCTCGATGAGCTTGAGCGCGGCCAATGCGATGGCTTCGCTCTCGGCCACCACGGCGGCCACCCGGTCACCGACGTGACGCAGCTTGCGGCCAAACATGCGGCGATCCAGCGGTGACGGCTCGGGCGCGCTCTGGCCACCCGGGGTGTAGTAAATATCCGGGCAGTTGAGGTGGGTGATGACGTGCACCACCCCCGGCATGGCTTCGGCGCGGCTCACGTCGAGTTTGGTGATCACCGCATGGGGATGGGGGCTGCGCAGCATCTTGATGACCAGCGCATCCTCGGTGACCCGATCCTCCACGTAGCAGGGCTTGGCCTGCACCATCTTGGCTGCGTCCACTTTCGGGCAACTCTTGCCGATATGGCGCAGATCGTCGCGAAACTCGGGGGCAATCTGGCACAGGTAATCGGGATCCTTCATCCGTGAACTGGCAAGCTCGATAGCCTGATAGAACTGCTGGTAGCCGCCGTCCCGGTGAAAGAGACCCGAGAGCGCGTCGTCGATTTGATCACGGGTCGGTTCGGGATGGCGATCAAGCAGGTCGGTGACGATGAGCGCCGCAGCCGGATCGTTGTAGCCGGACTGCACCACGCCCACATCTACCATCGCCTGCTGTACCAGACTGAGCTGGTTCCAGCTGCCCAGCGACTCGGCGGTGCGCACCTGCGCCCCATCCAGCTGTGCGGCGATCAGCAGGGAGGCGTTGATCACCTTGCCGTTGAAGAGAATGGCGTCGGATCCGGCAAAGCCAAAGCCGTCGTCGCTGTTGCGCACCGAGTGCATCCGGCACTGGTTGAACAGCACCCGCTGGGCATTCTCGCCAGCCGGGGTGATGACGGTGCGCAGGGCACCGTTCAGTGTGAAGTTGAGTTCCATCATGCCTGTACCTCCTGCTGCTGGCACTCGACCAGCAGATCCGCCACCACTACCCCGCTGATATAGCGCTTGTAGGTCACGCTGCCGCCGAGATCCTCGCGCGGTGCAACCAGCTCGCTCACGGCCGCCTCCAGCGCGGCATCGTGCAGATCGCGGCGCTCCACATCACGCAGGCGCATCGGCTGCGGGGTAACGCCAGCAACGGCGACCCGCATCTCGCCAAGGGCATCGAGGGCCACAGCGGCAGTCATCACCGCCAGACCATCGGCGTTACGGCTGATGCGACGAGTGGCGCAGCGCAGCGCGGGCTCCGGCAGCACCACCCCCAGCACCAGCTCCTTGCGCTGGCCCGCCAGATAGGCATCGATGGGTTGCAACTGATTGTTCTCCAGCACCACCACGGCTTCGAGTACCAGCAGTACCGGCAACAGCGGGGAGTCCTGCTGCTGGCAGGCAATTTCGCCGCCAATGGTGGCCTGATTGCGCAGATGGCGGGAGTAGACAAACCCCAGCGCCTCGCACAGGGCGGCCGGGGTACGGGGGTCATCTTTGAGGGCTTGCAGGGTGACGGTGGCGCCGATGTGGAGTTGACCGTGCTGTTGCTCAATCTGGCCAAGTCCGAGCTTGTCCAGCGAGATGGCAACCTTCTTGTCGGTGCGGGTCGGGGCTGCGTTGAGCTTGCTGCCGCCCCCCATGTAGACGGCGTCGTTGCCAAAGCGGGCCTTGAGTTCCAAAGCCTGACCCAGTTGTTCGGGTCGGAAGAATTGCTCAATCATGTGTCGTCCTTACTCTTGCTGCCCGCCGCCGGGCAAATCCACAGGGCGGGCAATCCGGTCCAAAACTGTGGAGGGTGGCCCTAGGCCAGCTGATCCATCCGTTGCCACAGGCGGCTCGCCACCTTGCTGGCCTGCTGATAAATGGGCTCGACGTCAAAGGCGAACTCGCGATCCTGATAGACCATGCGTCCCTCGACCATCACGCTGTTGACCGAGGATGAGCCCATACCGAAGGCGAGATGGCCGCCGAGGTTGCGCGGCGCCAGCGGGGTCGGTGCGGCGTAGTCGCAGATGGTGAGGTCGGCCTTGTAACCCGGCTCCAGGCGGCCAAATTTGGCGCCGAAGTTGCGCTCCAGCAGGGTGTTGCCGTTCCAGAGGAACCGGGCAAAGCTGTCGGGCCAGAGCGCTCCGCCGGCATCCTTGTGTTTGAAGTAGGCGAACTTGAGCTCTTCGAGCATGTCGGAGCCGATACCATCGGTGCCCAGCGCCAGATTGCGATACTCCGGCAGGTGCATGTTGTAGCCCACGTGGTTGTTCATGTTGGAGCGGGCGTTATGCACCAGGAAGGCATCGCGGCTGTTGAGCAGCTCGATGTCGGCCGGGCTCAGGTAGATGCCGTGGGCGATCAGGGTCTTGCTGTCGACAAGGCCAAACTCGTCCAGCCGGGCGATGGGCTCCTTGCCATAGTGGTGGTGACCGTGAGCCATGTCGTAGCGGTCTTCCGCCACATGGATATGCAGCCCGCGACCGGTGACCTGCACCGCTTCGCGCAGCATGGCGAGCCCCTCGTCGGGCACGGTGAAGGGGGCGTGGGCGCCGATATGGGCCTCCACCAGATAGGGTTCGCTCCCCTTGGCTTTGGCGGCATCAATGGCCTGCGCGAACAGGATGTTCTCCTCCACCCCGGCCTGCAGTTCGGCGAGGCCGCCGTTGCGATCCGTAGTCTCGAAGCATGTCATGCCACGCAGACCCGCCTCCATAAACCCTTTGCGCAACACATTCAGGGAGCCCTTGATGAAGTTGGGCGAAGCGTGGTGGTCGATCACCGCACTGCAGCCGCTCTTGATCGCTTCCAGCGAGCAGATGAGGCCGCTGTAGTAGAGGGACTCTTCATCGAGCGCCCGATCGAGGCGCCACCAGAGGTTTTTCAGGGTGGAGATAAAGTCCGGGCAAGGGGCGATATTGGCCATGATCCCCCGCGACAGGCCGGAGTAGAAGTGGTTGTGGGCACAGACGATGCCCGGCATCACCAGCTTGCCGCCCATCTCCCGATAGTTGGCCTCCGGGTAGAGGGCCCGCAGATTGGGCCCCACCGCTTTGATAAGCGATCCTTCGATGGCGATATCCACCCCTTCCAGCACCCGGGTCGGCTCCAGCTGGACAGCGGTGACGTTCTTCAGAATAAACATGGTTTGCTCCTTCGCTTATTCGTGGTTCGCTCAGGCCTCGACGGCCCCCAGCAGGTAGTGGTGATGAGCATGGACATGGCTGATGATCCGGCACATGTCGCCAAGGGCCGCTGGCGCATCCTTGATCCGGCTCTGGGCATCTATGGTCAGGCGATAGGTCTCGCCATCCTGACGCACCCGCAGTTCGCCACCGTCAGCCAGATAGAAACCGGGGTTGCGGCTGTTGTCGAAGTCCTCGGGCAGGCTGAAGATGGTGACCTTGTCCTGATAGGGCTTGCCCTGCCACGGGCAGAACTGGGCGCAGTTACCACATTCGTTGCAGTAGGCATCCAGGTGCAGGGTCTGGAACTGGTCTTTGAAGCCCGGCACCGCAATGGCGACGTTGGCCCGGTTGGGGCAGACATCCACGCACTTGCTGCAGAGGTAGTTGCACTCGAGGCAACGGTGCGCCTCTTGCGCCACGAAGGCATCGCGCTCGTTCTTGTCAACCATGGTGACGGCGATGCTCCCCTTGCGGCGGTAGATCTCATCCTTGCCCGACGACTGGATGGTCACTTCACTCTGATGGCTGGCGATATGCTCACGAGAGAGCACCAGATCCGCGGCGCGGCGGGCACCACCGATGGCACCGACGATGGAGGACGGGCCGCTCTGCACGTCACCGATGAGGAAGACGTTGCGACGGCTGGTTTCGCCGGTCTGGCCATCCACCTCGGGCCAGCCATCGCTGCCAAGGGGAATACCCATCGCTTTGAGCACCTCGCAGTCAGGCTGCTCGCCGATGGCGGTGATCAGGGCATCCATCTGCATCACTTCGGTCTGCTCGGTGGGTACCGGACGGCGGCGGCCCTGCTCGTCAGGATCCCCCAACGCCATCATCCGCACAGTGAGCTTGCCATCTTTCTCAAAGCGCTCCGGATTGGTGAGGAAGCAGAAACGCACCCCATCCTCCACCGCTTCCAGATACTCCTCGCGATAGGCGGGCATCTCTTTTTCGCTGCGACGGTAGATCACGGTCACATCGCTGACACCGGGCACCTTGAGGGCGGCGCGGGCACAGTCCATGGCGGTGTTGCCGGCACCGATCACCGCCACATGGCGGCCCAGCGGCAGCGGTTTGCCCTGATTGAAGCTGCGCAGGAAGTGGAAGGATTTGTAAATCCGCTCGTGTCCCCCATCGAGGCGCATGCCGCCATTCTTGTCGGCGCCGATGCCGACGAAGACATAGCTAAAGCCCTGGGCATGCAGCTTGTCGACGGTGAGCGCCGGATCGCAGCCAAACTCGAACTTGACCCCGTGGGCGGCGACAAAGTCGATGTCATGCTGGATAAGCTCGGCCGGAATGCGGAACTCGGGGATGATGTGCTTGACCACGCCACCGGCATCCGCTTCGCGCTCGAACACGGTGACCGGGTGACCGGCACGGGCCAGGAAGTAACCAGCGGAGAGACCGGCCGGGCCTGCACCAATCACCGCAACCGGATGCTTGTCTCCACTGCCTGCCGGTTTGTGCCAGCGGGCCTTGTACCCTTCCCAGCCGCGCTCCAGCGCCACTTTTTTCAGCTCGCGGATATTGAGCGCGCTGTCGTAGTCGAGACGGGTGCAGTTGTACTGGCACTGGTGATCGCAGATGTGGCTGGTGATGGCAGGCAAGGCGTTGCGCTGATAAATCAGCTCAAGGGCTGCCACATACTCCCCCTCGCCCATCAGGCGAATGTACTCTGGGATATCCTGATGCACGGCGCAGGCGGTGACGCAGGGCGCCACGTAGCAGTCGGTCAGCGGCAGGCCACCACCCACTTCGATGCGATCCTCGGACTTCCACTCCTTCTGGGTGTAATCCATGGTGAGCGCCTTGGCGGCAAGCGCCTCCAGCTTGGCCACATCCACCTGACTCATGCCCCAGCTGTCAGAAGCGTCGATCTCTTTGAGGCACTCGATCTGGCGCAGGTAGCCACCCGGCTTGAGCAGATCGGTGGCCATGGTGATGGGACGGATACCGGTCTCGAAGATCTCGGCGATGTTGAACTTGCTGGCACCGCCCGAGTAGGAGATGGGCAGCTTGCCATCGAAGGCGCGGGACAGCACGGCCGCCACGTTGATGGAGAGCGGGAACAGCGCCCGGCCGGACATATACATTTCATCGCCGGGCAGCGCCCCTTTGCGGTTGATGGTGCCGAGAGTGTTGGTGAGCTTGACCCCGAAGGTGAGCCCCTTCTCGGCCCCCAGCGCCATCAGACGGGTCAGCATCGCCTTGGCCTGATCCAGCTTGAGGTCGTGATCGAACGACTCTTCGCTCAGACCAATGTAATCAAAGCCGCAGGTATCGAGGATCTCGCGCACCCGCGGGTAGCCCAGCAGGGTCGGGTTCAGTTTGACGAAGGTGTTGAGCCCCTTCTCTTCCAGCATGTAGCGACAGATGGCCTCTATCTCGTTGGGCGGGCAGCCATGCATGGTAGAGAGGGTAACGCCGTGCACCAGATTGGCCGGGATACGATCTACCAGCTGTTGCAGGCGATCGCGCCGCGCCCCCAGTCCCAGCTCGGCGATAAACTGCTCGTCGGCCACGAGGTCACGTACCACCTGCTGGTACTCGGCAAATTTCGGACTTTGGCTTGCATCCATCAGGCTGTGGATGAACTGCTGCATCGGTGGCTGTTTGATGCCATCGAGGTTGTACCCCACGCTCATGTTGAAGATGAAGGACTTGGCCTCTCCGTCGAGCCGCGGATCGAACACCTCTTCCAGCAGGTAGAGGGCAAACCAGGCTTTAAGATACTCGTCAAATGCCTTGGGCAGGGTGAACTCGGTAGACCACTCGGTATTGAAGCACTCATCCTCGGCATCGATACAGGGCTTTTCCAGTTCGAGACGGTCCAGGATCTGCACCGTCTTGAGCTCGATAAAGCGCCCGCCGGTCAGCCAGGAGGTGACGATGTTCTGGGCCAACTGGGTATGGGGGCCGGCTGCCGGGCCAATGGGGGTCTCGCAGGTTTCACCGAACACCTTGATCTTGCGCTCGTCCTGCTTGCGATAGAATTGCGCGGCGGGAATACCAAAAATGCTCTGACTCTCTTTATATTCCGCGAAAATACGGGTCAGCAGGTTCTTGAACGGAACGGGTCGCATAATATCGCCCATGGCTATCTCCTTGCAGCTGTTCTGCCCATTGGCAGCATGAATAAATGGGGTATCCCGCACGGGTGTTCCCCCTTGGCAAGGAGAAGAGCAACAATCAGGCCACTACAGTTACAAAACTATTTTTTACGGTAAAAGCGTGAGACAGCTCCAATTAATGGAGAGAATTTACGATGCCACCATTATGGGTGTTGCGAGTAGTTATCAATCACTCTGGAATTTACTTAATGAGCAGTTCAAAAAGAACTCGCTCTATCAGTTCAAGTGCGAGAAATATCACTTTGATACGCCATTTATCTCCCCGTTATCTTTTTAAACTGGGTTATTTCGTGGGCTCGCTCTCATTTTCAAGAATGCCACCCAGCAGCGCCTGATAGCGCTCCGGGGTATCCACATCAAACAGGATGGCGGGGCTGTCAACGGGCACCATACGGTGCGGATGCCCTCGCAACCAGCGTCGTACCGACGGCTGCACCGGGGCCGCTGCCAGCTCGCGGGCAAGGGATTTGGGCAGCAACACCGGATGGCCCGCCTCCCCCTGCCAGGTGGGAAAGAGAGCCTCACAACCCCGAGCCTGCCAGATCTGTTGATAGACCTCGCGCGGGATACAGGGGAGATCCCCGTGGCTGATAAAGAGGTAGTCAGCGTCACTGGCCGCCAGGGCGCAGCGGATGGAGCTGCCCAGCCCCTGCCGATAGTCGGGGTTGTGGACGACAACAATATCCGGCCGTGATCCGTAGCGCGCTTGAAGTTCCTCGCCACGATGGCCCACCACCAGAATAACGCGCTGACAAAAAACCAGGGCATTTTTTAGACTTGCATCAAGCATTGTCCCCTGGCAATAAGGTAGCATCATTTTCCAGGTACCCATTCGGGAAGATAAACCCGCCGCCGTTATTATACAGTCACAATGCTCTTGTTCCTGGCAACGTTGTTTTCCACTCCCTTCGATATTTATTTTGGTCGTCATTATGTCGCTACCACACGTTGTTGCTGTCGCATTTCCAGATATAGATCCGCTATTAAACTCGCTCACCAAAAATATTGATAGCCATACCACCTTAATTAGCCTCTGCGGGGCCGGTGGAAAAACCAGCACCCTGTTCTGGCTGGCGGAATATTTTTATCAACAGGGTAAAAGGGTGCTAATTACCACCACCACCCGGATGTTTCTGCCTGCCCCGTCACACTATCGGGAATTGATCCTGGAAGCCGATCCCGTCCGCCAGTTGACCCGCTGTCAGGCGCTACCGGATGGCCCGGCGCTGGTCGCCCTTTTCAGCCATATCGATCAGGCCAGCGGCAAGGTGGCGGGTCCTACTCCCCAGCAGATTGATCTCATCAAGGGACAGCAGCGCTTCGATCTTATCCTGGTCGAGGCGGATGGCGCCCATCACAAGTTATTGAAAGTGCCCGCTTTGCACGAACCTTGCATTCCCCAGAGCAGTGATTGGGTGATCGCCCTGACGGGCGGCGCCATGGTGGGGGCCAAGGCCGACCCGCAGCAGATCCACCGCTGGGCACAGCTTCAGGCACTGTGCGGGATAGAGGCCGGTGACCCCCTCGACTGGGCCCTGTATAACCAGCTGATCTCCCACCCCGAGGGGCTGTTCAAGGGCACCCCGGCCAGGGCGCGCCGGATCTGGTTTATCAATGGGGATTATCAAAATGAGGCGTCGTGGCTCGATGAATTGATAAAGCTGCATAGCTGCCACCCCGAGATCTATGCCATCTGGCAGGGGGCGGTTCGCGAGCCACAGCCCATTCGCCACGCACTCGGTTACTTCGCTCTGGATGAGGCACAGCCGCCTCGCCCATGATGGTTTAAGGATAAGAAGAGGTACCTTATGAATCTGTTTGCACACGCAGCCCGACTGGAACAGGAGAACACTCCGTTTGCCATGGCCCAGATCATCGAGAGCCGCGGCTCCACCCCGCGCCATCAGGCCCAGATGCTGGTAATGGCCGATGGCCAGATCCTCGGTACCATCGGCGGCGGCATGATCGAACGGCTGGTGATCGAGGAAGCGATGGCCGCCATTGCCGAACGCAAGCCGCGCATCTTCCATGGCCGGATGGCTCGCAACGGCGAGCATGCGGTGGGGTCGGACTGTGGCGGCGCCATGTCGGTCTATATCGATGTCTACGGCCTGCGCCCCCGTCTGGTACTGATCGGCGCCGGCCACGTCAACCGGGCTGTGGCCCATGCTGCGGCGCCGCTCGGCTTTGATGTCCATGTAGGGGATTGCTTCGAGGGGAGCCTCAACCCTGACCTCTTCCCCGCCGGTACCCATCTGGTGCAGGCCGATACCATCAGCGCGGTGATCGATAAACTGGCCATCGAGCCCGCCAACTTCGTCATCATCGCCACCAACCATCAGGACAAGGAGGCACTGGATCGGCTCATCAGCCGTCCCCTCGCCTATCTGGGGCTGCTCGCCAGCAAGCGCAAGGTGCAGACCTTCACCCAGGCACTGCGCCAGCAAGGGGTGAGCCAGGAGCAACTGCAGCAACTGCACGCCCCCATCGGCTACAACATCGGCGCCGAGACCCCCGAGGAGATCGCCATCAGCATTCTCGCCGAGTTGTTGCAGGTGAAAAACGGCAAGGCAGGCGGTCTGATGCAGGATGATGTGCGCCTCAAGCGGGATCAGCTGGTGGTGATGCGCGGCTCCGGCGATATCGCCACCGGGGTGGCGCTGCGCCTGCACAATGCCGGCTTCAAGGTGGTGATGCTGGATCTCGACAAGCCCACGGTGATCCGCCGCACCGTCGCCTTCGCCCAAGGGATGTTCGACGGCGAAACAAGGGTCGAGGGAGTGCGTGCCAAGCGGGTCGAGAACGTCGAACAGGCGTTCGAGCAGCTGGATCGGGGCGTCATTCCGCTACTGGTTGACCCCGACTGTGCCACCCTCGCCGAGCTCAAACCCCGCTATCTGGTGGATGCCATCCTCGCCAAGCAGAATCTCGGCACCCACAAGGAGATGGCCCCCATTACGGTAGCCCTTGGCCCGGGGTTTGAGGCGGGGCGCGACTGCGATGCGGTCATTGAGACCAACCGCGGCCACCATCTGGGGCGGGTCATCTATCAGGGCCCCGCCCAACCCAATACCGGCATTCCCGGGGTGATCGAGGGGCACTCCGCCCGCCGGGTGGTGCGCGCCCCCGTCGCCGGGGTGATGAAGAGCATTATCAAGCTCGGTGATCTGGTGCAGGAGGGGGATGTGATCGCCCATGTGGGGGACGCCCCCATTATCGCGCCGCTCTCCGGCATGGTGCGGGGGCTGCTCAGCGATGGCATCGAGGTGACCGTCGGCTTCAAGATCGGTGACATCGACCCCAGAGGCGAGCGGGCCGACGCCACTACGGTATCGGACAAGGCACGCGCCATCGGCGGCGCCGTGCTGGAAGCCATGATGCATCTGGCCCAGCGCCGATAACGGCGCTTCGCGTCCCTCTTCAGCACCAAGTTCAGCACCAAGCAAAAGCCCCACCATGATGGTGGGGCTTTTTTCCGCCTGTCGGTTGATGCAGCTCCTTTACATCAGGGGAACCTGCATCACGACCGGGTTCGTTGCAATCGCCAGGCTCGCACCGCCAGCACAACCAGAGTGATGGCGGTGAGCGGCAATACAAAACCGGTTAGCGCTGCGCTGAACTGACCTTGCAGCGGACTGGATGTAGCGTGGAGGATCAGCCAGCAGGTGTAGCCGATGTAGTAGGCCAGAAACAGCGCCCCTTCCCAGCGGGCGATGGTGTAACCGGTAAAGAAGATGGGCAGGCAGGCAAGCGCCACCGCAATCATTACCGGAATATCGAACTGAAGGGCGGTGGCCGACACTTCAAGCCCACCGGGAGTGACGATGGAGGTGAGCCCCAGCACGCAGAGGATATTGAAGATATTGCTGCCCACCACGTTCCCCACAGCGATATCCCGCTCCCCGCGCAGGGCTGCGACGATGGAGGTCACCACTTCGGGCAAGGAGGTACCGGCCGCCACTATGGTCAAGCCGATGATCAGATCGCTCACCCCGAAGTAGTGTGCAATCTCAACCGCACTGCCAACCAGCAGGCGGGAGCCGAGGATCAGCAGACCCAGACCTGCGGCAATAAAGAGCAGATTGCGCAACCAGTTGCCCGCCGTACTCGCTTCACGGGTACCAAACTCCTGCTCATACTCCGCCTGCACCGCTTTGTTTTCCCGTCGACTCTGGACAAAGAGAAACACGGTGTAGGCGATGATGCCGGCAAACAGCAGCGCCCCTTCCAGTGGTGCAATACGGCCATCGTAGCCCAGCAACAACACCAGAAAAGAGACCACTATCATTAAGGGAACGTCGAGACGTACCAGTTGCTGGGAGACGGTCAACGGTACGATCAGTGCCGAAATACCTAAAATAAACAGCACGTTGAAAATATTGCTGCCGACCACGTTTCCCACTGCGATCCCTGCCTGCCCCTCGAGGCCAGACTGGATGCTCACAGCCAGCTCGGGAGCACTGGTCCCAAAGGCCACTATGGTCAATCCCACCACCAGTGGCGATATCCCCATCATGGTGGCGAGGCGAGAGGCGCCCCGCACCAGAGATTCGGCCCCCACCACCAGACACACCAGGCCTACAGCCAACCACACCAGCGTCATCATACGGTCTCATCCTTGCCGTTAGGTTCGTTGAAATAATCACAATAAATCAGATACCTGTGCTCCAGCACAGTCAGACCACGCCATTGTAACGAGGGGTTGGTCCCCTGTCGCGGGCTCTTTTGAGTGCCGTTTATCGTGCCACTGGCAGCCCAGTCACCACTCAACCATGCTTGATGCGAGTCTCCCCCGCCACCGACACCACAGAGCGCTTGCCCTTGCGGCTGATGACGAGAAGCGCCAGCACGATAAGGGCGATACCGCTCCCCTCCACCGGCCCCGGATTTTCACCAAGCAGCCACCATGAGAGCAGCACGCCGCTCACCGGCACCGCCAGGGTGCTGAGGCTGGCGATCCCTGCCGGCAGCTTTTTCAGTACGAACAGCCAGAGGCTCCAGGCCAGCGCCGTGGCGAAGATGGCGCTGTAGGCGAGCGCGCCAAACACATAGGGCTGCCAGTCGATGGGTCGCTCCGGCACCAGCGCCGCCACCACGGCCATCACCATGGTGGCGTAGATCATCTGCCAGGTGGTGAGGGACATCAGATCCACCGCGGGATGGCGGGCATACATCCGCTTGGCGATGATGGCGCTAATCCCCCAGCAAATGCCGGAAGCAATCCCCAGCAGCGCACTCTTCATGGAATCCAGATGCAATTGCCAGGGCTCGATCACCAGCAGCAGCCCGCAGGCAGCCACCCCGACTGCCAGATAGTGGAGCTTGCGCATCCGCTCGCCGAGAAAGAGCGCCGCGAAGATCACCACCCAGAACGGCATGGTGTAGCTCAGAATGGCCACCTTGCCCGCACCGCCGCTGATCAGCGCCCACTGGGCCAACCCCACCATGCCGCAGGTCTGGAACAGGGCGATGGCGAAGGTATAGCGAAACGGGGTGGGTTTGAGATAACGGCGCCCGCGCAGGGCCAATACCAACAGCAGAACCAGAGATCCGCACAGGCAGCGCAGGGCAGTGAATTCGAAAGCCCCCGCGTAGAGCATCACCTGCTTCATCACGATCCAGCTGTAACTCCAGATGGCGGTGAGCAGGATCAATCCCACCAGCGCCGCCATATTGATCTTTCCACTCATTTGTTTGTTACTCACCTCTTGTCACTCATTGCGCAGGGTCTGTTCTCGGCGTCTTGCCCGCGCTTGAAGGCGGCCATCTTACGCCGCTCATCCTCCGCTGACCATGACTGCCCCAAAATGAACAAGGGGGCCGTCGGCCCCCGCAATCACACTCAACCCGAGCTGGAACGCCTAGCGGCAGATAAGGGTTCCCGTCTTGCCGGCAATGCCGTCGGCGGCCTTCTCCAGCAAGGTGATCAGGGATTTGCGCCCCGGCATGGAGGTCGCGAACGAGAGCGCTGCCTCCACCTTGGGCAGCATGGAACCCTTGGCAAACTGCCCCTGTGCAATAAAGCTGTTGGCATCGGCCACGCTCAGCTGATCGAGCCACTGCACATCGGGCTTGCCGAAGTTGATGGCGACCTTCTCTACCGCGGTAAGGATGATCAGCATATCGGCGTCGATGAGCTCCGCCAGCTTGGCACTGGCCCAATCCTTGTCGATCACCGCACTGGCACCGCGCAGGTGATTGCCCTCCCGCAGCACCGGAATGCCACCGCCACCGACGGTGATCACCACCTGACCGGCGGCCAGCATGGCTGAGACGGTCTCCTTCTCGATGATATCGACGGGTTTGGGGGATGCGACCACCCGGCGATAGCCACGGCCGGCATCCTCTTTGAGCCGCTCGCCCCTGGCCATCAATGCTTCGGCCTCCTCCTTGCTGAAGAAACCGCCGATGGGTTTGCTCGGGTCGAGGAAGGCGGGATCGTTTTTATCCACCTCCACCTGGGTCACCAAAGTGGCAACCGGCTTGTGAATACCACGCGCCAGCAAGGCCTCGCGCAGGGCGTTTTGCAGGTCATAACCGATATAACCCTGACTCAGGGCCACGCAGACCGACATGGGCAGATGGGGCGCCTTGGGGTCATGGCGGGCCGCAACCTCGAACGCCTGCTGGATCATCCCCACCTGCGGGCCGTTGCCGTGGGTCACCACCACCTCATGCCCCTGAGCGATCAGGTCGGCAATGGTGCCCGCCGTGCTCTGCACCGCCTTCATCTGCTCGGGCAGGTTGTTGCCCAGCGCATTGCCACCAAGGGCCAGTACGATTCTCTGTTTCATCTTGTTATCTCCAGTGATGGGACAAGCCGGCGCAATACCGGCCCACCTTTCGTTGTTCACATAACCTTGCTGCTCTGCGTGTTTCGAACTGATTGTCAGCCGGCCACTGTGGGGCAAGGCGAGTGCAGCTCCGGCGCCAAGGCCGGATCAAAGGGCGCTCTGGCCAGAAAACGGCCGTGACCACGCCGCCCCAGAAACTCGCCGTCGCGAGCGACTATCTCGCCGCGGCTCAGGGTCATTCTGATCCGGCCGGGGCAGCGCATCCCCTCGTAGGGGCTGTAGTCACCGTTGTCATGCAGCGCGGCATGACGGATCAGGGTCTCGCCACAGGGATCCATCAGCACCAGATCGGCATCAGACCCCGCTTGCAAGTTGCCCTTGCGCGGCCAGAGGCCAAACAGGCGCGCCGGGTTGGCGCTGGTGAGGGCCACGAAGCGGGACGGCGAGATGCGCCCCCCCAACACCCCGTGGGCAAACAGCAGCAGCATCCGGTTCTCGACGCCCGGCAAGCCGTTGGGGCAGCGGCTGAAATCGCCGCCCGAGAGGGTCATGCGCTGGGCGTGGGAGAAATTGCAGTGATCGGTCGCCACCGTGTCGATGTCGCCCGCAGCGATACCGACCCACAGCTTGTCCTGCTCGCGGCGCGAGCGCAGCGGCGGGCTGAGCAGATAGTCGACCCCGTTCTCCCGGTAGTAGCAGGAATCATCCAAAAGCAGATATTGCGGGCAGGTCTCCACCCAGACTGGCTGGCCCTGACGGCGCGCCAATTTCAGATACTCCAGCCCCAGTCCGTTTGAGAGGTGGACGATATAGAGCGGCGCATTGCCAGCGAGCCCCGCCAGATTGATCATCCGGGCGATGGCCTCCGCCTCGCACTCCAGCGGGCGGCTTTGCGGGTGATACCAGGGCTCATTGTGACCGGCGGCCAGCAGGGCCGCACGGTGCGCCTCGATGGCGGCATCGTTCTCGGGATGGACGGTGGCGAGCGCCCCCACCTCCTTGAGGCGGGCTAGGGCGCGCAGCACGTCATGGTCCCCCAGCTTGTACTGGTAGGTGAGATAGAGCTTGAAGCTGCTGATCCCCTCCTCCTGCACCATGGCGGCCATCTCGTGGAGGATGGCGTCATCCACATGCTGGATCACGCCGTGAAAGCTGTAGTCGATCACCGCCTGATCGGCGGCGTACTCGTGATAGCGGGCCAGCTGGTGATGCAGATTGCACCCCGCCGGGCCAAATCCCATGTGGTCGATGATGGTGGTGGTGCCACCACAGGCGGCGGCACGGGTACCGCTGAAAAAGTCATCGCAACTGCGGGCAATCCCCACATCGATGTTGAAGTGGGTGTGGACGTCGATGCCACCCGGCATTACATAGCAGCCGCTAGCATCGATCACCTCGGTTTCGCCATCGGGCTGGATATCGGCGGCACGGGCGCGGATCACCCCGTGCTCGATCAGCAGATCCTGACGATATTCACCCTGCGCATCGACCAGCACACCGTTTTTGATCAGCCGTTTCATCCCCACCACCTCGAATGTATCTTCCCTTCAAACAGCAAGGCCCCGCCTCAATGGAGACGGGGCACTTTCAACAGCTGGGCGGCGATGGAAGTCACCACCCGGCAGACCCCTTACTTGTCCAGCTCGGCCAGATAGAGCATGGGGATCACGGCGTACATGGCGGCGCACTTGACCAGATGCTCTTTCCAGGTCTTCTCATTCGGGGCGTGGGCCTCCGGCTCTTTACCCGGGCCAAAGCCGATGACCGGAATACCGTGGCGACCCATGATGGAGACCCCGTTGGTCGAGAAGGTCCACTTGTCCACCACCGGCTCCTTGTTGAACAGCTCGCGATAAGCCTTGGAGAGGGTTTTGACGGTGATGTGATCCTCTTCCACCTTCCAGGTCGGGAAGTAGCACTCGGTCGGGTAGACCAGACCGGTGTAGGCCGGACGGTCGTACTGGTACATGGAGACCTCGGCACCGGCGGCTTGCACCGCAGGCAGGGCGCGGATCTCGTCGAGTGCCCCTTGCCAGGTCTCGCCCCAGGTGAGACGGCGGTCGATGGAGACGGCGCAGCTGTCCGCTACGGCGCAGCGGCTCGGCGAAGTGAAGAAGATCTCGGAGACGGTCAGGGTGCCCTTGCCGAGGAAGTCGTCGTTGCCGAGGTTGTGGCTCAGCTCCTGCAGCTCGCCAAGGATCGGGCCCATCTTGAAGATGGCGTTGTCACCGCGCTCCGGCGCAGAGCCGTGGCAGCTGACACCCTGAACTTCAACGCGGATCTCCATGCGGCCGCGCTGGCCACGGTAGATCTGGCAGTCGGTGGGCTCGGTACTGACCACGAACTCGGGGCGGATCTTGCTCTGCTCGATGATGTACTGCCAGCAAAGACCGTCGCAGTCCTCCTCCTGTACGGTACCGGTCACCAGCAGGGTGTACTGATCTTCCAACCCCAGATCCTTGATGATCTTGCCCGCGTAAACCATGGAGGCCATGCCGCCTTCTTGGTCAGATGCGCCGCGGCCACCGATTATCTCGTGATCTTCCATCCCCTCATAGGGATCGAAGGTCCAGTTGGCGCGGTTGCCGACCCCGACCGTGTCTATGTGGGCATCCATGGCGATCAGGTGCGGGCCGTGGCCGATATAACCCAACACGTTGCCCATGGGGTCGATCTCGACCTTGTCAAAGCCAACCTTCTCCATCTCCTGCTTGATGCGCAGCACGACGCGCTCTTCATCGCAGCTCTCGCTCGGGATGGCGATCATGTCGCGCAGGAACTGACTCATCTCGGCCTTGTACTGGTAGGCCTTCTCCAACACCATTTCAAACGGAATTTGCTTGCTCATTGTGATTCTCCATAACAACTGAGAGTGCGCGGCCTGTTCGTCGACAGCGCCCTGTGCCCGTTACCGCGCCCCGTTGACGAGGTGCGATCAGTTCTCCAATTCGTGTCTCTGCTCTGGCGGGAGAGTTAGTCGCAGGCAGGATGCTTGCCTTCCCACACCACTTCCCGGTAGTGGGTCACATCGGTGTCCCCTTCGGTGTTGATGATCAGCACCACGGAGTCGCGACTTAGCCCGAGACGTTCCATCAGCGCCGCGCGATCCGGGTGGTGACGCACTGCCGCCAGCACGCCGGTACCGACCGAGCCGGACTCACCGGAGATGATGCGCGGATCATTGCCAAGGGGGTTGCCGAGCACTCTCATGCCCAATGCCGACACCTTGTCGTGACAGGAGATGAACTGGGTGGTGCAGCTTCTGAGCAGCGGCCAACCGAGGGGGTTGGGTTCGCCACAGGCGAGACCGGCCATGATGGTGCGCATATCGCCCCCCACGTTGACCATCTCCCCCGCCACACCGGAGCGGTAGATGCAGTCGGCCTGATCCGGTTCGACCACGATACTGTGCAGGTTTTTTGCTCCGAAGCAGTCCACCAGATAACCCAGCACCCCGCCCGCCAGCGCACCTACGCCAGCCTGCAGCAGCACGTGGGTGGGCTGCTTGATACCCATGGCCTGCATCTGCTCGACCGCTTCGTCGGCCAGAGTGGAGTAACCCTGCATGATCCAGGTCGGGATCTTGGTGTAACCCTCCCAGGCGGTGTCCTGCACTATGTGCCAGCCGCGCTCTTCGGCCATCTTCATGGTCAGGCGCACGGTGTCGTCGTAGTTCATGTCGGTGACGATGCACTCGGCACCCAAATTCAGGATGTGATCCACCCGCTCCTGAGCGGAGCCCTTGGGCATGTAGACCACCGCATGCTGACCCACCTGCTTGGCGGCCCAGGCAACTCCGCGACCGTGGTTGCCATCCGTGGTGGTGGCGAAGGTCATCGGCTCCTTGATGGTGCGTTTTATGAGATCGAAGGAGAAATCCTCGATGGCCACACCGTATTTTTCACAGAGCAGATTGGCGATAGCATAAACGCCACCCAGCATCTTGAAGGCATTGAGGCCAAAGCGCTTTGACTCGTCCTTGACCAATATATTTTTCACCCCGATATAGGCGGCCAGCTCTTTCAGGTCGCACAGGGGGGTCGGCTCATAACCGGCCAGTTTTTTATGAAAGGCACGAGCCTTTTGTGCTTCAACACGGGAAAACAGCGGTGATGGCTCGGCGGTAAAAAAGCGGTTATCGGCAATATCCATCTTCAAAGAAAATTGGGACATGCTTACCTCACTAGGCGTTACCAGACAAAGAGCTGCCTCGCCGGGAGATCCGTTATCCAGATACCACGGGGAGAAAACTCGGAATAATGGGTTGAATACAGAGGGCAGGATGGATATTCACCCTGCCCACACCACTATTTATTTAACGCGCTTTTGCGCCTCTTTAATCAGATTCTCCAAGGTTTCTGCCGGGGCGGAGAATTTACGGGCCATGATCATCGCAGCGATAATATAGGGCTTCCAGCTCGCCTCTTTGTAAGTGGCAATACGGTATTTCTCGAATACCCCTTCGGTTACTTCCCCTTCCTTGCAGGAGACACCGGAAATATCGGCGGGCAGGCAGTGCATATAGAGCGCTTCGCCACCCTTGGTGAGCTTCATCATCTCCTCGGTGCAGTGCCAATCCTTGTGCTTGGCGTTCTGCTCAAGACAATGTTTCTCCAGCTCTTTCAGGCCAGCGTGGTCATTGGCACGCAGCAACTCGGTGCGCTGCTCCATCACCTTGTAGGGGGCCCAGGACTTGGGATAGACGATATCGGCATCCTTGAAGGCCTCTTCCATCGAGGTGACCTGGCGGAAACTGCCGCCGGAAGCCTTGGCATTCTCCTTGGCCACTTCGATCACGTCCGGGATCAGGTCATACCCTTCCGGATGGGCCAGGGTCACGTCCATGCCAAAGCGTGTCATCAGACCGATGATGCCCTGCGGCACGGAGAGCGGCTTGCCGTAGCTGGGAGAGTAGGCCCAGGTCATCGCAATCTTCTTGCCCTTGAGGCTCTCCAGGCTGCCGAAGTGCTCCTGCAACCAAGCGAGATCAGCCATCGACTGGGTCGGGTGATCAATGTCGCACTGTAGGTTGACCAGCGCCGGACGCTGGGGCAGCACTCCCTTCTCGAACCCTTCATCCAGTGCGGCGCCCACTTCGCGCATATAGGCGTTGCCGGCACCGAGGAACATGTCGTCACGGATCCCGATGGCATCGGCGCAGAAGGAGATCATGTTGGCGGTTTCACGGACGGTTTCGCCGTGAGCGATCTGGGATTTGCCCTCATCCAGATCCTGCTGGGCCAGACCGAGCAGGTTCAGCGCAGAGGCGTAAGAGAAGCGGGTTCGGGTGGAGTTATCGCGGAAAACCGAGATACCGAGCCCGCTATTAAACAGTTTGGTGCAGATATTTTCGGCGCGCAGGGTCTTGAGGGATTCGGCCAGTTTCAATACCAGCTCCAGCTCCTGAGGCGTTTGCTCCCAGGTCAGCAGAAAATCTTTTTCATGCAGGTTGGATTTGAGTGCTCTGATCTCTTTGATTAATTCGTTAACTGCTTTCATCGTTCGCCCCAATAATTGGATGAGATATGGATAGCTCCCCTTTCACTCACGATGTCACCAGCATCCCGGTTGTGGGTGAGCGCGTCGGTTAGCGTCGATATGAGGCAATCAATAACCGTGCCAAACCAATAAAATGCAGGCAGATATTAATAAATGGCGAAAGTGTGTGATGCCACCCACAAAATCAGCGGCTATTTAAGCGGTTTATTCAATAAAAAGCTGAGCGGATCAGCCAAGCCATAAAATAGCCGAGTGATAATAATCAGAGGCGATATCTCGGCATCGGTGAGAATTATCATCAAAGGCCCGTTTCAGGGGCTGAAATGATATCAGCTGGGCTGTCGTTATCATTATGATAATGCCGTGCAGCGACTTGCTCTTTTGTTACCACATCTTCTGCAGAAATGTCACTGCCATCTCGCATCCCTTGCACTCTCCACCCGTATCGCCTCTCGCCTTATCTTCCGGCCACATTGCTGGGCGCGGTTGGCCCAAGGTGCTAACGTGAATACGCCAGCTGCGCATCTGTATCGGATGCTCAGAAGAGGCCGACGTTCACGACCGCAACTGCGCGGATGAACCTGCATGACTTACATCTTTGAGGGATTATCTATGTCCAAGAATGCTGCTCTGCTCATCACCCTGACCCTGCTCGGGATCGCCCCTGCCCACGCCATCAGCGCCAAATATGCCGAGCAGCTGGAGCGCTCCGGCTGCACCCAGGTCACCGAGGCGCAGGGCTGTGACATTCACAAAACCAAAGCGGAAAATGCCAAGGCGGGATTTAGCACGGCCGCCCCAGCCGCGGAGGGCGGTCTGAATCTCAGCTATGAGCAGAAGCTGGAGCGCTCGGGCTGCACTCAGGTGAGCGAGCTCAATGGCTGCGATATCAACAAAACCAAGGCTGAGAACGCAGCTGCCGGTGTTGGCAATGCTCCGGCCGCGGCAACCAGCGCCAGCCCCTATGCGGGCAACTGGATCGCCACCTTCCCCCAAACCGGCGCCACCGTGGCTAATATCCGCATCGATGGCAAGGATCAGGTGTGGGTCAACGACAAGAAGGTCAATGCCAAGAAATCCGATGGTGCGCTGGTGTTCAAGGATGGCATGGTCATCTACACCATTCAGGGGGATCGCCGTATCAAGGGTGAAGATGGCTGGGTCGATAATGATGCCGGCACCAAGGGGCCCATCAACGCCAAGTAAACAGCTGACCACAAAATGACGGGGAGCGCGGGCTCCCCGTTTCACACCTGATTGCCCATCGCTTCCAATGACCAGCTCCACCAGCGAGGCGCCAGAATCAATACCTCCTGCTCCAGCCAAGTCCCGTCTGTGATCAGTTTATCGAGCCAGGGAACGCCTGCCAACGCGCCATGACTATCGACCTGATCAGCCTGCTTAGTCACACGCCAGGGCACCTTGCCACTGTCCGTCGCAAAGGTGCGTACCGGACGGGCATAGTGATCCAGATAAGGTTGCAGCTCACAGGGAAGCCAGAGCATGGCCGGTCGATTTAGCTCGCGCGCCAGCTCGATGGCAATATCGATACCCCGTTGATCGAGATCGCCAAAATGGGCCCACTGCACGCCCGCAGGCAGCAGCGGGATCAGCTGTTTGGCCAGGGTGGTATTGCGACCGGGGGCAAAAAGCAGCAGTTGCCCGGGTTGCAGCGGGTAGTCGACAAAGGCCCCCTTGTTCTCCACCGTAATGACCCGCTCCCCTTGCCAACCGATGGCAGCCAGCATGCCCAGAGTCCGCTCCGGCAACGCCAACTCTCCCAACAACGCCATCATTGCAGTCATATCGTGCTGCTGACCCTGCAGATCGACCAGTGAGAGCGGTTCGAGGGTACGGATGCGGATCACCTCATCCTGCGTGAGCGACAATTCCGCAAGCAGTGGCGCGGCAAGGGATGCTGACCGCGGATGCTTGCTGTCCCCATGCCAGAGGGCATAAAAGCAGGCCTGATTGAGCCGTGCAGGCAAACTCACTCCCATTCGTTGCAGCTGCTCCCCCTTGTCCGGTTCGGGGGGCGCAGCCCGTGCCAGTTGTCCGGTCAGATAAGTCCGCCCCGCGTCGGTCAACGCATAATGAGCACCTCGGCCAACCGGCTTGATCCCGGCCACTGCCTGCAACAGATGCTTCAACTCGCGGCCATGCCGACTCTCAAGGGAGCAGCCCTTTCCGTTCTGGCTATCGAGCAACCGTGCACACAAATCCTGTACCCGCATCTCATCAAACAGCGACATCCTCACCTCTCCATGTGGCTTCATATGACGAAGTAGAGGTGATTTTCCCTGTCATTACCGTGACCGGCTTCGCAAGCGGTTCTTATCAGCCCCGCCATGCATAGCCCGTACTGGTAAACCCGCTACAAAGGGCGCAAGCTGGTTTGATATAGAGATACGCTGCGCTCTTCGCGGCACGACAACGCGATACCCGCTTTCACAAGGGCTTGCCATGACCGACGCCACAGACCCATCGCCATCCTCTTCTTGGCATCTTTCGGATATCCGCGAGCTGGCGCACCTGCTGACTCTGGCGCTGCCCGCCGCGGTAGAGATCACCGAAGCGGTACATCAGGCGGTACTGAGCGGTATGGGGCTCAAGGGACGGGATGAGGGAAAAACAGCCGGGATCACCGGGCTGGTCTACAAGGGGGTACACGGCACCGCCAACACCCTGGGCAGCGGTATCAACCATCTGCTCAGCCGCCTGCCAGCCACTCCGCCGCCCCACCAGATCCCCGAAACCCCGAAACGTGCAGCCCTGATCGCCACCCTCAACGGCGTATTGGGGGACAAGCTGGTCGAGCACCACAATGCCCTCGCCACCCCCATGACCCTGCGCTATCAGGGCAAGCCCCTCGATTGGCAGGCGATGCCAAAGGATCTACCCCGCGAGGGACGGGTGCTGCTGATGATCCATGGCCTCTGCATGAACGATCTGCAGTGGCAGACCGAGCATCAAGGCAAGCCGGTCAATCACGGGGAGCAACTTGCCAACGAGCTTGGCTATCAGCCTCTTTACCTGCGCTACAACTCGGGCCTGCCCATCGTACAAAACGGGCAGCAACTTGCCCTGTTGCTGGAGCAGTTGCTCGCCCACTGGCCGGGAGAGCTCAAAGAGATAACGATAATGGGCTACAGCATGGGCGGACTGGTTGCCCGCAGCGCCTGCCACCATGCCAGCCAGGCCGGGCTCACCTGGCCTGCGCACCTTGCCAACCTGATATTTCTCGGCACACCACACCACGGCGCGCCGCTCGAACATGTCGGTCACTGGCTGGAGCAGTTGCTGCCCGCCACCGCCTACAGCGAGCCCTTCGTCAGGCTGGCACGGCTGCGCAGTGCAGGCATCAGGGATCTGCGCCACGGCAAGGTGATCGATGAGGTAGCCATACCCGATCCCGCCGCGCCCTTGCGCGATCCCCGCATCCCACTCCCCTTGCCCGGTGGCGTCAACTGCTATGCCACTGCCGCGACCACTGCCGCCAAGCGCAGCCTGCTGGCCGACCGGCTGATAGGCGATGGACTGGTGCCCCTTCGCAGCGCCCTCGGCCAGCACAGCGAGGCGCGCCATCAGCTGACTTTTCTTCCTGCCCATACCTTGATTGTCTATCACACCAGTCATATGGCCCTGCTCGGCAGCCCGCAGGTTGGCCAGCAACTGCTGCGCTGGCTCAGCCCCTTGCAGCTATAACGCGCTGGCTATTAAAGCAACAGAGTGCTGGTTCACAAGGTATCCCTGTGGCACTCTGAGACGTCAAAGGGAAGACCCACACTGACACCTCATGTGTCCCCACTGCAAAGGAGCGCCACGATGGCCAAAGCAAGCAAGAAAGAGATCAAGAAGAAGATCGTCGCTCGTCTTGAGAAAATTGCCAAGCATGAAGGCAAGATCAAGAAGCTGAAGAAGGCCCTGAAGTAGGGCCCACCGCATATGAAAAACCGCCAGCTGGCGGTTTTTTCATCCCGATTTTCGCCCCTTTACCATCGTTTTGATACCAATGGCCTTGATGTAAACGCCTCAAGCGCACATCAGCAAAACAACCCGGCTGAAACCACGCACGTTCTCATCACCGCTATTTGGTCTAACAGCGCCAATCGGGCGCCGCGCCCATCCTTACCAGCAACTACCTTCAACTGAGTGTTTGATATGAGCCAGCAGTGGAGCGCCATATGTACTCTTACACCCTCACCTTCAGGGAAGATGTCGATCGCCTGACCGCCCCCGAGCAAGAGATTACCTTGCAGAGCCCCGCTCAGGCGGGGGATTTTATTATTCTCTCCGACGGCAGCCGCCATCAGGTGATGTTTGTCACCCACCGCGCCCACTACAGCAGCCTCTATCTCGATAAAGGGGTCAGGGTACCGCAGAGTTAGTGGCTATCGCCTTTAATTGATGGGGCTGGGTGAAATATTCACGCCGTTGACGTAATAATCATCGCATCATGTCAACGTTCCTTTATCTCTATCACGATATATCTGAGGAAGCGCGATGAAAAAATCCAACATTGTCTTATATCAAATTAAATTTATTTAGCCACGAAAAAACAAATCATACCTCACAAAAACAAATCACCATCACTCAATATCATTGACCACACCCTTGGCGCGTTATAACAATTACTTTGCTGAACATATTTATTCGCAAGTCATTATTAGTGATGGAGTTATCACAATGAATAAAGTTATCTTACCCATAGCATTAATTACCTGTGCCACGCTCGCTCACGCAGAGTCCAGTACTATTATCAACGGTCTGGATTTTGGTCCATTAGCTCAGTTGGCTGGCACATGGAAAAGCACCGATGCTGGTGGTGTAGATGTAGCACCCGGCCAGGAGGGCAGCAAAGTAGGAAAAGGGGGACCAGCAGTGGAACCCTTTTACGAAATCATCACCTTTGAACCGGCGGCCGATGCAAAAAATGCCAGCGAACAATATCTGGTAGCCATGTATTACAAGCAGGAAGTATTCAGAAAAAGCGATAATGGGAAATTTCATGACCAACGCGGTTATCTGATTTATGACAAGACCAATCAGCTTGTTTACAACTCATACTGTATACCTCGTGCAGTCTGTGTGGTCACTGAAGGCAAAGCGGGTAACAAAATCGAGTTCAAGACGGGCAAGCGCGGTATTGCGGAAAGCAATTATATGACCATTAATGATTCCACCGCGGATTTCTCGATGACTCTGGACTTCTCAGAGAAAAATCTCCTCAAATACAGTCAAACCACCAACCTGATGGTGTATGGCAAGCCATTCGCACACTCCGATAGTGCATCCCTGACCAGAACCAATTGATGTTTCATGGCCAAGGTATTCATTATCTTGGCTTTTTTATATTCGTCGATAGTCTATCCTGATGGCATCCTTATCCCACTCGGGATTGAGCACACCGGCATACCAGAGTGTCAGAATGACATCCATCTGATTGTTATGCTTCACAACCTTGCCGCTCTTACAGGCCGAGAGCACCTCCAGCCATAACTGCTCGGGATTGATCGGTTTGGTAATATCCTTGTGTGACAATAAATCAATGGCAGCCAACACATATGCTCTGGTTTTGGTCGCAGCTACATAATGAACTGGCATGATGCAACTGATACAACCAAGACTGCAAAGAGTCAGAAACGTGACCTTTGGATTATTTTTAAATTTACCTGTACTGATATCATCACCAAATGCTTCAGCAATAGCCATATCCCAGGCGGTGACATGACCGTAATTATTCTGAACCATCAGATGAACAGCTCTCAGCGCTGCTCCACCGTATTTACCATAGATAATCATCACTAATCCCTCCGTTTGCCACATAGTAAGGTCAAACAGGCGAGATAGGCTAAAATAAATATCAATCACGACCATCGAGTTTTTCCATTGATAACAAATCCATTTGTAGCTGAATTAAATATTGATCCAAATCAATGTTATATCTTTATCTACCGAAAGGCTGACTGGTCGATGTCAGCCTCCCAATATCATTCATCAACATCCATTTTCGTGTATAAACAGGTCCCCCCAGCCTAGAGCACCTCTATTTTTACATTGATAATCCCGTCACGAATATTGCCGATGGCACTAAACGCAGATTTGGAGAGATCGATAATACGTCCCTTTTTAAAGGCGCCGCGGTCATTGACCTTGACCACTACACTCTTGCCGTTGGCGAGGTTGGTGACCCGCACCATGGAGCCAAAGGGCAATTCCATATGGGCGGCGCTATTGAGGTTGTTACGATATAACTCGCCGCTGGCGGTCTTTTTGCCGTGATAGCGGTCGGCATAATAGCTGGCATAGCCGGTTTCGCTATAGCCGCGCCAGCTGCCGCCGTGACTCTCGTCATAACGGCTGCTACAGGCCGCCAGCAGCAGGCAAAGAGATAACAGCAGCCCTTTCTGGATATGTTGCACCTTTCCCCTCTCCTCTCTTCTTCTTTCCACTCTGCGCTATTTTTGCATCTTCGATGCGGCCGGTGACACTGGCGGCATGTTCGCAAGCAACTTCTCGCCTTATTGTCAGGCCGCAGCGATGGTGCGGCTACTTTGCCATATCTTCCATGTAAAAAGGGAGGCAAATGCCTCCCTTTCAACTAGTTACCGGTCATCCCGTGCCGGGATGAGCCAGAGACGTCTCAGGCAATCAGCTTGTCGTCGGCAAAGCCGAAGCCACGCAGGCCCACCACATGCACATGCTCGTGCTTGCCCTGCACCTTGCGGATGAGCTTGTAGGTGGTGCCCTTCTCCGGGCTGATGTTCTCGGGCGCCGCGATAAGCAGCTGCATATCCTGCCGCTCGCACAGCTCGAACAGGGTGGCGATGGATTTGCCATCCAGACGGGCCGCTTCGTCGAGGAACAACAGGCGGCAGGGGGCGATATCCTTGCCGCGCAGACGGCGGGACTCCTCCTCCCAGCTGATCAGCACCATCAAGAGGATGGCCTGACCGGTACCGATCGCCTCGCCGGTGGAGAGCGCGCCGCTCTCGGCACGCAGCCAGCCATCGGCCCCGCGCTGCACCTCGATCTCCAGCTCCAGATAGTTGCGATAGTCGAGCAGCACGTCGCCCATCACCTGATAGCTGCGATCCCCCTGCTCGATCTGAGGATTGAGGCGCTGGAACAGCTTGGCCATCGCCTCGGAGAAGCTGAGCTCCTTGTCGGCGAACAGATCGTTGTGCATGGCGGTTTGATCGGCCAGCGCCGTCAGCAGACGGGTGTGGGCCTCGCGGATATTGACGTTGAGGCGCACCCCGCGCACCAGACCGAAGGCAATGTTCTGCAAGCCCTGATTGAGCACCCGGATGCGGTTCTGCTCGCGGCGGATGATGTTGGTGATCTTGGCCGCCACCTCGTGGGAGGAGAGCGACAGATGGGTTTCCCGCTGCTTGAGCTCGTCAGCCAGACGGGCCAGCTCGATCTCCATCTCCTCGATCGCTTCCACCGGATCATCGGAGCGGATAATGTCGTTGCGAATGCGATCCTTGAGGTAACGGTAGACCTGCACGTAGAAGGCCACCTTCTGCTCGGTGCTGCGGTTGCCCTCGGAGAGACGCAGCGCATCGCGCAGGGCCTCGTCGTGGGCCACCGCCACCCGCAGGGCGCCGAGGGCCTTGTCCGACATGGAGCGCAGCTCGTCGCTGTCAAGATACGCCAGCTCGCGCTTATTTAAACGCTTCTCGACGTCGGTCTCCCGCGCCAGCCGCACTACCCGCGACCAGCTCGCCTTGTGGCCCACCAGAGATTTACGGGCGCTGTAGTAATCCTTGCCTTCGAGCTTGAGACGACCGCCAAGGGATTCGATCTCGCGCTTGGTGACCTGCAACTGGGCCTCGGCGCTGGTGCGACGGGAACGGGTGCGGATCAGCAGCTCTTCAATCTCTTTCTTGTGAGCGCGCGCCTTCTCTTCCATATCGTCAGAGAGGGTCAGCCCCATGGCCGCCAGCTCCTGCTCGAACTCGGTCAGGGTCTGGCGCTTGGCCTCGACGCTGGAGTTAAGCGCAGTGCGCAGCTGCAACGCCTCGGTGTGACGTTGGGCAATCTGCTTGTGCTGCTCGCCGGCGGTGCGGGCTGCCAGCTCGGCCGCTTTCAGCTTCTCTTTGAGTCGCTCGCTCATCTCGGAGGCCTTGCCCAGCAGGTCTTGCGCATCCTGATAGGCAAAGTGCGGCAGACGGGCCACCAGCTGATCGAGGGCGTAGCAACGGCGTTTCTGCTCGGCCAGCAGATCGCTCACTTCATCATAGGCAGCCTGCAACGCAGCCAGATCCTGCGGATCCTGACGCAGCACCTGCACCATGGTTTCCAGTTTTTCCAGCGATTTGCCGTGTTTGGCGATAAAGGCTTCGGCCTGTTTCAGCGCGTCCACGTCAGCATGAGCCGCCTCGAGGCGGGCCGCCAGATCAGTCTCGGCAAACAGGTGGGCAAAGGGCAGCATCCCCTGTACCAGCTGGATATGGCGGGTCAGCTGGGCGGCGGCCGCTTTGGCATCACTCAGCTGCTTGTCGCACTCGCCGATGGCCCCTTGCAGCGCGCGCAGTTCGGCCTGTTTGGCCTGCACTTCGGCTTCGGGGTCGGGGCGGAAGGCGATATCCAGATGCTGACCGATAAAGTCGCGGAAGTGACCGTAGAGACGGTGGTACTTCTGCTGCTCGAAGGCGGCCTTGGCGTAACCCTCGATGAGACCTTCGCGCTCAAGATCGAGCTGCTCGATCCGCTTTTCCCGGGCGGCGCGACCAAACAGCGGCAGCTCGGGGTAGCGGGAGAAGCGCACCTGACGCTTGCTGGTACGCACCAGCACGGCGTCCCCCAGCTCGTCCGCTTCCACCAGATCCTCGTCAAAGGAGTCGGGGTTGCCCTGAATCAGGTAGATATCTTCCGGGCAATCTTCCAGCTTTTTCAGCCGCTCGATGGCACCCTCAAGGTCGAGCACCACCAAAGCGCTGCGAGCCGGGCCGTAGAGCGCGGAGTAGTAAGGAGCATCGTCGATGGAGATGTCGTCATAGACGTCGGAGAGCAGCACGCCCCCCACCTGCTCGGCAATGCGGGCAAGACGGGGATCCGCCTCGCCTGCTCCCAACTGCAGGTTGCGAATTTGCAGCTCCAGCGCCTGTTTCTGCGCCGCGATACGGTTGCTCTCCTGCTCGAACTCGCGCTCCTTGTCGAGCACTGTCTGCATACCGGCCGAAAGCTCTTCGGCGGTAGCGAGCGGCAGACCGCTCTGCTCGCGCAGCTGCTCGAGTTTTTCAAAAGATTTCAGCCAGCGCGGCGCCAGCTTGGTCAGCTCCGCAATATCACGGCCCAGCTGGGTGCCCTGATGCTCGAGGCTGGCGCGGCGCTGGTTCACCTCCGCCTGCTGTCCGGAGAGCTCCTCCTGACGAGTGCGCTGGGCTTCGAGGAAGATCTCCAGCTCATCGCTGCTGGCGATAAGCTGGCCAGAGGCCTGCTGCAGCTCGTCACGCAGCTTGAAGAGACTCTTCTGGCTTTCGCTCTCTTTCTCGAGGCGAGCCAGCGCAGCGCGCAGCCCCTGCCCCTGGGCAATGCGGGCCTTGTCTTCGATGTGACGCTTGAGCAGCGCCTGCGCGGTGGGCCAAGCAGCCTCGCGCACTGTCTCCGGGGCGATACTGAGCAGCAGCGCCAGCGCCGCTTCGTGCTCGGCCACCGCCGCCTTGGCCAGCGCCAATTGCTGTTCGGCCCCCAGCACCCGGCTGGTGAGGCTCTGCTCGGCGCTACGGAACTGATGCAGGGTGTCGCTCGCCTGTTCGGCGGTCAGCCCCGGCAGCTCGCACTGCTCGCGTGCAGCATCGAGAGCCTGCACCGCCTGACGGTATTGGATGGCGCGGGTCTGCTGGATATCGAGCGCCTGCTGGTAGTCGGCCAGCTGGGTCTTGAGGCTGTCTACTTCTGCCTGCGCCAGCTCCTTGCGCTCTTCCACTTCCAGCAGCTGGCCGTGGATCTCCTCCACCACCGCCTGCTGCTGCTCGAGTTTGTCAGAGAGATCCGCCAGATCGGCGCGGTACATCTCGATCTTCTTCTGCAAACTGACAGCCGCCATCACCTTGGCAAGGTGCTCGGAGGCAGACTCCAGCTCGTCGGTCAGCAGTTTCTCACGGTTGGTGAGCTGCTCCACCTCGTCGGCCAGATAGATGGCGCGCTGTTTCTCTTCGGCCAGAATGCGGCGCTTGTCGGCCAGCTCCTGGCGCGCCTTGAGGGCCAGCTCGGAGAGACGGCTCTTCTCGGCGGCGTTGCGCACATAGTCCGCTGCCACATAGTGGGTGGTTTCGGTGATCAGGTTCTTGAACAGATCCCGCTGACCCTGGGTCTCCTTGATTGCCTCCAGCGTGCGGCGGTTTTCATAGATGGCCGCCTCCATGTCTGCAAACGCCTTGCGCACCCCAGAGTTCTCCGGCAGCAGGTATTCGCGCAGGGAACGGCTGATGGACGAGGAGATACCGCCGTAGAGAGAGGCTTCGATCAGGCGATAGAACTTGCCGCGATCCTTCTGGTCACGCAGCTTCTTCGGGGTGATGCCGAACTCGAACATGAAGTTGTGATAGTCGGTCACCGTATTGAACTTGGCGACTTTCAGCGCACCCAGCTCGGCGGCCGCCCCTTTCAGGTCGGTAAAGGCGCGTACCCGCCCCTTGCCGCCATCAAGCTTCTCCAGCAGCAGATCGGTCGGCGCCAGATTCTCCGGCACATCCACCAGCGCAAACGGGGTGATGTTGACCTTGTTGTCGCGGTTGGCCACCTGTTCGAGGTGAACGCCGACCCAGATCCGCTGTTCGCGGCTGTTCATCACTTCCAGCAGGGAATAGCAGTGGCCGCGCTGCAGCTTGCCGTAGAGCCCCTTGTCACGGGAGGCGCTGCTCGATCCCGCTTCCGTGGTATTGCGGAAGTGAAGCAGTGACTGGTCGGGGATGAGCGCCGCGATAAAGGCCGCCATGGTGGTGGACTTGCCCGCGCCATTGCCGCCGGAAAGAGTGGTGACCAGCTGGTCGAGATCGAAGGTCCGGGCAAAGAAGCCGTTCCAGTTGACCATGGTCAGGGATTTGAACTTGCCTCGCACCGGTTATACCTCCAGATCCAGTTGTTCTTCATCGAGATCCGCCTCGATGTCATCAAAGAGCGAGTCGCTGCTCGGCATTTCGTCGTCGTGGAAGATGGCTTCACCCTCCTGGATCATCCGCAGCTGAACGGCGCGCGGATCTTCATCGGAGCGCACGTCGGCGGCGAAACGGAACACCGATTCGTTGACCCGGAATTTATCCCCGTTACCAAGAGCGGTGATCATGCCAAGGCGGCGCAGACGGCGCATGGAGGTACGGATCTTTTCGAGCAACTTCTTCTTGTCGAGATCGGTACCGCCGGAGCGGCTGTTGACCATCCGCAGCAGCTGCTTCTCGTCAGCGAGGCTCAGCACCTCCTCTTGCAGCTCGGCCATGGCAAATACCCCTTCCGAGGCGAGACGATCCGGACTCAGGTAGAGGTAGCAGAGCACCTTGCCCACCAGCATATCGAGCTCGGAGAGCACAGTCGTGCCGATGTCGGAGCTCGGGCGCGGGCGCAGGTAGAAGAAGCCTTCCGGCGCCTTGATCAGCTCCACCTGATAGCGGCCGTAGAAGATCTCCAGCTCGCTGTGATATTCGAGCAGCGCCGAATGCTGCTCGAACTCGTCGGCACTGATGTGGCGACCGGAGCGCAAGGCTGTGTCGATGCGCGGAAACAAGGGGTTGGCAATCACCTCTGCGAGGCGCAGCGGCAAGGGAAACTCAGAATTGATCAATGACATAGGCCTGAACCTTGGATCCAGCTTGGTTAATGGGTTTCCATGCGGGTTGGCGATGCAGTTCGCGCTCGCCGCTGGCATGGCCCAGGCGCACGGCCTGGTCGATCAGAAGACGCGCCACATCGAAGTGGGCATGAGCCGGGTAGTCCAGCAGGTATTCCCGCAGCACATCGGCCAAGTCCAGCTGCTGGCCCTGCTCGGGGTAGCGGGCCAGATAGCGCTCGATGCGCTCGGCCAGCTCCTGGTTGATATCCACCATCTCGACATACTCCATCTCGAGTGGCACCTCACCGGTCACCTCCTCGTCGTGGATGGCGATGGTTTCGTCGCGCAGCTCCAGCAGACGGGGCTCTTCAGCCACCCGCAGCTGCCAGTTGTGTTGCTCGAAATTGCGGATGGACTCGCGCAGCCGCTGGCTGAAGGCGCGGTTCTTGTCCATGTCGATGGCGTTGCGGATAAATTTGTGGACGTGCCTGTCGTAGCGGGACCAGAGCTCGATGCACTGCTGACCCCAGCTGGTGATGACGTCAAGGCGCCCTTGCAAGGCGTGAGTCAGCTCCTCGACGTGGAACAGATCGTCGCGCCCCTGCGCTGCTTCCTGAATATTGAGCAGCCCCGCCTGCAGGCGGTGACCGGCAGCATCCAGGGTATCTTGCAGCTCGCGCAGGGTCTGGCCGGTCTCGTGCAGCAGCTTTTCGCAGCTGTGAATGGCATCGACCCAGTTCTGGGTCAGCAGGGCCGCAATCTCGCTTTTGACCTGATTCTGCTGCTCATCCATGGCGCGCTGGGTGAGATCGATGCGCCCCAGGGTCTCTTCCAGCGAGAAGGTGAGGCGCGGCAGCACCTCGGCATCCCACTGCTCGCGGGTGTTGGTTTCAAGCGCCGCCTTGCGGGCGGTGTCGAGCTCGGCAGCCAGGTGCTCGAGCAGAATGGAGAGCTTGATGGAGTCAACCTGACGCTGATCCATAAAGAAGTCGACGATGCTCACACCCAGACGCGACAGGCGGTAGAGGCTCTCCCCCGCCACCATGTCGGTGTTGAAACGCGACAGCAGCTGCTGACGAATGAGATCGTTGATGGCGTTGTTGGCGCGACCGGTGAGGGTCTCGTCCATCTGGCCGAAGGCGCTGCTGACATAGCCAAAGGCATCGTGCAGCGCCGCTTCCGACAGGTCCGACTCATCTTCGGACAGGGTCTTGATTGCAATCAGAAAGGCCAGCCGGTCGGTCGGCAGGCTCAGCGCCAACCCCTCCTGCCTGACCCATCCCACCATCTCTGGCAGGGTACGGGATGTACTCATCATGATGTTGTCATCTCGTTGTTGTATTGGGCGCAAAATCATGCGCGCGGCTACATCCGGTAGCATCGAAAACATGGTTCACATCGACGTGAACAGCGAGCAATCAGCTGGCCGGCTTCTGGGCCATCACATGGATATAGCGACCGAGGGAGACAAAAGGCTCCTGACGGCAATATTGCTGCTCCATGGCCAGCAGATCGTCGAACTTCTCCACCTGATCCTGCTTGTGACGCATATAGTCGTGGATGACCCGCACCCCCGTCTTGCCGATGATGCGCAGCCCCCCGCGACCAATCCAGTCATAGACCAGCTCCGGCAATTGGGGATTGGTGGGCGTAAGCGCTGTCTGCCGCTTCTTGCGAAGGCCAAGGCGCACATAGTCAAAATTGCCCACCACCAAGCTCTGGAACAGCAAGCCATGACGGTTGTAGAAAAGCAGCGACAGTATGCCCCCGGCATTGACGAAAGGGAACAGACCCAGCAAGGTCTGGCGCGGCTCGGCGAGCCACTCCAGCACCGCATGGCAGAGCACCAGATCAAAGGTACCGGTCACGTGTTGCTTCAGATCCTGAATGGGGCAATGGATGAGACGGATTTTGTCTTCCAGCCCCTTCTCGGCGATCTGGCTGCGGGCCAGTTCCAGCATTTCTGCTGACAGATCGCACAGCTCCACCTGATGGCCCATGGCCGCCAGCTTCTGGGCGAAATAACCAAACCCGCCCCCCGCATCGAGGATGCGCAGCGGTCGGTTGCCAAGGCGGGCCAGGCAGGCTTCGATGTCGCTCCAGACAATGGTGGTGCGGATGCGCCCCTTGGTGGAGTCGTAAATGTTGCGGGCGAACTTGTCGGCGCGCCCGTCAAAACTCTGATCGTGCTTCAAGGAGAAACTCAACATTAGCGCCACAGGGTTGTGGCCATCCCAAAAAAGAGAGGTATTCTGTCACATCCCGAATTTGCTGAAAACTCAAGGAAGTGTCTGTCGTGTTTGTGCTCAAAAAGTGGCTGGGTCAGCTGTTGATGCCGCTCCCCTTCTCCCTCTCCCTGCTGCTGGTCGCCCTGCTGCTGCTCTGGTTCACCCGTTTTCAGAAAACCGGCAAGCTGCTGGCCACCCTCTCGCTGCTCATTGTGGCGCTGATGGGGATGCGGCCGGTGAGCTATGAACTGGCCCGCGGGCTGGAACAAACCTTCCCGCCATTCGAGGTGAGCCAGCATCCCAACATCGACGCCATCGTGGTGCTCGGCAATGGCCATGTCAGCGATCCGGCGGTGCCCGAGCGCTCCTGGCAAAACAATATTGCACTGGCTCGCACCCTCGAGGGGGTACGGCTGGCCCAGGCGTATCCGCAGGCAGAGCTTGTCTTTTCGGGCTATGTATCGGGAGATCCCCTCTCCAATGCCGAGGTCAATGCCCGGATGGCCGAGAGTCTCGGCATTCCCCGCGCGCGGATGACGTTGTTTGAAAACAACAAAGACACTCATGATGAGGCGGTCAGTATCAGTCGCCATCTGAAAGGAAAAGAGGTGGCGCTGGTCAGCTCGGCCACTCATTTGCCGCGTGCCATGGCCCTCTATCAGGGTCAGGGACTCAAGGCCGTGCCAGCCCCCACCGACTACACCGCCAAGCAGAGCCAGGTACCCCAGCCCCTCTACAGTTATTTACCCAAAGGGCGTTATCTGATGTATTCCGAAGCTGCCATCCACGAATGGATTGGGGTATGGTGGGCTCGCTTGCGGGGGCAGGTTAACGAATGAGCGATCAAGCGTTTCATTCCTGATTTGGATCAGGAAAGCGAAAAAAAATTACGTCATTTGCCGCCGGGTCAGCTATCTTGGGCTCGGTTCAATTCATATAATGTCGCGCAATCAAATGCCTAGGAGATATACAAGATGAGACAGCACCTGGTAATGGGTAACTGGAAACTGAACGGCACCAAAGCTTCTGTAGAAGCTCTGATCAAAGGACTGACCCCGGCTGCTGCCGCTCATCCTTCTGTACAAGTCGCCGTCTGCCCGCCGGTTATCTTTTTGGGTCTGGTTGAGCAACTGACCGCTGGCAGCAAGATTGCCTACGGTGCCCAGAACGCTGACGTTCACGAGTCTGGTGCCTTCACCGGCGAAAACGCCCCCTCCATGCTGAAAGCCTTTGGTTGCACCTACTCTCTGGTCGGCCACAGCGAGCGTCGTACCCTGCACGCAGAGAGTGACGACGTGGTTGCTGCCAAGTACGAAGCGATCCAGAAAGGCGGCCTGATCCCGGTTCTGTGCATCGGTGAAACTCTGGAGCAATTCGAAGCCGGCGTGACCAAGAACGTGGTTGAGACCCAGCTGAAAGCCGTTATCGACCGTTGCGGTATCGCCTCCTTCAACAACGCCGTTATCGCTTACGAGCCGGTATGGGCCATCGGTACTGGCAAGACTGCCACTCCGGAGATCGCTCAGTCCGTTCACGCTCACATCCGTCAGTACCTGGCCGGTTTTGATGCCGCTGTTGCTGCCAAAGTACAGATCCTGTACGGCGGTTCCGTCACTGGCGCCACTGCAGCCGACCTGTTCGGTCAGCCGGACATCGACGGTGGCCTGGTCGGTGGTGCGTCCCTGAAAGTGGACGACTTCTCCCAGATCATCGCTGGCGCTGCCAAGTAATCGTTGATTACGGCAAAGAGAGGGGCTCGTCCCCTCTCTTGTATCGCTTTTCCTATGGTGGCCCCCGCATCCCATATGAAAGCCGATATAGTAAAAGTGGCTTGTCTATTTAAACATTCGTATTTGACAACTCAGATCCAGAGGCACTCATGACCAAACAAATCAAACGTATTGGTGTTTTGACCAGTGGTGGCGACGCACCGGGTATGAACGCAGCCATTCGCGCCGTGGTTCGCGCCGGTTTGCATCATGGCCTGGAAGTTTACGGTATTTATGATGGCTACCTCGGTCTGCACCAGGATCGCATCGTCAAGCTAGAGCGTCACAGCGTCTCCGACGTGGTGAACCGTGGTGGTACTTTCCTCGGCTCCGCCCGTTTCCCTGCCTTCAAAGACCCCGCAGTGCGCGCCGAAGCGATCGAAAACCTGAAAAAACACGGTATCGATGCGCTGGTCGTCATCGGTGGTGACGGCTCCTACATGGGTGCCAAGAAGCTGACCGAAGAAGGTTTCCCCTGCATCGGCCTGCCGGGCACCATCGACAACGACATCGCCGGTACCGACTTCACCATCGGCTTTGATACCGCCCTGAACGTGGTTGTTGACGCCATCGACCGTCTGCGCGACACCTGCAGCTCCCATCACCGTATCTCCGTGGTCGAGATCATGGGCCGCCACTGTGGCGACCTGGCCATGTCTGCCGCCGTTGCCGGTGGTGCCGAATATGTGATCGTGCCGGAAGTAGCCTTCGACAAAGAGAAGCTGCTCAAGCAGATCAAGGAAGGCGAAGCCAAGGGCAAGAAGCACGCCATCATCACCATCTGCGAGCACGTTACCGACGTGAACGCCCTAGCGAAAGACATCGAAGCCCTGACCGGTCGTGAAACCCGCGCCACCATCCTGGGTCATATCCAGCGTGGCGGAGCCCCGACTGCTCGTGACCGCATCATGTCCAGCCGTATGGGTGCTTACGCCGTTGAGCAGCTGCTGGCTGGTCACGGTGGTCGCTGCGTCGGTATCCAGCGCAACGAGCTGGTACACCACGACATCATCGACTGCATCGAGAACATGAAGCGTCCGTTCGATCAGGAGCTTTACAACCTCTCCACCACCCTGTTCTAAGCCTCGCGGCTTTTTACCGGCTGTTGATGACAAAAACCCTCCATCGGAGGGTTTTTTAATATCTTACAAAAACGGGGGCATCGACACGCTGTGTGGCCCTCACCATACGGGTTGCCTGATTCCAACCCTTGCGCCATCTGACTGATCACTAGCCTTCCTCTCCTCACAGCAACCGGCTTCAGCCTACGAACAGAGTTCCGGTATTGTCGTGGATGTTTTATCACTGCGAACCGGATTACGTTGACCTGTGTTCTGTCGACCCTGAAACGAGCTTGTTCGGCCTCCTCGTCATACGCCGCTTTTTATGTCTCAATCTTGCAGAAGGGATTCAGATATCTCACCCAACCATGCTCCGGCGCAGCTCTCGTATTGCACTCACATGACTCACGCAGATGTACCGCCCACGCAAATCGCTGCTCGCACCCAGCCCAGCCAGAGGATACGCCTCTGGCCTATTGCGCACCTCACTCTTGCTGCGGCCATGTCTATACCGAGACCGACGGGAAAATTGGCGGTGATAAAACAGCCAGCTGCTACTCTGTATCCCCCCGATGCACCGCTCTCCTCCCTATGAACCCAGTATATTGCTGTAAAAATGCGGAGACTCCGGACTGATAAAGTGATGGTAAGACAAGGGCTGGCAACCAGATTGTCTCCATAGACTTCTTTTGGATGAGCTATCTACGTCAGGAATCGTCAAACTATGGCCTTACACACTTTTTATGGCCTCAATGGCACTGTTGCAAGGGTGAAAACTTATAAAACGCCACTAAAGCTCCATACAAGACCCACCACCAAGCCAACCAGCATCCCAACAACCAATTGAATTTAAATGAAATAATCATAAAAACAGAATCTTGAATGCCTACCATGCCAGAGCAGGTGATAAAATCAGCTCAATATGACAAAAACAGCCATTTCAACCAACCCAAAACATAAAATGGCTATTTTATCAATTTACACCTTGTTTTACCCCCTTGTTATGGTATCTTGACTACATCAACCAACAACTTAGGGAGAGAAAAATGAAAGAGTTTGTCGTTACTGCCGTTTTCACGGTGTTTTTCACCCTGGTTGCTGTCTCTCTGCCCTCACTGTCACAGTTCTGAGCCGGATAGAGAGGCATCAATCCGGACCGACCCTCTTTGCCATGTCTGTTTAATCGCCACCAACTGGCGCTTTTCAGTAATAATGCCGAGATGGTCAACATAGATATGATTTCATCACGTTGACGCTGTTTCTTTCGCCACAAGGGTGTAACCAGGATGGTTTAACCATATGGCTTGATGGAGTAGAACCAGCAGCAAATCATATCCGAGGGGAGCGAGGCTCCCCTTTTTGTTACCCGCCGTTTGACAATCCCCTACCCCGGCATCTACAACAGGCCGGTTAACGCCATACGGCCCATGCCCACAACTGATGTTTTCCCCTCCTGTGCTATCCATTCAACACAGCTAAATCCGTCAGCAATCTCTTGTGCACACCTTTGCTCTGATGCTTGTCCGGCAGATATAAAAAGCCCCCGCCATCATGGCAGGGGCTCGCGTTACGCAGTGTCAGCTCAGGGCTGTTATATCTCAGTCCAGCTCAAAGCAATTATGCCTTGTTCCAGCGCTCTGGGTCATATTCCGGGCTAAAGCGGTCAACAATGACAGCACAGGCCGCATCGCCGGTGATATTGAGGGAGGTGCGGATCATGTCGAACAGACGATCCAGCGCGAACAGCAGCGGCAACCCTTCAATGGGGATCCCGGCCGCCAGCAGCACGGCAACCACCAGGAAGCTTGGGCCCGGCACACCGGCCTGACCGATCGCCCCCAGAGTGGAGGTCACAATGATGGCCGCCCAGGCGCCGACGCTCAGATCGATGTTGTAAACCTGCGCGAAGAAGATGGCGACCAGGCCGTAATAGATGGCGTTGCCACTCATGTTGATGGTGGCACCCAGCGGCAACACGAAGGAGGCGGTCGCGTTGGTCACTTTCAGATCATGCTCGCAGGTCTCCATATTGACCGGCAGGGTCGCCATGGAAGAGGCGGTGGAGAAGGCCACGATCTGCGGCTTCTTCATGGCAGAGAGGTACTTCATCACCGGCGTGTTGGAGAACATCATCACCAGCAGCGGATAAACCACGAAGCCGAAGATGAGGATGGCAGCCACATAGACCACGAACAGCTTGAGTACCAGGGTCAGCACATCGAAGCCATAGGTTCCGATGGCTTCCGCCATCAGACCGAACACCCCGAGCGGCGCGATGATCATCACCTTGTTGATCATCCAGACGAAGGCATCCACCAGGGTATTGAGCCCATCGACCAGCGGCTTGGCCCGCTCGCGCGACTGTTTGGCCAGCGCAATGCCGAGGAACATGCAGAACACCAGGATCTGCAGGATATTCGCTTCGTTGAGGGAGTTGAAGACGTTGGTGGGGATCATGCCAAGCAAGGTGGCGACTGCATCCGGCAGCGCCCCTTTATCGGCGTAGTCACCGCCAAACATGGAGGCAACGGAAGCGAAATCAACCCCGACACCCGGTTTGAAGATCTGCCCCATCACCAGCGCCAGCAACACGGCCAACGCTGAGGTCACGAGGAAGAAGGCCAGCGTCGCCGCCCCGATCTTGCCCGCAGCCGGGCTGGCGCCCAGATTGGCGGCGCCGGAGAGGATGGCAACCGCCACCAGCGGGATCACCAGCATTTTGATCAGTTGGATAAACAGGGTACCGAGCGGTGCAAACACGGTGGCTTGTTCACCCATGAACGCGCCGACCACTGCGCCCAGTACCATGGCGACCACAACCTGGAAGCCGATGTTTTTAATGAGTCCTTTAGTTAACACAATATGTTCCTTTATGTAGCAAAATTCACACTTTTCCCAGTGCAATTAACCAAACAGGGGAATGAGCGGCTGCCCATTCCCCTGTTTGCGCGTGTTATCTCACATTTAATTGCTGTTTTAAATCAGCAAATCATTAACCTTGGCTATTAATAAGTTTGCGAAAAAGTGAAGATTCAAAGCGGCCTCGGCGATTTTTACCTCATCCCCCATGACAACTGGCAAAAGATTGTGCTAGTTTGGCTGCACAAACGTACACACAGGGATGTAAAGATGCTGAAAGTTAACGAGTATTTCGACGGAAATGTAAAATCCATCGGTTTCGAACAAAAAGGCGAGAAATCAACCGTCGGGGTGATGAACGCCGGTGACTACCTGTTCAACACCGCCGCCCCCGAACGGATGACAGTGATCAAGGGCGCCCTCACCATCCAGCTGGCTGATGAAGATGAGTGGCACACCTACAGCCAGGGTGAATCCTTCCTGGTGGCCGGTCACTCCTCCTTCAAACTGGAAGTGAAAACCCCCACAGCTTATCTGTGTGAATTTCTCGACTGATCAGGCCGGTTGAAGGGGATCAGCCCCTTCAACTTTCTTGATCCCCCCAGCCCCATTATCTGTGTCCATGTCACAGCACCGCACATCCCCGCTTCCTATCCACATCAAAAATCCTAGAATAAACAGACATAAACCATCACCGGATTGATGTCATGATCAGCGTGTTTGACCTGTTTTCCATCGGAATTGGCCCCTCCTCTTCCCATACCGTCGGCCCCATGCGTGCCTCTTACGCCTTCGTCCAGCAGCTCAAGCTGCAAGGGCATCTGCCACAGGTTACGCGGGTCGAAGTGGAGTGTTACGGCTCGCTGGGCCAGACCGGCAAAGGGCACGGCACTGGCAAGGCGATCATTCTGGGGTTGTCGGGCTTTGAACCGGAATCGGTCGATATCGATGCGATTCCCGCCATTCTGGCTCGAGTGGAAAAGGAGCAGAACTTGCAGCTGGCAGGCGAACAACCAAGCCATTTTCCCCGCACCGGAGCCATCATCTTCAACCGCCGCAAGACCCTGCCGGCCCACACCAACGGCATGACTCTGCGGGCCTTTGATAAAGAGGAAAACCTGCGCTTCAGCCAGACCTACTACTCCATCGGGGGCGGCTTCATCATTGAAGAGAGCCACTTTGCCACCGCCAAGGAGGAGGCCGCCAAGTCCGATGCCGAGCACCCTGTCCCCTACCCGTTCGACAGCGGCGCCCAGCTACTGGCCCACTGTCAGGAGAGCGGACTCTCCATCTCGGGGCTTATCCTCGCCAATGAGCGGGTATTTCGCAGCGATGAGCAGATAAAAGCGGGGCTGCGCAAGATCTGGCAGGCGATGCAGGGCTGCGTCGAGCGTGGCTGCAAGAGCGAAGGGGTGCTGCCGGGCGGCCTCAAGGTTCGGCGCCGCGCCCCGGGGCTGTTCCGCCAGCTAAGCTGCGAGACCAACTTCAACAAGGATCCGCTGATGGTGATGGAGTGGGTCGATCTCTTTGCGCTGGCGGTCAACGAGGAGAACGCCGCCGGTGGCCGGGTGGTCACCGCCCCCACCAATGGCGCTGCGGGCATCATCCCCGCCGTGCTGCACTACTACGATCGCTTCGTGCACAAGGTGGATGACGAGACGCTGATCCGCTACTTCCTCACCGCGGCTGCCATCGGCATCTTATATAAGAAGAACGCCTCCCTCTCCGGGGCCGAAGTGGGCTGTCAGGGTGAGGTTGGGGTTGCCTGTTCCATGGCGGCTGGCGCACTGACCGAACTGCTGGGTGGCAGCCCGGCCATGGTGGAGAACGCCGCCGAAATAGGCATGGAGCACAATCTCGGCCTCACCTGCGATCCCATAGGCGGACTGGTGCAGGTACCCTGCATCGAACGCAACGCCATGGGGGCGGTCAAGGCGATCAATGCCGCCCGCCTCGCCCTGCGCGGCACCGGCGAGCACAAGGTGTCGCTCGACAAGGTGATCAAGACCATGTGGGAGACTGGCAACGACATGAAGACCAAATACAAGGAGACGGCCCGTGGCGGCCTCGCCGTTAACATTACCGAATGTTAAAAAACGGCAAATGACTCCATTTGGTTCCGAAATGCCCGGCATCGCCGGGTATTTTTATGGGCAAACGCTTAACAAAATGGATAAGCACAAAAATAAATTTTATACTCGCGCCTCAGATTCAACAAAAATAGATCTATTTCAACTTTTTTTAGGTCTGGAGCCGTTACACTACGGTTATCTGGTTCTGTGACCTGCGCTGACAAGCGCGTTCCATGGATCTCCCAAATTTCTGTGAGTGGGCATGCCGCCCCCTTCTACCCTGAGGTAATAGTGACATGATCAGCGTTTTTGATATCTTCAAAATCGGTGTAGGCCCCTCTTCTTCCCACACTGTTGGCCCGATGAAAGCGGCCAAACAGTTTGTTGACGAGCTGCGCGCGGGCGGCAAGATCCGCGATGTAACCCGGATCAATGTCGATGTCTACGGCTCCCTCTCCTGGACTGGCAAAGGCCACCATACCGACACTGCCATCATCATGGGCCTGGCTGGCAACCTGCCGGAAAATGTTGATATCGATGCCATCCCCGAGTTTATCTCTCGTGTTGAGCAGACCGAGCGCCTGCCGATCGGCCTGCACTGCCACACCGTCAGCTTCCCGCGTGACGCCATGGTATTCCACGACGAAGCCCTGCCGCTGCACGAAAATGGCATGAAGCTGACCGCCCTGATCGAAGATGAAGTGGTCTACAGCAAGACCTACTACTCCATCGGTGGTGGCTTCATCGTTGACGAAGAGAACTTCGGCAAGGCTGACAGCGGCGACATGTCCGTACGCTATCCGTTCAAGAGCGCCGCCGAGCTGGTTGCCCATTGCAGCCAGACCGGTCTCTCCATCTCTGCCCTGATGATGGAAAACGAGAAGTGCTTCAACACTCCGGAAGAGATCTACAAGAAGTTCGGCAAGATCTGGAACACCATGCGCGAAGGTATCGAGCGCGGCTGCCGTACCGAAGGCGTGCTCTCCGGCCCGCTGCGCGTACCCCGTCGTGCCGCGCCGCTCTACCGTCAGCTCAACACCAACGAGAACCTCTCAAGCGATCCGATGAACATCGTTGACTGGGTCAACATGTTCGCTCTGGCCGTGAGTGAAGAGAACGCTGCCGGTGGCCGCGTGGTCACTGCACCGACCAACGGCGCTGCCGGTATCATCCCGGCCGTACTGGCTTACTACGACAAGTTCATCCAGCCGGTTGGCCGCGACGAGTACACCCGTTTCTATCTGGCTGCCGGTGCCGTCGGCATCCTCTACAAGATGAACGCCTCCATCTCCGGCGCCGAAGTGGGCTGTCAGGGTGAAGTGGGTGTCTCCTGCTCCATGGCCGCTGCAGGTCTGACCGAGCTGATGGGCGGTAGCCCGGAGCACGTCTGCGAAGCTGCCGAGATCGGCATGGAACACAACCTGGGTCTGACCTGTGATCCGGTTGCCGGTCAGGTACAGGTGCCTTGCATCGAACGTAACGCCATCGCAGCCATGAAAGCGGTCAACGCCTCCCGTATGGCCCTGCGTCGTACCTCCAAGCCGCGCGTCTCCCTGGACAAGGTGATCGAGACCATGTACATCACCGGCAAGGACATGGACTCCAAGTACCGTGAAACCTCCCGTGGCGGTCTGGCCATCAAAGTGATGCAGGTTGCCTGCGAATAAATAGGGGTTGCGACCCTCATTTGAACAAAGGCGGGATATCCCGCCTTTTTTATTGCCCGAATGGGATGCTGGGTACTGATACCGGCATACCGACCATTTCACTGTAGGGCGTCGCTGATATACCCCTTCTACGCCACCGCAATGCGGATTGCCTTGTCTGCATACCTCTCTAATTACATACCTTGATTAACTCTTCTCAATGCATTGAGAGAGACATTACGCCCCTACATGAAACCTGTACCTGCTATCTTGCCCCAGCCACGATTTCACAACTAATCGATATCGAGATGGCCCCTCATCTCAATATCCCCCTTTGGTCATACCCTTGTTTGGCAAGACGCGGTTACCACTCCCCCTGCGGATTATCACGCCGCCACATTGATTGCCTCCTATGTGGCACTTTCGTGATCAGGGCAAACAATCAAGTACACAAACAGGGGGTTAGCTCATCATTTTGGCCACAGCGCATCGCGCAAACTGGTTTTAGTACAGTTATCACCACCCTCTTTACGCCCTATTTGATGTAAAACGCATCGAGCAGTGGAGGCCAAAAAAGCGCCCAAAGAAGGGGCTGAAAATAATCGATGAATGGGCCAATAGTCGTTCAAATGGAGGGTATGAGTACGCGCCACTCGCTATTTTTGTGAGCGCCAGCAAAGGTTGAGGATATGGTGTTGGGAGTAGATTGACTTTCTATTTAAACAGCGAAAAGTGAATATCACCAAAGGGAGGGTTTAATTTGGCCAGATCCTGTCACGGGATTATCGCAAGCTACCTCTCCGGGGCCGGAATGCGTCATGCAGAGTCACAAAGAATTAGCCCCGCTGGGCAGAACACACCACGGGGCTGGATATTCAGGATGGTTTTTTCAGGCTGGCCTTGTGCTGCTCCAGCAAATTCTCGGGGGGCGGCGGCACCTGCAGGTAGAACCCCTGGTTGGTCAGCGCGGCCATCACCTTGCCAACATCAGCCAGCCCCAAGGGCTTGGCCGGATCCAGCTTGGTCATCAGCACCAGCTCGGGACGCCCGAATGCGCTCAGCAATGGCTCGGGAACGCGGGAGAAATCCTCTCTTTTTTCAACAAAAAGGTAGGTCTCGGCTTTTTTGCGACTTTTATAGACTGCACACAACATGGAAATTGATATAATCCGACGAGTTTATTGCCTCTGATGGGGGCAAACTATAACATCAGGAATTGAATAACAATAACGGATTAGCATCTCTGCCTCGGGGAAGATTCATGGTTGAGCGCGATAACGAATTGAAAGGGACCACCTTCACTATTTCTGTGTTGCATATCAGCGATGGCGAGCCTGAGCGGATACGTCAGTTGTTGGCCGAAAAAGTGGCCCAGGCCCCCTACTTTTTTAATTGTGCGCCGCTGGTGATCAATGTTTCCCGACTGGAACATATTCCCGATTTCGAACAGCTCAAGGAGCTGGTGGAGTCCGAAGAATTTGTGCTGGTCGGCATCACGGGTGCGCGCAGCGAAGAGATGAAGACAGCCGCCAAGGCGGTGGGATTGGCCGTGATGGCCTCGGGCAAGAGTCGCAAGAGCGAACCGGAACCCGAGCCAGCCCCCGCGCCAGCCGCCCCTGAGGTAGTTCGTGAGCCCGAACCCGCCCCCTTGATTCCGAGCAAGGTACATGTGGGGCCAGTACGCTCCGGCCAGCAGATTTATGCCGCCGGCACCTCGTTGGTAGTGCTGGGGTCCGTCAGTCCGGGGGCCGAAGTGCTCGCCGATGACAGCATTCATATTTATGGCACCCTGCGTGGCAGAGCCATAGCCGGCGCCAAGGGCAACACCCAAGCCCGGATCTATTGCCAGCAATTACAGGCCGAACTGCTCTCCATCGCGGGCACCTTCCAGCTGAGCGATGCGTTGCCGGCAGGCCTGATCCAGCAACCGGTTCATATCCGGCTGGATAATGAACAACTCCGTATAGACCGTATCAAATAGAGTTACAAGGAAGCGAGAATGGCGCGAATCATAGTCGTTACATCGGGTAAAGGTGGCGTTGGCAAGACCACAACCAGCGCAGCCCTGAGTACCGGTTTAGCCCAGCGTGGCCACAAAACAGTGGTCATCGATTTTGACATCGGTCTGCGAAATCTGGACCTCATTATGGGTTGTGAGCGACGCGTGGTGTATGACTTCGTCAACGTCATCAACGGTGAAGCCAACCTCAATCAGGCGCTCATCAAGGACAAACGTTGCGAGAACCTGTTTATCCTGCCCGCCTCCCAGACCCGGGATAAAGATGCCCTGACCAAAGAGGGTGTCGAGAAGGTGCTGGATCAGCTGGCCGAAATGAAGTTTGACTACATTGTCTGCGACTCCCCGGCCGGGATCGAGGCGGGCGCGCTGATGGCGCTCTATTTTGCCGACGAAGCGATCGTCACCACCAACCCGGAAGTCTCTTCCGTACGTGACTCCGACCGCATCCTCGGCATCCTGGCCTCCAAATCCCGCCGTGCCGAGCGTGGCGAAGACCCCATCAAGGAGCACCTGCTGCTGACCCGCTACTGCCCGACCCGGGTCAACCGTGGCGACATGCTGAGCGTGCAGGATGTGCAGGAGATCCTGGCCATTCCGCTGCTCGGGGTGATCCCTGAGTCCCAGGCAGTGCTGCGCGCCTCCAACTCCGGCGAACCGGTCATTCTGGACAAGGAGTCCGATGCCGGTCAGGCCTATGACGATGCGGTTTCCCGTTTGCTCGGTGACACCAAGGAATTTCGTTTTCTGGAAGAAGAGAAGAAGGGCTTCTTTAGCCGACTGTTCGGGAGTTAAACATGTCATTATTGGATTATTTTCGTTCCAACAAGAAACAGAACACCGCACAACTGGCCAAAGAGCGGTTGCAGATCATCGTTGCTCACGAGCGTTCATCCAGAGGGGGGCCGGATTACCTGCCCCAGCTCAAGCAGGATATCCTCGATGTGATCCGCAAATACGTCAACATTGATCCGGAGAAGATAACCGTTCAACTGGATCAGAAGAGTGATGAGCTGTCAGTGCTGGAGCTCAACATCACCTTCGCCGATGACAACAAGAAGGGATGAGCTGACGCCCTATGCGTGACCCCTTCCCCCAATGAAACCGGATCCCCTGGCAGGATCCGGTTTTTTATTGGCACAAAAACAGGTCACAGCGGCTCGCCTCATCTCGCCAAGGGGTCTGCCGACAGCTAGAATAGCGCCGCCCCGCAGACAGTGTCTGTGCTGGTACCTTTTTCTCTTTTCTGGAACAGACCGCTTATGTCTATGAATGACGAAATGCACAGCGTCGAGGAACTGCTCGATACCGCCCTCGAACTCTTTATGGAGCTGGCCTCTGACAACCTGCCGGAGCAGGAGATCGCCCGTTTCAATCAGGAGTTCAACGACCGCGGCCTGCTGGCCGAAACCGACCCGGCCGATGACTGGGAAGCGGACGTGGGTTTTGCGGTGAGCGACACCGACTATGCCGAGATCTGGGTAGGCCTTGGCAATGAAGAACAAGAGTATGAGCACCTGTTTGCCCGCATGCTGCTCTCCCGCCGTGTTGACGAGAAGTTCTGCCACATCGAATGGCTGCCCCAATAATTCCGGATCCCGATGATCCCAGCCACTATCAGTGGGAGTCAGCCCCTGCTGCCGTGGCCCCCGTGCGCCCATCTGCATCCCTTGGGCGCCGGGTGTTGAGGTGGGCAGGCAAGATCGCGCTGGCCGGGCTGCTCTGCTCGGTCGGCTCGGTCGCCTTGCTGCGTTTTATCGATCCGCCGATGTGGAGCTGGCGTATCGAGCGGGCCCTCTTTCCGCCCGCCAAGATCACCCAAGTACGCCATCAATGGGTAGATCTGGCGTCCATCTCCAAGGAGCTGCAACTGGCGGTGATCGCCGCCGAGGATCAGCGCTTTGCCGATCACAACGGCTTTGACATGGATGCCATCAACGCCGCACTCAAGCACAACCAGCACAGCGAACGGGTGCGCGGTGCCAGCACCCTCAGCCAGCAGACCGCCAAGAACCTCTTTATGTGGAGTGATCGCAGCTTCCTACGCAAGGGGCTGGAGGCCTGGTTTACCCTGCTGATGGAGCTGGGTTGGGACAAGGCCCGCATTCTCGAGGTCTATCTCAATATCGTGGAGTTCGGCCCCGGCATCTATGGCGCCGAAGCCGCGGCCCGCACCTACTTTGGCAAACCGGCCAGCCGCTTGACCCGCTACGAGTCATCCCTGCTGGCCGCCGCCCTGCCCAACCCGTGGCGCTATCGGGTCAAGCCCCCTTCACCCTATGTGCAGAAGCGCTCGGTCTGGATCCGCCGTCAGATGGGGCAACTTGGCCAGATCACCCTCAATCGGGTGCATCAGGCCGACTGATCCTCAGGGCTCATCGGGTTTCTCCGGTGGGCCCAAATGGCCGCCTACCGTTTCGCGGTGAAGCGGCAGATAGTGCCACCACCAGGCCTCGCGCCGTCGCTTGATCTGTTGCCGCCGTCCCCGCTGTTTCATCCCCTCACTCCCTGCCAGCTGATCCGCGCCTTAACCATACTCCCCCAAGGGCAACTTGGACAGGCCAGGCGTCCCAGGCGCACTGGTCTGGCCGCCACAGCCAATAATTGTTACAGTAGCGAACCTTGATGTATCTGGAGTGATTTCATGGAACAGCGTACCCCGGATCAGCTGGTCGAATGGGCCTATGATCAGTTTCTTGAGCAGGCCGCCGATATGCTGGCCCCCGAACAAATAGTCGACATCACCCTGGAGTTTGAGCAGCGTGGCGCCGTGGAGGCGACACTGCCCAATGCCGACTGGTCGACCGAGCTGGGTGAGCCGGTCGATATGGAACGCTGGGTCGAAGTGTGGGTCGGTTTGCTGGATCATCAGGATGAGTTTGAGGTGATCTTCGCCACCTTCCTGCTGCCCCGTCTGCTGACCGAAGATCAAGTGCATGTGCGCTGGCATCGCCAGCAGCAGGCATAAGAAAGGCGCCATCGGCGCCTTTCTTGTTTCTATGCTCTTTTATTTCTGTTCTCTGCTAATCCTGCGCCGCGATAGCCTTGGCCAGACAGCGGCGGCACCAGCAAGCACTGGCCTCCTGCATTGGCAGAACCGGCAACTGGCTGCACCAGCACTGCGCAATGGTCTGACCGGCAGAGACGGCGCAATAGGCCGGTTCGCCACAACCCGGACAGAGGTGAGTACTTTTCGAGCCATTCAGCTCGGCCATCACCGCCAGCTGGGCCTTGCTATCCATCGCCGACCAGTGGCCGATCTCGCTCAGGGTGCGGCCACAACCAAGGCAAAGCCCGTCTTTCGCCTTGCAGAGGCCAACACAGGGGCTCGGCATCTTATTCGCTATCCTGCGCCTGCTCACCTGCTTGTACCTGCGCGGCACCGGCGTCGGTCAGGGTAATGGCGTTATCTTCGATGACAATCTTGCCCTGCTTGTAGAGGCCGCCGATCGCCTTCTTGAAGGTGCCCTTGCTCATGCTGAACAGCTTGTAGATGAGCTCGGGTTCGCTCTTGTCACCCACCGCCAGACTGCCGCCCTGCTTTTTCATCCGGCTCAGAATGCGCTCACCGGCATCATCGACCCGCGCCAGACCCGGCTTTTGCAGGGTCAGATCGAGCTTGCCATCTTCGCGCACCTGCTTGACCCAGGCGGTTTGCGGCCGACCGGTCATCACTCGGCCAAACACTTCGTTCTTGAACAGCATGCCGGGATACTGACCGTTGACGATCACCTTGATACCTAGAGGAGAATGCTCCCCCGGCAGCGCGGTCACTTCGTCACCGACCTTGAAGTTGCTGCCGGCCGGTGTCAGGAAACGCTCGATGCGGCTGGTGCCGACCATGCGTCCTTCGTTATCCAGTTGCAGACGCACCAGATAGACGTGGCCCACCTGCATCGGCTTGTTCTGCTCGCGGCTGGGCACAAACAGATCCTTTTTCATGCCCCAGTCGAGGAAAGCACCAATCTTGTTGGCATTGACCACTTTCAGACCGGCAAATTCGTCCACCATGGCAAACGGCTTGTCGGTGGTGATCACCGGCTCGCAATCGGCATCCAGATAGAGGAAGACCTGCACGCTATCCCCCTCTTTCACCCCTTCCGGCAGTTGACGCTTGGGCAGCAGCAGTTCACCGTACTCATCGGCCGCAAGCCAGGCGCCGCGATCTTCGAGTTCAACAACGGTGAGGGTGTTCATCTTGCCAATCTGTATCATGGTGCTCTCTTTTCTCATTACCCGGATGGGCCAATTGATCATGGCCCCTATGGGCGCGCATGTTACCTCAAGAGCGGTGATCCGGCCTAGTCCCCAAGCCACCACTGGCCGCCATTTCGCCCTTATCTTATCCGCCAATGGTGATTAAATCGCCAAACAGGCGGCCATTTGCTGCAAATAACCCCACTTTTAGGTAGACTTCGCGGCTGTTCAAATCCAGAGGAACTGTCGATGAACCCATCCACTCGTACCCGCCATCTTAATCAATGGATCCAGAGCCACAGCCAGCAAGACATGACCTACCCGGCCCTGCACGGTTTTCTCTGTGCCCGTCTGGTAGGGCCAGAGACCCCTGACTGGCAACGCCCGCTGGCTGGATTGCTGGAACAGGATGCCGAGTTGGATGAAAAAAGCGCAGAAGCCCTCAACCATCTGATCGCCGAGCTGGAAGCCCAGGCCGACGACGCCCAGCTGGCACTGCCGAGCCAATGCCGCCTGCCCAGCGATAACCCGGAGCAGGTGTTCGAGCAGAGCCATCCCCTCGGTCAGTGGTGCTACGGTTTCAGCCAGGGCTTTGCCACCTGGCCCAAGCCGAAGGATTTGAACGACCCGACCACCCAGTACCGCTTCAGTCTGGCCGCCGAGCTGAGCCTGTTTCGCGACAAGCAGATGGCCCAGATGCTCTATAGCGCCGCCGCCAGCGAACTCCCCTTTGTCGAGTTCTGCAAACGACAGCGCCAGAATATGAAAACCGCCCTCAACCAGTTGCTCAACCTCGACCAGTATCAGGCAGCTCCCAGCGCTGATGTCTCCCTCAATGGCGAACAGGCCCAACAGTGGCAGACCTGGTTCGAACTGGCCGACAGCTGCCGCGATCATCAGGCCCGCCTCGGCTGGTTCGAGAAGATCATCGCCGATGCCACTCCGCTCTTTGATGAAGCCTTTTGGCAGCAAATCGCTGGCCACGGCTGGAGTGCCCCCGAACTGCGCCCCCTGCTGGCCGCCAGAGCCGGGCGCGCCGACTGCCTGTTGCGGCTTGGCAAGCTGGGTGAAGCCAAAGCGGAGTATCTGGATCTGCTGACGATCTGCGTGGCCGATGAGCTGGGTTGCCGCTACAACCTCTCCACTCTCTATGCACTGCAAGGGGATTGGCAGGCGCTGGCCGCCCTGCTGGTGCGCTTTGATGAAGCTTCCAGCTGGTTGCTATACAACAAGGCGCTGATGGTCTTTGCCACCGAGGGTGCCGAGGCAGCCAAGCCCCATCTGCTGGTCGCCATCGAGGCCAACCCGCACATTCCTGCCTGCCTGCTGGGTCAGCGCAAGCTGCCCAAACAGGAGCCGCAAAGCTGGCAAGCGGGCAGCCGTGACGAGGCGGCGCTCTACGCCATCCACACTCGCGAGGCTTGGCTCAAGCAGAACGCCCTCATCTGGTTGCGTAAAGGCTGAACAGCGTTGGCTTAAAATCCCGTCGGTCAGACCCGGTTTTTCCTTGAGGGCGTGCGCCACCGCACATTTCATCGCAACCGGGTCAGACAAATCAGCTTGAGTTTCGTATCATCAATGTCAAAGTATCAAAAGAAACTGCATCTGATGCAGCCGTCACAGCAGGGTGTAATATGTCAAAAATCATAGCGTTACTCGCTCACTACCCGCCCTATCAGTTGGTACATGCCGCCGAGATGCTACGGGATACCTTCGAACAGTTTTATGAACAGCGTTACCAGCTGACCGTGCCGCAATGGCGCCTGATGATGGTGCTCGGCCCCAACTACCCCATCAGCCAGAAAGAGCTGGTCGAGGCGAGCGGCATGGACAAGGTGCGCATCTCCCGCGAGATCCGCCGTCTGGTCGAAAAAGGGATCATCTTCACCGAGAGCAGCGAGCAGGACAAACGCATCAGCCTGGTCTCCCTCACCAATGCCGGCCAGGCACTCTTCCTGCAGCTCAAGAGCGAAGCTGGCAGCTGGCAACATACCCTGACCGACTATCTGCCGAGCGAATCCCGCGAGGCGATCCGCCAGCATCTGCACAGCGTCAGCGCCGCCATCGAGCAGCTGCAATCACTGGATCGGGAGAAATAATCATGGATTTGAAAAAGTTCGCCACCATGGATATCAACATGCTGTTGAGCGTCGTCAATATGCAGCTGCGTGATCACTATGACGACCTGGATGATCTCTGCAAGGCGCAGGAGATCGATCAAGCAGCACTGGAAGCGCGGCTCGCCAGCGGCGATTTTCACTACCAGCCGGCGCAGAAACAGTTCAGATAAAGAGAGCTAGCGGGATCGGGATCACAGCGCCAGTGATGGCGCTGGCTCTGCGGTAAAAACCTGATATGGTCTGAAGAGCCCCAACAGGGTGATGCACGGATACATCACCCTGTCACAAGAGGGCATTAAAATCGTTTCAGGTGAGCAAACCAAGGATGACCCCATGATACTGATGACCCGACAGAGCCTGTTGATCACGCTCTGCACCCTGTTGATGATCAGCCTCTTCACGCCCCACTTGCCGCAAAGTACCGAACAGTGGCTGACCACCCTCTTGCTTGGCCTGCTGGTCGCGGTGGCACTGCTGCTGGTGCGCGGTTGTCGCCGCTTTATGATGGAGTAGTGACTCCGCCAGAGCGTCCATACCGACCGCTTGCCGCGATACTCTCTGTAGCAGCAACGTCTGTCACAATCATATCGAGCCAAAAAACAAACGCAGCCTGATGGCTGCGTTCTTGTATCTGGTGGGGCAACCCCTTGAAGAGATAACCCCTGACGGGATAGAGAGCCCTTAAATAGCCAGAGCCTCAAGCTGCGCTTTAGCCGCTTCCATCCCCTTGCTCTGGGCATCCGGGCCCATCCCCATCCCTTCGGCGTAGATGAAATCCACCTCTTTGATACCGATGAAACCTAGCACGGTACGCATGTAGGGAGTGACCAGATCGGTGGCGCTACCAACGTGCATGCCGCCGCGAGGGCTGATCACCAGCGCACGGGTATTTTCAACCAGACCGACCGGACCGGTCTCGGTATAGCGGAAGGTGACGCCGGCACGGGCAACCAGATCGATCCAGTTCTTCAGCTGGGTCGGGATGTTGAAGTTGTACATGGGGGCCGCAATCACCACCAAGTCGCTCGCTTTGAGTTCGGCGATCAGCTCGTCGGACTGGGCGATCACCGCCAGTTGACGCTCATTGAGGTTGTCACCACCGCGCAGGCCGGAGGCCAGCTCGCCATCCAGCACCGGCAGGTTGAGGGCAGCCAAATCACGCACGGTGACGGCATCATCCTGATGATCAGCCAGGAAGCCGTCGATCAGGGCGTTGGATTGGGAATATTGACCCAGGATGCTGGATTTGAGTACGAGGATATTGGCCATGGTGAAACTCCATTTGGTTGTCGGTTGAACAGCTGCGCTGTCGATAGAGGTCACTCTAAACATTGTGCTTATTTGCTGATAGCGAAAATAGATGCTCAACTTGTTCAAATTTTTTGATGAAAGGCCACTTCCTCGCCAGCCAGCCCTGCGGCCGTGCTTCAACCCTTGGCAGAACAAACGATTGCCGTTATGATCCGCCGCACTTTTTCCAGCGACCAGGATCCCATGATACCCTCGCGCAGGCACTCTCCTTTGGCCGGTGCAGTCTGGATGATGGTGGCAGGACTCTGCTTCGCCGCCGTCAACAGCCTAAGCCAGTATGTCAGCTTCAAACTCGGCCTCCCATCGACCCAGGTCGCTTTCCATCAATACCTGATCGCCCTGATCTGCCTGCTGCCCTGGCTAGTTCGTCATGGCCTGCGCCAATCCCTGATGACCAATCAGTTCCGGTTGCACCTGTTGCGGGTATTGTTGGCAGTGATCGGCATCCAGCTCTGGCTCTGGGCACTGGCGTACCCCGTCCCCATCTGGCAGGGGATCGCCCTGCTGATGATCTCACCGCTGTTTGCCACCCTGGGCTCCGCCCTGCTGCTCAAGGAGCAGGTGAGCCACGCCCGCATTCTGGCCACCCTGGCGGGCTTTGCCGGCGCCATGCTGATCCTCGCCCCCTGGACTGACGAATTCAACTGGGCCTCCCTGCTGCCGGTGGCAGCGGCGCTGTTCTGGGCCGGCTACTCCCTGATGGTGCGCTATCAGGCGGCCAACGAATCATCCCACACCATAGTGGTGTATCTGCTTATTTTCAGTACCCCGTTCAACGTCATGCTGGCCCTGCCGGAGTGGCAGTGGCCAAGCGAGAGCCAGTGGCTGCTGGTAGCCGCCTCCGGCGTGCTGACGGCACTGGCCCAGATGTCCATCGCCCGCGCTTACAGCGTGGCGGAGGCCTCCTTCGTACAACCTTTCGATTTTGCCAAGCTGCCGATGAACGTGCTGGCGGGCTGGCTGGTATTTGGCTGGGCGCCCCCCGGCCGTCTGTGGCTTGGCGCCGCCATCATCATTGGCGCCATTACCTTGCTGACCCATCTGGAGCAGCGCGCTCACAAACCCGTTTCCTGAGGTACGCCATGCGTGCCTCTTTTTTTGTCCGCTATTCGTGCGATAGCGATCATCAACAATGACCATCGACATCAGGAGAGATCGTATGTTTGGAACCGCAACCCGCCCCGGCGCCACCCGTGCCCTGCTGCTGGGCTCCGGCGAACTTGGCAAGGAGGTCGCCATCGAGTTGCAACGCTTCGGGATCGAAGTGATCGCCGCCGACCGCTACCCCAATGCCCCCGCCATGCAGGTGGCCCACGCAGCCCACGTGCTGGATATGCTCGATGGCAACGCCCTGCGTGCCCTGGTTGCCGAGGTTAAACCCGACCTCATCATCCCCGAGATTGAAGCGATTGCCACCGATACCCTGGCTGCCCTTGAGCAAGAAGGGGTCAAGGTAGTGCCCAACGCCCGCGCTACCCAGCTCACCATGAACCGGGAAGGGATCCGCCGCCTCGCCGCCGAGACCCTGGGTCTGCCCACCTCACCCTACCGCTTTGCCCAAAGCAAAGAGGAGTTTGTCGCCGCCGTCGAGGCTATCGGCCTGCCCTGCGTGGTGAAACCTGTGATGAGCTCGTCCGGCAAGGGACAGAGCGTACTGCGCGATCTCGCCAAGATCGATGAGAGCTGGACCTACGCCCAGGAGGGTGGCCGCGCCGGCCGTGGCAAGGTGATCGTCGAGGGCTTCGTTCCCTTCGAGTACGAAATCACCCTGCTCACGGTACGCGCCGTCGATGGCATTCACTTCTGCGACCCTATCGGCCACCGTCAGGAAGATGGCGACTACCGCGAATCCTGGCAGCCACAGGCGATGAGTGAACTGGCGCTGGCCCGCTCCAAAGCCGTGGCGGCCAAGGTGGTCGAGGCCCTCGGTGGTTACGGCCTATTCGGGGTCGAACTCTTCATCAAGGGGGATGAGGTGTGGTTCAGCGAAGTCTCGCCGCGTCCTCACGATACCGGCATGGTGACCCTGATCTCGCAGGATCTCTCCGAGTTCGCCCTGCACGTGCGCGCCATTCTGGGGCTGCCGGTCGGCACCATCACCCAGTATGGGCCGAGCGCTTCCGCCGTGGTACTGCGCGAAGGGCACAGCCCGGACATCCGCTATCAGGGAATTGGTGAGGCATTGGCGCTGGTGCCGGGCGCCCAGCTGCGGCTGTTTGGCAAGCCGGAGATCGCCGGTCGTCGCCGTCTTGGCGTGGCGCTGGCCCGCGCAGCGGATTGCCAGGATGCGGTGGAAAAAGCCAAAGCCGTGGCCGCCAAGGTCGAAGTACTGTTCTAAGGGCTTTTTTGCCACAGCAAAACAAACGTTTGCCGATGTGATCGGGCGCAAGGGGCATGGCAATGCCCCTTTTGCATTTCCCCGTCAGGCTTATAATCCCCTCTTCAAATTTGTCAGGAGTACAAGATGTTAGCTGCCGTGATCTTCGATATGGATGGTGTTCTGATTGACTCGGAACCCTTTTGGCAACGGGCCCAGATCGCCGTTTTCTCCGAACTGGGTCACCCCCACACCGTCGAGGATTGTGAATCGACCATCGGCGTGCGCATCGATCAGCTGGTCGCCCACTGGTATCGCCTGCGCCCGTGGAGCGGCCCAACTCAGGAAGAGGTAGTACAGCGCATTCTGGATCGGGTCAACGCCCTGATCCTCTCCGAAGGTCAGGCCAAAGCCGGTGTGCTGGAGGCGCTCGACCTTATCGAAGCCCGCGGCCTGAAAGTGGGTCTGGCCACCTCTTCCCCCTTTGCGATGGTAGAAGCGGTGCTCGGCAAACTCGGCATTCGCGATCGCTTTATGGCGGTTCACTCCGCTGAAGTAGAGCGTTTCGGCAAACCGCACCCGGATGTCTACATCCACGCCGCCGAAAAGCTGGGGGTGGAACCGGTACACTGTCTGGCCATCGAAGATAGCTTTACCGGTCTGCTGGCAGCCAAGGCGGCCTCCATGACCGCGCTGATCGTGCCGGATCCGGCTTTAGTGGGTGACCCACGTTTGGCCATCGCCAACTACCAGCTAAGCTCGCTGGCCGAGCTCAATGCCGACATGTTGGCCAGCTGGGTCAAGTAGCGCCTATCGGCGCCTTGTTGCGCTCGCGTCCTCATACCCGCAGGGGGCTTCAGCCCCCTGTTATTGCCAGACAAAACCGTTGGCAATCCCTCCTCTTTTCACTCGTCATTCACAACCAGATTGTTCCTCTCGCACACGACCAGTCCAACCGGTTGCACCTTGCCATCCCTCAGGCTTGATCTCTGTCATAAACGTGCGTTTGCTCGCGGTTAACCCCCTGCAGCCCGACTAGAATCAGGGTAGATAGGCGGCCCCAGGGCCCGAGGAGGTTATCATGATCGAGTACACCAGCAAGCGCATCGTCTGCCCCCACTGCGGCCACCATACCCGGGTCGAGCTGGATGCCAGCCAGGGTGATCAGGAGTTTTACGAAGATTGCATGGCCTGTTGCAATCCGATCCACCTGCGGCTTCACCGCGACGAAGCCCGCGACTGTTTGCAGTTGTTTGTGGATGCAGACGACGAGCAACTGTTTTGATTGCGAGTCACAAAAGGCCGAGCAGCTGTTTTGCCTGCAAGTCGCAAAGAGTTGAGCAGATGTTGTGACTGCGAGTAATGGAAAGTTGAGTGGATATTTTCACCATGTAAATAACAAGGGCCTGCACACTGCAGGCTCTTGCTTATGAGGCGATTGAAACCGAGCCGTTTCCTTTCAGTGACCCCCGCGCGCCGCCAGCACCCGCTCCACGGTATCGACGATGGCCTGGGTCTGGGGATCGATCTCGATATTGGTCTGCCAACCCGCCTTGACCCAACCCAGGTTGGTGCGAGCCAGGGTCTCGGGGATCAGGTGAACGCAGAACTCCCGCTCACGCACCTCACCGATGGTCAGGCTGATGCCGTCGATGCCGATATACCCCTTGGTCAGCACATATTTCATCAGCTCGGGGGCGAGGCGATACCACACCTGACGGTTGTTGGGTGTATCGATCACCGAGGTAACCTCCGCCATGCCGATGATATGGCCAGACATGGCATGACCGCCGATCTCGTCGCCAAAGCGGGCAGCCCGCTCCACATTGACCTTGTTCCCCACCTGCAACAAGCCTAGGTTAGTGAGGCGCAGGGTCTCCTGCATCAGATCGAAGCTGACCAGATCCCCCTCGACCCGGGTGACGGTCAAACAGCAGCCGTTGTGAGCCACCGAGGCGCCGAGGGCCAGCCCTTCCCCCCACGCCGGGCTTGGCATGCGGATCACATGGGTACGGAAGTTGGGTTGCTCCTCGATGGCCACCAGTTCGGCGGTCCCCTGCACTATGCCAGTGAACATCTCTCGTCTCCTGCTACGGCAAAAAGGGCAGGTTAACCTCGGGCAGAGGGTGAGACAAGGGTACAGGCTGACAAGCTTGCGCCCGATCGCTATAGTGACGCCGTTCACATCCGGGTAAACAAGGAAAAAGAAATGCAGGTATATCAATGTTGTGAAGCGATCCGCATCGCCTATAACCAGATTGGCTCCGGCGAGCAGGGCTATGTGCCAAACGCCATCGCCGCTACTATCCGCGCCCTCAACGCGGTCGCCGCCGATGAGCGGGTGCCCGCCGAGCTGCGCGAGCAGGCTGCCTATGCCGCTGCCAACCTGCTGATCAGCGATCACGAAGACGCCTGATCCTGCCCCTCGGGGCGGCAACTATTTCGTCCTGGCTGAATTTCAGGCTAGAATGCCTCCCCCACCCTTTGCACTTTCGTCCGAAAGTGCAAAGGCTCTTCCCGATTTCCGCTCTTTTTTACTCTTATCTGATCCACTCGGAGGTGTCAGTGCAACGTTATTGGTCCGAGGCGAAGCAGCTCGTCCGTCTAGCCAGCCCCATTCTGGTCGCCCAGGTGGCCCAGGTCGCCATGAACTTCGTCGATACCGTGATGGCGGGACAGGTGAGTGCGGTCGATCTGGCCGCCGTGTCGGTGGCCTCCAGCTTCTGGCTACCGGTGATCCTGCTGGTGCAGGGGATCATCATGGCGCTCACCCCCATCGTCTCCCAGCTCAATGGTGCCCGTAAACGCGAAGCCATTCGCCCGGCCGTTCATCAGGGCTTCTGGCTGGCACTGATCGTCACCCCGCTGGCGATGATTGCGCTTTATTACAGCCCGCTGGCGTTGCAGTTCATGGATGTGGAACCTGTGATGGCCGCCAAGACCACGGGCTATCTGCATGCCATCCTGTGGGGTCTTCCCGCGTTCGTGCTGTTCCAGGTGCTGCGCAACTTCAGTGAGGGGCTCTCCCACACCATGCCTACCATGGTGATCGGCTTTGTCGGGCTGGCGGTCAATATTCCCGCCAACTACATCTTCATTCACGGCCACTTCGGCATGCCGAAACTAGGCGGGGTGGGTTGTGGCGTGGCCACGGCCATCGTGCTGTGGGCCATGCTGCTGGCGATGATCCTCTATGTGAAGCTCTCCCGTCACTTCACCGAGATCCGGCTTTTCTCCCAGCTGGCTCGCCCCAACGGCAGCAGGATCTGGCGCCTGTTTCGCTTGGGCTTCCCCATCGCCATGGCGATCTTCTGCGAGGTGACCCTGTTTACCGTGGTAGCCCTGATGCTGGCCCCCTTCGGCGCTGAAACGGTGGCGAGCCACCAGATTGCGCTGAACTTCTCCAGCCTGGTCTTTATGCTACCCCTCTCCATCGGGGTGGGTGTCACCATCCGGGTCGGCCACAGCATAGGTGAAGGGCAGCCCCATCATGCCCGGGTAGCGGCTCGCACCGGTTTGATGCTGGGGATGGCCATCGCCGCTGCTACTGCCGCCATGACGGTGCTGCTGCGCGAACAGATCGCCTCCATCTATACCGATGATCAGCAGGTGATCGTCCTGGCGGCCATTTTGCTGTTCTTCGCCGCCATCTATCAGATCTCCGACTCGGTACAGGTGATCGCGGCCGCCGCACTACGCGGTTACAAGGATACCCAGGCGATCTTCTACGTCACCATCGTCGCCTACTGGGGACTGGGGCTGCCCACCGGCATGATCCTGGGTCTGACCGACTGGCTGGTGCCGCGGATGGGGCCGCAGGGCTTCTGGATCGGCTTTATCGTCGGCCTCACCAGTGCGGCCCTGATGCTGGGGGCGAGATTGCGCTATATCTACGGCCGTTTTGCCACTCCGGAAGCCTGCACCACCCTGTCGCGATCTCAGTAACAGGGCTTGGCGAGCGACAACTCGCCTGCAAAATCAACAGGCTGCGCAAGAACTGGGCAAACAGTCTCCTTTGTGCATATGGCCTGTTGACAGCCTTGGGGGGCATGGGTAGTATGCCGACCACGTCAGCAGCGCTGGCGTAGTGAAGTAAGAGAAAGTGGGTTTATAGCTCAGTTGGTTAGAGCACTACCTTGACATGGTAGGGGTCGTTGGTTCGAATCCAATTAAACCCACCACTTTTTCTGTGATGCGTCCTTAGCTCAGCTGGTTAGAGCACCACCTTGACATGGTGGGGGTCGGTGGTTCGAATCCACTAGGACGCACCATTACAGAATACTGATTATGCGTCCTTAGCTCAGCTGGTTAGAGCATCACCTTGACATGGTGGGGGTCGGTGGTTCGAATCCACTAGGACGCACCATTCAGTTTCAAAACTTTGCAGATATTCCAGATGTGGGTTTATAGCTCAGTTGGTTAGAGCACTACCTTGACATGGTAGGGGTCGTTGGTTCGAATCCAATTAAACCCACCACTTCTGCATAAAGAAATAAAAGTCGCATTGCGCACCCTGCGTCCTTAGCTCAGCTGGTTAGAGCATCACCTTGACATGGTGGGGGTCGGTGGTTCGAATCCACTAGGACGCACCAGATTAAAAAAGCCCGCTCATCGAGCGGGCTTTTTGCATTCTGTCCGCCCCCCTTCCCCGCCAATCCGTTCAGCACTGTTCGGCAATGGCGCAAAGCCTTGTTCCCATAAAAAACCCGTGTCATCCGATAAACGACACGGGCCAGATCGATGCCGCCAGCGCCTCAGCTCTGCACGGCAATCTCGTACTTCTTTATCTTGCGATAGAGGGTGGCAATCCCAATCCCCAGCGCCTGTGCGGCCAGTTTCTTGTTGCCGAGCCGCTGCAGGGTCTCTTCTATCATCTGTTTCTCCATGCTCTCAAGGCCGCTCTCACCCGGAACGGGTTCAGGCAGCTTCTCCGGCGTGGCGGCGAGCGGAGCGGTAGCAGGTACATTGAACGCCGCATCCAGATTGGTCACCGGGATCGACTGGGCCGCCACGCGATGGGGCTCCTGATTGCGGATGATGTTGGGGGGCAGCAGGCTGGCGTCAATCACCTCGCCCGCCTGGCTGACGTTGACCAGATATTCGATGAGGTTGCTGAGCTCGCGCACGTTGCCCGGCCAGCGATACCCCTTGAGCAACGCCATCACCTCGGGCGCCAAACCGGGATAGACGATGCCAATGCGGCTGGTGTGCAGGTTGAGGAAGTAGTGGGTCAGCAGCTCCACGTCCCCTTCCCGCTCCCGCAGCGGCGGCAGGTTGAGGGGGATGACGTTGATGCGATAGTAGAGATCTTCACGAAACTTCCCTTCGGCGATGTATTGATCGAGATGCTGGTGAGTGGCGGCGATGATGCGAATATCCACCGGCACCGGTCGGCTGGCTCCGATGGGGGTCACCTCCCGCAGCTCCAGCACCCGTAGCAGCTTGGCCTGCATGGTAAGCGGCATGTCGCCAATTTCGTCAAGGAACAGGGTGCCCTGATGGGCCGCCTGAATCAGGCCCTGCTTGCCACCGCTGGAAGCGCCGGTAAAGGAGCCCTTCACATAGCCAAACAGCTCGCTCTCCAGCAGTTGTTCGGGAATGGCGGCACAGTTGATGGCGATGAAAGGCTTATCCTGTCGCGGACTCAGGCGATGGACGGCGCGGGCCACCACCTCTTTACCGGTGCCGCTCTCGCCGCAAATCAGCACGCTGGAGGGACTCTGGGCGATGCGATGCAGCAGTCGTTTGAGGGTGCGCATCGGCTTGCTCTCGCCGATCAGCTGATCGATCCGCACATCCGGATCCGGCTCCTGAACCAGACCGGAGTGGGACTGATGAAACGCCATCAGAAAAAGCTGCTGGCCCTGCACATGGTGCAGCTGGCCGATGATCAGCTCCTGACGTCCTTCAAAGGTGATGATGTGCTGAAGATGACCGCTCAGCCCCTGTTGGGAGAAGGTGAGCGGGCGGATCCCCACTTCGCGCCCCTGCAGTTGTGCCTGCTGGCAACCCAGATGATGGAGCGCCGCCTCGTTGGCGTAGAGCAGTTGGCTCTTCTCATCGAGCAGCAGGCAGCCCTGATCCATGTTGGTCATCAGATTGAGGAACACCTTGTTGACCCCGTCCGACAACCCGCGCGAATCGAGCAACTTGGCCACAAAGATGGTAGAGATGTGGCGCACATAGTCACACACATCTTGCAGATTGTTGTTGAGGCGCGCCTGCTGCTCGTCGCTGAAGGCTACCAGACTGATCACCCCGATACAGCGCTCGTCCACCATGATGGGCACCCCGAGGAAGGCGCGCTCACGACAGCTCTCCTTGCAGGTACAGCCGTCACACACGGGATCATCGCTGGTGTGGGTAACGATCTTCTCCCGCTGGTTATCAATCACATAGCGCAGCAGGCGGGAATCCCCCTCCAGCTGACGTCCGAAGAACTTGCCATAGGGCCCGGTGCCAGCCACCCGAACCATATCGGCATCCACAATCTCGACCTCAAGCTGCAGCACACTCGCCAGCATCTTGGCAAAGCGCAAGATGGTCGGCTGGATCTGCATCAATAGACACTGGTTGCTCACGGATCTCATCCATCATTCCTTTTTGTTCTTGTTATCCTCCCCCTAAAGGGAGTCATGCTGGCCAGATACTAAGGGATATCAGGGGGAACTACTTCGGGGGGGATCACGAAAAGGGAAAATGATCAGCATCCTCCGCGACTTCAGAGGTACAGATAAAATTCAATAAAAACATAAAGATGAAAACACATACAGCAAGATAAACCACTTGGGTCAGCCAAGCCTGCTGATCTGCGGACGCCATCGATGGATCATGCTGAATGTGGGGAAAACAACCTCTGATATGGCATTTGGTTCACGCGCCGCGTACCTGTTTCAGGACTTGGCACTCATGGTCGAAATCCGCTTGATCTTGCGGCTGAATGTAACTTTGCCAGCGGGCAAACAGCTCGGCCGTCGGATAACGATGCAGACGAATACCGGTGCGATAGAGTTTGGGAAAGAGTGGGTCTGGCTGGGATCTCACGACCAGACCTCGCAGCATCTCGCCAGAGGGAATGGCAATCACCAGCTCATCCCCCTCTTTCAACCTTATGGCCCCCAGAATACCGATGCCGCCGATGGCTATGTCGCGCACTACCACATAGGGCACAGGGTTGAGCAACTCCAAAAACCAGTTGCGACGGCTGCATTCTGCCTTGTAACCACCGCCACTGAGGATAAAACGGCGGTGTCTGCGCCAGTCATAACCGGTAGGCAATGCCGGGTCATAGCGCGATTTTGCCTGCCCCAAAGGATCAGATTGCTCACTTGTGCCCATCCGGTTTCCCTCACTGGCATTGGTTAAACAGTGTCAGTCAGCTCTTTTTCATACTATAGCTGTCGCCGTTATCCCTGGGGCTCAGGGCCGGATACGGGGACGACAGATGTATCACGGAGGCAATGATGGACAGAGATGGCATGGAAAAGCTTGCTGATCCTGATAGGCTAACTTTCCCCTGCAAGGATGAGATGCGAACTACTGTGACTCGGTTCGATCAAGCAATTGGCCAGTGAGTCGCACCGTCGCACCAATGCAATCTGGCTTAGCCGGGCAGATGAAGTGCCAGCCAGACCGCCAGCGGGATCACCAGCACAGAGAGGGCATTGCCGCCGAGCACGATACTGGCCACCTTGTCCGGCTGGCAGTGATACTGCTCGCAGAGCATGTAATTCAACACCGCAGGGGGCAAGGAAACCGACAACATCAACAGCGGGATCCACTCCGTCTTGAGCGGCAACAGCCAGATCGCCAGCAGCAGCGACAATCCCCCCGCCAGCAGATAGAGCAGGTTGCACTTGAGCGCGAGGCCAAGGTGATCGAGCTCTCCCTCCATCAGGCGAATGCCCAGCGCAAAGAGCATCAGGGGCACCGAGATCTGGCCGAGCAGCGAGGCCGTGGTCACCACATATTCCGGCAGCGTAATGTGCAGGTTGGCCACCAGCAAACCGGCCAGCGCGGCCCATAACACAGGGCTGTGCAGCCACAACCAGCGGGAGGTATTGGCCGAGAGGATAAACATGCCGACCGAAAAGTGCAGCAGATTGGAGAGCACAAAGAGGATCACGATGGCCCCCAGTTGCTGCTCGCCAAACGCCAGCACCATCAAGGGGATACCAAGATTGCCGGTATTTCGGAACATGGCGGGCAAGATCAGCGCTGCCCGCTCAATCCCTTTGAGTTTGAGCAGCGCGAGCAGCAGACCGGGTAACAGAATAACCAGCGCCCCCGCCGCAATCAGCGGCAGATGCTCCGCCAGCGCCAGCGGATACTTGACCAGCGCGGAGAAGACCAGCGCCGGGGTAAACAGCTCGATATTGGCCCGATTGACGTAACCGAGCGCGGCCCCCGGTCGCAATCGCCCGTAGAGTGCACCGAGCCCGACCACACCGAACACCGGAATGACGATATTGAGCAAGGCGCTGAACATGGGCGGCGTCCGTTACAGTTCGCGGGCCGGTTTGCCCATCAGCACCACCGGATCCAGCGTCACTTCCAGCACGCCGTTACTGACCCAGAGCTGACCATCGGAGATAGTGCAGGTGAGCTGCATGGTGCGCTCGACCATGGCGGTGAGCGGCAGAGTCTGGCTGTCGGAGAGTTCGATGATGCTGAGGTTGTCATGCTGGCTCAGCTTGCCCTGGTTCTGCTTCCACCAGACGGCTGTACCACGACCACCGTAGAGATAGAGCACCACCTGACGGGCGCGGTTGCAGGCTTTTTTCAGCCGTTTTTCATCGGGTTGGCCCAGCTCGATCCAGAGCTCTATTTCGTCCGAGTAGTTCTTGCACCAGAGCTCGGGTTCATCATCGGCGCTCAATCCCTTGGTGAATTCAAGTCGCTCGGCAGCGTGCCAGGCAAAGGCCGCCAGCCGGATCATCATCCGCTCATCGGTTTCGGAGGGGTGGCGCGCCAGCGTGAGGGAGAAGTCCTGATACAGATTGCGATCCATATCAGACAAACTGATCTGGGCCTTGAATACGGTTGCCTTGAGAGCCATAGAAAACCTTGAACACCTGATAAGAGAAGGGTGAGTGGGAAATACGGGCGCCAGTGTAATCAAAATCGGCGGCAGGTTCGACCATCCTGACCAAAGATTTCCCCTTCCCTGCCGGGATAAGTGCTTTAAAAGACACAAAAAACAAATGCCAGTCCGAAGACTGGCATTTGGCGGCATGGAGAAGCGACTCACTTCTCGGCGGACTGTACCCCGAACGCATTCAGCAGCATGCAACAGGTCACTGCCACCGCCACGAATCCGCTCAGAAAGATAAAGGGCATGGCCCCGTATCCCAGTACTGTCCAGATGGTGTGTTCAAGAAGACTCATTGTTGTGTCCTTCATCCGGTGAAAGGTGTGTTCCTTCTGGCGGATATTGGCTCCGCTCTTGATGCCTCCATTTGACCTCAATCAGCGGTTGGGTCCTATGCCACCAAAGTGATAAATGCAGGGTTCATTTGCGCTGGATCAAGCTTTTTGGCCAAATATCCATGCAGTTCAAGCAATTACCATCACCAATCTAGGATAGACACAAACACGGCAGAATAAAAAAACGCGCCGGATGGCGCGTTTCTTGGAAAGCACAGACAAGGGATCAGTTGTCGCACAGATCGCTTGGCATGTCCTGACGCAGGCGGGTCCAGAGCTTGCCGGACTCGATACCGTACTGACGCACCGTCATGAACACGGCTTCGTGGTTCTTGGTCTCCGCCAGATTGAGCAGGGTCTTGTAGTAGGCATCTGCGGTCTCGCGAGCCTGCTTGTCGGAGAAGTAGTAGCTGCCGACCCTGCTGTACAACCCTTTGAAACCGTTCAGGATCAAAGCGTAGATCGGATTGCCGGAAGCAAACGCCAGCTGGTGGTGCAGGCGATAATCGAACTCGGCATAAGCCTGGGCGTTGTTCTCGACCCCATCGGCGCCACGCAGGATCTCGGCGGCCTGTTCCGGATTGTGACGGATCGCCCCGCGGATAAAGATGGTGCAGATGTGGGTACGGGCGGAGAGCAGCTGAGCTATCAGATCAGGTACCTTGTCCTGATCCAGACGAGCCAACGTCTCCAGAATATTGAGGCCGGAGGTTTCCCAGAAATTGTTCACCTTGGTCGGCTTGCCATGCTGTATGGTCAACCAGCCATCACGGGCCAGTCGCTGCAGCACTTCGCGCAAGGTAGTCCGCGTCACCCCGATCAACTCGGATAATTCACGCTCGGCGGGCAGAATAGATCCGGGAGGAAAGCGATTGTTCCAGATGGACTCGATGATGTATTCCTCGGCAAACCCAGCTGGGCTCTGCGCTTTTATAACCATGAATTGACTCTGTTGTAATGCGTAAAAAGGCTGACGAATGATATCAAAGCGATGATGGCTGGCAAGCATAAGGTCAGTCCTCTGCTCACATATGGCAAATATAGTGTTGGGAATATGTATCTAATCGCCACGAGGGAGCCAGCCAACCCCGACAAGGTGGTTATAAAACAGACAGATGGGCAGAGTTCCATCGGCTATCATTTATAATCGTCACGCTTTTTGATTAAAATCACGAGGAATCAGACAGATAAAGGCCAACATCCGGAGGCACAGGTCGAATCATCCTTGACTGCATAGAAGCAGATCCTAACAACAAAGTTGAGACCCATTATCATGCCAATAAGCCTAGGGCAGGCATTCGCCAAGAACTTCTTGGGCAATGCACCACAGTGGTATAAAAGCGCCATCTTGCTATTTCTGGTGATCAATCCGATTGCCTTCCACCTTGATCCTTTCATTGCGGGCTGGTTACTGGTCGTTGAGTTTATCTTCACCCTGGCCATGGCCCTCAAGTGCTACCCCCTGCAACCGGGTGGCCTGCTCGCGATCGAAGCCGTGTTGATCGGCATGACCTCCGCCGATCAGGTCAAGCACGAGCTGGTCGCCAATATCGAGGTGCTGCTGTTGCTGGTGTTCATGGTGGCAGGCATCTATTTCATGAAGCAGCTGCTGCTCTATGTCTTCACCAAGCTGCTGATCGGCGTACGCTCCAAGATCCTGCTCTCCCTCTCCTTCTGTCTGGTGTCCGCCTTCCTGTCAGCTTTTCTCGATGCACTGACGGTCATTGCCGTGGTGATCAGCGTTGCCACCGGTTTCTATGCCATCTATCACAAGGTCTCTTCCGGCAAGGAGTTTGGTCACAGCCATGACCATACCGACGATAAGGAAGTGGCTGAGCGCAATCGCCAAGATCTCGATGATTTTCGCGCCTTCCTGCGCAGCCTGATGATGCATGCCGCCATCGGAACCGCGCTGGGTGGTGTCTGCACCCTGGTGGGCGAGCCGCAAAACCTCATCATCGGCGAGCAAGCCAGCTGGAACTTCGCCGAATTTGCCATTCGTATGTCACCCGTCACCGTCCCCGTCTTTATCTGCGGTCTGCTGACCTGCGTGCTGGTAGAGCAGTTCCGCTGGTTTGGCTATGGTGCCCGCCTGCCGGACACAGTGCGTGCCATCATGGAGGAGTACAATCGCTACGAAGAGGCAAAACGCAGCCCGCAAGACAAGGCCAAGCTGATCGTTCAGGCGTTGATTGCGGTCTGGCTGATCGTCGGCCTGGCCATGCACCTGGCAGCCGTTGGCCTGATTGGCCTCTCGGTTATCGTGCTGGCCACCTCCCTGACCGGGATCACCGAGGAACACTCGCTGGGTAAAGCCTTCCAGGAGGCACTCCCCTTCACCGCCCTGCTGGCAGTCTTCTTCAGCGTGGTCGCCGTCATCATCGATCAGCAGCTGTTCAAGCCGGTGATCCAGCTGGTACTGGCAGCCAAACCGGAGAACCAGCTGGCCCTCTTCTATCTGGCCAACGGGGTGCTCTCCATGGTCAGTGACAACGTCTTTGTCGGCACCGTCTACATCAATGAGGTGAAGACGGCCATGCTCAATGGTGCCATCGACCGCGCCCAGTTCGATCTGCTGGCGGTAGCCATCAACACAGGTACCAACCTGCCGTCGGTCGCCACCCCCAATGGTCAGGCCGCCTTCCTGTTTATGCTCACCTCGGCATTGGCGCCGCTGCTGCGTCTCTCCTATGGCCGCATGGTCTGGATGGCGCTGCCCTACACATTGGTGCTGGGGCTGATCGGCTTTTTCTCTGTCGAATTGCTGCTTGGTCCTGCCACCGAGTGGTTCTATCAGCATGGATGGCTGGTGATGGAGAGTGCGCTGCCAGCGGTACAGCCGGCGCTGCATTAATCCATTGAAATGGTTTCCGAGGGCCCTTTCAGGGCCCTTTTCTTTTCGGTTCCGCTCTGCTCTAATTCAGCCACTGTTTTTTCTGAGAGATCAATGAGATGATCGAGTTTCTCCGCCGTATTGCCGCCCATCGGCTGGCTTGGGGCCTGTTGGCAACATCAGCCCTGTTCCTCGAGTTGTGCGCCCTCTTCTTCCAGCATGTGCTGGGCCTCTCCCCGTGCGTGATGTGCGTTTACGAACGGTTGGCGACCCTGGGTGTACTGGCCGCTGGTCTTCTCGGCATGGTGGCGCCGGATAAGTGGTATGTTCGCTGGAGTGCCATGTTACTGTGGGGCTACAGTGCCTTCCGCGGCTTCCAGCTGGCCCTCAAGCATGTGGACTATCAGGTTAACCCCTCCCCGTTCAACGTCTGCAGCCCGTTTGCCGACTTCCCGAGCTGGGCTCCGCTCGATCAGTGGCTCCCCTGGCTCTTTATGCCGGAAGGGGATTGTGCCCAGATCACCTGGCAGTTCTTCGGTTACTCCATGCCCCAGTGGCTGGTCGTCATCTTCGCCGCTTACCTGTTGGTCTTCACCGTGGTGGCCATCGGCAATCTGGTGAAAGGGCGTTGCTGCAACTGATCATCATGGCCGTGTGGAGATAAAAAGGGGGAGCCATCATGGCTCCCCCTTTCTCGTTCTGGCTGACCGTATTTCTGGTTACGCCCTGGCAGTGCTCATCTTGGCCTTGACTGCGCCAATTACCATAGGCAACAGGGAGATACCGATGATGCCGAAGATCAGCAGGGTAAAGTTATGACGCACCACCGGCAGATTGCCAAAGAAGTGGCCAGCATAGACGAAGGAGAGTACCCACAGCAGGCCGCCAACCAGGTTGAACGCCAGGAAGCGCGGATAGGTCATGGCCCCCATCCCTGCCACGAACGGCGCAAAGGTACGCACAATTGGCAGGAAGCGGGTGATGATGATGGTCTTGCCACCATGCTTGGCATAGAAGGCGTGGGTCTTCTCCAGATAATCCCGGCGGAAGATTTTGGAGTCCGGGTTGCGGAACAGCTGCTCGCCAAAGAAGTGACCAATGGTGTAGTTGACCACGTTACCCAGCACGGCAGCGATGATCAGCACGGCCGCCAGGGTATGGACGTCCAGCACGCTGCCCACAGTAAGCGCACCGGCGGCAAACAGCAGGGAGTCACCCGGCAGGAACGGCGTCACTACCAACCCGGTTTCACAGAAGATGATCAGAAACAGGATGGCGTAAACCCAGACGCCATAGTTCTCGAACAGCTCTTTCAAATGCACGTCAACGTGCAGGATAAAGTCGATTGCAAAGAGGATCAGATCCATTTTTTCCATACCCATAAAGTGAACGGCGTGGAGTCTACGCCAATGCCATTCGGGCGACAATCTCTGGGTCAGCCTCTTTTTCATCCTGCTGTGCTCACCTTCAAATGAAACCGTTTTTCCGCTTCCTTCGAGGGTGGGAGCACAAAGAGAGATGCAGAGCGTCGTGTTGAAAAGGGGAACTAGGAGGCCTGTTCCAGATCGCTGCGCACGGCGGGGGGAAGGCAACGCTCCCAACCCCACAGCAACACCAGCAGCAGGGTCACGTCATCGAACCAACCCAGCAAGGGCACCACGTCGGGAACAAGATCCACCGGGCTGATGCCATAGAGCAGGATAAGGATCACCAGGCCCCTTGCCCACCAGGGGGTAGCGGGATGGCGAAAGCCATGATAGAGACGACACAGTCGTTGCCAGACAACCCAGCGTTTGCGGCTCATGACTCGATCAGCTCGCCGCGCAACCGCTGGATCTGATCCCGCAGTGCCGCCGCCTGCTCGAATTCCAGATCTCGCGCATGCTGGAACATCTGCTCCTCCATCCGCTTGATCTCTTTGGCAATCTCGCTGGCAGAGCGGACATGGTACTCCCCTTGCGGTTCGGCGGCCTTGCGACTCCCCTTGCCCACTTTGCCTGCAGTGCGGCTGCCCCCCATGTCCATCACATCCCCCACCGACTTGTTGAGCCCTTTGGGAGTAATGCCGTGCTTGAGGTTGTGGGCATGCTGCAAGGCGCGGCGCCGCTCGGTCTCCTCGATTGCCACCTTCATGGAGTTGGTGATGGTATCGCCGTAGAGGATGACCTTGCCGTTGAGGTTGCGCGCCGCCCGACCGATGGTCTGGATCAGCGAGCGGGTAGAGCGCAGGAAGCCCTCTTTATCCGCATCCAGAATGGCCACCAGCGACACCTCCGGCATATCGAGACCTTCCCGCAACAGGTTGATGCCCACCAGCACATCGAACTTGCCGAGACGCAGATCGCGGATGATCTCCACCCGCTCTACGGTATCGATGTCGGAGTGGAGATAGCGCACCTTGACCCCGTGCTCCGCCAGATATTCGGTCAGATCCTCCGCCATCCGCTTGGTCAACGTAGTGACCAGCACCCGCTCCTCGATGGCAACCCGCTTGCGGATCTCGGAGAGCAGATCGTCCACCTGAGTAGTCACCGGACGCACCTCGATCTCCGGATCGAGCAGGCCGGTGGGGCGCACCACCTGCTGTACCACATCGCCGCCGGACTTCTCCAGCTCGTAGGGGCCGGGAGTCGCCGAGACAAACACTGTCTGCGGCATCAGCGCTTCAAATTCGTCAAACTTGAGTGGCCGGTTGTCGAGCGCCGAGGGGAGCCGAAAGCCGTATTCCACCAGGGTCTCCTTGCGGGAGCGGTCCCCTTTGAACATGGCGCCGATCTGCGGCACCGTGACGTGGGACTCGTCGATGATAAGCAGGCCGTCCCCCGGCAGGTAGTCAAACAGGGTGGGTGGCGGTTCCCCCGGCGCACGGCCGGAAAGGTAGCGGCTGTAGTTCTCGATGCCGGAGCAGTAGCCCAGCTCCTGCATCATCTCCATATCGAACTGGGTGCGCTGGCTGATCCGCTGCTCCTCCACCAGTTTGTTGAGGGACAACAGCTGCTCGCGGCGGCTGCGCAGCTCTTCCTTGATATGTTCGATAGCCCCCAGGATAGTCTCTCGCGGGGTGGCATAGTGAGTCTTGGGGTAGATGGTGTAGCGCACCACCGTCTGCTCAATGGCGCCGGTCAGCGGGTCGAACAGGGAGAGCCGCTCCACCTCCTCATCAAACAGCTCTACCCGCAGCGCCAGCTTGTCCGATTCGGCGGGGTAGATGTCGATCACCTCGCCGCGTACCCGGAAGGTACCGCGCTGGAAGGCCATGTCGTTGCGGGTGTACTGCAATTCGGCAAGACGGCGCAGGATATCCCGCTGGTTGATCACATCCCCCACTTTGAGATGCAGCATCATGCTCAGATAAGCTTGGGGATCCCCCAGACCATAGATAGCCGATACCGAGGCGACAATCACCACGTCGCGCCGCTCCAGCAGTGCCTTGGTGGCCGACAATCGCATCTGCTCGATGTGATCGTTGATGGAGGCATCCTTCTCGATGAAGGTGTCGGTGGTCGGCACATAGGCTTCCGGCTGATAGTAGTCGTAGTAGGAGACGAAATACTCCACTGCATTATCCGGGAAGAACTCCTTCATCTCGCCGTAGAGCTGGGCGGCCAGGGTCTTGTTGGGCGCCAGAATCATGGTGGGGCGGTTGAGGGTCGCGATGACATTAGCCATGGTGAAGGTCTTGCCCGAACCGGTCACCCCGAGCAGGGTCTGGTGGGCCAGTCCTGACTCGATGCCGTCGAGCAGTTGGGCAATCGCCGCAGGCTGATCCCCGGCGGGTTTAAACTGGCTGGCTAACTTGAACAATTTGCTCATGAACACTCCCAACACAAAACAGCAGAGGAGCAGTGTAACCGAGGGTTTGGCAGCGGTATACCCGCGCCATCATCCCGCGAATGGCTTGACCACCTCGGACACCTTCTGTATGATGCCCCTCCTTGCATGATGTTCCCCCGTAGTTCAGTCGGTAGAACGGCGGACTGTTAATCCGTATGTCACTGGTTCAAGTCCAGTCGGGGGAGCCAATTCCTCACCATCTCGGTGCAAGTTATCCACTTTAGTGCCCTCTCCTGCCAAATTTAATGCACAAGATCCTTCCTGCTGCCGATGCTCCCTTTTGTTACCAGTTCCGGCTCGACAGAGTTTTCTCCTGTCACACCTAACTATTTGATTTTTATGCAAACATTTTTCTTCCGGTATTTTTTGAACAGCCCTTGCATCCCAGTACTGGCGCGGCTTTGAGGGCGATGAACAAGATTCATAAACAGGGTTATCCACAGATTCTGTGGGTAAGTACAGCAAACCCTGTCAGGACGCGGGATTGCCCGTGATAGCCCCCGACGAAGAGTCATTTTGCTGGCCAACCTGATTTTATGCTGTTTTTTTGCCCCCTCAGGAACAGCGGGGTGACAGGCTCTATTGGCACTTTTCGGAGGTATCTTTTTGCCAACCCTTTCCCCGAGGGCGGGTGAGTAGATATCAACCTGATTTGGCCCTCTGCCAGCAATGACTGCTATCGGTTGAATCTGCTGAAACTGATCCCTGTCGACCGGCTGGACAGCAGAATCTAAAATATCTGCCTGCGCCAAAGAGCTTCGGTAGCGGGCAGCATATTTCACTAATTGACATCGGCAATGGCAGTAAAAATCCCCTGATTTCATTCGCGTGTCTCCCTATCACGCCACCAGCGTCATAAATAGCGCCCAATAACGACCGATTAATCGTCCCTTTGCGCTTCTTTATTGGGGATAGATCCGGCACAATATCGGCCCCACTTTTTTCCTCGGTTTTTCCGGGCATGACCATAGATTTTGTGACACTGCTACATCAAAGCGACTCCCTGCTGCTCTTCGTGGTACTGGCTTTTGGCCTGCTGCTTGGCAAGGTGCGAATTGGCAACTTTCAGATTGGCAACACCATCGGCGTATTGTTCACCGCCCTGCTGTTCGGCCAGATGGGCTTCGAGTTTACGGCCACCACAGAAAACGTCGGCTTTATGCTGTTCATCTTCTGTGTGGGGATCGAGGCGGGCCCTCACTTCTTCAGCGTCTTCCTGCGCGATGGCATCCACTACATCACCCTGACCCTGATGATCTTGCTGACGGCCCTGCTGCTGACGGTGGGGCTGGCCAAGTTCTTCAATCTGGGACCGGGCATGGCAGCGGGGATCCTGGCTGGTTCTCTCACCTCGACACCTGCGCTGGTAGGTGCCCAGGATGCCCTGCGCAGCGGTCTGCTCAATCTGCCCCATCAGACCGACATGCAGGCGGTGCTCGACAATATGGGTATCGGCTATGCCCTGACCTATCTGGTCGGTCTGGTGGGCCTGATGCTGGTGGTTCGCTACCTCCCCTCGCTGGCACGACTCGACCTCAACACCGAGGCGCAGAAAATAGCCCGTGAGCGGGGCCTCTCTGACAGCGACAGCCGCAAGACCTACCTGCCCATCATCCGCGCCTATCGGGTTGGTCCCGAGCTCGCGGCCTGGATCGGTGGCCGTACCCTGCGGGAGACCGGCATCTACCCCCACACAGGCTGCTATGTGGAGCGGATCCGCCGTAACGGCATTCTCGCCAGTCCCGATGGCGATGCCGTCATTCAGGAAGGGGACGAGATCGCCCTGGTAGGCTATCCCGAGAGCCACGAGAAGCTGGACGTCAACTATCGCAACGGTAAAGAGGTGTTTGACCGTAACCTGCTCGACCTGCAGATCGTCACCGAAGAGATAGTGGTGAAAAACGACGCAGTGGTCGGCCGTCATCTGGTGGAACTCAACCTCACCGAAAAAGGGTGCTTCCTCAACCGGGTGGTCCGCTCCCAGATCGAGATGCCGTTCGATCGCAACATCATGCTGCAAAAGGGTGACGTGTTGCAGATCAGTGGCGAGAAACAGCGGGTCAAACTGCTGGCCAACAAGATCGGCTTTATCAGCATCCACAGCCAGACCACGGATCTGGTGGCCTTCACCACCTTCTTCGTACTCGGGCTGCTGATCGGCTCCGTCTCGCTGGTGTTCGGTCAGATTGAATTTGGTCTCGGCAACGCCGTCGGCCTGCTGTTGGCAGGTATTTTGATGGGCTATCTGCGTGCTAACCACCCTACCGTGGGTTACGTACCACCTGGCGCCCTGCGACTGGCCAAGGATCTCGGTCTGGCGGTCTTTATGGTGAGCACCGGTCTCAAGGCGGGTGGCGGCATCCTCGATCACCTGAGCGAAGTGGGTGCCGTGGTACTCTTCTCCGGTATGCTGGTCACCACCCTGCCGGTGCTGGTCGGTTACCTGTTCGGGGTCTGGGTATTGAAGATGAACCCGGCACTGCTGCTTGGCGCCATTACTGGTGCCCGTACCTGCGCTCCCGCCATGGATGTGGTCAACGAGGCCGCCAACAGCTCCATTCCGGCGCTTGGCTACGCAGGTACCTATGCGGTGGCCAACGTGATGCTGACGCTGGCAGGCTCCTTTATCATCGGCTTCTGGTTCTAACCAGCAGCCATCAAGTTACCGCTAACAAAGAAGGGAGCCTCAGGTTCCCTTCTTGCTATCTGCCTTTCTCCCAAGTGCGGCGCAGGCTCATTGGTGTGGCGCCCCCCATCTGCGCTGAAATCTGCCACCAAACCACTCCCCCTATTCCACAATGGTCGATGCTCTGCTCTGCTCTGCTCTGCTCTGCTCTGCTCTGCTCTGCTCTGCTCTGCAACGATTGATGGCAAATCCCGAAGACAAAAAAAGCGCCCTGAGGCGCTTTTTTCATATAAACCGGATATCAGCCTTTAAACTTGCTGAACACCAGAGAGGCGTTGGTACCGCCAAAGCCGAAGCTGTTGGACATGACGGTGTTGAGCTCGGCTGCTTCGTACTCACGCACGATGGGCAGACCTTCGGCCTTCTCGTCCAGGGTCTCGATGTTGATGCTGGGGGCGATGAAGCCGTGTTCCATCATCAGCAGGGAGTAGACAGCCTCGTGCACGCCCGCAGCGCCCAGCGCATGGCCGGTCATCGCCTTGGTGGCAGAGATCTTGGGACCGTTGGCGCCAAACAGCGTCTGGATAGCTTCCAGCTCTTTGGTATCTCCCACCGGAGTGGAGGTGCCGTGGGTGTTGATGTAATCAACCTTGCCCACACCCTGCATTGCCATCTTCATGCAACGCACAGCACCTTCACCGCTCGGCGCGACCATGTCATAACCATCGGAGGTAGCACCGTAACCGGTCAGCTCGGCATAGATGTGAGCACCACGAGCCAGCGCATGCTCCAGCTCTTCGATCACCAGAATGCCGCCGCCACCGGAGATGACGAAACCGTCGCGGTTCGCATCATAGGTACGGGACGCTTTTTCCGGTGTGTCGTTGTACTTGGTGGAGAGGGCACCCATGGCGTCAAACTGGATGGTAGAGGACCAGTCCAGCTCTTCACCGCCGCCGGCGAAGACCACATCCTGTTTGCCAAGCTGGATCAGCTCCAGCGCGTGACCGATGCAGTGGGCAGAGGTTGCGCAAGCTGAGCTGATGGAGTAGTTAACCCCCTTGATCTGGAACGGGGTGGCCAGACAGGCAGAGGTGGTGGAAGACATGGTGCGCGGCACCATGTAAGGGCCCACACGCTTGACCCCTTTCTCACGGGCGATGTCCACAGATTCCGAGGTATTCTTGCCGGAGGCACCACCAGAACCGACCACCAGGCCGGTACGCTCGTTGGAGACCTGATCTTCCGCCAGACCGGCATCTTCAATGGCCTGCTGCATGGAGAGATAGGCGTAGGCCGCAGCGTCGCCCATGAAACGCATGACTTTACGGTCGATCAGTTCAGACGGATCGAGTTTGATGTTACCCCAGACACGGCTGCGCAGGTTGTGCTGCTCGAACTGCTCGGAATAGGTGATGCCGGATTTACCTGCTTTCAGGGAGGCCAGCACTTCTTCCTTGTTGTTGCCGATACTGGAGATGACGCCGATACCGGTGATCACTGCTCTTCTCATTAATTCATCTCGTCTGGAAAAACTGGCGCCAAGTCTACCCGCTTTCGGCTGCCAAACTGGTCTGCTTTCACGTAGAATGCCCGCGATTTTGTGACGCGAGCCGAGGAAAACGTGAGTCAAACATCCTTACATCATGCCCGATTGGACTGGAATGAAGCGGGAACTCCTGTCTCCAGTGACTTCGGGGATGTGTACTTTTCCAATGATAACGGTCTAAGTGAAACCCGCTACGTCTTTTTGCAGCAAAACCGGCTACCTGCGCGATTTTCGCACCACGATAGTGACAGTTTCGTGATAGGTGAAACAGGTTTCGGCACAGGCCTTAACTTTCTGGCGACAATGCAAGCCTTCCTGGAACAGGCGCCTCAATCCGGCAACGGCTCCCGTCTGCACTTCATCAGTTTCGAGAAATACCCCCTGACCCGGGACGATCTGCGCAAAGCGCTGGCTGCCTGGCCTGAACTTGGCCACTTGAGTCAGGATCTTATCGCCCAATGGCCGCTGCCGCTTTCCGGTTGCCACCGCCTGCATTTTGCGGGCGGCCGCATTCGCCTCGATCTCTGGTTTGGCGACATCAAGGATATGCTGCCGCTGGTACCGCACCGGGCAGAAGGTCTGGTGGACGCCTGGTATCTGGATGGTTTCTCCCCGGCCAAGAACCCGGAGATGTGGACACAGGATCTGTTTGATGGTCTCGCTCGCCTCGCCCGTCCCGATTGCTCCATCGCCACCTTTACCTGTGCCGGTTTTGTCCGTCGCGGCCTGATTGCCGCCGGTTTTACCATGAAGAAGGTCAAGGGCCACGGTAGCAAGCGGGAGATGCTGGTAGGGGATCGCACCGACAAGCAGCCGCAGCATACCATAGTCCCCTGGTATGCCCGTCCTGCCGGACGCGCTGGCGAGGTGGTGATCATCGGCGGCGGCATCGCCTCGGCCATGACGGCGCTCTCTCTGGTGGAGCGGGGTCGCAAGGTGACGTTGCTGTGTGCAGATGGCGAACCGGCCACCGGCGCCTCGGGCAACCGCCAGGGTGCCCTCTATCCCCTGCTTAACGGCGAGCACGATGCGCTGTCACGCTTCTATTCGCTCGCTTTTGGCTATGCCCGCCAACGGCTGCTGGCGTTGGCCGAACGCCATCCTATCGCTTTCGAATTATGTGGAGTGACACAGCTCAGTTATGACGACAAATCGGCAGCCAAGTTGGCGAAAATGAGCCAGGGCCCCTTCCCGTCCGAACTGATGCATTCCCTCTCTACAGCAGAGGTAGAGCAGGTGGTTGGCCTGCCCTGTGGCCACAGCGGCGTCAGTTACCCGCAGGGGGGCTGGCTCTGTCCGGCCGATTTCACCCGCGCAGCTATCAAAGAAGCACAAGCCAGCGGGCTGCTGGAGGTCGTGTTCAAGACCGAGGTAGTCGCCATTGCCGAGCAGGCCGATGGCTGGCAAGTAGAAAGCCAGGATGGCCGCCACTGGCAGGCCCCCAATCTGGTGGTCGCCGCCGGTCACCAGTTGCCAGCACTGCTCCCCTTTGCCGAGCTGCCCCTCTATCCAGTGCGCGGTCAGGTGAGTCATGTGCCGACCACGGCCAGCTTGCGTCAGCTCAAGACCGTGCTCTGTTATGATGGCTACCTCACCCCGATGCACAACGATCAACACTGCATCGGTGCCAGTTATGGCCGCAACCAGAGCAGCCTTGAGTTTCGTGCCGAGGAGCACATCCAGAATCAGGTGCGGTTGCAAGCCTGCCTGCCGGAGCAAACCTGGCCCGCCGAGGTGGATGTGAGCGGCAACGAGGCGCGCGTGGGGGGGCGTTGCGCCAGTCGGGATCACCTGCCGGTGGTGGGGCCAGTGGCCAGACTGCAAGGTCTGGCGGATCACTATGCGCAGCTGCAGCATGATCAGCACAACGCCCAGCCGCTCCCCCTTCACCCCGGCCTCTATGTGCTGGGGGCGCTCGGTTCGCGAGGCCTCTGCTCGGCGCCGCTCTGTGGTGAGCTGCTCGCCAGCGAGATCTGCGGCGATCCCCTTCCGCTGGCCGCCGATCTGCTGGAAGCGCTCCACCCAGCCCGTTACTGGGTACGCAAGCTGCTCAAGGGCAAAGCGCTGGTCTAAACCGGACTCTGTAAACAAATAGAATGGCCGCCCATCGGGCGGCCATTCTATTTATCAAATCGTGCGATGCTGGATATTGCGTCTTGAGATAGCGCTCACTTGGGCCAGTGCACACCCAGCTGCTCGCCGTAACCAGTCTGACGCTGGAAATCGTCTACCCTTGCCTTAACCTTGTTCAATTCGCCACTGCCCGCAGCCCAGGCGGCATAGCGCAATGCCTGGCAATCTGCATGGCCTGGTAGTGCCGCAATCGCCCCGCCCACCTGATTTCCGCCTTGCAGCACCATCTCTTTGAAACGGGATTCATAGTCAAACATGCTGGAGAGCAGCCGCCCCCAGCGTTGGCGAGCAGGGTCACTCCCCTCCGAACTCTGACGCCAGCGGGGCAACAATACGGTGGCATGAGTCGTTACCGTAACCCGTTTGAGCTGGCAGCGTCCCGGCAACTGGTCGGTTTCCAACTGCCACTCCATCTGATAACTCGCCTTGCCGAGAACAGGCTTGCCGTTCACCTTGGGGGCACTCTGGGCAATCGCTCGGGCCAGTTGATCTGACTGGGCAGCGCTTATCTCATAAAAACGGACATTGATGCGGGACTCTGGCACCACTTGCGGCCGGCTCGGCTGAGCCTGACTCATCAGGGGTAACAGCAACAGCACGCTCCCCACTACTCCATAAACCTTGCTGACCATGCCAGACTACCTTCCTTGATTGCACGGGCGGAGTACCAACCTTGGTGAAACCCACCGCCACACAGATGACGGGTATAGCCTATGTGTGACCAAGAGGCGGCGCAATACAATGATGAGCCCAGAAATCAGAGCAAGCTCACAGGTTGCGTGAGCAAAGTATGGCACAAGGATGAAACTGTATTTTTATTGAGCAGCAGGACTGATGCGCTGCCAGTTGAGGTGATAGTTTTTCACATTGATGTCATGACCATCTATCTGAATAAAATGATCATTTTTAAGACGGTTGGCAAAAAAGTCCTGATCTGCCCCCTCATTGAGCCACAGTTCGCAAAGTCCCCGTTTTTCCTCTTTGGCATAGAATCTCGGGGTGACCAGCAGCGCGACCCCATCTACCCGAATGGCATGACGGGCCAGGCAGTTTGCTTCGGTGGTTTTGGATGCCAGCGCGGCAAAACGGGGTTTCTTCCCCTCGGCAACCACCAGTACGCCGTAAGAGTGAGGAGCCATGAGACGCCGCATGGCGACCGCCTGATGAGGACCGGTTTGATGAAAACCGTCATTGGTTACTGCAAACACGCAAGTAGGTGAAAATAGCATCGCGAGCAGGAAAAGAGAGCGTTTAATGCCTGAAAAATCACCAATCACCATATAAAAGCCTCAAAAGACAACCAAGGCTGGCAAGGGTAGGTAGCCAAACCCGCTGGGTAAAGTACCTTTACCTTTCTTTAATTCTGTTCATGGGGTTAAACGTTGATTTAGCTCACACAACATCCTGTTTCCAGTCGCCACTCTACCCCTATCGGAATAGACTCCCTCCACTCTCATCCAATCAGAAGGCAACATATGCTGGAACTCATCGTTGGCACCCTGGTCACCCTGGTGGTGGGCCGTGCCATTTTCAAAGGATACTCCGCGACCGGGGTGCTGCTGAGCGGCGGCTTGCTGCTGCTGGTCATCACCGCCATGATGGGCAAGCCGGTGCTGCCGAGCAAGGTAGTCAGCACCGGTTATATCGCAACCGATATCTTCGAATACGTCCGCTTCCTGCTCAATGACCGTGGCGGTGGACTGGGGATGCTGATCATGGTGCTGTGCGGCTTTGCCGGCTACATGAGCCATATCGGCGCCAACACCATTCTGGTCAAGCTGGCCAGCAAACCGCTTGGCATCATCAAGTCCCCCTATGTCCTGCTGGTGGCTGCCTATCTGGTGGCCTGCGCCATGTCGCTGGCGGTGAGCTCCGCCACCGGCCTCGGCGTGCTGTTGATGGCCACCCTGTTCCCGCTGATGGTCAACATGGGGATCTCCCGTGGCGCGGCAGCCGCCGTGTGCGCCTCGCCAGCCGCCATCATTCTGGCACCGACCTCCGGTGACGTGGTGATGGCCGCCCAGGCCGCCAACATGCCGCTGCTGGATTTTGCCTTCAAGCTGACCCTGCCCATCTCGCTGGTGGCGATCGCCTGCATGGCGGTGACCCACTTCTTCTGGCAGCGCTACCTTGATCAAAAATCCGGTGAGCACAACGAGCCGGTCGCCCCGGGTGATCTGGTGACGACTGCGCCCGCTTTCTACGCCATCCTGCCCTTTACCCCCATCATCGGGGTGCTGGTGTTTGACGGCAAATGGGGCCCGCAACTGGATATCGTCACCATCATCGTCATGTGCATGGTGTTGGCCAGCCTGCTGGAACTCGTGCGTATCCGCAATGGCAAGGAGCTGCTGGACGGTCTGCAGGTCTGCTGGCGCAACATGGCTGACGCCTTTGCCGGTGTGGTCATGCTGCTGGTCGGTGCCGGTGTCTTCGCCCAGGGTCTGATGACCATCGGCTTTATCGACACCCTGCTGGCTCACGCGCAGGATCTCGGCTCCGGCGGCCTGATCATGATGCTGTCACTGGTGGTGATCACCACCCTGGCCGCCTTCACCACCGGCTCGGGCAATGCCCCCTTCTACGCCTTCGTAGAGCTGATCCCCAATCTGGCCAGCAGCCTTGGCATCAACCCGGCCTATCTGGTAATCCCGATGCTGCAAGCCTCCAACCTGGGTCGCACCATTTCTCCAGTCTCCGGGGTGGTGGTCGCCTGTGCCGGGATGGGTAAGCTCTCGCCGTTCGAGGTGGTCAAGCGCACCAGTATGCCGGTCGCCGTCGGCCTGCTGGTGGTGATCGTCGCCACCCAGATCATGGTACCCGCCTGATCACTGGCCAGCCCGGCATCCTGCCGGGCTGGTATCCTCCCCCCCCTTTGCAGTAGACTCGGTGCTCATTTCCCCCCTAAGGAGGACCGAGATGAGTATTACGGTTCAACTTGCCCATTTCAGTGATTGCCACTCCCACTTCGATGGCGCGCCCATGAGCTTCTCCCCTGTCGGTGAAGGCCAGTGGCGCACCCAGTGCGGCGGTTATGCCCGGATCCTGACCCGACTGACCCAACTGCGTGCCCAAGCCGCAGCAGCTGGCCAGCGTTTTCTGTTTCTGCACGGTGGCGACTCCTTTCAGGGCTCGCTCTATTTCAACCGCTTCAAAGGGCGCGCCAACGCCGACCTGCTCGCCATGCTGGCCCCCGATGCCATGGTACTTGGCAACCACGAATTCGATCTAGGCAACGGCCCGCTGGTGGAGTTCTTGCGCCAGCTCGATTTTCCGGTGCTGGCCGCCAATCTGGATAACAGTCAGGAGCCTGCCGACACGCCGCTTGGGCTGTGGGATATTCCCCACCTCTACGACGCCCATCAGCCCTGGCATCGTCAGGTGATCGACGGGGTTCCCTTTGCGCTGCTCGGCATCACCCTCGCCCAGATGGCCGCCATCGCCAACCCGGATCCCCACACCCGTTTCCACGCAGTGGCTGACACCCTCAGCAAAGTGCTGCGGGAGATAAAGAGCGAAGGGATCCAGCATATCGTGCTGCTGAGCCACCTCGGGCTGGATCAGGACAAGCTGCTGGCCGAGCATTTCCCCGAGCTCAGCCTGATCATCGGTGGCCACACCCACAGCCTGCTGGGGGATCTCGCGCCGCTGGGTCTGCCAAGCGAAGGCAGCTATCCGCTGATGAACAACGGGGTGGCCATTTTGCACGCAGGCCACAGCGCCCTCTGCCTCGGCGTCTGCGAGCTCACCTTCGATAAGGCGGGCCGTGTCGTACAAAGTGAGGGGCAGCTGGAGTGGCTCCCCTGGCAACCCTGGCCGTTCGCCTCCACGCCACCCGCCGGGCTCACCTTCTGCGAGCCGGATCCACAGCTTGAACAACATCTGGCCAAACGCTATCGGCCAGAGATCGAGACCATGAGCCAGCGCATCGTCACCCGACTGGCAGCGCCACTGCACCATCAGCGGCTGCCGGATGCCACCTTGCCCCATGGCAGCCAACTCGCCCCGCTGGTGGCCCGCGCCATGCTGACCGCCGCCCGTGAACAAGTGGGTGAGGTAGACTTTGCCCTGCACAATGCTGGCGGCGTGCGCTGCTCGCTGGAGCCTGGCCCCCTGAGCGAAGCGGATATCGCCGGTCGCCTGCTGCCGTTTGCCATTCCCCTCACCCTCTATCGGGTGCACGGTCACGAGTTGGCGGAAGCGCTGGAGAATGCCATCGACAACGCCACCAATAACGGCGTGGTCGGCAATGGTAACGGCAGCTTCCCCTACACTGCGGGAATACGATTCACCTATCAGGCCAATCTGCCCAAGGGCCAGCGCATCACCCGACTGGAGTGGGAAGCCGCCCCCTGCCAGTGGCAAACGGTCAATGCCGAACAGGTCTATCGGGGGGTGTCAAGCGCCTATACCGCCTCCGGCAAGGAGGGTTACACCGCACTGGCGCGTACCCTGACCCAGCACAACCAGGAGCTCGGCATCACCCTGGCCGATGCTTTTATCCGCTGGGCTCGCCACCTGCCAGCGCTGGAAGCGCAGCCGCCTCTGGTTGAGTACTTCAGTTGATATCGGGGGATGCCTTTGCCACATCCCCCTGATGGCCTATATTGCCGCAGCCAGCGCCCGGTTTCCTTCCAGAACCGGGCTTTTTCGAGAATATTTTCCCCACACGGGCCCGCCCCATTGCATCGTACTCACTAGCTCGGCAAGATAGGCCCGCTTTCAAGACCAGCTGCAGGAACAGGCGACTTCATGAATCACTCCATCCGTTTCACTCCCCCTCGCGTCAACCCGGGCATCAAGCCAGCCATCGTGCTGCTGACCGCCCTGCTGGCGCTGCTCTTCTGTCTGCGCAACCCGCTTGTTTACGCCATGGCGCCGGGCTTTGATGCCTCGCTGTTCGCGGTGATGGGCAAGATGTGGAGCGAAGGGGGTGTGCTCTATCGCGACATGATCGACATCAAGGGGCCGATGATCTTCGCCCTCGATGCGCTGGGCTATGGAATGGGTGGTTTTGTCGGGATCTGGGCGCTGGAGTGGGTGCTATGCTGGCTCGGACTGCTAGCCAGCTGGCAAGCCTTTGCCCAACTTGGCCTCTCGTTCAAGGCGCGTCTCGGTGCCATGCTGGCGGTGTTGGCCCTCTACGGTACCCGTTACTACTACGGCAACATGACCGAGGACTGGACCTTCCATCTCGCCCTCATCGCCCAGTGGGCCTTTATCACCCTGCTGCTGGACAAGGGATTTCGCTGGTGGCCCGCGCTGGTGGCGGCCCTCACCTTCGCCATCGTCGCCTGGATGCGCACCAACAACGGCGCCTTCTGGGGGGCCTGGTATCTGGTGCTGTTCTGCCACTGGTGCCTGCACGAGAAGTGGCGCGACGCTATCTTGCTGCTCATCTCCAGCCTGCTGGGGCTGGCGCTGATTGGCGGCCCGCTTTACGCCTACTTCCAGCAGCATGATCTGCTGGCGGCCTTCAAATACTACGCCTTCGACATCTTCTTCGAGGGGAGCTATGGCAACGGCTTCTCTCCCATGGTGGGCGCCGTCGGCCTGCTGCGCACAGGCCTGGTGATGCTGCTGCCCGCCTTCATCATTCTGATGCTGAGCCGCCGTCAGGAGTGGTATCTGCCCGCCTTGCTGGCGACCCTGTTTGGGGTGCTGTTTACCCTGATCGCCAACTCGGTCTCCGGCCATGTGTTCGATCACTACGACGTACTCTATCTGCAACTGGCAGTGCTGCCGCTGGCAGTATTACTGGATCGCAGCGAACAGCAGGCTGATGCGATCGGCCTGCTCTGCATCTCGCTGGTGGTACTCACCGCCAGCTGGCTGCTGGCCCAGCAGCTCGCCTTTGGCTGGAGCACCAAGGAGTGGTCCCTCGAGCGAGTCAACGAGGTGCTCGGCACCAGCCTGCTGTGGGCGCTGCCGGTGCTGATCCTCATCCCCCTCTGGCGCGCCTGGGATGTGCGCAGTGCCACCCCCTGGCTGGCGACGCTGGCCATGCTGCTGCTGATGATCAACAACGCCTGGGAAGGGACCCTCAAGGGTCGCCCCTTCAATCCGGCGGCGCAGGTACGGGTCGATCGCATCAAGGCCGAGACCAGCCCGAGCGACAAGATCTGGGTCGATGGCATCCAGCCGCAATATTATCTCTGGACCGATCGCCAGCCGGCTTCCGCCTACCTCTTCTTTGCCAACGTCAATCCGCCCTATGACGTGCGTGAGCGGGTGCTGGCCGATATCCAGCGCCAGACTCCGAAGTTCATCATCGCCAAGCCGGACCGGGTGAGCGAGGAGCTGAAAAAACCGAGCTCCCCTTCCCATCTCGCCTTCTATCAATACCTGACCAGCCACTACGAAGAGGTGGATCCGGGTCTCTATCGCCGACGCTGATTGTCAATACGCCCCGCAGGGCGGCCATTGTTGCAATGGCCGCCCTTTTTCTTGCGCCAGAACGCCTTGCAGCAGCGGCCCGTAGTAGGCAAGCCCGCCCGAGATAACTACAATGACGCTCTTTTTGATGTAACGAGTGACACCATGGCGGAACTGACTTATCTGGGCGGCTATCCCGACCCTCTCAAGGCACAGGTACAGCAGTTGATTGCGGCAGGCAAGCTGGGGGAGATGCTGGCCAAACGCTACCCCGAAAGCCACCCGATCCAGAGCGATAAGGCGCTGCTTGCCTACACCATGGAGCTGAAGAACCGCTACCTCAAGAGCTCGGCCCCCCTGTCAAAAGTGGTGTTCGATGGCAAGATCAACGTGATCAAGGATGCCCTCGGCCTGCACACCTACGTCAGCCGGGTGCAGGGCAGCAAGCTCAAGGCCAAGAATGAGATCCGCATCGCCGCCCTGTTCAAGGAGGCGCCGCCCCCGTTTCTGAAAATGATCGTGGTGCACGAGCTGGCCCACATCAGAGAGAAGGATCACAACAAGAGCTTCTACCAGCTCTGCCAGCATATGGAGCCGGACTATCATCAACTGGAGTTTGATCTCAGGCTCTGGCTCACCTGGCGCGATATCGACAAGGCCAGCCGCTAGGCTGACACCCGTTTCAGGGAGGAAACATGTCATTTGCCGCCACCCGCTTTATTGCCACTTTGGTAATGACCAGCTTGGGCCGCGCAGCCCATCCCCGCTGCGCGTCACGCGGGCTGCTGGCCCTGCTGCTTCTGCTCGCGGGACACAGCGCCCGGGCCGATGAGCGCTGGCAGAGCGACAGCTATCTCACCGAGAGCTTTATGGCCATCGCCATGGAGCGGGAGTATGGCGAAGCCAGGCAGACCCGTTTTGCCCGCTGGCAACAGCCGATCCGGCTGCAGCTTGTCAACGAGTCGGGCGACAAACCCCTGCAGGCCGATGTGGTGAAGGTACAGGCGGCCCATCTGGCTCGCATCACCGGCCACCCCATCAGCATGGTGACCGCAAAGCCCAACCTTACCCTGATCATGACCGACTACAGCAAGATGAAGAGCTGGGCCAACCGCACCATGGGGGGCGATCCGTCGGTCGGGATGGCACTCAAGGAGGGACTCTGCCTGGCCAACTTTGCAACCAATGCAAAACACGAGATCAGCCGTGCCACCATCATCATTCCGGTAGACTACAGCCGGGCCAAGGGGCGCTTTCTCGACTGCGTGGTGGAGGAGTTCACCCAGGTGATGGGGCTACCCAACGACTCGGACAAGGTGTTTCCCTCCATCTTCAATGACAACAGCATCGACAGTTTCCTGACCGGCCTCGACTATGTGCTGCTCAAGCTAGCCTATCACCCAGCCCTCAAGGCCGGGATGAGCAGCGATGAGGTACGCGCAGCCCTGCCGCTCGCAATCAAGGATCTGCGCGCCAAAGGGGAGATCCGCGAAGCCAATCGCCGGGTGCAGCAGCAGAGCCTGAAAAGCTGGGCGGGGTTGTAACGGGCCTGGCTCACCCCAGAGCCAGACAAGCCACCGCGAACCTCTCACCACCCACAAAAAACGCAGCCACCTGGCTGCGTTTTTTGTTATCCGAGGATCAACGGTGCGTTATCGGGCATGCACGTTTATACGCCGCCCATGTATCCAACGCCCGTGTTATCCACTGACCGAGCGGGATCAGGATGCGACATTCTCTTCCGGCATCCAGCTCTCGGCGTTCTCCCACACCTCCTGCACCATGGCTTCGGCCAACTCTTTGTCTTCCTTACTGGCACGGCTGACGGTCAGAGCCATGGCACTGCCCGGCGCGACCCGCACATGGATGTCGGGGAATTTTTCACCAAGCTGCTTGAGCAGCTCCTGACGCAGCGCCTCCATGGTCGAGGTCGGGATCTGATGTTTTCTGTCGATGATGATTTCAAGACGCATAGGAAACTTCTCCATGATTTATAACTGTATTTTTATACAGCATTCATGGGAAGTAAAGTGCCATCTTGCACCAATCAGAAAAGATCCAGCTGCTGACCACAGATCCGGTCGAACGACTCGCCGATAAAGGGCAGAATGGCATCGGCAATGGGCCGCAACTGCTTGTCTATGTAGTGTTCGTAATCGATGGCGCTGCGCCGGTACTCCAGCGGTTCGGGGCCATTGAGGGTCATCAGATAGGCGATGGAGCCCCGATGCTGATAACGCAGGGGCAAACCGCGACGCAGGTTCTCCTCATCGGCCAGCCGCGCCGCCCGCACATGGGGTGGCACGTTCTTCTGATACTCCTCGAGCTTCTGGCGCAGCCGTTTGCGGTAGATGAGCAGATCGTCGTGACGACCGGCGCGAGTCTCATCCACCATGGTGCGCACATAGCCGCTGGGATCTTCATCGTGAAACACCAGCTCATAGAGGCGGGTCTGGAATTGCTTGGCCAGCATGGTCCAGTCGGTACGCACCGATTCGAGCCCCTTGAACACCAGCTGTTCACTCCCCTCGCTGGCCTTGCCAACCAGCCCCGCATAGCGCTTCTTGCTGCCCTTCTCCAAGCCGCGGATGGTGGGCATCAGAAAGCGGCGGTAGTGGGTCTCGTACTGGATCTCCAGATAGCTCGGCAGATCGAACTCGCGCTTGATCAGTGCAGCCCAGTTATCGTTGATCATTTGCGCCAGTCGCTGGCCGATCTCGTCCGCCTCATCGGGGCTGGTCTCGCGCCCCAGATGAACGAAAGTGGAGTCGGTATCGCCATAGATCACCTCGAACCCCTTCGCCTCAATCCACTCGCGGGTCTGCTGCATGATGCTGTGGCCACGCAGGGTGATAGATGAGGCAAGGCGCGGATCATAGAAACGGCAGCCCCCCGACCCCAGCACGCCGTAGAAAGAATTCATGATGATCTTGATGGCCTGGGAGAGCGCCTTGTTGCTGGCGGCCTTGGCCCGATCCCGCGCCGCCCACAAGGTAGCGATGAGCTCCGGCAAGAAGTGCCGCTCGCGGGAGAACATGGCGCCGCGAAAGCCCGGAATAGCGTGCTCGGGATGCTGCAGCCCCTCGATGAGCCCCATGGGGTCGATGCAGAAGGTGCGGATGATGCTGGGATAGAGGCTCTTGAAATCGAGTACCAGCACATGGCGATAGAGACCGGGTTTGGAGTCCATCACATAGCCACCTGGGCTTGCGAGCCCACCGTCGGCTGGCAGATTGGGGGCCACGTATCCGCCGCGATGGAGCCGCGGCAGATAGAGGTTGGTAAAGGCCGCCACCGAGCCCCCCACCCTGTCCAGCTCCAGGCCGGTGAGAGAGGCGCGTTCAATGGCAAACGGGATGAGGTGGCAGAAATCGAAGATCTCCCACACCAGCTTGCAATCTTCCAGGTTGTAGCGGGCCAGCGCCTCCTTGTCGGAGTGGAACAGTTCGGTGATCTTCTCCCCCCGATTGGCCACATCTTCGATATCCTTGCCACGGCCGAGCAGTTCGCTCGCCACCGCATCCAGGCTATAGCTGGCAAACTGCCAGGTGGCGCTTTTCAGGGTATCGATGCCATCGAGCACCATGCGCCCGGGGATAATGACGTTGCCAGTCTGGGGATCGCCCCGTGACGAGCGCCAGAAGCAGAGCTCGCGCCCCCGCCCGAGCCGCAGCCGCCGCTTGTTAAGCTCGGCGCGGCGTAGCAGCAGGCGAAAGTCAAAATTGACCACGTTCCAACCAATCACCAGGTCGGGGTCATGCAGGCTGAACCAGCTCTCCAGCGCACTCAGCAAGGCGCTCTCGTCCTCTACCCACTGGACCTGAGTGCCCCAGCTCTCGGCATCCGCTTCCGGGGTGCCGATCATGATGACCCGCGCATCCTGTTCACTGTAAAGGCCGACCGAGAAGAGGGCACCGTCCATGGCGCACTCCACGTCGAGGGACACCCAGGAGAGGGTTGGCGTCACCGCCTGCGGCGCGCAGCGCGCCTCGTTCACCTCCCAGTAGCCCTGCTTGCCTCCCTTCTTCACCGCCCGGCCATCGAAACGCACACCAGCTGTGATGAAACGCTCCATCAGAAACCGCTCCGGCAGCCGGATATCCGCCTCAAAGTGCTCCAGCCCGCGAATAAGCAGCAGCTCGATGGCGCGGTGAAAGGCACTCAGGGTGGCGAAATAGCAGCCCACCACAGGGCGGCCATCGAAAGTGTGCATCGGCAGGCGGCGAAACCGCCCGCTCACCCCGGCCCCTTTGAATAGCTCGGCGGCTTCTGCCATATGGCTCTGTGGCAAAAAGAACACCGGCTCCTGCCCCAGCACCACCACCCGCACCGGCCCCTGCGCGCTCCAGAGCCACATCACGATTTCGGTGGTTGCAGCCTGCCCGTTGCGACCGCGCACGTCCCGACCGTGGCGGGTCAGGATAAAACCGTCGAGGGGCGGAGTGGCGGGTACGGTGGGCTGGGTTGCAGTCATGAAGCGTAAAGGGGCTGTCCGAGAATAGCACCATTGTACGTTCATACAGTACCTGCTCGCAATCGTCACGCTGGCTGCGAGGCGGGAGTCAAACTGGTAAGCTCGATCCGGTCGTTATTCCCGCCCATCCCGTTCTGACCACTCTTCGCCGACAAAAGGAGTCTTTGTGGCAATCTATTCCCTGCTGGATCAGCTGGCTATCCCCTACCAGCGTGTTGAACATCCCCCGGTGTATACCTGTGAGGAGGCGAGCAGGCTGCTGCCCGACCTGCCCGCCGCCAAGACCAAGAACCTCTTTTTGCGCGACCCGAAAAGCGAGCGGCTGTTTCTGGTGGTGAGTCCGGAGGAGAACCGGGTCGACCTCAAGGGGCTGGCAGCCATGCTCGGGGTCAAACGGCTGAGCTTTGGCTCACCCGAGCGACTCGATGCGGTGCTCGGCCTCACCCCGGGCTCGGTGACCCTGCTCGCCATGGTGCGCGATAGGGGAAAAGCGGTAGAGCTGGTGGTAGACGAAGCCATCTGGCAGGCCGAACAGGTGCAGTGCCATCCGCTGGTCAACACCGCCACTCTGATCATCCGCCTCGACGACGTGCGCCGTCTGCTGACCCATCTGGGCAGGGAGGCCATCGTAATGCGCTTGCCTGCTGCAACCTGCGATTAACACGAGGGCTGGCGGTGGGGGCAACAGTGTCGCCAACACGGCCATATTTCTCGCAGCACAATTGCCCGATAAAACAATAAGATCTCCCTTTATCCCCTGATAAATCGAGTCAGCTGTGGCCATCGTGCAAGAAGTAGAGAGCAAACAGATTCGACCATTTAACCAATTGATCATAGGTTGAATTCATGTTGTGATCGGATCCTGCCAGCGGGCGATACCCCATCGCCCGTTCGTCCACAGGTGACTTCCCAGAGAGCCCCTTGATGCCAAGTCTGTTTTCCTCGGCCCAGTTGTTGAGTCTGGTGCTGTTTGTCACGCTGTCACATGTGGGGGTCGCCACCATTTTCGCCGCCATGTGGCACTCCCATCGCCATATCCGAGCGTTGAGCTACTGGTCTGCGGGGGAACTGGTAATCGCGGGGGCATTCAGTTGCCTGCTGCTGCGCCCCCTTGAGGGAGATGCTTCCCTTGCCAATATTCTCTGCACCAACTTGCTATTGATGACGACAATCCCGCTCTATGAAAGGGGGATGCGTCATTTCTTTCGACGTGAAGCGGACCAGCTGGGCTGGCTGCTTCCCGCCGTTACCCTCGGCGGTTTCGCCCTGTTTGCCCTGACCGCCCTGCAGCACCCCCTCTCTGATGTTCACAGCCGGATCATCGTACTCTCCGGCGTGCTCTCGCTGCAGATTGCGCTGCTTATCTGGCAGCTCTGGCGCTACCAGCGGCTGGTCCCTGTCTATCGGGTACTGCGCTTTGCCATCCTGTTGCTCGGCCTGCAACTGTTATTGCAACTGCTGCGGATCGCCAAACACCTCTGGTACCCCGAACTGGCGGCCAATACCTTCACCGACCCCCTGCTCGGGCCGGTGATACTGCTCAGCCTGCTCTTTACCATCGCCCGCAGTTATCTGCTGCTGAGCCTGGTTCATACACGCCAACAGCACGCGTTAATGCAGGCTCAGCGCAAACTGGAGCTGCGCGCCAATCAGGATGAACTGACCGGCCTGTTCAGCCGCCACTATTTCGAACAACAAGTGGCACAGCGCGGCGGCACAACATCCCCTTGCCAGCTGCTGCTGATCGATCTGGACAACTTCAAGCAGATCAACGACCGCCACGGCCACCCCGCCGGTGATGACATGCTGCGGGCCGTGGGGCAGGTGATCGCCAATACCCTGCCTGCCGAGGGGGTGGCCGGTCGGCTTGGCGGCGATGAGCTGGCGCTGCTGCTCGCGCAGCCACTGGATCTCACTCACTACTGCCACACCCTGCAGCAACAGATCGCCGATGCGACGCGGGAGCTGGCCGGTGGCCCCATCAGCCTCAGCATCGGCCTCACCTCGCTGCATCCTGACGAGGGATTCGAGCACGCTTACCTGCGGGCCGATCGTGCGCTTTACGCCGCCAAACAGACAGGAAGGCAACGGGCCTGTGTGCAGGAGCCCCACCACAGCGAACCGCAGCCACTGCAGCCCGATCATCTTCTCTCATGAGCCCTGCTGGCCGGATAGAATAGATGTCTCCACCATATTGCCAACTCTCTGTCATGCCATCACCCCGACAGGAGTCAACCAGGCAGATAGCACAATAAAAAGAGCGCCCCGGAGGCGCTCTTTTTGCGAACGTGGCAAAACCGTTAGTAGCTGTCTTCCTGCTCAGCCTTTAGCCTGGCCTGACGTGCATAGGCCTCCTCTTCGGCGCTCTCGATCTCCTGCAGCACCGAATCGAGATCGATGGCGGCGCGGCTCTCTTCAAAGTGACCGGTCAGTTCGCTCTCGGGGGTCAGTTTGCCATCTTCAAACAGCGCCCACATCTCCTGGGCATAACGGGTCTTGAGCAGCTCGGGTGCATACATGCCGTAGTAGTTGCGCATGTTGTTGACGTCGCGCTCCAGCATCGCCTTGGCCTGGTTGTTGGCGGCGGCATCCACCACCTGGGGCAGGTCGATGATGACAGGGCCATGTTCATCCACCAGCACGTTGAACTCCGAGAGATCGCCGTGAATAAGGCCGGCGCAGAGCATCCGCACCACATAGCGGATCACCTTGTGGTGATCGATGACCGCCTGCTCGGGAGTGAGCGCCACATCGTTGAGGCGTGGCGCGACATTGCCATCCTCATCGGTGATAAGCTCCATCAAGAGGACGCCATCGAGGCAGATATAAGGCTGTGGCACCCGCACACCGGCCGCCGCCAGCTTGAACAGGGCATCGACTTCGGTGTTCTGCCACACCTCTTCATGCTGCTTGCGACCGTACTTGGAGCCCTTCTCCATGGCGCGAGCATCTCGGCTGCCCCGCACCTTGCGCCCCTCCTGATAGACCACGGCCTGCTTGAAGCTGCGCTTGGATGCCTCTTTATAAACTTTGGCGCAACGGATCTCGTCGCCGCAGCGCACCACATAGACATCGGCTTCTTTGCCGCTCATCAACCGGCTGACGACCTCATCGACCAGGCCGTCATCAACCAGAGGTTGGATTCGATTTGGAATTTTCATGGCCGCCCTTTTACCCTATTTCCGCTCTCGAAGATAGCTCCGCGCACACGCACCTGCCTATCCCTGACATAAGACACCCTGTTATCCCCTGTTTGCGCTGTTTTTGTCCACCCGTTCACCTTAAAAACCACCGGCAACAGACCACATACGAAAGATCTCGATGCCAACAAAATTGGCCCGCAAGCGGGCCAATTTTCAAGGCTCGGGCGGCAAGCCCTGACGAATACGCTGAATACCCGCTTCATAGAGTCCGTCATCCCCCTCCTGATGCTCCAGGGTTTCGAAGATCTTGAGAAACCACATGTACTGCTCGGGATGACGTGCCACCTGCATCTCCACTACCCGGTTCATGGCGTTGACGTCTGCCAGCAGATCGGCGGTGGGATAAGGGTCAAACGGCGGCTCGATCTCCAACAGATAGCCCCCCTCATCCTCGTCATAGCTGGCGAAGATGGGCACCGCTCTGGCGCCAGTCAGCTTCACCAGCTTGGGCAGCGCCGGCAGGGTTGCTTTGGGGCGGCCGAAAAAGGGAACAAACACGCTCGCCTCGCGGCCGTGATCCTGATCCGGCAGATAGAAAAAACTGGCGCCAGCGCGGATCGACTTGATCGCCGGCTTGATACCGACACTGCGCTCATAGACCTTGCCCCCTTTGGCCCGCTCGCGGTTGATGTACCAGTCAAAAACCTGATCTTTCGGGCTCTTCATCATGGTGCACATCTCGATGCCCATCATGGAGAAGTAGCGACCAATCATGTCGACCGCCCAGGTATGAGGCACCACCAGGATCACCGGACGGCCTGCGGTCTGCTCCGCTTGCACATGCTCCCAGCCGCTCACCTTGACGCGGCGGGTCAGGCGAGCCTTGCTGCGCCAGCTGAGCTCGCCAAAGCCCATAAAGGTCTTGAGACCGACCCGGATCGATTTGAGCAGCAGTGCCTGCCGTGCGGCGGCGTCCAGCTCGGGAAAACAGATCCTGAGGTTGGTGTCGGCAATATAGGCCTGCTTTTTCGAGAAACGCAGCAGGGTTGGAGAGACCAGATCGGCAAAACGATCCCGCAGCCTTGCAGGAGTAAATGCCAAAAGGGAGAGCAGGCCCAGCGCGCACCAGCTGCCCCACCATTTGGGATGCAGCAGGCGAATATGAAATGAGGTATCAAATACCGGATCTAACGGGGACATGGCGGCCATCAAGTCATCAAAAACAAGCGGTTATTGTAGTTATCCTGACATTTTTTTCTACCCTGAGCAGGCTGTCCGCCGATCAGCAGGTACTGATCAGACGAGTGACCATAAAAAATGGCCCACAACGGGCCATTTCAATAAATCCGGTGTCAGGGTCAACCATGGGGCGACAATCCCTTGCGGATCCGCTGGATCCCCGCTTCGTAGAGGCCATCCGGCCCCTCCTGATCTTCACGGGTATCGAAGATCTTGAGGAACCACATGTACTGGCCCGGATGGCGCGTCAGCTGCTGTTGCACCATATCGTTCATCCGACAGGTATCGGCCATCACCTCCTCGGTGGGATAGTTGTCAAACGGCGCATCTATCTCCAACCGGTAGCAGTGGTGCTCTTCGTCATAGTAGGCGAGTAGCGGCACCGCCTTGGCGCCGCTCACCTGCACCAGACGGGGCAAAGCTGGCAGGGTCGCCTTGGGGTGGCCAAAGAAAGGGGCAAAGATGCTCTTCTCGCGGCCATGATCCTGATCCGGCAAGTAGAAGAAGCTGCGACCACTCTTGATGGTTCGGATCACCGCCTTGATCCCGGCGCTGCGCTCATAGACGCGGCAACCGTTCTTGGCTCGCGCCCGGTTGAGGTGCCAGTCAAACACCGGATTGCGCGCCCGTTTCATCATGGTGCACATCGGCACCCCACGCTGGGTGAAGCAATAACCGGCCGCATCCACCGGCCAGGTGTGGGGAACCACCAGGATCACCGGCCGACCGGCAACCCGCTCAGCCTCGATGTGTTCCCAGCCACTCACCTGCATCCGGCTCATCAGATAACGCTGACTGCGCATGGTGAACTCGCCAAATCCCAGCAAACTCTTGAGGCCGACCCGGATCGAGGTCAGCGCAATGGCATCCCGCTCTTCCGGGCTCTTGTCCGGGAAGCAGATTTCCAGGTTGGTTCTGGCGATATAGATCTGTTTTTTAGAGACGCGAAACACCAGCGGCGCCAGGGCATCGGCCAAACGATCGCGCAATCGTACCGGCACAAACGCCAGCAGCATCAATACGCCGAGGGCCAGCCAACTGAACCAGTAACGGGGATGCAGAAAACGGGTTTCAAAGGAGGAATTAAATACGGGATCTTGGGGAGACATGATTCGGGGTCAAGCAAAAAAGTTGTGCTGCATTGTAGTCATCCTGACAGGTAATACCAGTTAATTCCATGGCCAGCAGCCCGACACGAGCGCGAGGTCAAAGAACCACAAAAAAATGCCCCGCACTACGGGGCATTTTGTTCGTTACACAACCAGAGTGGTGGCTCTTGGTCCAACCATCGTATGACTGGCCGTTTATCCCGTCGCTCTCGGAGCGCACTGCTTGACCATTTTTCGATATCACATCGTCAAGCGTCAGCGATGAGCACCCTGGCGGGTAATGCCGTTATTCATTTCGGTATCACGCTGCGGCAGAAAAAACATCAGGTAACGCAGCGCCACATACCCGACGATCACGGTAGCAACCCCAAGCTCGAAGTGGGCCAGCAATCTTATCTGCTCAACGTAGTGACTCCCTTGCGCAAACCCTTCAACCAGATGGGCTACTTTGAACAGGGCAGTGGCACCGATCACCAGCGGGAAGGTGAAGGCGGCATAACCTGGCGAGAAGGGCAGACGCAGCAATTTGATGAAAGCCAGATAGATGATACCGGTCATCAGAATGGCAATCCCCAGCAGCACGGCCACCAGCAGCAGTGACGGCTCCTGGTTGACGGTCAGGTAACCGGCCAGAGAGAGGCTGGCAGGGGCAGCCAGAATGGCGATGGTCGGTTTGGCGGCATCCGGCACTTCATGACTGAAGATCAGGCGATAGAGCATCAGCGGCAGCATCAGGCCGTAGCAGATGATCCCGAACCAGAGCAGACCGTTGGCCAGCGGGGCAAACTGACCGCCCGGGAAGGCGACGTCAGCCACGATGATCCCCACCGGCGGCACGAACCAGCTCGGCACCATGTGGTGGATTTCAAACTCTTTGGCGCGATGCCAGATAAAAGTGGCCAGGAACAGCAGGTGAACTGCCACGGCAAACAGCCAGAGGGCTTCGCCCGCTTGCGGTGCAATCATACCCAGCGCTTTCGAGACCACCATGGTGCCCATGGCATAGGTCGGTACCACACTACCCACCACGGGGTGAGCGAGATCCTGCAACAGCAGGCGGGGGTGAAGCAGAAACTTGAAGGTCAGGATCACCAGCAGCACGGCCGCAATGGCGGCGCCCAGCAGCTGCATCCGGCCATCGAAGTGACCGGCATTTTCCCAACACCAACCAAGGCTGGCGATGCCCAGCGCCAAACCCGCCATAGGGGTTGGGGCGGCAGCCAGTGATTTACGGGTTCTTGCGATCATGATGACACCTTTCTATTGATGACGATGGCGATAGGATAATGGCCCCTTATCGTTTACGATATCTAAATGAATTGAATCAATCATTCAGGAAAACCAAACACAATGAAACTGACCCTGCAGCAGCTGAAAGTGTTCGCCACCATTGCCCGCTATGGCAATCTTGGCCTTGCCGCCAACGAGCTATGCCTGAGCAAGGGGGCTGTCTCCCAGTCGCTGCAGGAGCTGGAGCGCCAGCTCTCCACCCCGCTGTTTGACCGCATTCACCCCAGATTGCAGCTCAACAACGAGGGGCGCCTGCTGCAACCGGCCGCCGAAGAGCTGCTGACCCGGATGCAGGATATCGAGAACCTGTTCAGCCCCGATGCCGAGCCGAGCGGCCAGTTGCGCCTTGGTGCCAGCCAGACCATCGGCAACTACCTGCTCCCCACCCTGCTCGCCAGCAGCAAACAGGAGCTGGGGCTCCCCCCCAAGGTGACCATCAACAACACTCACCTGCTCTGTCATGCGCTGGCCAACTTCGAGCTGGATATGGCGCTGATCGAGGGGGAGAACCACCACCCCGACCTGCTCGCCGAACCTTGGCTGCAGGACGAGATGCTGGTGGTGGCCCCACCCGGTCACCCGCTTGCCAACAAGAAGGAGCTCTCCCTCTCCCGTCTGGGGGGCGAGACCTGGGTATTGCGTGAAGCGCAATCGGGCAGTCGCGAGCAATTTATCCAGCAGATCCAGCCCGAGCTGCCCCGCTGGCAACCAGGGCTTGAACTCAACACCCTGGAGGCGGTGATGCTGGCGGTGGAGAAGGGGCTTGGCATCTCCTTTATCTCCCGGCTGGCAGCCTCGGATCGCCTGGCAGATGGGCGACTGATCGCCCTGCCCCTCTCCCGTCGCTTCCCGCGCCAGCTCTCCCTTATCTGGCACAAGCAGAAGTACCACTCCACCTCCCTGCGCCACTTTATCCACTTCTGCCGAGCTCAGGTGAAGGATGCCGAGGTGAGCCACGCAGAGTAACGCCCGCTCGGAGCGCCGCTGGCCGGCCCGCCCGCCAATGACGGAAAAAGCAGAGAGGGAGCCACGGCTCCCTCTCTTTGATTCACCTGTTCGGTATCACTGCGCCAGACTGCGCAACCAGCTGATCTCCTCACCCCAGATGGACTCGTCTATAGTTTCGAGGATAAGCGGAATGCGATCGAAGCGATCATCATTCATGATGTGGTGGAATACCGCCTCCCCCAGATTGCCCTCGCGCAAGCTGTGATGGCGATCGACCCGGCTGCCGAAGGTGCACTTGGCACCGTTGATATGCATCCCCTTGAGATAGTGAAAACCCACCGTGCGGTCGAACTCGGCAAAGACGGCGGCACAGCTCTCGGCGGTGCGCAGATCGTAGCCGGCGGCAAAGGCGTGGCAGGTATCGAAACAGATCCCGACCCGGCTCTTGTCCTCCACCCCCTCGATGATGGTGGCGAGGTGCTCGAACGACCAGCCGAGATTGGTCCCCTGCCCGGCGGTGTTCTCGATCACCGCCGTTACCCCTTCACTGCGCTCCAGTGCCCAGTTGATCGACTCGCTCACCAGCTTGAGGCTGGCCGCCTCTGGGATCTGCTTGAGATGGCTACCTGGATGGAAGTTCAGATAGCAAAGCCCCAGCTGCTCACAGCGCTTCATCTCATCGAGAAACGCATCGCGGGATTTTGCCAGAGCATCGGGATCCGGGTGGCCCAGGTTGATGAGATAGCTGTCGTGGGGCAGGATCTGCTGCGGCAGAAAACCGGCCTTGTCACAGGCCGCCTTGAAGGCGCGGATGGTGGCATCCGACAAGGGGGCCGCCTGCCACTGACGCTGATTCTTGGTAAAGAGGGCAAACGCGTTGGCCCCGATGGCCTGGGCACGGGCGATGGTATTCTCCACCCCGCCGGCCGCACTGACGTGGGCTCCGATATATTTCATACAATCTCCTCAATACGGCAAGCCGCCATTATGCCGATCCCGCCCCTCCGGGCCAAACCGGGATATCCGATAGCAGGTATCGACAAATAGCGCCCCCTTCTGCGAGGCGTAGCAATTCACGACGTAATTTACCTGTGTGGTGGCCACCTCTCCCCACAAGGGGGCTGATCCATCCGGTCCATACCTGCATAGCATGCATAAAAAACGCAGCGCTATCGCACGGGCGATAACTGCTGCGTTTTGGGGTCCCTCGGACGTATCCCTTGCCATGGCCAGAATGGCTAGCGACAAGGGAGCAAGAATGCGCGGGGAAAGTCGCCTTAGAACGGCATCTTGAACCCTGGCGGCAGTTGCATGCCACCGGTCAGTTCGCCCATTTTGGTCTTATTCTGCTCTTCCACGCGGCGCACGGCATCGTTGCAAGCGGCGGCAACCAGATCTTCCAGCAGCTCCTTGTCATCTTCCATCAGGGAGGGATCGATCTCGATGCGACGGACGCTGTGGCTACCAGTCATGGTGACCTTGACCATGCCGGCACCGGCTTCACCGGTCACTTCCATCTGGGCAAGCTGCTCTTGCATCTTCTGCATACGCTCTTGCATCTGCTGGGCCTGTTTCATCAGGTTACCCATTCCACCTTTACCAAACATATGTCGTCTCTCGTCTTGAAATCCGGCATCCAGCGCCGGGCTGTGGGCTTGTCTGTCCTAGATGGGGACAGCCAAACTGCTTTTCAACCGGGAGCCAGCTCCCGGCCACGGAATTTAGCGGTTGAGGGGCTCGATGCTCTCGTGATGGAGCACGGCACCAAACCGCTGAACTAAAAACTGTACGTTGGGATCCTGCTCCAGATCCCGGGTCACCTGCTCGCGTACCCCCAGATAGAGGCGATGCTCGATCTCAAGGGGAGTCTCCTTGTCAGGCACCACACCGAGCGTTACCTCGACCTGTACCGGTTGCCCCAGCGCAGGCCCGATGATCTCGGCCAGATCGGCGCGCGCCTTGTCGCTCACCAGATGGCGCTGCTCGGGCTTGAGGGTTAGCAGGACTTTATCCCCTTCCCGCGTCATCACCGAGTTGATGGCGAGCTGGCGCAGCCGACCACCCACCTGGGTATGAGCAATCAACTCGGCCCAAGCGTCACCACAACCATTGAGCAACGAGGAGGGAATAAGGCGGGTCGCCTCCCCCTCTTGCGGCTCGCTGTCGCTCTCGAGCTCATCCCAGTCGATGGTCTCCATCACCGGCTGAGGAGGAGCAGGCTCACTCTCGAGTTGAACCTGGGGCAGTAGAGCTGGTGCCAGCGGTGCTGGTTCCTGACGAACGCTATCATGCCAAGCAGGCTGCCCCTCCAGATCCCAGGGTGGCAGATCGGTCGGCTGCGCGGGTTGGATCGCAGTAGGTGTGGTGTGATTGGATGAACTACGAACAGGATCCGGCACTGGCGAGGCCATAAAGCTCTGGCTGAGGTACTCCTCGTAATCCCCGTTATCGCTGGACTCGTCGTAGCTGTCGGTATAGAGATCCACCGGTGGCTGCTCGCCAAACTGCCCCATGGCGGAGCCACTTGGGGTTGCAGCCTGACTGATAGCAGACGACGCTGCACGCTTCGCATCTGGCGCAGGGACAGCAGCCTGACGCACAGGCACAACCGGCACCGCACGGGGCGCAGGTGCTGGCGCGCTGCTCTCTCCACGTTGGCGACTACGCAGCATATTGCGCTTGCCCAGCAGACTCTGCATAGTCGATACCGCCGAGACTGGCTCAAGCACTTCCGGAGCTGGCGCAGTCGAAGCACAATTCATCTGTACAGGCGCCATCTCTCCAGTAGCCATCTGAGCGGCGTCACTTGGTACCGAAAGTGTCGGGTTTGCAGCAGCCCTCTCTCCCCAACTCGCAGCGTCAACCGCCATGCCGCTATTCACGCCAGAGAGCGTGGCCGACTCGGCCTGATAACCCATACCGGTCGCCTCGCGCAGCAGCTCATCCTGCTGGCTGAACAGCTCGGCGGCTTGCGCCTCTTCCTCGCTGTCTGCGAGGTTGCCGGTGTCATCAGTCATCGCAGGCAGGGAAAGATCCACCACGGGCACAGCACTGGTAGCAACAGGGCTGGCTAAAGGTGCAGGCACGGCGCCGCTGATCGGTGCCAGAGCGGCCGATTCAGCGGCCGGGCGCTTTCCCGGCAAAGAGACTACCGGAGTGGCACTGCTCGTCATTGACGGGGGCAATGCGGTGAGGCTGGCAGGATGCAGGGCATCGCGCCTTGGCGAGAAGGCGAGCATCCGCAGGCAGGTCATCTCAAGCGCGGTGCGGCCATCAGGTGCCCAGGGCAGATCTTTGCGGCCACCCAGTACAATCTGGTAGCAGAGCTGCACCTCTTCCGGGCTCATCGCCTTGGCCAGTTGCAGCAGGGAATCGGCATCCGCCCCCTGCTCCTGCACGCTGGCAGGCAGCAGCTGCGCCATGGCGATGCGATGGAGCAAGCCTTCCAGCTCGGCGTGGAGCTGATCAAAATCGGGGCCCAGGGTGACGATCTCGGTGATCTTGGCCATGGTCGCGGGGGCATCTTGCCGCAAAATGGCTTCCAAAAGCTGGTGCAGATGACGGTGATCGAGCGTGCCCAGCATCGCCAGCACGCTGTCGAGGCGCACGCTGCCGTTACCGTGGGCCAACGCCTGATCGGTCAGGCTCAGGGCATCGCGCATACTGCCGTCAGCCGCTTTGGCCAGGGCCAGCAGGGCGCGCGGTTCGAAGGGTTGGCCCTCCTGATCCAGCACCCATTCGAGCTGCTTAGCGATCTGGGTCTGATCCAGACTCTTCAGATGAAACTGCAGGCAGCGCGAGAGAATGGTAATGGGCAGCTTCTGCGGATCCGTGGTGGCCAGCAGAAACTTCACATAGGGGGGCGGCTCTTCCAGGGTTTTCAGCAGCGCGTTGAAGCTGTGGCGCGACAACATGTGCACTTCGTCGATGAGATAGACCTTGAAGCGACCGCGGGCCGGACGGTACTGCACGTTGTCGAGCAGCTCGCGGGTATCTTCCACCTTGGTGCGGGACGCCGCGTCAATCTCCAGCAGGTCGACAAAGTTGCCCTGATCGATCTCGCGGCAGGTATCGCAGACGCCACACGGATGGCTGCTGATCCCCTGCTCGCAGTTGAGGCTCTTGGCCAGAATACGGGCGATGGTGGTTTTGCCGACGCCGCGGGTGCCGCTCAGCAGATAGGCGTGATGCAGCCGTCCCTGATCCAGGGCGTTGGTCAGGGCAGTCAGCACATGTTGCTGACCAACCACTTGTTCAAACGTATGGGGGCGCCATTTACGCGCCAGAACCTGATAGCTCATAAATCCATCATGCAGGGAAGACAGGGCATTGAGGCCGGATGCTAACACAAATGGCGGGCTGGCTGTATCGGCTATCGGTCAGAGCGGGAGGGATCGCTTGATTTTCAAACCGATGCCCACATAGGCATCGGTTCAACGCAGGCCCGATGCAGAGGATCGGGCCGAAGAGGCATTACTCGCCAGCCAGTTCGACCAGTGAGACCACCTTGATGCCAGCGGCAGTCAGGCGGGCATCCCCCCCCAGAGAGGGCAGGGAGATGATGAAGGCCGCATCGGCCACTTCACCACCGGCACGGCGGATCAGCTTGACGGTGGCATCGACGGTACCGCCAGTGGCGAGCAGATCGTCCACTACCAGTACCTTGTCACCGGGCACGATGGCATCGGTGTGCAGTTGCAGAGTATCGGTGCCGTACTCGAGGGCATAGGACTCCTCGATCACTTCGCGCGGCAGCTTGCCCGGCTTGCGGACCGGCACAAAGCCAAGTCCCATGGCGTAGGCAACCGGTGCGCCAAAGATGAAGCCGCGAGCCTCGGTACCAACAATCTTGGTGATCCCTTGATCACGATAATGATTGGCCAGCAGATCGATGGTGGCCTTGAAGGCCTCGGCGTTCTCGATCAGGCTGGTAATGTCACGAAACAGAATGCCCGGCTTCGGATAGTCGGGAATGGTCTTGATGCTCGCTTCGATAAATTTCAGGGTTTCCGGATTCATGGTTTGACCGTTTGTTTTTCGACCCAGGATGGCCGTTTTATCTTAGTCTTCCCGCCAGCGGGAAATAAAAAAGCCTGTCACGCAAGAATGACAGGCCGACTCCATAGCATTATTGCCGCAATAGCTTAGGGACTTCACTTCTCCATTGCAACTGGCTCCAGGACCGGCAGACGCATTAACCAGGTGAGCAGGATCACCATTATGAAAAGCAGCAGCCCCCTGACCCATAACAACGGCACCACCGCCAGCGACACCGAGAAGGTGAGCAGAATGAAGATAATTGCGCGCCGCCGTGCATGACGGCGAATACCGCGATACTGCTGCCAGTCTGCGATGGGTGGGCCAAACCAGGGATGGGCCAGCAGCCAGTGGTGAAAACGGGGGGACGAGCGGGCAAATAGCGCCGCCGCCAGCAGCATGAAGGGCGTGGTCGGCAACAGGGGCAGCACTATGCCGATGATGCCAGTTACGAATGCCAGCCAGCCCAACCCCATCAAACACCAACGTTTCATCGCAGCCCCTCTTGCATGCTCTTGCGCCATCCTAACAGGATCCGCCCCCATGTTGACAACGATTCCCATTATCACGGCAACTGATGCCCCGGATTACAGGGCTTGTGAACCAGTAATGGCCTGAACCTGCCCATTCCCATGGCGTGACGGCTGACAACCTGCCCCGTTACCACTACAATCTGCGCTCTTTTTTCTCTGTTTGTCCTTCGGAACCGGTTATGCGCGTTATTTTGGCCCCCATGCAAGGGGTGCTGGATCACCTGATGCGGGAGGTACTCACCTCCGTCAATGATTACGACCTCTGCGTGAGTGAATTTATCCGGGTGGTCGACCAACTGCTGCCCGCCAAGGTGTTCCATCGCCTCTGCCCTGAACTGCTGCAAGATGGCAAAACCCACGCAGGCACCCCGGTGCGGGTGCAATTGCTGGGGCAACATCCCGAGTGGCTGGCCGAGAACGCTGTGCGCGCCATCGAGCTCGGTTCCCCCGGGGTCGATCTCAACTTCGGCTGCCCCGCCCCCACGGTCAACAAGAGCAAGGGGGGCGCAGTGCTGCTCAAAGAGCCCGAGACCATCTACCGCATCGTCAAGGCGGTGCGGGACGCTGTGCCAACCCATCTGCCGGTGAGCGCCAAAATTCGGCTCGGTTACGATGACAAGGATCTTTACCTGGAGAACGCCCAAGCGGTCTACCAGGGAGGTGCCAACGAGCTGGCCGTCCATGCCCGCACCAAGCGCGAAGGGTACAAGGCCCCCGCCCACTGGGAGTATGTGGACGCCATTCGCCGCGCCCTGCCCATCCCCGTCACCGCCAACGGCGAGATTTGGGATCATCAGGATGCCCTCGCCTGCGCCCGCGTTTCCGGCTGCGATGCCCTGATGGTCGGGCGCGGCGCCATCTCTCTGCCCAATCTGGCCAACGTGATGAAAACCGGCTGCCCGCACATGAGCTGGGCCGAGGTGCTGCAGCTGATGGTGAGCTACACCGAGCAGGATCTGGCCAGCGAAAAAGCCGACTACTACCCCAGCCGTATCAAGCAGTGGTTCAGCTATCTCAAGCGGGAATATCCCGAAGCGGACCTGCTGTTTCAAGAGATCAGGGTACTCAAAGAGACCGACCCCATCCGCGATGCCCTGCTGCAAGCGGCCAAAAGCCACGGCTAACCACGTTTAACTTGACGCATGTCATCTTGATAGAGTTATCGGATCCCTATACTGCCCCGAAACTGCTGTCTGTCCTGTGGGGGATAATGTGTGTGAAATGACGCAAGCACAGCTGGCTGTCTGGCGTAATCGCCTGCTGTCCGACTGGGCCCAAGAACGAGAAACGCTGATCGGTCAGCTCAAAGCCTGCCGCCGTGATGAATGGGCCGAACAGGTCGGTCACTGCGAGCAGGATCAACTTGTAGAACTGACCAGTCGGCTTGATCTGCCGAAGGTAGAGCAGAGCGTGGCCCGCCTCAAGCGGATCGATGCAGCACTCTGCCAGATGGATCTCGGCCTCTACGGCCTCTGCTCCGATTGTGAAGAGCCGCTGGCCACTGAACAGCTGGAACAGGATCCGACCCTGCAACGCTGCCCGCGCTGCGAAGCCCGTTATCGCAAAGGATTCCACGCCCACGAGCTCTGAAAGATGCACCTGCCGGTGCATCCTCTCTTTACCGTATAACTGGTGACACTCCCATTCCTGTCCAATACTCGACTATATGAGCCGGTTCGAGGGGATGAGTCGTGTACAGACTCTTGTTGTTATGGTGTTTATGCTGCCAGGTTAATGCACAGGAGTCTTTGGTCGTTGGCTGGAGCAACTGGCAACCGTTCAGCTATCGCAACGAACAGCATCAGTTGCAAGGGTTGGATATCGAACTGCTCAACGCCATCCTGCAGCGGGCTGACTATCAACCCCGTTTCATTGAAATGCCATGGACCCGGGTACTGCACGAATTAGAATTTGGCACGGTACAACTGGCCATGTCAGCCAACATCACCATCGAACGGCAGCAATATGCCCGCTTCAGCCACCCCTATCGGGAAGAGGAAACGGTCATCATCATCCGCAAAGAGGATGAACCGCGCTGGCGCAAGATCACGACTCTGGAGCAGCTGATCAACACTCCCGATTTTCATATCGGCCTGCTCAAGGGGTTTGACTACGGTGAGGCGTTCCGCCGCCTTGTCGCCGACCCCAAAGTTCAACCTCGGCTGCAGGAACGGTTCACGTTGGAGCAACTGCTCAAGATGCTCAATGGCGGGCGGATCCAGGGGTTTATCCTCGACCCGAACAGCTTGCAAGAGTGGAAAGATCAGGGCATTACCTTGAAACAGCTCCATATCCTGCTTCGTATCGAGCGCACCCCGGTCCATCTTATGCTCAGCAAAAAGAGCACATCGCAAGCACAGCTGGATCGACTCAATCAGGCGATTGACCAACTCAAGCAAAGTCCAGAATATCAACAGATCCTGACCCGCTACACCCATACCTCGCTCGCAGAATAACAACAGGAGAGCCGATGGCTCTCCTGTTCTCTAAGCAGGTTCCTTTCAACGGCACATCATGCACAACTTAATCTTCACTCCTGACCGAGCACGATGTCAGTTAGATGGGAGAAGTGATGGATCTCGTGGGTGGCATCACATTCGTCACCCTGCTTGCGCGGGTTATACCAACAGGTAGCAAGCCCCTGTGCAGCCGCACCGGCAATATCGGTCTTGGGATTGTCACCCACCATCAGCACTCTGGCAGGATCCGGAGCCCCCATCAGCGAGAGGGTGTGCTGGAAAATGGCTGGCGCTGGTTTGGTCACCCGGATCTCGTCGGAGATCACCAGCGGCTCGAACCATTCGCTCCAACCCAGTTTACCGAGCCGTCCCCGCTGGGGAACGCTGAAGCCATTGGTGATGATCCCCATCTTCACCTTATCCTTCAGCTGCTGCAGCGTCTCCACCACTCCCTCAAGGGGCATACTCAAAGCCACAATCTGCGCCAGAAAGGTGTTGTTCATTACCATCGGGTCAACATTGACTTGCTCTGCAAAGCGGGAAAAACGGGTCTCTTGCAACGCAGTAGCGTCTATCTCACCATTGTTGTACTGCTGCCACAGGCCGTGGTTGAGAGTGTGATAGGCGGCCATGCCAGCCTCATCCACTTCTACGCCATAGAAGCAGAGGGTCTGCTCCAGCGCCTGTGTCACCGGGAAATCGAGCAGGGTTTCATCCAAATCGAACAGCACCCAGTCATAGCTTGGTTGTTTCACAGAAATCCTTGTATCAGTTAGATTATTCGCAAGCTGAATGTCCCACTCGACCCAGTGGGCCAGCCAGCAGATCCAGCGTGAGCCGCACACCAAAACCGGTTACTTCACTGGATACCACCCCGTTCCCACCCTTATTGCGAAAACCGCTCAGATCAAAATGTAGCCAGGGGGTCTGCTCGGGCACGAAGTGAGCTAGAAAGCGGGCGGCATCGATATGATCCGGCGAGCTACCTGGTGCACACTGCAACAGATCGGCCCACTCGCTCTCGATGTTGTCATCGTAATCCTCATCGAGCGGGAAGGGCCAAACTCGCTCGCCACTGTGCTGACCCAGCTTGACCAGTGATGCCAGCCATTCACTGCGATTGGTAAAGACGCCACTATAGCGGCTGCCCAGCGCCCGCTTGCACGCCCCGGTCAGGGTCGCATAATCGATCAGCAGATCAGGGGTATCCTGCGCCGCCATTACCAGGGTATCGGCCAGCACCATTCGCCCTTCAGCATCGGTATCAACCACCTCTATGGAGATGCCATTGATGGCGGTCACCACTTCACCTGGACGATAGGCGTGAGGGCCGATATGGTTCTCGGCAATGGCCAGCCAGCAGTGCACCTCGTAGGGTAATTGAGCACGGCTGATGGCGTAGAGAGCACCCAGCGCCACTGCGCTACCCCCCATATCGAGATGCATGCCATACATGCTGCCGGAAACTTTGAGGTTATAGCCCCCGGAGTCATGGCAGATCCCCTTGCCCACCAGCGCAATACGGCGCACCGGCTTGGGTGGGTAGTAGCTGAGCTTGACCATGGCACCCTGATTATCTTCCGAGCCACGGGCGACGGCCAAAAAGGCGCCGGCCCCCAGCTCGGCCAACTGTGCCTGATCATAGTGATGGCACTGCCAACCTTCGTCATGGGCAAGCTGGCTGACAAACTCGCGATAGCTGGCCGCCGTCAGCTCGGAGGCGGGCAACACCGCCAGATGACGGGCCAATCCATTGCCCCCCGCTTCGCTATAGATACGAGCCAGATCCAGCACCACCGCAGGAGAAACAGACAACTGCTGATAGCTCCAGACACTTCCGCTGCGGCTTTTGCTGGTCGGCAACGAAAGGTTGGCGGCCAACAGAGCGGACAACATCAATTCTGCCAGCATCACCCGCTCGGAGGGGGAAAAACCTTCCAGATGCAGCCCGAGCCGTTCAACCTTGAGCCCGGAAAGAGGGGCTATCCAGCCTCTGACCTGCTTATAAAGACGGTGATCCCGCGTCACATTGCCAGCCACAAATATGACCAGCAACAGGGTGGAACCATGCATCAGGGTGAAGGGTGCTTTTTGCCCAAGCGCCAACTGGGTGTTGATCCCCGACAGGGCTGGTAACGACAGTAATGCCTCCTTCTGCTCTTCGGCGATCAGCAGCAGTTGCAACGGCAGTCCCTGGGCAAGGGCTTCGGCCAGCGTGGCATCCCGGCTTTCAATAGCAGGAGGAAGATAAGTGAAGGGTGTGATCACAGGCGAGAGCCTCATCCATGAAGAGATACCTGATGATACCCAACAAATGGTTGATACGACCAGTTTTGGTCTTGAAAAAGCGTCAGAAATAGCAGCAATCACCAGATGGTGACGAGCATCAAGAAGGATTGTTCAATGATTGGCAATGCAGGAAGGTAACGTTCAGAGAGTTGGTTGCGGGGGCCGGATTTGAACCGACGACCTTCGGGTTATGAGCCCGACGAGCTACCGAGCTGCTCCACC